>NZ_UQRQ01000023.1 GCF_900543425.1 uncultured Sanguibacteroides sp. | reverse complement strand
CTCTTCAATTAGTTGTAAATTTTAAATTGTAGATTTAAAATTGGTTTATGATTAATTTCTGATTCCGCCCTCTTGAAATCATAAATCTAAAATCCGAAATCATAAATCTGAAATCACCTAATCTTTTAATCCCTGAATCTCAGAATTTTTTAATCGCTTAATTCTTCGATCGTCATTGCTTTGGTGATACGGATCAGGTCTGTGGGGGCGATTTTGATTTGCAGGCCCCGGATGCCTGCACTGATATAGACGTAGTCGAAGTTAAGGCAGGAAGCATGGATATAGGTGGGAAACTCTTTTTTCATCCCGATGGGAGAACAGCCTCCCCGGATATATCCGGTCGTGGGGAGCAATTCTTTCATGGGAATCAGATCCGCTTTTTTATTGCCGGATACTTTGGCTGCCGTTTTCAGATCGACTTCTTGGTTTCCGGGAATGACGCAGACAAAAAAGCCGTTTTTGTCTCCTTTCAGTATAAGGGTTTTAAAAACTTGTTCGATGTCTTCATTCAATTGCTCTGCAACATGGGTTGCGGCCAGGTTGTTTTCATCGACTTCGTAAGGAACGAGTTCGTATTCGATTTTGGCTTTGTCCAGTAAACGGGCTGCGTTCGTTTTGTTTATTTTGGTCTTCATAAGATTCTGTATTTCGAATGCAAAGATAATAGGTTGTGATAAAAAACAGATAGGGTAAGGAATTCGGAAATAGAAACAGTTTAATATTTGATTTTAATATTTATTATCTTAAAATACGTTGTGTTTGGTCTGTTTTTTGTATCTTCACTCTAATCTATGGTGTATGTAAAATAAACTTATAATGAAAATAGGCGTAGTATTAGCGATCGCTTTATGTGTGTATAGTTGCGATTTGATAGAATATCATCCTTATGACGTCCGTTTAAATGGTGAGAGGGGAATAAACGAGAAGAATATTACCCGTATCGGGGAGGTTTGCAAAGGGAAGGATACGATCCGTTTCGTGTTGATGGGAGATAGTCAGCGTTGGTATGACGAGACCCAAAAATTTGTCTCTCATGTAAATACCCGGGATGATGTGGATTTTGTTATTCATGGCGGAGATATCTCCGATTTCGGCTTAACCAAGGAGTTTGAATGGGTACGTGACATCATGTCGAAGTTAAAAGTCCCTTACGTTGCCTTGCTCGGTAATCATGACGTATTGGGAAATGGAGTCGACGTGTATAAAAAGATATACGGGGATTTGAATTTTTCATTTATAGCGGGAGATACGAAATTTATTTGTATGAATACGAATGCTCTTGAATTTGATTATTCCCATCCGATTCCTGATTTTTCTTTTATCTATAACGAGTTGCAGGATAGTGTTTCGGGTTTTAAGCGTACTATTCCCGTGATGCATGTCCGTCCGGGGGATGTCGAGTTTAATAATAATGTATCCCGGGTGTTCCATGAATTATTAAAACAGTTTCCTAAGATGGAATTTTGCTTACATGCACATAATCATACTTTGATGGCGGAGGATTTGTTTGAAGACGGAATCATGTATTACGGTTGCAGTTGTATGAAAGATAAAAATTACCTGTTGTTTACTTTAACCCCGAAAGGATATAGTTATGAAGTGGTCTATTATTAAATGGGGAGTCGGGTTATTGCTTTTTGTCGCTTCACCTCTTTATGCACAGCAGGATGCCGACAGTATCCGGATTAAAGAGAGGGAAGCCCGCCGTTTGGACAGACAGAAACGTTTAGAAAAGCGTTATGAACGGAAATTGGCTAATTATCAGACAGTCTGGCAAAAATTAATTCCTAAATACCAGAAGTTGCAATTTGCCGGTTCTATGGGATTGCTTTCGTTAGGAATGGGGTGGGATTACGGAAAGAGAGATCAATGGGAGACCGATTTCCTGATCGGTTTTATACCTCGTTTTTCCTCGAATGAGGCTAAGGTTACTTTGACATTGAAACAGAATTATATTCCCTGGACTAATATTTATCTGGGAAAGCGGTGGTCGTTCGATCCTTTAACGACGGGTATTTACGTGAATACGGTATTGGACGATGATTTTTGGGTAAAGGAGCCGGAGCGTTACCCGAATAATTACTATAAATTTTCTACCCGTGTTCGTTTTCATGCTTTTATCGGACAACGGCTTACTTTCGGGTTGGACCGGAGTGCCCCCTTTAAAAAAATGACGTTTTTTTATGAATTCAGTACCTGTGATTTATATCTTATTAGCGCTGTCGGGAACAGATACATCGGTTTAGGTGATATTTTAAGTCTTTCTTTCGGGATCAAGTTGCAAATTTTGTAGATTTGTGAAAGAATCAATACGAGACCGATGAAATCTTTTTTAATCATTTGGGTATTTTGTTTTATAGGGCTTTCCGGAACGGTTTCAGCTCAACGTCATACGGGTGCATGGAATGGGGTATTAATTCTTCCGGGAGGGGCTTTAAAGCTCGTGTTACATATCGATAAAAACGAAGGCGGATATATCGCTTCTTTAGACAGCCCTTATCAGAGTGCCATCGGAATCCCTGTCGACAGCGTTCGTTGGAAAGATGAACAATTACGCTTCGTTATTCGGCGATTAGGTGTTGAATACACGGGAAAGTTGAACGAAAAGGGGGAGATAGAGGGGACTTTTGAGCAGATGGGATACACCTCTTTTTTACTTTTTGTTCCGGGAGATGGAAACGTACGGTATCAGGAGCCCAAAGAACCTTATCCTTACCGGGTCGAGGAGGTGTTTTTCGAGAATAAAAAAGATTCCGTCAGGTTGGCCGGAACATTGACCCTGCCGGAAGGAAAAAGGAATTTTCCGGTGGTCGTGCTGATCAGCGGTAGCGGCCCGCAGAATAGGGATGAAGAGATGATGGGACATAAACCTTTTTGGATTTTGGCCGATTATTTGACACGACAAGGTATAGGCGTATTGCGGGTGGACGATCGGGGAGTGGGAGCCTCTACGGGTAATTTCGGAACCTCTTCTTTATGGGATTTCGCTTCAGATGCGGATGCGGCGGTCAATTTTTTAAGGAGAGAAAGGAAGATTCGGCAAATCGGATTGGTCGGTCACAGCGAGGGGGGATGTGTAGCTCCTATCGTGGCAGATAGAAACAAACATGTTTCCTTTATTGTTTTATTGGCTGGCCCCGGTATCCGAGGAGATCAACTTATTTTATTGCAAAAAGCGTTGATCGGGAAGGCTTACGGGATGGACCCGAAGTTAGCAGAAAAAATCGGCGATTTGGACCGGACGATCTTTAATCGGATTATTGCTTCGGACGATCCTGAAAAAGAAAGAGACTCTATTACGGCTCTTGTTTCCCGTTTCGCACACGAACATCTTTTTTTGAAACCCGGAAATATGAGCGTCGAGAGATGGATTCAGGTGCAGGTGGACGGCTGTCTGGTGCCCTCGTATACGGCTTTGCTCAGGTATGATCCTTATCCGATACTGAAAAAGGTGAAGTGTCCGGTATTGGCGTTGAATGGAGAAAAAGATTTGCAGGTTCCTGCCGATGTGAACTTAGAGGCTATACGAAAAGCTTTGACGGAAGGGAAAAACAAACGGTTCGAAATAAAAAAATTACCCGGATTAAACCATTTGTTTCAAGAGTGTACCACGGGAACTCCCCGGGAATATGGAGTTATAGAACAAACTTTTTCTCCCTTGGCTTTGGAGGAGATCAGTAAATGGATTTTAAGTTTATCCGGTAAAAAGTGATGGAATAATACCTGCATCCCATGAAAAGAGTCTGGTTGTCTTTTTTTATTCTCCTGTTATTGTGCAATACCACGGATGCACAACGGAAGAAGGTCGGACTTGTATTAAGCGGCGGAGGTGCTAAAGGGGTGGCTCATATCGGGGTATTGCAGGTTTTGGAAAAAGCCGGTATTCCGGTTGACATTATTGTCGGAACCAGCATGGGATCTATCGTGGGGGGGCTATACGCCATAGGTTACCGTGCGGATGCCCTCGACAGTATGGTACGCCGTCAGAATTGGGAATTTTTATTGAGTGATAAGGTTTACCGGTATGACCTCTCTTTTTCCGAGAAGGAGCAGGATGAGAAATATTTGTTATCCATACCTTTCGATAAAAACAGAAAGCAGAGACGATCCTTGGGATTTGTAAGCGGTCAGAATATCTATAATCTGTTTCAGGATCTGACGATCGGCTATCATGACTCTTTGGATTTTATGAAATTGCCTATTCCTTTTACCTGTATTGCGGCTGATATGATAACCCGGAAGGAGGTCTGGCTCGATCAGGGTAATCTGGCTCTGGCGATGCGTGCCAGTATGGCGATTCCGGGAGCTTTTACTCCGGTTTTAATGGAGGATATGGTATTGGTTGACGGCGGGGTATTGAATAATTTTCCGGTGGATGTAGCTAAGGCGTTGGGTGCGGAGGTCATTATCGGCGTGGATGTGCAGGCCGATCTACTCGGTGCGGACGAATTGAAATCCGTGTCTCAGGTGATCCCTCAGATTATTAATTTGCTCTGTATGAATAAATACGAGGCCAATCTGAAGCAGACCGATCTGTTGATACGTCCTAATGTAAAAGGTTATTCGGCAGCCAGTTTTAGTGCAGAAGCAATCGATTCTCTATTGGCCCGGGGAAAGATCGCCGCATTGCTGAAGTGGGATGAGTTGATGGCCTTCAAGGAGAAAATCGGAATGGAGCCGGAAAAGATAGATTCGAACGGGGAGAAGAGCCGTTTAGTGCCTTCCGGACATTTTAAGATACGAAATATCCGGATTCAGGGCGTCTCCTCGAAAGATGAAAAGTGGGTAAGGAGGAAATTGTATGTCCGGGAAAATAGTGAGATCTCCTTGCAGGATTTGCATCGAACGATTTCGGTGTTGTACGGGACAAAAGCATTTAGTGCCGTTAATTACCGGTTGGTCGGGAATCCTCCCTATGATTTGGAGTTGACCTTAAAAGAACATCCGATGAGTCGCGTCAATTTGGGTTTTCGGTTTGATTCCGAGGAGATGGCGGCAATCCTGATCAATACGACATTGAACAATAAAACTCTGCGAGGTTCCCAGTTTTCCGTAACGGGGCGTTTGAGTGCCAATCCCTACGTGCGTCTCGAATATACATTGGAGAATACTTTTTTGCGTCGTTTCAATCTGGCTTATATGTTTCGTTTCAGTGACGTTAACGTGTACCGGGAAGGACATAAGGATTACAATATGACGTTTCGTTATCATATGGGAGAACTCGGGCTTTCCAATCTGTATTTCCGGAATTTTCAATTTCAGGTGGGCTTGCGTTACGAGTATTTCGATTATAACTCTTTTCTTTTTTCCGATGGAGGAGAGGTGATGGACGTCCGTCCGGAGGGCTTTTTTAGCTATTACGGGTTAGCCCGTTTAGAGACTTACGACCGGCGCTACTATCCGACCCGGGGAGTCTCGTTTCAGGCCGATTACTCCCTGTATACCGATAATATGATTACCTATAAGGAGCATTCTCCCTTTTCTGTTCTGGAGTCTCGTTTGGAGGGCGTGATATCGCTTACGAATCGTTTGAAAATGTTACCCTCTGTTTCCGGGCGGGTATTGATAGGCCGGGACCCGGCTTATTCCTATATGAATTGCATGGGAGGTGTTCAGCCCGGCCGTTATCAGCCCCAGCAGATAGCCTTCTGGGGAATCAGCCATATGGAAATGGCCGAGCACTCGCTTTTGGTGTGGAGGTTCCAGTTACGGCAACGCATGGGGGGGCGGCATTATGCCTCGCTGATCGGTAATTACGCGCAACAGGACGATCGTTTTTTCGATATGTGGGGTCGACGGGGTATTTGGGGCGGAGGCGTTTCTTACTCCAGAGATTCCCGCTTAGGACCGATAGATGTCGTGTTCAGCCTTTCCGACCGGGATAAAAAATTAAAATTCTATTTTGATCTGGGTTTTTACTTCTAACTGCTTTTCTGTTTGAATTACCTGATAAAAATGTATACGGATTGACATTTTTGAGTGATGTTGTATTAATATAATATTGTATTTTTCTATTATTGTTGTTTATTTGATTATTTGTGTTTAATTTTGGGCTAATTGTAGGTTGTGATATCTTGAAAGTATTCCAATAATATACGCATAAAATATTCACGCTATATATTTATAAAAAATGAAAAGACATCTATTTTGGGGTATAATGATGATTCTAATGGTCTCTTTTACGAGTTGCGATAAAGACGATTTTAGCCGGAGGTTGTATAAAAAGGGTCATATCGGTATTACGGATGTTCAGATGCCTGACTTATTGACCGCTCTTCCTGTAAATACTTTGGTGATGATACGGGCTAAGGGTTTTACGGTAAAAGATGAAATTGCTTTGGAGTCGGAGGCTTATTCCCGTTCGGAGACAGTTGTAATTGAATTTTTGCCTAATATAAAACCGTTGGAATGTACGGAGGACTATATCACTTTTTTTATTCCCCGGTATAGGGCAGGGAGATTCCGGGTTGTTGTTATCCGGAATAAGGTGGGACAGGATATAGGAGAGCTGAATATCGGTAAAGAGGATTGTGGTTTATATGTCTGGGGAGGATGGGGTGATGAGCGTTCTATCTGGAGGATGGGTAGTTTCCCTTGGAGTATGTTTATGCCCCGGTGTTTGTTGCCTGAAACTCTCCCTTTGAAAAGTTTGATCAAGATTTCCGGGGTAAAGCCTGTGTTCGGACTGTTAAAGGATCAGGAGCGGATTACAATAGTCTCTTTTAATCCGGATATGTATGAAGATTCATTGAAGGTCGTCGGATATAGGGAGTTAATGATCAAATATAAGGAGTTAACAGATACACGTGATTTGATCTCCTGGGGTAAAATCGGGAATGATCTCTGTGTTTTGCGTGCAGACAAGGAGGTTAAAGAGCGAACGGTATTGCAGTTGTTAAAAATAGATCACGAAACCGGCAGTCAGACGGAGATCGGGACTTGGGTGAAAAAAGAGGATATACAGCCGTTCGCGGGAAAAGAGAGTACATTTATTCATGATCCGGTAAACGGGAATCTTGTTTTTATTGCCGGAATTTCCTCGAACACGGAATCCGGGCTGGAAAAGGAGTGCCTGATCTCCTTGAATACAAAATCGGGTAGTATGAAAGAGAGGGTTCTGGATGGAAAACGAAACGAGTTATTCTGTATGAATAAAGAGGTCGGTTTATTGAGTGTTTGCGAAAAGGACGAGGAAGATAAAACTTATATAGGAATTTTAAACTCTGAAACCTTGGAGGTAAAGCGGGAAGTGACGGAATTGCAGGGGTATTGGCATTCTCCCGTTTACCAGGAATATTCCAAACTTTTTTATGTCGTATCCGATTTTAAAGAGGTAGGAAGTAACGAAAACTTATTGGGGGTGTATAATCCGGAACGGCAAACTTTCCACTCTTTTATCTTCGGGCCTTATTTTTACGGGGAGGGTATTGTCCAAATAAATTAAAGCTTGCGGCTGGTCGTAATGTTGCGTAAATAATATCCCCTTTATTCTCCGTGAAAGAGATAAAGGGGATTGTATTAAGAGGGAAAATTAAAATTTACTGAACGTGTCGATGTATTCGTAAACGCTGCTGATGATGCCTAATAAGAGAATACCCGTACTGCAAATCAGCAGGCTTAACCGGGTGTAATTATCCGAGCGGAAGGTCGTGATTGCTTCTTCGTTTTTGTTGATAAACATGGCTTTTACGATTCTCAGGTAGTAGTAAAGGGAGATAATCGTGTTTAATAAGGCGATGAATACCAAAACGTAATATCCCTCTTTAGCGGCAGCGGCAAAGATGAAGAATTTACTGAAGAATCCGGCAAAAGGGGGAATCCCTGCCAGAGAAAACAGAGCGATCATCATGACGATGCTTAACTTGGGATTTGTTGAATACAAGCCGTTGTACTCGTCGATGTTCAGTTTTCCGGAGCGGGTTTCGACAATGGCGATAACCCCGAAAGCGGCTAAATTCGAAAGCATGTAAATCAGAATATAGTACACCAACCCCGTCATACCCATGGCCGATCCGCTGATCACACCCAACATGAGGTATCCTGCCTGCGAGATGGAGGAGTAGGCGAAGAATCGTTTTATGTTTTGTTGGCGCAGGGCAAAGAGGTTTGCCAAGGTGATGGTGGCGATAATCACCCCATAAAGAATGGCTTGCCACTCGTTGATCAGGTTTCCGAAGACTTTACACAAAATGGTCATTAACACGAAAGCGGCCGATCCTTTGGAGATAACGGAAAGATAGGCCGTTACGCTGGTCGGGGCACCCTCGTAAACATCGGGAGTCCATTGGTGGTAGGGAACTAAGGATAGTTTGAAACCTAATCCCGTGAAAAAGAATACAAAGGCCATGATTTGGATGGGACTACCGTTGATACCCGCGGGAATATCTTCAAAATAGAGGGTTCCGACCGTGCCGTATATTAACGAGATACCGTAAAGAGCCAGCCCGGAGGCGAAGACCGCCGAAAGAATGTATTTGGCTCCGGCTTCCGCTGAAAGATTCTTGTATTTATTATAGGCGGCTAAGGTGGCCATCGGGATGGATACGGTTTCCATTCCGATGAAGAACATCAGGAAGTTTCCGGCAGAAATCATAAAATACATGCCTAACAGCGTCGAGAGGGTAATCATGTAAAATTCACCCCTTCTAATGATGGTCTCTTCGCTTTTCAGCCAGTTGTTTGCCTGCATGAAAATAAGTAGTGTACCTATGTTCAGAATTGTTTTTACGATTCCTCCCATCGGTTCGTAATGATACATACCTCCGAAGGCGGAAGCAGCTTCGCCGGGAAACAGATTCAACAGCGTATGTATTCCCATCAGGATACAGGCTGTCGGTTGAAAATATTTCAGGCTTTTGGGAGAACCGAATATATCGTATAGCAGAAGGATGACTATCAAGGCAACCAAGGATAGTTCTTCTTTTAATGGCATTAAGTTCGTGTAATACATTTTATTTTGAGGTTTGATGATTACTAATAGTTCAACACGTTGATGACCGGTAACAAGCTGTCGCGGATCATATTGGAAACCCATAAGGGAGCCAGACCGATACCGGCTATCGCCAGAATCAGGACGATGACGGATAAACGTTCGTACCAGTTGGCATCCGTAAGTGCCAGATGGTGTTCGTTAACGACTTGTCCGTATAGTAATTTGCCGACCACCCGCAGGATATAGACTGCCGTGATAACGATAGAGGTACAGGCGATAATGGTGAAGACCCGGTGGAAGGTGTCCGTGTGTTGGAACGATCCGACGAATACCGTCATCTCGGCCACGAATCCGCTTAATCCCGGTAAACCTAAAGAGGCTAAACCGGCAATGACGTAACAGCAACCCAGGAAGGGAATGATCTTCATCAATCCGCCCATTTCCCGGATATCCCGCGTATGTGTGCGTCCGTATATCATTCCGATAAGGGCGAAGAAGAGGGCGGTCATCAAACCGTGGGAAAGCATTTGGAGTACGGCTCCGGTCATGGCGGTCTGATTTAACATCAGAATGGCAAACAGTACCAAACCGCAATGACTCACGGAGGAGTAAGCGTTGATGTATTTCAAATCGGTCTGAACGATGGCCGAATAGGCTCCGTATACCACACTGATACCCGTCAGGATGATAAATATCCAGGATAGTTCCTTGGCGGCTTCGGGCATCAGGTAGATGGCTACCCGGAAACAGCCGTAACCTCCCAGTTTCATCAATACTCCCGCGTGTAACATGGAGACGGCCGTCGGTGCGGATGCATGACCGTCGGGAGACCAGGTGTGAAACGGGAACAAGGCTCCTAAAACGCCGAAACCGACAAATGTCAAGGGGAAGAACCAATGTTGAGCTTCTACCGGAATATGAGCCCGGGAGATCTGAAGCAGATTCATGGTTACCGGACCTCCGCCGGCGGCCGAATGGAAATAGATTCCCAGGATGCCGACAAGCAGTAATGCCGATCCTCCCATTAACATTAGCGTTAATTTCATGGCTGCATACTCCTTTTTTCCGCTCCCCCATACCCCGATCAACAGATACATGGGAATCAGGGCGATCTCGTAGAACATAAACATGGTGAACAGATCGATGGAGATGAAGAAGCCGAATACGCCGACGGCGAGCAAGCAGAACCACATGAAGTATTCTTTTTGCAGGAACTCCATTTTCCAAGAGGCAAATATTCCCGTGAAAACAATAATGGAGGAGAGCAGTAACATGGCAACGGAGATCCCGTCGACTCCTACGGAATAATGTATATTGAGCGGAGCGTACCATACGCAATCTGCCGTGAAAAGCATTTCTGCCGTATTACCGGCATTTCGTTCGCCCAGGTAGGCAAATACCAATCCGACGGCCAAAGCCAGCAACAGAGATCCTCCCGTGGCGACAACGGCTCGTATCTGTTTCAGGTCGGCTGAAAAGAGTAATCCGCACATCATCAGGATCGGAATAAGAACGAATAAGGATAAAAAATTCATATCTATGTGTATTTAGATTATACGAACAAGATTAAAAAAGCAATTAGCAGGGTACCCAACAGGATAATATAAGCGTACTGTTGTATTTGTCCGGATTGGAATCCCCGAATCACGTAAGCGGTTCGTTGGGATAAGTTGGCGATACCGTTCATTGTTCCATCGATGACGTGGCGGTCAAACCAGGCTATCGGACGGGAAATCCCGTTGAAGATGATTCGTTTGGTGATAAACAGGTAACATTCATCGATGTAAAATCGTTTGGAGGCTGCCTTGTATAAGGCAGGAAAAGCATTTGCCATACGAGCGGGGATGGGGCTTTCCTTTTTATACAGACGAGTGGCGATGGCAATAGCGATACAGGCGATGAGTACGCTACTGACGGCCACGGCCCAATCCAAACGGATGATGTATTCGGCTCCGTTGCTGCTGACAAATTTCCCGAAAGGAATAAAACCGGCAAACAGGGTGACAATGGCCAGGAATACCAACGGCATGGTCATGGATCTGGGTGCTTCGTGGGGCGTGTGTTCGTGCGAATTCTCTTTGCCCCAAAAAATATTGTAGTATAACCGGAACATATAGAATGCGGTTAAAGCGGCTATAAAGCTCATGACACTTCCCAGTACCGGACTGAAATTAAAAGTTGCGGCTAATATTTCGTCTTTACTGAAAAAGCCGGAGAAGGGGGGAATACCCGAAATGGCCAGACAAGCGACCAAAAAGGTAATATGTGTAACCGGAAGATATTTTCTTAATCCTCCCATATGACTCATTTCGTTACTGTGTACGGCATGGATGATGGCTCCGGCCCCGAGAAACAACAGAGCTTTAAACATGGCGTGGGTGAAGAGATGGAACATGGAGGCCATATATCCCAGTCCGGCGTGTCCGTCCATGCCGGATACACCTAAGGCTACCATCATGAACCCGATTTGGGAAATGGTAGAGAAAGCGAGTACCCGTTTGATATCGGTTTGTACGCAAGCGACGACGGCCGCGTATAGAGAGGTAAAAGCTCCCACGATAGCAATGATGACTAAAACGTCGGGTGCTTCCAGGTAATAGACGGGGAATAGTCGGGCTACCAAATACACTCCTGCCACGACCATGGTGGCGGCATGAATCAGAGCGGAAACCGGTGTCGGACCTTCCATGGCGTCCGGTAACCAGATGTGTAAAGGAAACATGGCCGATTTGCCTGCTCCTCCTATGAAAATAAGTGCTAATGCCCAACTGATAACGGAACAGCCCATGAATGTCTTTCCGGCGGCATCGGCAAACAACAGTCGGTCTCCCGATGTCAACATCTCGAAACTGAATGTCTGGGTGAAATAGGACAATAATAGGATTCCGATCAGAAACCCGAGGTCGGCAAAGCGGGTAACGATAAATGCTTTTTTAGAAGCTGCTACGGCTTCCGGTTTGGTATAATAGAAGCCGATCAGCAGATAGGAAGAGACTCCGACTAACTCCCAGAAAATATACATTTGGAAGATATTGGTAGCTACTACTAATCCTAACATGGAGAAGCTGAACAGGGAGAGAAAAGCGTAATAACGCTGAAATCCCCGTTCTCCTTTCATGTATCCGAGACTGTATATATGTACCATCAATGAAACCGTGGTAATGACCACCAGCATCATGACCGAGATAGGATCCAGCAAAAGCCCTAAATCGATGTGTAAACGATCCGTGAATTGAAGCCATGTAAAATTCACGGGGATTAATTTTTCGTATATGCCGTTTACCTGTGCCGTTGAGAAATATTGTCCTGCCGTGATATAGGCTAAGATAGCCGACAAGGCGAGGGACGCGGTTCCTATGCAACCGGCGGTAAGCGGTTTAAGCTTTGTTCCCAGTAATCCGATAGCCAAAAAGGTGAATAACGGCAGGATTAGAATGAGTAAAACGTATTCCATGATTTATAATTTTATATTTTCAAATTCCCGATTCTGTGATTCGTTAGCTTCTAATGCTTCATCTTATCCAGATTTTTTACCTGAATATTCCTGATGTTCCGGTATATATTAATAATGATGGCGATGGCCACGGCTGTTTCGCAAGCTGATATTCCGATTGCAAACAAGGTGAAGAAAAAGCCTTCCAGCTGATCGGGAAAGAGGTAACGGTTGAATACCGCGAAATTGATATCAACGGAGTTCAGGATCAGCTCGATCGAGATCAAGATGGCCAATAGGTTTCTGCGGGTAATGAATCCGTATATTCCCGCAAAAAGCATGATGGTGCTGATCACCAGATAATATTCCATGTGTATTTCCATGTTCTTGTATTTAGATATTGCGATGTTTTTTCTTATTCCATTTTATCGTTTTCGGGCAATGACAATACCTCCGATCATACAGGCCAGAAGTAAGACACTAATAGCCTCAAAGGGTAACAGATATTGATATTTGTCCATACCCATCAAGGCCGTTCCGATGGTTTTCATATGAATTTCCCCGCCTGTCAACCGACTGGGGCCGAACGAATGCGTTAAGGTGATAAAAACACACAGGAGCGTACCTGCCAAGGCTGTCAGTAAACCTGCAACCATTTTGCTGTTTTTCAGTTTTTCCGCTTTATCTCCGTCCGAACTGGTCAACAAAATAGAAAATACATAAAGTATGATAATGCCTCCCGCGTAGATGGTTATCTGAACGGCACCTAAAAAGGAGTAATTGAGTTGAAAGTAGATACCTGCCGTGGCGAAGAGCACGAATAACAGATAGGTTGCGGATCGTAGAATCCTTTTGGTCGTTACCGTCAGAATGGAGCAAACTACGATGACTGTTGCCAAAATAAAGAAAACGGCATCTTGTAAAACAATATTCATAATTTTAATCTATTAATTTCGAGATGGGGAATCTTAACAAGAGAGCCTGTTTTATTCCTTTCTCTTTTCATTATTTTGTTTTTTCTTCCACTTTAGAACCTTCTCGGTTCAGTATCCTGACTAATTTGGAACGCGTGAAAACGGCGTGTTCGAACGTGGGAATAAACGTAATGGCCTGTTGCGGGCAGTTCTTCACGCATAGTTGGCAAAACAGACAACTTCCCAAATCGTACTGGTATTTTACCAATACCTTTTTCTTTTTTCCCTCCTCGTCGGTTACCAGTTCCGAGGTGATTTTGATGGTTTCGTTGGGACAATTCATTTCACATATTCCACAAGCGATGCATTTGTGTTCGTTTTTTTCGTTATGAGGCATGGTCAACTCTCCCCGGAATCGGTCAAACATTTTTAAGGTGGCCCTGTTTTCGGGGTATTGTTCCGTTGTTTTTTTCGTGAAAAATTCATTTAGCGTTACCCTCATACCGACAAGTAACGAGTATAATCCGCTGAAAAAGGAACCGATATATTCTTTCACATTCATAATTCAAAATTTAAAAGTGTAGTTTGAAAACCACCACGATGACCATTAAGAAGAGGTTGAAGAGGTTGATGGGTAGAAGATACCTCCATTCCAATTTAAGCAATTGGTCTATTCTCAGTCGCGGGAAGGTCCATTTGAACCACATGATGATAAATATGATGACGGCTACTTTCCCGAAGAACCAGACGATGGTCGGAATGTAGTCCATGATCTGGTTGAAGCTTTCCCATCCCGGAATATGTAGCGGCATCCATCCTCCCAAGAACAGGGTCGTGGCGACAGCTGCCACGATAAACATGTTCAGGTATTCCGCCAGGTAGAAAAATCCGAACTGCATCCCGGAATACTCCGTATGGTATCCGGCTGTCAACTCGGAATCGGCTTCCGGCAGGTCGAAAGGACCTCTGTTGGTTTCTGCCGTTCCGGCTATCAGGTATACCACGAACGAGATAAAGGCCGGAATATGTCCTCTGAAAAGGAACCAGCCGCCGGCTTGCTCTTCTACGATCGTGGAAAGTTGCATGCTTCCTGCAAATACGACTATCGTCAAAATAGAGAGTCCGATGGAGAGTTCGTAACTGATCATTTGGGCTCCGCTTCGCATGGCTCCGATGAGGGAGTATTTGTTGTTACTGGCCCATCCGGCAAGCAGTATGCCGACAATACCGATGGAAGAGACGGCAATCAGGAAAAAGATTCCCACGTGAAAATCGATAACATGCAGTCCTTTGGCAAACGGAATACACCCGAAAGCCAGCACGGAGGCGATGATCACGACATAGGGGGCTAAGTTGAACAGGAAACGGTCCACCTGGTTGATTTCAATCAACTCTTTCGTGAGCATTTTGATCATATCGGCAATACTTTGCACGATACCGTACGGTCCTACGCGATTAGGGCCGATCCGGCATTGAAAGAAGGCACACACTTTTCGTTCGGCATAGATCAATACCAGGGCGATAAGGGCGTAGCCGACCAACAGGCATAATCCGATGATGATGAACTCGACCAAGGTAGCTGCTGTATGCGGCAGAAAACTTCGGAGTAAGTTGTCGACCCATTCTGTTACTATTGAAAAATCAAACATATACGCTATTTTAGATTTATGATTTTAGATTTATGATTCCAACTGCATCTGCATCCCTTGCTAAATCTAACTATCTTTTGTTTTTATTTATCTATCGAGATCCGGAACCACGTAATCCAGGGTACCTCCTATGGCGATCAGATCGGCAATCTTGTTGTTTCGAGCCAATTGATCGACAACCGAGACCAACGTCAGACAAGGGGAGCGGAATTTCATCCGGTAAGGTGTCTTCTCCCCCCGGCTTTCGATATATACCCCGAACTCACCTCTGCTGGCTTCTACGCTCTTGAAATACCGACCTTCCGGAAGTTTAATCATCGGTTTTGTTTTCACGGCAAAATCTCCGGCCGGGATATTGTCTACTAATTGTTCCAGAATATGGAGGGATTCGAGCATCTCTTCCATCCTGACCATATATCGGCTAAAGGAATCTCCCTGGGTATAAATGATCTCCTTAAAATCGACTTTATCATAGACACCGTACGGTATGCGTTTGCGAACATCACATGCCCACCCGGAAGCTCTTCCGGAGGGGCCGGTAACTCCATAAGAGACAGCATTCTCTTTAGATAGAATGCCGATATTTTTCAGGCGTTGTTGTGCAATAACATTTCCGGTGAATACCTCATGATACTCTTTGATCATAGGAGGCAGATAGGTGATGAATTCTTTGATCCTGCGGGTTAGGTTGGGATGAATATCTGCCATGACACCTCCGATCACGTTGTAGTTCTGAATCAGACGTCCCCCGGTAGTCTCTTCTAACATATCCAATACCTTTTCGCGGTCACGAAAACCGTAAAAGAATGCCGTAAGGGCTCCCAAGTCCATACAGAGGGCCGACCAGAACAAGAGATGGGAAGAGAGTCTGTTCAGTTCGTCCATAATGGTCCGGATGTATTTTACCCGTTCCGGTATTTCGATCTGCAAAGCTTCTTCTATGCACAGGCATAACGCGTGACGATTTTGCTGTGCGGCTAAATAGTCCAATCGGTCCGTCAGGGCTAACGTTTGGGGATAGGTAAGGGTCTCGCACAGCTTTTCGATGCCCCGATGAATGTAACCGCAGTTGACATCTACTTTCTTTACGATTTCTCCTTCCAGAGATACTCTGAAACGAAGGACTCCGTGTGTGGCCGGATGTTGAGGGCCGATGTTGACCACGTATTCGTTTTCCTTAAATACGATGTTTTCTTTTTCCTGGATTTCCCCGCTCTTATCCTCCTCGAAGGAGGGAGCAATATCCAGCGTTTCATCACTTTCCAGACGTACCGGATTGACGGATTCACTCGCGTCGTAATCTTTTCGTAGCGGGTAACCTATCCAGTCGTTACGTAAGAAAAGACGACGCATATCCGGATGGTTGATGAAATGTATGCCGAAAAAGTCGAATACTTCCCGTTCGTTTAAGTTGGCTGTTCCCCAAATATCGCTTATGGAGGGGAGTTCCGGGTTTTCCCGGTCGGTCGTACTTGTTTTTAAGAGGATACGATGCCCGTGTATGGTGGATTCCAGTAGGTTGATGATACCCAGAGAGTCACCCCAGTCCATTCCGGTCATACAGACCAGGTAATCGAAGGAGAGTTCGGGATCGTTCCTTAAAAACAAGGCGATATTTCGATATTCGGAAAACGGAACAATAACCGTGGGTATGCCGTTTTCCTCTATGACGATATCCGGGTTTATATGTTTAATTTTATCTGTTAGCATAAACTATGTCATTTATTTCTTCTCTTCTTTTCGATTTATACCCCCGATAAATTTTTCAACCTTTAATTTACGTTGGAGTTGCATGATACCATACAACAATGCTTCCGGTCGGGGAGGGCAGCCGGGTACGTAGACGTCGACCGGAATAATGGAATCTACTCCTTTAACGACGTGGTATGAATTTTTGAAAGGGCCTCCGGAAATGGCGCATCCGCCCATGGCGATAACATACTTCGGTTCTGCCATCTGATCGTAAAGACGTCTTAATACCGGAGCCATTTTATGAACAATTGTTCCTGCTACAACGATAAAATCGGCTTGTCGCGGACTGGCTCGGGTTACTTCGAAGCCGAAACGGGCAAAGTCATAACGAGCTGCTCCGACTGCCATGTATTCGATACCGCAGCAGCTGGTAGCAAAGGTAAGAGGCCAAAGGGAGTTCGAACGTCCCCAGTTAATGACCTCGTCGAGACATCCCATGAACACGTTTGTACCGGATGCCCGAAGTTGTTCAAGATATTCATTGTCGTTGAACTCTTCATATTTCATGGATTTGATATTTACTTCCATTCCAACGCTCCTTTCTTCCAGGCATATGCTAATCCTAAGATTAAGATCAACATAAAGAATAAGATATTTATTAACCCGTATATCCCGGAACTTTGAACCGTAACGGCCCAGGGAAACAGAAATACGGTTTCCACGTCAAACATCAGAAACAGGATGGCAAACAGGTAATATCCTACCTTAAATTGCATCCAGGATTTTCCTCGCGTCGGGATACCGCATTCGTAGGCTTCCCCTTTCTGTTTATTGTAAGAACGGGGAGATATTAACCGGGCAATTCCCATGGCCATGACGACAAGTGCGATGGCCGTAAGTAGCACTACTACAAATAAGGTCAGATTCATAAAATAAAATATTAAGAATATGGATATAAAACAGATAAATCAGATGACTAATTTATACTGGAAAACAAAAGAAGGTAAAAGAGATATACTCTCTTTCCACGGACTAAATAATAATTTTGCGTAGGGCAAAAACGTAGTATTTTGTTTTGTTGAGAGTCGAATACGGATGAAAATACCTGTTCGAATTAAAAGATGCTAAAGGCGGCACAATGTTCTTCGCGTATTTAGCATGGAAGAGATGATGGGCGTAAGATTTTAGATCCGAGGTAATGTGTGTGTTACCCAGCGGAACTTCTCCAAAGTAGGAAGAGAATGCTTCCAGTAAATAAAGAATCTCGGTAGAGGCTTGTCGTAAGGTTGCTTGAGCCGCATAACTCTCTTTTAACACTTCCGGTTGAGCGGAGATGAGTTGAGAAGATCCGTTCATTAATAGAAGGATTAATGTTAATAAGCTGTATTTTAACAAATTACGCATTTATCTCTTTTTTTTTAAGGTCCACAAAGATAACTTAATTTTAAAACATAGTTCCAAAATTAGGTTGTAAAGTATGTTAATTAACAACTATTACGTACAAACGGTCAATTTACCTTTATCTTTTTTATTTTTCTTATAATTGCTCCTTTTCGGGTGACTCCTTCGATAATAATGGAATAACTTCCTCGTTTATCCCCGGTATAGAAGGAGAGTTTGTTCGGTTTATCCGGCTCTATCCAAATCTCCGGATTCCAGTAAAGCGTTGTTCTTTCGTCTTTTGTTTTGCTGTGCCGAATGGAATCGATCTCGTACTTGGGCACATAGAATTCGTCGGGAATCTGAATGCCTTGAGGCCTGATGCGGTTTATGTTGAAATGAGTCGATGGTTTTTCAAAATGATAATCCGGTCTGGTCGTTATTAGTATGACGGTATCCTTGCATGCCGATGTGTCAAAAGGATTCGTGAAGTTCCTTGCGACCGGACCGGTTAAAAGACTTATTCCCAACAAGAATCTTTTGGGTATCATGCGAACAAAAGTGGAGTTATGTTCCGAAAAACCGTTTACCATCATTTCGATTCTGGGCTTCGGAGGGTAGGGGCCTAAGCGATATACTTCATTGTTGTAACTCATAAGTCCCGGGAATCTACGGACGATCAGTTTAACGATATCTTCTTCCGGATCATCGGCAATTTGAGTGGAATCCAGCCGGTAGAGATCATCTACCCAGTTATCGTATTTCGTGTATTTTTTAGGCGGTATTTTGCGAACGACCTTTACTTCGTTCAATAAATATATTTTTTCTCCGTTTTCGTAATAGTAGTTTTCGTAAGCGTTTTTATAAAAATCATCTTCCTCCTGGCGAATCTTTTCGTTATACGGGAAAAAGTTGGAAACGGGCAGGAACTTTTCTTTGTCGAACTCGATCTCTACCCGGTGTTTTCCTTTCCGGTTTGTTGCTCTGACAACGAAATTAGTCCCGTCGACGAAAAACAAATTGTTACAAAAACGTCCGGAAGAGTCCGTACCGGTCATCGTGATATCTCCTTTGTCAGATAGGAAGAGTAAGCTGGCATTTTTGGCGTCCTTTCCCCAGACGTCTTTCACTTTACCGGCAATAGATTGTCCTCTTTCCAGGTAAAATTCATAATCCTCCGGTTTATCTTTTGCGATATCGGCAATATTGAAGCGGGTCCAGCCGTGGGTGAGCATGAGGAGATCCGTGTGTCGGGCAATAGTTTCGGTCGTATCGCTGAAATAGTATCCCGGTTCCTCGATGTATCCCTTCAGGTCGGAGGTCAGCAGCAAGTTGGACTGAATGTCGTCGATGTAATACAGCGTATCCCGGTCGGAATCGGGAACAACGGCCATGGAAAATGATCCTCTGCCGGCAATCGAGTCGAGAAGCAAGTCTACGGTTGCGTTTTCCCGCGAGACGAACTCTTCTTTATTGGTCGTGATATCCAGTTTTACGAGGTTCTCGGGGCGAACGAAAAAAAGCCTTTGGCTGTATACCTTGTAAGCGGAGTCTATGAGGGCGGCGTGGATAATACCTTCCGGTAAGGAGTGTCGGAGAATTTTACCTCCGGAATAGCGTTCATTCGCGGGAACGAGATTGATGAGTTGTCCCCTGCATTGCAGGAGTAAGGTCATACCGGGAGGATACGTAGCTTTTTCTCCTTGCATGATTTTGTACTCTATAACGGAATCACGGACTGTTAATTGAATACCGAAACCGTTGTCGACCGGGGAGGGAAGATCGAAACGTTTGGTAATGCCATTGCTATTCGTCAGTTCGGCATAATAATGCTTATTATTATATACCGGTAATTTGAAGCTTCCCATTCCCTTGTATTCGCTTTTTATTTTGGCTATAACTGTACTGTCGGAGTAAATATTTCCTTCTATTTCGGTGGAGAGCCCGTTGGAATCGATGGCTTTGAAAGCGATTGTCTGGTAATTGTTTGTTAGCAGGTTACCTCCTTCCGGAAAGAATTGTACGTCAAAGTCCGCGGATTCCATCGGAATATACAGATAACGGTCGAGATCGACGGACGATTTATCTTTTGTCGAGAGGTGTATGGAATAATCGTCGGGTTCCAGTTCGATCCGGAGAATACCCTTATCGTCGGTGCGTCTGTTCTGTATTTTTCCTGCTGCGTTGCGTTTGTTTACTTCGTATTGAAAAGATTCTCTGCTGTAAGGGATATCCCTGGCATTGGTGAGCGTAATTTCGGCCCTAAGGGAACTGTCTGCTGCCCGGATGTATTTGACATGGGTGTTTACCCGGGCTTCGGAAGGATTGAGGATGCGTATGTTTTTTTTGAAAAAATAGTCGGCACCTTCGTTTTGCATCCAGTAGGTGAAAGCCCGGATAGAATAATTACCTTGTGTCATTTTTTCGGGTAATTTGATGTTGCCTGAAAAAGCGGAGTCCCATTCCATGAATTTGAGACGCTGAAGAACCGAGTCTTGTTTATCGGTTAATTCAACATAGAGGATTCTGCTAATGACTTGAGGGATATGAGTGGCTGCATCGACTTGGTGAGCCCTGAACCAAATGTTCTCTCCGGCATAGTAGATCTCTTTATCCGTGTGGAGGTAAATTTTTTCTTTGGGTGTTTTTTGAAAGAAATCATAAAATTTTCCGGCTAACTTTTGCTCAAAAGGAGGAATTTCCTGAAAAGCATAAGCCATGATGATTGCACCGATGATGAATATTTGTCTCATAATACAAGAGTATTGATGTGGGTTATTCTACTTTTATTTTTTTGTTCTTTTTTACTGTCTTCCCATCTAAAGTTATTCCTTCAATAAGTATGGTGTAGTTTCCTGTCACGTCTCCCGTGTAGAAAGAATATTCAGCGGGTTGTCCGGGACATAACGAGATAACCGGCTCCCAAAACAGGGTTATTCGTTCGTCTTTTTCGGGAGCATTACGTATGGAGTCGATATCGTATTTAGGAACGTAAAATTCGTCGGGAATTTGAATCCCCATCGGTCGTATCCGGTTTATGTTGAAATGAGTCGATGGTTTTTCAAAATGGTAATCGGGTTGTGTCGTAATTAAAAGAACCGGATCCCCATTGAAAACAGTTTTAGCAACTTCTCCTCTTAATAGAGTGACTCCCAATAAATACCTTTTGGGAATCATGTTAAAGAACGTGTAACTCTCTTCGAATCCGTTTAAAACTATGGGAATAGGATCGAAAGGTTGCCCTCCGATCTCACATATATAATTCCGATAAGCCATAAGTCCGGGTATTTTCCGGGCAATGAGTTTGACGATGTTCTCTTCCGGGTCAGCGGCGATCTGGGCGGAGTCCAACCGGTAGAGATCATCGGCCCAATTGTCGTATTTGGTGTATTTTTTTGGCGAAGCCTTACGATTTACTTTTACTTCATTTAACAGGTATATTTTTTCCCCGTTCTCGTAGTAATAGCTTTGGTGAAATTTTTGATAGAACTCATTATCTTCTTTTCTGATTCTCTCGTTGTAAGGAAAAAAGTTGGACACGGTTAAAAACGAGTCTTTGTCGAAATGGATCTCTACCCGGTTTTTGCCTTTTTGATTGGTCGCCCTGACGACGAATTTTGTTCCGTCGGTAAAAAACAGTTCATTGTTACTGAAATTCCCGGTAGAGTCAGTAAAGGTCATAGATACATCCCCCTTGTCCGAGATGAAAATTAAATGGGCCCTTTCAGAAACTTTTCCCCAGACATTTTTCACTTTCCCGGTGATGGCTTGTCCCAATTCTAAGTAAAAATCCATTTTCCTGGGTTGATTTTTTGCCAGATCCGCCACGTTAAACCGTGTCCAGCCGTGTGTTAACATGACCAGATCCAGGTGCCGGTCGATTTCAGCGGTCGTGTCGCTGAAATAGTATCCCGGTTCCTCGATGTACCCCTTCAAGTCGGAGGTCATCAGTAAGTTGGATTGGATATTGTCGTTATAGGATACGGTATCTAACCCCGAATCTTTCACCACGGCCATGGAGAACGATCCTTGGGTGGCGTTGGAGTCCAGGAGTAAGCGAAGGTCTACCTTTTCCCTCGGGCCGAACGTTTCCTTACCCGTGCCGATCTCCATGTCAGCTTGCTTCCTGGGTCGGATAAAAAACAGGCGTTCACTGTATACCTTGTAGGAGGAATCCAGTAAAACGGCTTGTATTATTCCTTCCGGCAGATCGGAAGTAATGATTTTTCTCTTTTTGTGTTGTTCGTCGACGGGAATCAGGTTAAGGAATTGTCCTCTGCATTGTATCAACAGGGAAAGTTTCTTGGAAAAAATAGTATTATCCGCCGTTATGATGTCATAATAGATACTGGAATCACTATGTGCCACCTGGATTCCTACCCCGTTGTTAAGAACGGGTGGCAGATCGAAACGTTTGGTGATACTATTGTCGTTCGTGATCTCCGCGTAGTAGTGTTTGCCGTCGTAGGCGGGGAGTTTGAAACTTCCCATTCCCTTGTGTTCGCTTTTGATATGCACAATGGGCACGCTGTCTAAATAGACAGTTCCCTCGATTTCGGTTGAGAGTCCGTTGGAATCGATAGCTTTGAAGGCAACTCGCTGGTAGTTGTTATTCAGTAGATTACCTCCTTCCGGGAAAAATTGCACGTCGAAGTCGGTTGTCTCCTTGGGTATATAGAGGTAGCGGTCGCACTCTATGGAAGAGTTATCCCTGGTACTCAGGTGTATGGAATAATCATCGGGTTGAAGTTGAACGCGTAAGATACCGTTATCGTCGGTACGGACAGAACGGGTTTTGCCCGCTTGATTGGGTTTGTTTACTTGATATTGGAAAAGCTGTTTATTGTAGACGATATTCATGGCATTCGACAGCTTGATCTCTGCCGTTAGCGTACCGTCTTCCTTACGGATGTATTTTACTTCGGTGTTAATTCTGGCTTCGTCCGGGTTTGCTACCCGGATATTTTTTTTAAAGAAGTAATCGGTACCCTCGTTTTGCATCCAGTACGTGAAGGCCCGTATGCAGTAATCTCCCTGTTTTATATCTTTCGGTAAATTGATGTTCCCGTAGAACGTGGAGTCCCACTCCCTGAATTTGAGGCGTTGAATGATGGAATCCCTCTTGTCCGATAGTTCCACGTATATGAGCCTGCTGATAATAGCCGGGGTATTAGTAAAGGCGTTTACCATATAGCTTCTGAACCAGATCGTGTCTCCTGCCTGATAAATGTCTTTGTCGGTGTGCAGGTAGAGTTTTTCTTTGGGATATTTCTGGAAAAGGTTATGAAACCTGTCAGCTGTTTTCTCTTTAAATGGAGGATTTTCATGAGCAGTATAGGCTGAAATTACCATACTCAATAATAGTAATATTCGGTTCATGGTAGGTTAGATTGGGTTTGTTTTTTAGTATTGTCTCCCTAAGTTAATGTTTTTTGTTTCGAATATACTTAAGCGAGTGAATTTTTATGTAAAATTAAGTATTGTTTTGTTGGAAAAATATTTATAGATAAAATATTATTCTTCTTCTTTTACAAACCCGCTTAATCTTAACGTGTAAGTTTGAGAGGAGATATTACAAAATATTCGGATGGTTTTAGAGAAATGTCCCAGGGAGTTGGGTGTAAAGGTAATTTGAATTTTTTCTGTTTGATCGGGCAGTAGAGGTGCTTTATTCCATTTTACATCGGTACATCCGCAAGATGTTTCTATTTTTTTTATAATTAATGGAAAACGGCCTGTATTTTTGATTTCGAATATAGCTTTTTTTGACTCGTTATACCGGAAGGTATCTAAATTGACGGAGTCCCGGCTTACTACGATTGTCGTCTGTTGTTGTGGTGGTTTGTGGAAGGTAGAATTCTCTGAAAACAGGAAAGAGAGAATAGCGATAGAGCTAACGACGATGATGATGAGCGGGTACTTCTTTTTCATTTTTTTCTTGTATTAGAGAATATAAAGATAAAGGTTATCGGAAAAAAATCGATATATTATGAAATAAAATCTGAAAAATAAAAAAATGAAATGATTTAGTCTGTCAAAAACAGTCAATGCTTTTTGATTTTATTAATTTTGTATCGCTTTCGGAATCTATTCGTTGAAAGGTAAATATAATTATTATATGAGTGATGTCATTAATCATGAATGCGGGATCGCATTCATTCGGTTATTAAAGCCCTTGGAATATTATCGGGAAAAATACGGGTCATACCTATACGGTCTAAATCGTTTGTATATTTTGATGGAAAAACAGCGCAACCGGGGACAAGACGGTGCTGGGGTGGTAGGAGTAAAGTTGGATATGGCTCCGGGTTTCAAATATATGGACCGGGTACGTTCCTGTGATGCCAATCCCATTCAGGAGGTGTTTGATAAAATTCACGAATCTATTCGTGCGGAGGAGCTAAAGGAAACAGATGCGGTTTGGAACAAGCAGAACTTTCCGTTCGTTTCGGAGATTTACCTGGGGCATTTGCGTTACGCTACTTTTGGAAAAAATAATATAGATTACGTCCATCCGTTGAAGCGGGCGAGCAATTGGCGTTCCCGTAATTTGGCTTTGGCGGCTAATTTTAACCTGACAAACGTGGATGAATTGTTTGAAAGTTTGATTCAGGCGGGGCAGCATCCTCGGAACTATTCCGATACGGTAACCTTATTGGAAAAAGTCGGTTATTATCTGGATAATGAGATTCAGGATCGATACCGGGATTACCGGGACCAGGGGTATGTTAAGCAGGATATTTCGCCTTTGATAGAAGAACATTTGAACTTGGTCGATGTCTTATCCAAAAGTAGTGCCGATTGGGATGGTGGATACGCGGTTGCTGGAGTGGTGGGGCATGGAGATGCTTTCGTTATGCGTGATCCCTGGGGTATTCGTCCGGCCTATTATTATAAAGATGATGAGGTGGTTGTCGTGGCTTCCGAAGGAGCTGTCATTCAGACGGCATTCCGGGTAGACGATACGAATATACGGGAAATTCGTCCGGGATATGCCCTGATCATAAAAAAGGATGGTTCTGTCCGGGAAGAATTGGTCCGGGAACCTCGACAAAAAAGCAGTTGTTCTTTTGAACGGATTTATTTTTCACGGGGAAACGACCGAAGTATTTATCAGGAACGGAAAAGATTAGGGGAATTATTGACTCCCCAACTATTGAAGGCGATAGATGGAGATCTGGATAATACCGTTTTCTCTTTCATCCCGAATACTGCTGAAACTTCTTTTTACGGAATGGTAAAGGGAATACAGCAGTACCTGGTGGAAGATAAAAAAAGATTGGTACGGGAAGGGAAGGCAAATTGGTGTGAAGAGACGTTAGATGCTATTATCTGTAAAGAACCTCGTGTTGAAAAGATTGTCATTAAGGATGCTAAATTGCGTACTTTTATCACCGGAGACGAAGGACGCGACGATATGGTCGGACACGTGTATGACGTGACATACGGAGCGGTAAAGGATACGGATAATTTAGTGGTGATAGATGATTCAATCGTTCGGGGCACAACGTTAAAGAAAAGTATTTTACGGATATTGGACAGTTTGCATCCGAAACGGATTATTGTCGTATCATCGGCTCCCCAGATACGATATCCGGATTGTTACGGAATAGATATGAATCGGATGGGAGAGTTTATAGCCTTTAATGCGGCAATAGAGCTATTGAAAGAGCGGGGAATGGCACATTTGATTGATGAGGTCTATCAAAAATGTAAACAACAGGAAGGACTTCCGAAAGAGAAAATACAGAACCATGTGAAAGAGATCTATGCTCCTTTTAGTGACG
This sequence comes from uncultured Sanguibacteroides sp., assembly GCF_900543425.1. Lineage (GTDB taxonomy): Bacteria > Bacteroidota > Bacteroidia > Bacteroidales > Marinifilaceae > Gabonibacter. The sequence continues at coordinate 21,900 of NZ_UQRQ01000023.1, read as the reverse complement.
AAGAGATTTCGGAGAAGATTGCGCAAATGGTGAAAAGTGAAAGTATACGGGCAGAAGTGAAGGTCGTATTTCAGACGGTAGAGAATTTGCATAAAGCCTGCCCGGGTAATGACGGTGATTGGTATTTTACAGGTAATTACCCGACTCCCGGAGGAAATAAGGTGGTTAATACGGCCTATATCAATTGGATTGAAGGGCGTAATGAACGTTCCTATTGATCCGGATTTTTTATTCAAAATAATCGAATAAAAAATTCCGGGGAGGAATAAGGGGTCCTCGCCCGGAATTGGGATATATTCCCTTTTGGTTATTAATCGTTATAAATCTATTGTTTTAGATTTATTTGTTTACGCCATTATAGTAAAATAGGTTCACTAAATTTGTGAATTATTCTATATATAACAATAAATTAATATTTTCTTGTGACGGATAAATATCCTTTTTCGTATATAGAATACGCCAACCTTTATCAGGTATTACTCTTTTTTTTTATTTAACATTTCGATAATGTTTTTTTGATCTTTTCCATTGGAAATGCCTTCTAAAAGGGAGAATAGAAGGATAAGTATCGGACGTGTAAATTAAACGGATTTTCCTGACTGACAAAATCGCTATTGGTTGAGAAAAACGTTCATGTACAGGTATTTACTCGGTTTTGATCGACAAGGGACGTAAAGGTAATGGAGAAATCCGGTGTCTCGGTTTAAATCTTATTTATCTTTTCATAAAACGATCCATCTCCCGTTTGGCATCTTTTGATTTCAAAGATTCCCGTTTGTCGAACTCTTTTTTACCGCGGGCCAGTGCGATCCGGAGCTTGGCAAACCCTTTTTCGTTTAAAAAAAGACGAATCGGCACGATAGTCAGGCCGGATTCTTTTGTTTTACGTTCCAGTTTGTTTAACTCTTTTTTCATGAGCAACAGCTTACGTTCGCGTCGTTCGATATGATTGTAATAGGTGCCTAACTTGTATTCGGCCACATACATTCCTTTTACCCACAATTCTCCATTATGGAAATAACAATAGGCATCTACCAGACTTGCTTTTCCGGCACGAATCGATTTGATTTCGGTCCCTGTCAATACAATACCGGCCGTGTATTCTTCCAGAAACTCGTAATCGAAAGAGGCTCGTTTATTTCTTATATTGATGTTTTCCATAATTTTTTTCTTTACGCGTTAATAGCCGGGATTCTAAAAATAATCGTTAAGAGTCTCGTGATGATGATGGGGGTACAAATAATCAGTAACCCGATAATAATAACAGCGCTTTTCTTGTACCGTGTATTTAATTCCGATATGGTATTTAGCCCGATGTATAGAGTCCTGAGCGAGAGAAGACTTAAAATGGCCATCACGTCTCCGATGAAATTTTGCGGAAAACCGACGGCAAGGCTATGAAACAGAATGAATACGGCCGAACTGTAGACAGATAGTTTCAAGGCTATCGTGCCTGAATTTATAGTTTTGTTGGAAAGATATTCCCGGGTAAGACGGAAACAGACATAACATCCCGCGGTACAGGCAATGAAATTAATAATTCCCCATCCCAGAGAGACCATGACATCGTTGCTCATAAGCCTGAATAAAAAGACCAGGATGGAAAATAGGATTGACGGCAAGATGATGTAATTTCTGAAAAGTTCAATTCTTCCCGTCTCGTCCATTCTGATTGTGTTCCATTCTACTTCCGGGCTTGTCAGCAAATGTTTCAATCGAATTGCTATGTATTTTAAATGTACTTTACTCATTTGCCTTGCAAAAATATGATTTTTTATTCAATTAGGATTCTATAATCTTATTTTGTTTTGAAATGATTGGGGATGGGTATGTTTTCAGGTTATTAAATAGTTGAGTCGTAAATAAATTTTTTTAAAATTTCACGTGTGGGAAGTAACATTTTTTTTGTTTTATACGTTTATTTCGTATTTGAAGTGAATGGACAAGGTTTTTTCGTTATCTTTTCATTTTCATTGATTTAATGACAGAAGCTATGGAAATTTTTTATGCATCGTTGCCTATTCTTTTATTGATTGTTCTGATGGGATTCTTTAAAATGTCGGGAGATAAAAGTAGTGTAATAACTTTGCTGGTAACGGCATTCTTGGCTTTGTTTGCTTTTCATAGTTCGGTACAGGATACGGCACTTGCTTTCGTGTACGGAATGTTAAAGGCGTTGGTACCTATTCTTTTTATTATTCTGATGGCTATATACAGTTATAATGTATTGTTGCATACGAAAAAAATAGAGGTGTTGAAGCAGCAATTTTCTTCTATTTCTACGGATAAGAGCATTCAGGTGCTTTTGATCACCTGGGGATTTGGTGGATTGTTGGAGGGAATGGCAGGATTCGGTACGGCTGTTGCCATTCCGGCTGCCATATTGATTAGTCTGGGTTTCCGTCCGCTTTTTTCAGCTGTCGTGAGTTTAATTGCCAATAGTGTCCCGACTGCTTTCGGTGCTGTTGGGGTTCCCGTGATTGTTTTGGCTCAGGAAACGGGTTTGCCGGTAAGTTCTTTGAGTACGGCCGTGGTTCTTCAATTGTCCGTATTGATGTTTTTAGTGCCTCTCGTCCTTACCTTTTTGGCAGATCCGAAGCTTAAGTCTTTACCTAAGAATATTGTATTGAGTATATTGGTCGGAGGTTTTTCTTTGGCGGCCCAATATTTATCGGCTCGCTATATAGGGGCGGAAACTCCGGCTATTATCGGTAGTATTGTTGCGGTTGTCGTTATTATTTCTTTTGGGAAGTTGACTCGTAAAAAGGGAGAAAAAAAAGTAAAATCTCCATATCGAGGAAAAGAGATCGTATCGGCATGGATGGTTTATGTTTTGATTATGTTTTTCGTGTTGATAACAAGTCCGTTATTTCCGGCGATAAAGAACTCTTTGCAATCCGTTTGGATATCGACTGTTTCTTTTACCATTCACGGAGAGGAGAATCGGTATGTTATTCAATGGTTGACGCAAGGGGGGATTCTTTTGTTCTTAGGTTCTTTTATCGGGGGATTGATTCAAGGAGCTTCTGCCGGGGTACTGTTGGGTTTGCTTTGGAAAACGTTCGTTCAATTAAGAAAAACGATCGTTACGGTGATCTGTTTGGTCGGACTCTCTTCCATCATGGAGACAGCCGGAATGATACAGGTATTGGCGATGGCTTTATCTGCTGCAACAGGGGCTCTATATCCGGTTTTTGCCCCGACAATCGGGGCTTTGGGTACTTTCTTAACCGGAAGCGATACTTCGGCTAATATTCTTTTCGGAAAACTGCAAGCAGGTGTTGCGGAACATATTCAAGTGGATCCCGGTTGGTTGTCCGCGGCAAATACAGCCGGAGCGACGGGTGGAAAAATTATCTCTCCGCAAAGTATTGCCATTGCCACATCGGCAACCAATCAGCAGGGACAGGAGGGGAATATATTGAAGGCGGCTATTCCTTACGCATTAGCCTATGTCATTATTACAGGAATTATTGTTTATTTTTTCGCGTGAGAGAATATTTAGACATGAAAGATAGTATTTTTGGAAAGATGAATGTATTACAATGAAAAAGTGGGATAAAATCCGTTTTTCAAATTAAAATATAGTATATGAAGATAGGTTTATTTATTCCCTGTTATGTCAACGCGATATATCCGAATGTTGGTGTGGCTTCTTACAAGCTGTTGAAGTCTTTAGGGTTGGATGTGGATTATCCTTTGGAGCAGACTTGTTGCGGCCAGCCCATGGCGAATGGCGGTTTCGAACACGATTCGGCCGGGTTGGCGAAAAAGATGGAGGAGTTGTTCGAAAAATACGATTATGTAGTCGGACCTTCGGCCAGTTGTGTCGTTTTTGTCAAGGAAAATTATCCTCGATTGTTACATAAAGAGGAGCATGCTTGTATCAGTAGCCGGATATACGAGATATGTGAATTTTTGCATGACGTGATGAAAGTAGATAAGTTGGATGCTTGTTTTCCGCATAAGGTAAGTTTGCATAATAGTTGTCACGGAGAACGTTTATTACATCTCTCTTCACCGAGCGAGTTGAATATCCCCCGGTTTTCCAAGTTGAAAGATCTGCTTTCCCTGGTAAAGGGCGTGGAGGTTCTGGAACCGAAACGGGTAGACGAGTGTTGCGGTTTCGGGGGCATGTTTGCCGTGGAAGAGGCGGCTACCTCTGTGTGTATGGGAGAAGATAAGGTGAGGGATCATATGTCGACCGGAGCTGAATTTATTACCGGAGCTGACAGTTCTTGCCTGATGCATATGGAGGGGATTATCAGGCGGGAAAAATTACCGATTAAAACGATTCATATCATTGAAATTTTAACATCGAGATCATGAGTACACATGCTAAAGCAGCCGAGAAATTTATAGCCGATAAGGAACGGACCCAATGGCACGACCAGGCCCTTTTCTTTGTTCGGGAGAAACGCGATAAAATGGCTTTTGGAGTACCGGAGTGGGAGAAATTGCGGGAGATGTCAAGTCGTATAAAACAACATACCATCAGCCATCTGGCTTATTATCTGGAAGAGTTTGAAAAACATGCCACGGAAAACGGGATTCATGTGCATTGGGCTAAGGATGCGGAGGAGCACAATCAAATAGTATACGATATCATTAAAAAACATGGCGGTAAGAATTTGATAAAGAGTAAATCCATGTTGGCCGAGGAGTGCGGGATGACTCCTTTTCTGGCAAAACGGGGTATTGATGCCGTAGAATCGGATCTGGGAGAGCGTATCATGCAGTTGATGGGAACTCCGCCCAGCCATATTGTTTTACCGGCCATCCATGTAAAGCGGGAAGAGGTAGGGAAGGTTTTTGAAAAGTACCTGCACACGGAACCGGGAAATAGTGATCCTACCTATTTGACCCATGCGGCTCGGGCTAATTTAAGAGAGAAGTTTTTACATGCCGATATTGCCATGACGGGAGTGAACTTCGCCATTGCTTCGTCGGGGGCTTTTGTAGTCTGTACCAACGAAGGAAATGCTGATATGGGAACTTCTTTCCCGAAGGTGCATATTGCCATCATGGGAATGGAAAAGGTAATTCCCGATTATGATGCGTTAGCCGTGTATGTTCGTTTGTTAGCCCGTTCCGCTACCGGACAGCCTTCCACGACTTATACTTCACATTATAAAAAGCCGGTGGAAGGACAGGAGATGCATATTGTGATCGTGGATAACGGAAGAAGTGATATATTGGGTAATCCTGACCATATAGGTATGTTAAAGTGTATTCGTTGCGGTTCCTGTATTAATACCTGCCCGGTATACCGTCGGACGGGAGGGTATTCCTATTCTTATTTTATTCCGGGACCGATTGGAATTAACTTGGGGATGTTGAAGTCTCCGCAAAAATATTCCGGTAATGTGTCGGCCTGTTCTTTGTGCTATTCCTGCTCCAACGTGTGTCCGGCTAAAATTGATTTAGCCGAACAAATTTATAAATGGAGACAGGAAATGGACCGGTTGAACTTGGCAGATCCGATGAAAAAGTTTATGGTGAAACGTATGAAATGGGTCATGAATCATCCCGATTTGTTCTATGCGACGATAAAAGCAGGACGCATTGCAGAGCATATGCCTCGTTTTGTATTGTACAATAGTTTGGATCCTTGGGGAAAAGGACGGGAATTACCCGAGATCGCTCCGGAAACTTTTCATTCCATGTGGAAACATAATAAGATAGACCATGAGTAGCAAAGACGATATATTAAACAGAATAAAAGCTCATCCGGTACCGGAAGTAGAGCGGCCCGTGATGGACTTTGAACCGATGACCTTTGACGATAAGATTCAACATTTTATGGAGATGGCCCAAGCGGTAGGGTGTGATGTATTTTTACCTGAAAAAGGGGAGGATATAAACGAGATCATTCGAAAACAATATCCCGAAGCTAAAGTGATTGTTTCCGATTTGCCGGGTATCACCTGTGCTACGTTAAACCCCGATACGTTGACAGATCCCCGGGAGTTAAACGGGACGGATGTCGGAGTTATCAGTGGCGAATTTGGCGTGATCGAGAACGGGGCCATATGGATCAAGCAAAATACAAAGTATAAGGCGCTCTATTTTATTTCGGAGTCCCTGGTTATCGTATTGGATCGACGTCAGATCGTGAATAACATGCACGAGGCTTATCGCCATCCTCGTTTTGACGATTTCGGGTACGGATGTTTTATCGCGGGCCCCTCGAAAACGGCCGATATAGAACAAGCTCTCGTTATAGGAGCACACGGGGCGAAGGCGGTGACGGTAATATTAGTGGATGAAGAGATTTAGAGATTTAATGATTTAGAGATTTAATGATTTAGAGATTTAATGATTTAGTGATTAGGAGATTTGGTGATTAGGAGATTTAGTGATTGGAATTACGATTTGCGGAATCATCCGATCGCCAAATCACCTGATCCGTTTGTTGTCTGTATTGTCCCGAAAAGACTTTGCTATTTTTTATTATTGCCCGATACCTACTGTTTCGTGCTGATCGTGCTAGCGTTAATTGCGGAAGTATGGAATGACTAAGACTCCTGATTTATCAATCTCCGGTCAAAGAAATTTATGTTTAATGGTAAATCGTAAACCGTAAATTAAAAATCAAAAAAAAATTGATGTCGGCAAATTTCGTGATGAAGTAAATAGAAAAGAAAATGGAGTGTCTTTCTTTTAATAAAGAATCATTATAGGATTATGTTTATTTTTGTAATGTTCATTATAATTGTTTAACAATATGTGCGTTGTTGTTTGATTCGGTTTGTTCTGTTAGTCTTGTATTAAAATATTTTCATGCTTTATTGTCTTAATTGTGAAGAAGTGATACGGCCGAATAGTGACTTGATAAATTTCTCGAAAAATACGTAAATGGCCAATGGTTTTATGAAAAAAATACATTTGTTTTGTTTTAGTTTGGTGAATGACGTGAAATTTGATGTATCTTTGTTTGTGAGATTTAATAAAATTGTTAGGTGTCTGCTAATTTACTACAAGAGTTAAAAACGGGTGATGAACAAGCATATAAACGCTTGTTTCGGGTGTATTACGCCAATTTGGTCGTATATGCCAGTACGATATTAAAGGATCGGGAAGTAGCAGAAGATATTGTTCAGGAGTTATTTATCAATTTTTGGTACGAGAAAAAATACGAGAGTATAAATTCGGAGTTGGAACGTTATCTGTTTCGGGCTATTCGTAATAATTGTATCAATTATATACGGAACGAGAGAAGGCATAACGATCGTTTGGTTCGTATGATCGTAAATGAAAAGGAAGAGTGTAAGGTGGATTTGGAGGAGATGGAAGAGCGGGAAGAACTCTATCGGGCTATGAATCGTTTGCCGGAGCAATGCCGACGTATTTTTGATCTGTGTTGTGTAGAAGGCATGAAGTATCAGGAGGTGGCCAACCAGTTGGGAATTTCTATAAATACCGTTCGGACGCAGATGGCGAGAGCTTTTAAATCATTACGAATTTCTTTGCGTGGAAAATCGTTCACTGCTTTATTATATTTTATCTTCTTAAGGTATTCACAATCAGCGAAAACCAAATAGAATAAATTTTTTTCTAAAAAAAACGAAATCCTTGTCACATTAAATAGAAGTTTTGGAGTCTTTTGACAAAATACAAGGTTAGAAAGATATGCAAAATTCTATTTGGGAAATAATTGCTGCCAAAATTAACGGGGAGGAATTGACGTTAGAGGAGCAATTGATTTTAAAGGAATGGTTAGAATCTGAGGTGGAGAATCAAGTCGTGCTGAAGAAATTAGAGGAGTATTATTTTGATTGCAAGCAGAAAAAGTATATCGATGTTGATGTTGCTTATCAGATTTGTATAAAGAAGATTCAAGAGAAGCGTAAGACCAGATATTTGAGAAATATCAAGAAGTGGGCTTATGCGGCTTCTGTTTTCTTGTTGTTTTCTTTTTCTTTCTACTATTTTTTTCAGAATAGGCCTGCACGGGTAAAATCGATGGAATCATTGAGTATTCAGGGGGGAGAGACAAAAGCTGTTTTGACGTTGGCTTCCGGAGAAACTTTCACATTGAATTTAGGTAAAATTTTTACTTTGGTAGAGAAAGGACAGGTGATCAGTAATAAGAAACAAGGGTTGGTTTATTCTGTGCAAGGAGATAGTCTTGCTTCGAGTAACGAGGATCTGAAACTTCATTCTTTGGAAGTACCTCGGGGAGGGGAGTATCCTTTGGAATTGGAAGACGGTACGAAAATCTGGTTGAATTCGGAATCCCGCTTGAGATTTCCGTTAGCATGGGGACCCCATGAGCGGCATGTATATATCGATGGAGAGGCATTTTTTGAAGTGAAAAAAGATTCGTTGCGACCTTTTATCGTGACAAGCAAAGGGGTCGATATTCGGGTACTTGGAACGAAGTTTAATATGGCATCTTATGAGGGTAGTTCAGAGATAGTTACAACCTTGGTTGAGGGCGCCGTGGCGATTCAAAACGGAATAGAAACCTTAGGAGTTTTAAAGCCGGGAGAACAAGCCGTATTTGATTCGATAGGAGGAAAAATGGATGTACGTCAGGTAGATGTTACTTTATATACTTCCTGGAAAGACGGGTATTATAAATTTGAAGGAACGACCCTGGAGGAGATCATGAATACGTTGGCTCGATGGTATAATATAGAAATTCATTATACGAGTGAAGAGTTGAAGGGGATAAGATTTTCCGGCAGGATAAAACGTTACGGTGATATTCATGAATTCCTGGATGTTTTAGAAGGAACGTATGATGTTGGTTTTCAGATTGAAAATAGAACTATAACTGTGAATAAAAAATAAAACTGAAAATGCTTCCAACATTTTCAGTTTTAGATAACGTGTCCCTTTGTCAAATGCGCGTAGACGTGGGATACAATGTTTAATTACTAAACGCTACAAATTTATGAAAAAGAAATGGATTTTTGCCATGTCACGTGGAAAAACGTGGTTGCAGGAAATTTTATTTACGATGGGAAGGATTACTTTTTTTATTCTTGCAGGGACAATGCTTCTCTCTGCGAAAGGTTTTCCCCAGAACGAGACAGTCAGCATTAAGATGAAAAATGCGACGTTGATCAAAGTCTTTAAAGAAATCACAGAACAAAGCGGGTATGATTTTCTTTATAATTATGATCTGATAAAAGGGGAGAGTCGCGTAAACGTGGAAGCGTTGAATGTAGAGGTAAAAGAGTTGCTTCAAGAGATTTTAACACCTCGCGGTTTTGCTTATGAATTTAAAGAAAATTTGATCGTTATCCGATTGGCTCCTAAAGTAACGGCTCAAGATAGTACGAAGAAGGAACCTATCGTGATCAAGGGAGTTGTCGTGGATGAGAAGGGCGTCTTCTTACCCGGGGTTACCGTTCTTGTAAAAGGTACGACCTTGGGTGTGGCTACGGATAATAATGGTGCTTTTCGAATTCCAATACCCCGGGATACGGCAACTTTAGTTTTTACTTTTATCGGGATGCAGACTCAAAACGTAAAGATCAATGCCTTAAAAGAGGGTGAGGTCAGAAAAGATTTGAGAATTGTCATGAAGGAGGATAAGGTTGCGTTGGAGGATGTCGTTGTGACGGGATATTCCAATATCCGGAAAGAGAGTTTTACGGGAAATGTGACAACGGTAAACCGGGAACAATTATTGAGAACCAATAGTAAGAATATGCTTGCGGCTGTTCAGACTTTTGATCCTTCTTTCCGAATCCGGCAAAGTGCGTGGGGATCCGACCCGAATAGCTTGCCTGAAATCAATATCCGGGGAGAGTCCAGTATCGGTATGAATAAAAGTCTGGAATCGGAATACATGAAACAGACACAACGTACCAACCTGAAAGATAACCCTAACCTGCCCGTATTTATTTTGGACGGTTTTGAGGTAGATGTTCAAAAGATATACGATATGGATATGAACCGGGTGGAGAGTATCACTATTTTGAAAGATGCTGCAGCAACAGCGATGTACGGTTCCCGTGCGGCCAATGGTGTGATGGTAATCACTACGGTTGCTCCGCAACCGGGAGAAATGCGGGTTACTTATAATTTTACCGGAGGCTTGGAGTTACCGGATCTTTCCGATTATAACCTCTGTAATGCTGCCGAGAAATTGGAAGTAGAACGGTTGGCCGGTGTTTACACGGCTTCGTCTCCGAGTAGCCAACCGAATAGCGATCAGGATTATTACAACAAATTGAATCAGGTCTTGAAAGGTGTCGACACCGATTGGCTGGCTCAACCTTTACACAATGTGTTTAACCACAAACATACGGTTTACATAGAAGGTGGTGTGGAGAGTATACGTTATGGAGTTGATTTCTTCTATGATAAAAATGGCGGAGCGATGAAGGGTTCCTATCGGGATCGCGTCGGAGCCGGTATGTCATTGGATTATCGTTACAAGAAATTGCAAATTCGGAATTATATCTCTTACGCGGGAACGCGTTCCGAAAACTCGCCTTACGGTTTGTTCAGTACTTATGCTTCTCAGCAACCTTACGAGGAGATATACGATGAAAACGGCGAATACCTGAAATATCTCAAGAGTGGTATCAGTCCGCAGGCAAACCCCCTGTTCGATGTTACGTTAGGAGGATTTGACGGCCGGACCCGTTATCACGAGTTCCAGGATAACCTGAACGTGAATTTATTTATTTTGGAAGGATTGCAATTCAAGGGACAATTTAGTGTGACTAAATCCACTCAGAAAGAAGAATCTTTTATAGATCCTAAGTCTGTATATGCATACCGTAATTCCGGTAATTACAATGAAAACGAAAGAGGACAATTAACGCAGACTTATACGGATGATTACAGTTGGAACCTAAACGCCATGTTTTATTATAACAGAGCATTCGAGAAACATTTTATCAATGCTACGGCCGGAATAAACATCAAAGAGGATAATTCCAATTCTCATACCATGGTGTTTGAAGGATTCCAAATGGAAGGGATGTATAATCCTTCTTATGCTAAAAGACAGCCGGATAAGGCTTCCGTGGCAGAATCGACTTCCCGCCTGATCGGGTTCTTGGCTTCTGTAAACTACTCTTATAACGATGTTTATCTTTTCGACGGATCCATACGTTTGGACGGATCTTCACAGTTCGGGTCGGATAAGAGATACGCTCCTTTCTGGTCAGTTGGTGCCGGTATCAATATCCATAATTATAGCTGGTTGAAGGATAATTGGTTATTAAGCCGGTTACGGCTCCGGGCTTCTTACGGTAGTACGGGTAAGGTGAATTTCCCGTCGTACACGGCAATCTCCACTTATGAGGTGGATTCCGAACATTGGTACTATACGGGACCGGCTACTTCATTGAAGTACTTGGGTAATCCGAAATTGAAATGGGAAACGACAAAGACGACAGATGTCGGTTTCGAGTTGGGATTCCTCAACGATCGGATACTTTTGTCTGCCAACTATTATATTAAGAAAACCGTGGATTTGATCGATCAGATCTCCATTCGTCCTTCTTCCGGTTTCAGCGAATACCGGGACAATTCGGGTTCTGTCGAGAATAAAGGTTTTGAAATAGACTTATCTGCTACTCTTTACCAGGATAAAGACTGGATCGTTAGCTTCATGGGTAATATGGGAGGTAACAAGAATAAGATAACGAAATTGGGAGCTGCCGCAGAAGCTTATAACGAGGCTATTAATGAGGCTTATCAAGGAGGTTGGTCCTCTTATACGCAATATGCTCCGTTCACGAGATATTATAAGGGTGCTTCCACTACGGCTATTTATGCTGTACGTTCGGCTGGTATCGATCCGGCAAACGGTAAAGAAAAGTATATTAAAAGAGACGGTTCAAGTACTTATACGTGGGATTCCAACGACCAGGTTGTTGTCGGAGATCAATTACCTGACGCTCAGGGTTCTTTCGGAATCAATGTTAATTTCCGCGGTATTTATATGAATGCTACCTTCAGCTATCAATGGGGAGGACAGGTTTACAATACGACGTTGATGAATCGGGTAGAAAATCCCAATATTCAATCTCAAAATGTGGATAAGCGATTACTCACCGATAGATGGAAAAAACCGGGAGATATAACCCCTTATCGTAATCTTCAGAATAATGCAAGTACGCAACCGACCAGTCGATTTGTGCAGGATGAGAATGTTTTGGAATTTACCAGTTTATCTGTTGGTTATGATTTTAAGAAGGAGTTGATAAGCAAATGGAGATTAACGGCATTGGGTTTACGCTTCAACATGAACGAACTTGCTCGTTGGTCAACGGTAAAAGTAGAAAGGGGAACTAATTACCCGTACGCGTGGAACTATAGTTTTACCTTGAATATTAGTTTCTAACCTAAAAAGTAATAGAAATGAAAGATTATATTAAAATAGTGGTATTATTGATATCGTTTTCGCTTGCCGCTTGTGAAAGTTGGTTAGACGTGCAGCCGGAAACGCAAATTACCGAAGAATCCTTGTTAAAAACGGGAGATGGTTACAGATCAGTCTTGAATGGTTTATACAAAACCATGGGAGAGACAGCCTTGTACGGAAAAGAGTTAACCTGGGGTATGTTGGATTGCATATCACAACAGTATAAGTTGGAAGAAGATAACTTTTATGCAGGTCGGATTTGGAGAGATTTTGCAAAACTCGACTATACGACAACCAATTCGATCAGTTATTTAAAAACTGTTTGGACGGATGCTTATAATATTATTGCCAATGCTAATAACTTAATACAGAATATACAAAATGCTTCTTCTGATCTTTTCTCACAAGGAGAGATGGAGAAAAACCTTATTTTAGGAGAGGCTTACGCTTGTCGGGCTTTTATGCATTTTGATATGTTGCGGTTGTTTGCTCCTGCTCCGGTCAATGACGACGGGAAAGCTTATATTCCCTATGTGGAAACTTATCCCAGCCTCTATTCGCAAAAAATGGGCGTACAATCTGCTATTGATAAGATAATAACCGATTTGGAAAAAGCTCGTCCGCTTGTTGTCGTTTGGGATACTTCTCTCGTGGGAAGAGGAACTTTGATCAGAGGAGAGAGTCGATTCCATAATACATTCGTGTTCGGAACGGAGATTTACGGTAATCAGACTCTGAATGTGGAGAGTTTCTTTAAAGGACGCGGATACCGTATGCACTATTTTGCCGTTACGGCTTTATTGGCAAGAGCTTACCAGTATGCAGGCAGGTATCAGGAAGCTTATGAATGCGCAAAAGAGGTGTTGGATTTTAAAGTAAAGAGTAATTACGGTGATGAGTTGGCTTTCGATAAAGATGATTATTCCGGCGCCAGTACTACCAATTGGAATAATAAAAGAGATTTGAAAACGATCAGTAACCTGATTTTTGGAGTGTATAATGAAAACGCCTATGAAGATTTCGGGTTGTCTTACAGTTATGCACCTGAGTATACGGGAAGTGCGGGATGGTTTGTGCTCAATCTCGATGGACAGAAGGTTTTCCAGAACTATGCCGGCGTGGACGAATCCGATCGGGATTATCGTTATTTGCGTTTGACCTACCTTGCCGGAGGAGAGTATCCGATTTCCGGAAAGTATTATTGTAGTACGGATGAAACGACCCGGGATTATAATGCTACGGTTATTCCGTTGATTCGTGCGACAGAGATGAAATACATCATCGCGGAGTATTTTGCTCGTCAAAATAATTTCGGCGAAGCTAAAAGGATATTAGAAGATATCCGTACGGCAAGAGGATGTGTTGAAACCCTTAGTATTTCCAGTTGGGCGGATTTTGTAAACGAATTAATCCGTGACGCCCGCAGGGAGTGGATCGGTGAAGGACAATTATTCTATTTATATAAGCGTTTGAATGCAAGTGTTGATTTCGGTAATGGAACGGTTCGTCCTTATACTCGTGGTGAATATTTGTTACCGATGCCGACGAATGAAGGATTATGATAAATTTTAAATGATTTATAGATATGAAAAAGAGTATATATTTAAGTTTCCTTCTTTTTTTATTCTGGGCCTGTGAAGAAGAGAAAATTTTTACGTTTACGGATCGTCCCGAAGTTTTTTTCGATAAATTTTATATGAATGCGATCTATCCCGGTACGGAAGGGGCCGATTCGACCGTGATATCTTTCTTCCATTATCCTGATGGAACGCAGGATATAGAAATTCCGCTTGTTGTTTGTCTATCCGGAAATCTTTTGACGGAAGATCTTACGTTCGGTTTAAAAGCCGTTACGGAAGGCAGTACGGGTGAAGAAGGAAAAGAGTTTACCCTGGATCCCTCATACACGTTTAAGTCGACGACCGTCGGGGAAGATGCCGTAGATATCAGGGATACCATATACCTGAAAATACACCGGACTGCTAAAATGGATGCAGCTCCTGTACGGATTATCGTGGAATTGGTTCCCGGCGAAAAACTTAATTTGGGACAATGGGAGAGAAGAAGAGCAATCATTGTTGTTTCGACTCAGGTGTCACAACCTGAATGGTGGGATAGCGAGGTTACGAATTACCTGTTAGGAAAATATTCGGAGAAGAAGTTCAAATTATTCATGAACGAGATCGATAAGAATGGAGAGATGGGTAAAGAATTGATTGCAGAATCTCCTGATAGAGCCATTCAACTTGTTTTACAATTTAAAGAGTGGTTGCTGGAACAAAATCCTCGAATATACGATGATGAAAATAACGAGTACATGCAAGTAATGTTGTAATTTAAAATGAAGTTATTATGATGAAAAACAAAATATTGTTAGGATGTTTATTCCTCGCCACCTTGTTGATAGGTTGTTTTGACGACGAGGGAACATATGACTATAAAGAGATTAACGGTCCGGTATGGGATTATAATTATGCCTCTTCTCCGGTTTACATTCGTGCTTACGAGGGTGACTCCACGAAAGCTACGGTGCCGATGCATTTTGAAGGAGACTCTTCCAGCTTTAGGTTCGAATGGAGAACTTATGACGGAAAACTTTTCTGTGAGGATAGAGACTTAGCGATATCAACGGATACCTTGTTCGCAAGATTGGGAATTACGTCTTATACGGAAATTCCGCAGACCGGAACTTTTACTGCCGTTGACCAATCGACCGGAATGAAATTCGTCGCAAGACTTTGGTTTTATACATACGGAAGATACAGGAGAGGTAATGTGTTGATATTGTCTGAAAACGGAAGCGACGCTAAATTGTCGTGTTATTCCCAGACAACCCAAACCGTTAACGGCGTAAGTAAAGTCGTTTATAGTTTGCAAGATAATGTTTTCGAGAAGGCGAACGACAATATGAAGTTGCAGGGAACTCCCCGGGGGTTATACGCGAATCATGACAATGCGATCTCCTCTTCGATGGCTGCTACGACCGTATTGACGAATAAAGGTATTTATGTGGTCAATAACGAGAGTATGAGATTTGCCGGAGAGCTGAAAGATGAATTTATGAGTGGGACTCCTGCTAATTTTGATGTCGTGAGTGCATTCCATAGAGGTCGGATCTCTTTATTGGCGACGGCAGACGGGAAATTGTACCGGAGAGTGAAGACGGCCAGTTGGTTGGGAGGAAAATTCTTGTCGGAACCTTATATTGTAGATGAAAAAGGTTATGATGTGACAGGTTTCGGTTTGGGACGTACTCCGTCGGGAGGGTATATCTCTCCTTGTTGGGACGAAAAGAATCGAAGAGTGTTGATGATCAAGATGAATTCGGAACCTTATAATATTTTCCCTTTGACTTACGTGGATGGAGCTGATTATCCGGATCCTGTTTGGGCTATGCCGGAGGGAACAGAAGTTTTACATCTGTATGCAGGGGAGTATTACAACTACCTGGGAAATGTGTATCAGTATTCCATTATCTATAATGATAAAGACGGAAAAACCTGGTTGACCGATTTTATTGTTAATCGTGCTACCGGTTTGGTGGTTCAACATGAAGAAGCCGGCAAGCAAGCATTTCCGGGAGGAAATTTGCCTAAGGGAACGAAATTCCTGACCTCGGCTTCGGATTATGGAGCACCGATTTCCAATAACTATATCTTCTATTCCAAGGGAAAAGAGATTCATTATGTGAACCGGGAAAACAATACGACCGGTACGTTGATGGCTCCTTTCGCCGCCGATGTTACGGCATTTATCTATAATGCATCTAATATAGATTATAATAGATTGTATGTTGCATTGGAAAACGGAGATTTCTTTGCGATCGACATATCCAATATCATTACTCCTAAGATCATAGAAGAGACAAGGTTTAATGTGGGAGGCAAAATTGTTGATCTTTTGGAGTTAGCTTATAATAGTTATACTGATTTTTATAAGTAAACAGTTGTTGAGAAGTTCTGGTTAATGACTAATTTGGAAGGTATTCCAAAAGTACTTTTGGAATACCTTCTTTCCTAAATATTTGGTTGATTTGTAGAACTATAACGGTGTCGGAGCTGTTATAGAAGGGAAATGTTATATTGTATTTGTAAAATTGAAAAGAATTGGTAATGAAAAAAAGAGTTGTGATTTTCTTTGTTGTGTTTGCATTGTTCGGGAGCGGACAGGTTACCTTGGCAAAGCAAAAGAAAAAAGATAAGAGTCAGCCGGAAACGGAGACGGCTTATCAAAAATTGTTTAAAGGAAAAGCTTGTGAGACGGCAAAGGGACTTTTAACTATTCATAAAATGGACGGTAAGGTCTATTTTGAAATCCCGTTGGCACTACTGAACCGGGATATGCTTTTGGGATCTACTATTTCGGAAACGACGAGTAACTGGTTCGGAAGCGTGGGAGAAAAACCGACCGATCCCTTGCATATTGTTTTCACGAAAACGGATTCTCTTATCAGTTTATGTAAAGTAAACACGATGTATACCACGGAAGTGGAAAATATAAAAGGACGTATAGAGGCGAGTACAAGACCCGCGATATTATATAATTTCAATATTCTCGCTTATAATCCGGACAGCACGGCAGTTGTCGTGGATGTGACGGATTTTTTTATAAGCGATAACGAAGAATTGACACCTTTCTCTCCTTATGCACCGATATTGGGAAGCGGTCGTTGGATCGTGAAGGAGTTTAAAAAGGATAAATCCCAGTTGGGGAAAATAAAAGCATTTTCAGATAACGTAAGCGTGCAGTCTTCTTTAAGTTACGAGGTAAACGTACGGGACGGGAAATATTATTATGTCTACAAGTTACCGTTCACTTCGGTTTTGACCCGTAGTCTTGTTCTTCTACCCGAAGAACCTATGCGTCCCCGTATGGCTGATCCTCGTATCGGTATTTTCTTTCAGGGCGTATCTTCGTTTAGTCACGAGAATAAAGGTGTGGAAGCACTTTATTACGCTACCCGTTGGCGTCTGGAACCTTCTGATGAGGCTGCCTACCGGGCGGGACAACTGGTAGAACCGAAAAAACCTATTGTCTGGTATGTAGACAACGCTTTTCCCGAAAGTTGGAGAAAATACATCAAAGCAGGAGTTGAAGAGTGGCAGGCTGCTTTTGAAAAAATAGGCTTTAAAAACGCGATAATCGCGAAAGATTTTCCCACGGATGACCCGGAGTTTGATCCGGATAACCTGAAATATTCTTGCGTGAGATATTCGCCTTCCTGGATCGCGAATGCCATGGGTCCCTCTTGGACCGACCCGAGAACGGGGGAGATCTTAAATGCTTCTGTTTACTTGTACCATAATATGGTCGAATTGGTAACGAATTGGCGTTTCTTGCAAACGGCCCCGGCTGATCCGGACGTGCGTAAGATTGTTTTTGACGAGGAGACTTTGGGTAATTGTATTCGCTACGTGGTAGCGCATGAGGTTGGGCATTGCTTGGCCTTAATGCATAATATGGCCGGTTCTTCTTCCATCCCGACTGATTCTTTACGTTCTCCTTCTTTCACGCAAAAATACGGAACGACTTATTCTATCATGGATTACGCTCGTAATAATTACGTGGCTCAACCGGGAGATAAAGAACGGGGAGTGAAATTAACACCCCCGAATTTAGGTTTATACGATTTGTATGCTATTGCCTGGTTGTATACACCGATATTAGATGCCAAGAGTGCAAAAGATGAAGTTCCGACTCTGAATAGATGGATTAGTGAGAAATCCGGAGATCCTGTTTATCGTTACGGAAAACAACAGATTTTTTCTCGTTTTGACCCGAGTTCTTTAGAGGAAGATTTGGGCGATGACGCTATAAAATCGGCAACCTACGGTGTGAAAAATTTAAAATACGTGTTGGCTAACATGAGTGATTGGGTGGGAAAAGATGACCCCGACCTCACGTTCCGTCAAAACATGTACAACGAGATTCTTTACCAGTATGTTCGTTACGTGAATCATGTTTTATTGAATATAGGTGGTATCTATTTGAATGAACGCTATGACGGGGATCAACGCCCCAGTTATGCTGTGGTACCGAAGGAGAAACAACGACGTGCATTTCAGTTTTTATTGGGCCAGATCGGTCAAATGGATTGGCTTAATGCCAGAGAATTGCAGTCGAAGTGGCCGTTGAGAAGTGATATTTCTTCCGAGTTGGAAGATAAGATATTCGGAGCGGTAATGAGTCGTTTAGGGAGTGTCGCTTTAACAGCCGTAAAAGATGAAAATAAGAATACTTATACTCCGCGGGAATTTTTAAATGATGTGCAAGAGTATGTTTTCGAACCGACAAGAAAGGGAAAGACTTTATCCGTTTCGGAGAAAAAACTTCAAATGAAACTGCTTGCCAATATCATGTTGTTCTCGGATGTGGCCAAGAAAGGAATATCGGGAGATCCGTTCTCGATAACCGCGAATAGTAAGATGATAGAGGTTCCGGAGATCGTGAAAACTCTTCATCGGGAGAAGTACGGGATGTTACCCGTGGAATGGATGGGCATGTATTCCGATCAGCCTCAGATTGAGATTTGTAAAGAGATTCCGGCATTGGAGCAGAGTATGAGTATGGAACAAATGGAACGGCAGGGATTTGGTTATTGGGTGAATGTCAATAGCAATATGGTTGTGGAACCGCTTGATCATCTGTATTTCGATATGTTGAAGAAAATGCAATCCTTGATAAAAGCGAAGGCCAATACAGGGTCCGAAGATACCCGTCAACATTATCGTTTGCTACTCTATAAATTGGAACAGGCGTTGAAATAATTCATCATGGTAAATATGAAAGGAATACTATATATATTGATCACTTCTTTTTTCTTGTGTGGTTTTTATCAGGTCTCTTGGGCCAGAAAAAAGAAAAAGGAAGACAAGAAAGAAACGTTGACCCCTTATCAAAAACTTTTTCAGGGTAAAAAGATAAAAACTTCTCAGGGGTTGATGACGATACATAAAGTAGGGGATAAAGTATACGTGGAATATCCCCTGAACCTGTTGGGAAAAGATATGTTACTGGTTTCTTCAATCGAAGATATAAGCGATAACGGAGAAGGTGTTGTCGGGCAATTCGGCGGTTATTCTCTTCCTTTTCGTTTTGTACGTATGG
Organism: uncultured Sanguibacteroides sp.; assembly: GCF_900543425.1. Classification (GTDB taxonomy): domain Bacteria; phylum Bacteroidota; class Bacteroidia; order Bacteroidales; family Marinifilaceae; genus Gabonibacter. The sequence continues at coordinate 2,453 of NZ_UQRQ01000023.1, read as the reverse complement.
ACTCCACTCTACAGGCACGGATTTCACTTTTGGATAAACCGTTAAATCGTACCGGAGAACAAAATATGAGTGAGGCTATAGATCTCGCTAATGCAGGCGGCGTGTATGCATCTTTTAAAATTGCGGCGTATACTCCGGACAGTAGCGCTATCGTGGTGGATATGACTCCTTTGTTTATGGAGTATTCCCCCTACACTACACCTTTCGCCTCTTATTCTGCCAATTCATTTTATGGATACATAGCCCGCATTCATGAATTTAAAAAAGAGACCTCCTTCTTGAAAGACGTGAAAGCCTTTAAAGATAATATAATGGTTTCTTGCGAGTTAGGTTTTATTGAAAATATGTATTTGTTCGGGGCTTTCAAAATGTTACCGGCAGATATAACGGTTTCCGTGACGGCCAATAAGATGTTGTTGTTACTACCGGAAGAGAAAATGAAACCCCGGTTGGCAGATCCCCGTCTGGGAGTATCGTTTATGAGTGTATCCCAATTTCCGGATGGCCGGAAGCCGTTGGAAACTACTTATTTGACAAAACGCTGGAGACTTGAACCGAGTGATATGGAAGCTTATCAGCGGGGAGAATTGGTTGAACCCCTAAAGCCGATTGTTTTTTACATGGATACCTTGATCCCTTCGGTTTGGAAGACATACGTGAAGGAGGGAATCGAGGCATGGAACGAGGCTTTTGAAAAAATAGGATTCAAAAATGCGATTCGGGTAGTTGATTTTCCGAGAAATGATCCTGATTTTAATGCCAATAACATCAGTTACTCAACCATTCGGTATGCACCCCTCTGGATGGACATGCAGCGTTCTATGACTGTTGATCCGAGAACGGGAGAGATATTGAATGCATCGCTTTATTTGTATGATGGTTTGGCTTCGGATGTTCAATGGAGTCGTAAGGTAACGACAATGGCTGCCGATCCGAGCGTGAGGCAGAATCAGCTCTCTGATGATTTGATCGGTGATCTTATCCGTACGAGTGTGATGCGGGAGATAGGAATTAACTTGGGATTAGTCTATAATGCCGGAGCTTCAAGTGTTTATCCGGTGGATTCCCTACGCTCACCCTCGTTCACTCAAAAATACGGACTTAGTCCTTCTATTATGGATTATGTCCCGTGTAATTACATTGCTCAACCGGGAGATGTCGAAAGAGGTGTTCGTATGACTCCGAAAGGATTGGGAGAATATGATCATTACGTGATCAAATGGTTGTACCGACCGATTGCCCATGCCGCTCAGCCGGAAGATGAATTTGAAACATTGGATGGTTGGATAAAGGCGGAGCGTAATAATCCTTATTGTCATTTCGGGAAGATGCCTTATTATTATTATGACCCTACCACGTTTGCTAACGATTTGGGAGATGATCATTTAAAAGCCTTACAGTATGCCGTTAATAATTTGAAATTGTCCGTTCAACATTTTTATGAATGGTACGCGGAAGGAGATGCCGATCAAAGCAAACGTTCTATTCTATATAATATGTTGTATTCCCAATTACAGAAAAGGGTAAATGACCTGTCGGTGAACTTGGGCGGTTTTTATCAACGGGAAGCTTTTGATGATGAGAATATGACGAGTTATGTCGTGGTTCCGAAGGCGACGCAAAAAGCAGCTTTAAAAGCTATGGTCGATTTGGCGAAAGATCTTTCCTGGTTGGAAAATAAAGAGACTCTTCGTAACCTCGAGATAGGTAACTCTTATATCGACCGGATTCGAAGCTTTATTTTCGGAACGTTGACTTTCCGTTTGAAGTATGTGGCATTGGGAGCTGAAAAAGGAGGAGATTATTCTGTTGGAGAATACGTTGATGATATATATAAAGCTGTTTGGGAAGGAACCATTAAAAATCGGCCTTTGGAAAAGTACGAGATGGCGTTACAGCGTGAGTTCCTGGGAAGTGTGGTTGCTTCTTCGACGGTGGCGACAAATGCGGGCAATTTCGTTCCTAAGAAAGGGTTGGTGAATATGGAGAACGAATTGTCTGTTATAGACCGGAGAACGGCTGATCAATTAATGAAGGAGTATCGTTATTTCGTGCAGGATAAGAGGAATGTCATGGAAGAACAAAGCGGTTTTTACCCGAATATGAATGTGGTTATGCCAAGTGACTATATTCCGGTAAATCACTATTACGGAATGTTGTTTAAAGTTCAGACTTTGTTAAAGAATGCGCTCCCTAAAAGTACCGGTGATACCAAGTTACATTACGAGTATCTGTTGTATAAGATACAGAAGATGTTGGATAAAAAATAGATAGTCGGTATTTGGGGAAGGAATATTGTTGTGGTTTTTTACCGATTTAAAAATAAGAATAAAAACATTTAATCACTAATATAAAGTAAATCTATTGTATGGAAGAATCAATCGTAAAAGTTGAAAACCTATCCCATCGCTACACGATCCAGTGGGCGATCCGGGATATCAATTTCGAGATCA
>NZ_UQRQ01000022.1 GCF_900543425.1 uncultured Sanguibacteroides sp. | reverse complement strand
GCCCGGATATGAGTGGCGCTAATATAAAGCCGCAGATCATCGAGAATTACGATGGAGAAGATATAAGGTTAAATGCAAACCTGGTAATGAAGGTGGTCGATTTTCCGGAATTGGCTTATTTTAAAGGTCATACTTTAATAACGACGGATGGAACGACTTTGTTGGGTGCCGATGATAAGGCCGGAGTGGCTGAAATCATGACGGCTGCCGAATATTTGATTAATCATCCTGAAGTGGCACACGGAAAGATTCGCATCGGGTTCACTCCGGATGAGGAGGTTGGTCGTGGGGTCGATTTCTTTAATGTCGGGAAATTCGGGGCTAAGTTTGCCTATACGATTGACGGGGGATTTGAGGGCGAGTTGGAATATGAAAATTTCAACGCGGCCAGCGCTAAGATGGTTATTCAGGGACGTAATGTTCACCCGGGATACGCGAAAGACAAGATGATCAATGCCTTGCAGGTGGCAGCCGATATAAACAGTTTACTTCCGGCTTGGGAACGTCCGGAACATACGGACGGATATGAAGGTTTTTATCATCTGGTAGGTTTAGGTGGTTCGGTGGAAAGTGCTACCATCGATTATATCATCCGGGATCATGACCGGGAAAAATTCGAGTTGAAAAAACAGTATATGACCAAAGTGGTTGACTTGTTAACCCGGAAGTACGGAGAAGGGGTGATTACATTGACATTAAAAGATCAATACTATAATATGCGTGAGATGGTAGAGCCGCATCCGGAAGTGATTGACAAAGCTTTTCAGGCGATGAAGCAGGCCGGAGTAACTCCTATTGTGCGTCCGATACGGGGGGGAACTGATGGAGCACGCCTTTCTTACATGGGATTGCCTTGTCCGAATCTGTTTACCGGAGGTATGAATTTCCACGGAAAATTTGAGTACTGTTCTTTGGATACAATGCATAAAGCCATGCAGACCATTTTGAATTTGATTCAACTTTGGGCAAAATAAAAAATAAAATTTAATGGAGAACGAGGCTGCTTTTTTCTGGTAGCCTCGTTTTTTATGGTTAGATTTGTAAGGTAAAATAACAATGAAAATAGGGGATAAATGACGGAAAAAACACGTGCACCGAGGCAAACCAATATGATATTATTTTCTCCTCCGAAACATTCGGAGGATTTGTATATTCCCGCGGAGACATGGGAATTTCTGTGCCATACTTTGTATCTGAAGAAATATCCTTTTTTATTAGGTCCCAAAGGGTGTGGAAAGTCGTCCGTTGCTAAAGAGTTGGCCGAGGCTATCGGAATGGATTTTTTTGCCTTCGACATGGGACAGGCTTTTAAACCCAAAAAGATGTTTGTCGGGGGATTGATTATCGGAGATGACGGGAAGACAAAGGCTGTTCGTTCCGAATTTTTTAAAGCTTTCACCTCCTCCCGGCCTACGTTGATGTTTTTGGATGAGTTGACCCGGATCCCCATGGTGGCTGCTAATTTTTTAATGACGATACTGGATAGGCAGCAGTCTTATATTTACGATGAGGACTCCGGGATACGTTATAATAAAGGAGAAGATGTGTTGTTTGTAGCTGCCGGAAACGTGGGATTCGCTTATGTATCGACCCAACGTTTGGATACGGCTTTTGAAGATCGGTTTATCAAGGTACGACTTGCTTATTTGACTCCGTCCGAGGAAGCGGATCTGATTTTGGATCGTTATCCCCAGGTATCCAAAGAGGCGGCCAGAGAATTGACTAAGGTGGCTGAAATATTGCGGTTGGCAGAACAGAGGGAGACCCTCTCCGTTTCGCTTTCTACTCGTCAGGTACTGGATGCGGCAGCTTATTTACCTTTAGGATATCGGTTAAATGAAATCATTGAAAAAGTCATATTGACGAATTATGTCATTACCGGGGAAGAGACGTTGGCCCGCTCCTTGGTTCAAACTTTATAACGGTTTCCGATGGACTTTCGAAAGATAGAGGAAATATACGAGGAGCAATTCATGGATCGGGATTGGTGGGGAGATTTCCCGCGGGCCCGGAATCTGGTCGACCGGAATTTGGGTACGACCGATATCTTGGCCCTGGTTCCTGTCTGTGCCCGGATTGCTTACCATGTTACCGGGGAGATTCCTAAGATGGTATTGTCCAATAAAGCACCGAGTTTGGCGATGAATCCCAGACAGATTGCATTAAACCTGAAATTGTTGCGTTTGGCTTTTTCTGACGAAATAAGAGTATATTCGTTTTTTGGTCATTTTGTGCATGAAATGGCACATATGGTGTATACCGGGAAGGAGATCAATCATTTAGATTCGAAAGATTTGAGATATACTCATTTACAGTATGAGTTGATTCATATGCTGGAAGATCGCCGGGTGGAGTCCAAATTGGTCATGGATTTCCCGGGATATCATTTTTATCTTTACGCTGCCCGGCGTTTGGATATGGCTATGGGAATAAATGCCGTTGAGGAGCGGATCGGTTTTTACGGCGGTCCGGGAGAGAATAATGAAAGTAACGGATCGGACGGGTCTGAAGCCCTTTTGGATTATATTTGTTCCAAAATATTGTATCCTAATATTCTGGAGTACGGTTCATACCGGCGTGAAGTATTGTCTTTTCCGATGAACAGACAAAAGGTAATAGAGGTCGATTCTATATTGGAGGGAATAAAGAGATATGCAGATTTGACTTACTCGGATGTCGAGAAATACGCGGAGGTATTAGCCCGGTTGTTTCGACATGCTGATTTTTGTCCTGATAATTTTTGCCTGCAGGAGATGAAAAACGCACTCAGGGGAATAGAGGATTTTAAAACGGATCAGAAAATCAAAATGGCGGAGTCTGTCATTAAAGACATGCGAAAGACCTTAAATCCCGAACCGGTATATTGCCATCAGTCTTTTGTTTCTTCCGAGCGTTCCAGGTTGGAGTGGAAAGGAAATTTGGGTTGTTGTGACCGGATCGAGGAAGTCGAGGCGGAGTGTGCTAAAATCTCGGATGCTTTGCTCAATCGGGCTAAAGAACTTGCGGCCCGGATACAACTGACTCTTTCCATGTTCTCGGCTAAAATGGATAGAGTCCGGACCGTTTACGAGCAGGATTCCGGTGAATTGGATGAGGATGAATTATACCAGGTTCGTTATAATCGTTATATTTTTCAGGAAGAAGAATATACTTCTTCGGTGATTTTGGAAGTCGTCATTCTACTCGATTTATCCGGTTCTATGGTAACGGGAGATAAGATCGAAATGCAAACGGTAATTTCGTTGGCTCTCGCTTTGGCTTTCAGTAAGTATCCCAATCTCATTCGTTTCTCTATTTATGGTCATCGTTGTGATACGGAGAGAATAGAGATTACTCGTTTTTACGAGAACGGTGAAAAATTGCAGTGGGGAAAATTGTTTTCACAATCGGCTTTAAATGCCAATGCCGACGGTTACGCTATGCTTTATTGCTTTGATAAATTTAAGTCGGATACAAAAAACAAATTGTTTTTTATGATTTCCGATGGAGCGCCTTCTGCCACCGGCTATGACGGGGAGAATGCCCGGGAACACGTGTGGGAAGTCGTCCGGGAAGGACGCAGGCGGGGTATCGAGGTACTCTCTGTCGGCATCGATAATTTTGATCAGGCGGATATGTACGATGAGTTTATTCCTTTCTCCGGGGTCGAAATTACAACCAAAATATCTCAATGGATTCGTAGAAAGTTTTCTTCTATTGCGGATGCCAACTCTTTTTAAATGAATTGAATTAGTATAAAAAAACAGCATCTTCCCGATGCTGTTTTTTTATTGGATTAAAGTCCTAATTTTTTTCGGATCGCTTTGGGAATGGCGTCTTTATGAACCATAATAGCCACCGTTTGTAAGCGGCAATAAGGTTCCGACATGTAGAGGTAGCCACCGAAGGGGTTGCTGTCTGCATTCCACGAATTTTTGGTTTTATAGTAGAGCGTACCGTTTTGGTCTTTCAATAAACCCGTGATGTGCATCAAATGGTCGTCGGTCGTCTGACGGTTGTCGAACCTGAATTGACGCTTTGAATCGTCGATTCTCATCTCTGGTACGGGTTCTTCGAAAGAGGACATTTTAGATTTTCTTTCTTTTTCGCTTAATGTTTGCCATTTGTCGATTTCGGCATTGATCATTTCGGAAGGTTCGTCGGTCGGCAAGATGGCTAAACCAGCTCCGTGGTTAAAGCTGTTGTGGCTGACGTCTCCATCCCAACATACGGTATATCCTTTTTTCAAAGAGTTGTTCATGATCTCGATCAATTCATCGATCGGAAGGTTATAGTAAATTCCATGAGCCCAGTTGTCGGGGATAGGAAGTACGACCTGAGTATAGAAAGGAAACTCCTGAAAGGAGGTGATTTCCACGTAATCGTCCAGATTGAGTCCTAAAGAAGCCTCGAACGTTTTGGGAGTATATTCTTTCCCTTTGTAGGTGAATTTTTCCGGAGTAGCTCCTAAGTAGGTATCGATAATGCTTTCGTAAGCTTTTGGCCAAACCGGGGTAAGACGGCGGTTCGGGTTTTTATTGATACCGTCCAACATCCCTTTTAGAGCTTCGACTAATTCTCCGTGGATGTGAAAATCTCTGCCGTATTGGAGTCCCGTGTATACTTCTTCCGGAACAATACCGTATTTTTTTATCATGAGGATGACATCGTGTGCCTGTCCTCCTTCTCCGAAGTTATTTGAACCGTGAAACTGGATATAACGGATTCCTTTTTCGTAGTAAGTATTTTTGGCAACGAATAATTCGGAAAGATCGTATTCCGGTTTTCCCATTCTTAATAGTTCGGATTCCAAAAAGGAGAGGGCGGCATAATCCCAGCAGGTACCTACACTTTGTTGATCCTTTACCGGCGTGGTTTTAAGATCGGCAATCGTTTCGAATTGGTAACCGGAACGGGGACCTCCCTGTTTTTGTGCTAAAAGCATTGTTGCACCCGTGAAAACAATCACGGCCATCAGTAAAAACTTTCTAATCATAGCGGATAATTTTTTTTATTGTTGCGGGCGCAAGGTAATCAAAAAAATTAAGGATATACCGCTTTATTTTTACAATTTCTTCCATTTAACGGCATCTGCAATGATATAGAATCCGGGATGAGACAATTATATTTTTTCCAAGTATAGAAGAACTATCCGTTATTGAATCGTTACGATAACGCACTTTTTGTGTTTGAGTGCGCTCCGATAAAATTTTAATAGTTTTTTATAACCGGTTTCATATAAAAATTCGAATAGTTCGGCTTTGTTTTTGGTGTTCCATATATCCGGATAGATTCTGCTTTTGGTGAAAAGATCCGGGGAGAATCTTTTATAAAGAGTTCTTTTGTTTACATTTTTGAAGGCAGAAATGATGGCTTCCAATTCTTCAAAACAGGTATAAGCAACAAAATCATTATCTTCGTTCTCGCTGAACAAGTGTGAACCTACGATAGATTCACTCAGGAGATTCTCTTTCATCGGAACCACGGCCGATTTTCCGGTAAGTAAAAAATGAAGTCCGTCCCAACTTTTGTCTATATCGATTGTTTCGTATCGAGGGTCTTCATTGATTTCGGATAGCTCTTCAGATAAATCTTCATGATCCAGCTGAAGCAGACGGTCAATAACATCCGGATCGACCATCTTGTAAGACGCGATCATTCCCATTTGCACTGTTTTTTAGTTAGTAAAGACTATAAAAATAAGAATTTTTTGTCAAATAGGAACCAAGAAATAGTATTTATTTTATTTTTTAACGGAGTACACTTCTTCTCTGGTACACTTTGTGAGCTAAATATTACCCATAAGACTCTATAAACGATCGTTTTATAACATTCTCTTTTATTTATTTTCGAACATGTTTTTGTTGTGTAATTAGTTGAATATTAGCGATTAATTTTTATATAGTTTTTTTGTATCGTCTATATAATTATTTATTTTTGCGTATTATTAAACGATCGTTTAATTAATATAGGTTTCGGATGAGCTTTTTGTAGGTGTATGGTGTTAAGTAAAAGAGCTAATAGTGTAAAGTTCAAAGATTTGTATGAAAAATTATTTCATAGTTTATTGGCTATTGCCTGTAAATATGTGGATCATAGCGAAGCGGAAGATATCGTTCAGGACACTTTTTATAAACTCTGGTATTCACCTCATCTGTTTATTGATGGAAATGAACTTCAGTATTACCTTTATACCGTTGTAAAAAATAAATGCCTGAATCATATTCGAGGAAAGAGTATAAAAGAGAAATGCCTGAGCCATTACGAGGTGGAATCTGAAGATTATTTTTGTAATGCGGTGTTGGAAGAAGAGGTTTTTATTCGATTGAGACAGGCGATAGAGTGCTTGCCGGAAAAATACCGGATTGTTATCAATTTGACCTTGGAAGGGTTCAAAGATAAAGATATTGCGGAACAACTCGGCATATCTGTCGATGCTGTTAAAACGCAGAGGAAGAGAGGAAAAGAGTTGTTAAGAACGGGACTTGACCATACATTCTTAATTTTTCTTGTAAATTTAATTTGATTTTTTGTCACTTTTTGACGGGTGGAGTGTTTTACAATAAAAATCGGTCAAGAATGATAGAGAATTATAATGAAATAGACGAAATTGCGGATTTGATTACAGCCCGGATAACCGGAACGATCGATGAAGCGGGAAGAATGAAATTGGAAGACTGGATTCTTGCTTCGCCGGAAAACGCTCGTTTGTATGAACGGTATACATCGGAAGAGTTTATTGTCGATAAATTTCGTTTTATTGCCGAACACGATATTTCGGCTTCTTATCAGGAGTTGATGTTAAAAGTGAAACGAGCGGAACAGAAAAGAAAAGTTCGTTTTTATCGTTATGCCGGCGTGGTTGCTTTTTTCATACTGCTTGGGGGAATATTGTATCTCGGAAAAGAAAATATTGTTTTGTCCAAGCCTGAAAAGGTTGCACGAATTATTCCCGGAACATATAAGGCTATACTGACGTTAGCAGACGGGAGTCAGGTGGATCTTTCCGAAATTAAGACCGATCGAAAATTAGATAAGGAGGGAGCTCATATGCGGATCATGTCAGGAGCTATCCGGTATGCTACATCCGATACTTCCGTTATGGAAGAGCAATATCATACGATATCCATTCCCCGGGGAGGAGAGTATACGCTGACGTTAAGCGACGGAAGTGTTTTGCAGATGAATTCGGAATCAGAGATCCGTTATCCGGCTTCTTTCCGGAGCGGAACCCGGGAGGTTTTTATGAAGGGGGAGGTTTTTTTTCAGGTTGCACGGGATACGACGGCTCCCTTTGTTATTCATTCGGAGCAAGGGGAAATACGTGTGTTGGGAACCTCTTTTAACGTGAGGGATTACGGTGATGAAAATTTCCTTGAAACCACGTTGGTAAATGGAAAAGTTGCTTTCGAGAGAGCCGGGGAACAATATACTTTACTGCCTGGGGAACAATTGAGATTGGATAAACGGAGCGGTCAGACGGCCGTTATGCCCGTGGATACCCGTCTGTATTGTTCTTGGACAGAGGGAAGGTTCGTTTTTGAAAAACAGCGTCTGGAAGATATCATGAATACACTTTCCCGTTGGTATGACATACATGTGTCTTATGAAAATCAATCTTTAAAGGATGTTTTGTTTACCGGAAATCTGAAAAGATACGGGGAGTTGGCTCCCATACTGGATATGTTGACGTTAATCAATAAAATAGATATAGAAGTTGACGGTAATCGTGTTATGATAAAAGATCGGAAATAAAAAGTCGGAAGATACGCCCATATCTTCCGACCTAAAACCTTCCCGGAGGGTATCCGGAAATAATTATTCATCTAATTCACAAATGTATGAAAAAAAAGTTCAATTATCAAGGTCGTGATTATGGCCTTCGAAAATGCTATGTCACAATGAAATTCACCATTTTATTTATGTTTATTTCTATCCTCCAATTGAGGGCGGAAGTGAAATCGCAGGAAGCGTTGTTTAATTTAAAGATGAGTAACGTTTCGTTAATCGAGGTACTAAAGTCGATAGAATCTCAAAGTGATTATACCTGTTTGTATAGTTACGAGGAGGTGTCGAAGGTAACAAACCTTGACTTGGATTTTAAAAATGCAACTGTTCAGGCTATACTGGAGAAGTGTTTGAAAGGAACGAAGTTGCAGTATAGAATTGTTGATCAGACAATTGTTATTCGGAATACAAAAGTTGTCCCGCAAACTCAAAAAGTAGATAAGAAAACTATTAAAGGACGGGTGGTCGATTTGGAGAAGATCCCGTTGCCGGGCGTAACCGTTATCATAAAAGGGACAACCTTGGGTTGTGCCACGGATACGGCAGGACGTTTTCAATTAGTGCTTCCGGATATAAAGGATATTGTTTTGGAAGTTAGCTTTATCGGGATGGAAACGAAAGTCATCAAGTTGAAAGATATTAAGGATAAGGAAATTCTCGATGGGAAAAAAGAGTTGGATATTGTTCTGGTAGAACAGGCCGAGAGTTTGGACGATGTGGTCGTTACGGGGTATGCCAATGTACGTAAAGAGTCTTATACCGGAACTTCGGTTCGAATAGAGGGAAAAGATTTAATGAAAGTGGCCAATCGAAATGTAATTTCGGCCTTACAGGTGTTCGATCCCTCGTTTCGCATTATGGAAAATAATCTGATGGGATCTAATCCGAATGCGATTCCCGAATTTTACGTCAGAGGACAGTCGGGAGTGGGGGTGAGAGAGTTGGACGTGGCTGATGTTTCCGAAGCGAAGTTGAAAAATAATCCGAATTTACCGATCTTTATTTTGGATGGTTTTGACGTGAGTGCCGAGAAAATATACGATATGGATCCGACCCGTATCCATAGTATCACGATCTTGAAAGATGCTGCCGCAACGGCCATATACGGTTCCCGGGCTTCTAACGGGGTGATCGTGGTGGAGACAAAAGCTCCTAAAGCCGGAAAATTGAACGTGAATTACAATTTTGTGGGTAGTTTGACTGCTCCGGATTTGTCCAGTTACGATTATTTTGATGCCAGAGAGAAATTAGCAGCGGAAGTGGCTGCCGGGTATTATAAATTGAACGAAACCGGTAATAATATCATAACTATTTATGGTAATTATATGGAAAAATTGAATGCCATCAATAAGGGAGTGGATACCTATTGGTTAAGTCAGCCTTTGCGTACGGGATTCAATCATAAACATAGCGTATACGTGGACGGGGGTAACGATGCCGTACGATATGGCTTCGAGTTGCGATATGACAACGAGAACGGGGTGATGAAAAAATCGTACCGGAATAGGATCGGGGCCGGTTTTTATATCGATTACCGGTTGAAAGATTTGCAAATACGGAATCATGTTTCCTACGATCGGGTAAATGCCAAACATTCGCCTTTCGGAAGTTTTGCCGATTTCGTGAAACAACTGCCTTACAACGAGATGAAGGACGAAACAGGGCATTATACACCGGAATTACCTCTTTACGGGAGTGGCAATTTCCCCGTGAATCCGATGTATGAAGGAATGGAAACCAAAAATTTCAGTAAAAACTATTACGAGGAGTTCACCAATAACTTTAGTTTGGATTGGTATATCACGGAGGCATTTCGTTTTAAAGGGCAAATCGCTTTGACCAAACGGATAGACGGTTCTAAAAACTTTTTGGATCCGAAATCGGGGACTTTTAGTGGGGTAAAAGAGTATAACGGGGAGAAAAAGGGTTCTTTGGCGGTTTCAGACGGAAACCAATTCCGTTGGACGACGAACTTGTTGTTGATGTATAATCAGACATTCGGACACCATTATCTGACCGGAACTTTAGGATTGAATACGACGGAGTCCGTTACTTCCGGTACTTCCGCTTTTTATCGCGGATTTCCTTCCGGAAACCTGAGTTCGATTATGTATGCCCAGGAGCAGGTAGGGAAAACCAACGAAACGGATAATCATACCCGGCTTTTTGGAACATTTTTAACCTTGAATTACTCTTATAAAGATATCTATTTGTTTGATGCCTCTTGTCGTTTGGATGGTTCGTCCGAATTCGGTTCCGACAGGAAATGGGCTCCTTTCTGGTCCTTGGGAACCGGCTTGAATTTGCATCGCTATCGATTTTTGACCGATAATTCTTGGATTTCTCAGTTGAAATTGACGTTGACCTACGGACAAACCGGTAAGGTTAATTTCCAACCTTATGCAGCTAAAGATATTTACGAGATTTATGATAAGAACTGGTATATTACCGGTATGGGAGTTCAGTTGATGGCCTTGGGAAATACCTCTCTCGGTTGGGAGGTGAAGAATAGTGCGAACGTGGGAGTGGAACTTACCTTGAAAGAGGGTTTATTTTATCTGAAAGGAACCTACTATTACGAAAAGACGAAAGATATGATCACGCAGATCGATATTCCTTCCTCTTTCGGTTTTACCAAGTATTATGACAATTTGGGAGAGGTTGAAAACCGGGGGTACGAGTTCCAATTGCGTTCGGATATATTGAATAAAAAGGACTGGTTTGTATCTGTTTTTGCCAATCTTTCTCACAACAAAAACGAGATTTTAAAAGTATCCAATTCGTTGAGTAATTATAACAATAAAGTAAACGATTATTACGAGGATTATAACAAGAGTGAATTTGAATCTGCTGATGAAAAATACGCCAAGCCTTTTTTGAAATACGAGGAGGGGGGCACATTGACCTCCATATTCGGGATGAAATCCTTAGGGATCGATCCGGCCAGCGGACAAGAGGTTTACGTGAGACGGGACGGAACCATCACCTATGATTGGGAAGCCAATGAGCAGCAGATTATCGGCGATACGGAACCGGCAGCCAAAGGATCTTTCGGTTTTAACTTCGTTTGGAAATCGCTTTCCGTCTATGCTTCCTTTATGTACGAATTCGGAGGTGAACGGTATAATAATACTTATCCGACGCATATCGAAAGTGTGGATTTGTGGAAATACAATGCGGATAAACGGGTATTTTCCGATCGATGGATGCATATAGGAGATAAAACACCCTTGAAAGATATTAAGGATCGTTCGGCTATTGCCCGTCCGACCTCCCGTTTTGTACAAAAATACAATACGCTTGATTTTAACTCTTTGAGTATTGCTTGGACGTTTGATAACGATTGGGTAAGAAAATTGGGATTGAACGTGTTGAAATTGCAATTTAATACAACGGGATTGGCCCATTTCTCAACGGTAAAACAGGAGCGGGGAACCTCTTATCCTTATGCAAGAGTGTATGATCTCTCTTTAAATATAAGCTTCTAAATCTAAAAAGAACGATTATGAAAAAAGATATTATTTTATTGCTGTTGGTATTTCTAACCGTTTCCTGTAATGATTGGTTGGATATAACTCCTAAAAGTCAGATCGATAAAGACAAATTGTTTTCGGATGAAACCGGATTTCAAAATGCGTTAAACGGCATTTATCAGGGGGCTTCCTTGGGAGTATTGTATGGTAAAAATATGAGTTGGGGTATGCTAAATGCCATGTCCCAGACTTATGACCCGGAATCTTTGTTGGAGGAAGAAGAGAATTTTGCTGAGTTTATCTATGATAATAAAACGACTAAACCTATTGTATCTGCAATATGGGAAAAATTATATAATCTGATAGCCAATTGTAACCTGTTGCTAAACGAGGTGGTTAAGGCTTCTCCCTCCGTTTTTACTTTAGATACGGTTTCTAAAAATGTGATTACGGGTGAAGCTTTAGCATTACGGGCTTTTTTCCATTTTGACGTTGTCCGCTTGTTTGCCCCGGCTCCGGTAACGGAAAAGGAGGCTCCGAAGCATCTGATTCCTTATCAGGCGGAATGGCCTTCCGTGATTAAGAAAAAATTGACGGCTTCGGAGGTAATAGACGAGGTGATTAAAGATTTGTTGCAGGCTAAGGATTTATTGGCTTTTAATGACACTTCTCTTAATAGATCGGCCATGAGCAGTTATAACGGGCGTTTTCTTGGATTGTATACTGTGCAAGGTGGAGAATTTATGGATAATAGGGGGTATCGTCTTAATTATTGTGCAGTGCTTGGGATGTTGGCTCGGGTATATCTTTACAAGGGAGATCGGGATAATGCTTATAAATATGCCTTTGAATTTTACAATACCTTCGTGGTGAAAAAGAAGTGGTTCAAGTGGAACGAATCTTATGATTTTACGGGTGATTTGAAATACAGATATAAAAAGCATTTGTCGGATTGTCTTTTCTCTTTCTATAATTTCGATTTATTGGATAACTATGCCGACTATAAACTTTGGTCGGGTGATGAGCCGATGCAAATTCAAGGTATAGACAAAATCTTTGAAGAGGATGCAGATGATTATCGTTTGAATTATCTGTTGGATCATAAAGACGATATCTATTGGTCTATCAAATACCAACGTGTTTCAGGGGATGCGAATATAAATCAGGATGAGGGGAGGGCCTTACCGAATTTGCGGATGAGCGAGATTTATTATATTCTGGCAGAGTGTCTCTTTCATCAGGGGAAGAAAGACGAAGCCACGGAAATATTGAAGCAATTAAGAAATGCCCGGGGATGTAAACGGAAGTTATCCTCTTTTACTTCGGAAAAGAATTTTTACGATATATTGTTAAACGATGCCCGGCGGGAGTTTATCGGGGAGGGACAGCTTTTCTTTATGTATAAACGTTTGAATAGTCCCATTCTGACGGTAGGAGCTGAAATCGCCCCCAGTCCGAAAAAATTTGTGTTTCCTATTCCGGATAGTCAAAATGTATTCTAATTAAAAAAGTTATGAGAAAATATTTGTATTTATTGATAGGTTTGATGGCCGTGGTCGGTTGCAGTACGGATGATATAGAGTTATACGATTCCAACGGATATATTTCGTTTGTAAATAAAGAGTCGGATACGGTAGTCGTTTCATTTTTCATGTTGGGGAATCTGCAGGAGTACGATTTGCCTGTCTCCGTGCGTTTCACGGGGGATCCGTATAAAGAAAAAAAGGCTATTACGATAAGTGTCAACGAGAAAAAAACAACAGTAGCCGCCCAGTATTATGTTTTGCCGGAACCGGAAATGAGCGCGATGAGCCATTTGGATACGTTTAAGATTCACCTGAAAAACTATCCCGGATTACAAAAGAAAACGGATATGTTATGTGTCGAATTGAAAGAGAACGATGCCTTTCAATTGGGAGACCGTAATTATCGTCGAATTTTCATAAAAATCAATGATAATGTCGCAAAACCGAATTGGTGGGATCGTAACACGGAACGTTATTACTTGGGAACTTATTCCGATGAGAAATTCAGGGAGTTGATGACGGCAGCTAAACCGGACTTAAGCAAGGTCGATGAAGGATTGATTCGTACCTGGGCCTTAAAATTGAAATATCATTTGGAGAAAAGAGCCGAGTCTCCGGAAGGACCGGTAACGGAAAAAGACGGTTCCCTGATGACGGTACCGGTTAAAGGTTAATAACTAAAATAGAAAATTATGAAATGGAATAGACTATTATACGGAGCTTTGTTAGCCATGTTGTTTCTCTCCGCTTGTTATGAGGATAAGGGAAACTACGATTATAAAGATATGGAGAAAAATAAGGTTACGGTGATTTTTAAATCCTACACGGCAAAACCTTATTACGGGGAACCGGCGATTTTTACCCCGAAGCTGAGGCTGGATAACCCGAATGCGGATACGACAGTACTTAAATTCAATTATTATTTCGGCAAATATGGTTGTGTTTGTTCCGAGAGGGATATGAGTTACGTGTTCGAAGGAGAGACGGGTAGTGTAGGAGGAATATTGATTGTGACGGACACCACAACCGGAATGATGTGGTCCTCGAATATTAGTGTTGATTATCAAAGTCCTTACGGTACGGGATGGGTTATCTTGTCTGACGAGGGAGGAAAATCCCGGGTCAATATGGTACGTAAACGCGATGACGAATACATCACGAACCAGAGATTGTATGCTACATTATGGGGAAAAGATCTGGGTACTCAACCCTATCGAATACTATTGAATAGAAATGGTATAAAATGGGGAGAGCCCTATGAACTTCGGATCCTGCAAAACGGTCCCGAGGGATCGGTTTCCCTCGATCCGAAAGATTTGAAGTTGACGAAAACGTTACGATCCGAGTTTGTCGGAGGGGATGAACCTACAGGATTTAAAGCCGAGTACATGGCTTTTGCAGAATGTTGTGGTGTGGTGATCGGACAGGACGGGAGCGTGTATACGAGAAGATACAACAATAATAAATTGAATTATAGTTCTTTCGTCAATATTCCGATGGAGTATAAAACTCAGAAAGTGGATGCTCAATATCTTCTGGTAGATCATCCTAAAAGAGAATTGTACGATTTCGTTATTTATGATAGAAGCGGAGGTCGCTTTATGAGAATAAAAGGAGGGTCTTTATCGAGTGCGGGGAATGTCTCTGTCGTTCCGGTACCTGCCAACCTTCCGGCGGAAGTTCCTTCACCGGACAAATTGTCTGCTTACGAGAATCTGTATTCTCAATTGTATAATACTGGTTACAATGGAGTGGCGTCTGTTTTTTCATTGCTGAAAGACGAAAATGGGAAAGTGTTCGCTTATTCTTTTGCCGGAGTTTTGTTGTCTGAGTGTAAGGAACTGACAATGAAAGAGTTTAAAGCTGCTTCCTTGTTATCGGAATCAACTGTTTTGCATCGACTGAGAACGAGGCCTTATCTGTTTATCGGGAAAGGAAAGGAGTTGTATTATTACGATCTGAATACCTCGACATCTTATCCTTGTCGTTTGAGTACGGGATTTACCGGGAATATTACTTCGATCGAATCCGATTACTCGCAAAAAGATAACGTGTTAGCAGTAGGACTGGATAACGGAGATTTTTATTTGCTGGATGTTTCGGAAAAGGCTTTTATGGCACCGACACTTCCAGAACCGATATACCGTACGAATGTTCCGGGAAAGATTGTGGATCATTTCTACAAACAAAATTAAAAATCAAAATCTAAAATTTAAGGTGCGGAATGGGGCGAAAGTCTTGTCCCGTCCCGCACTTGTTGTCTATGAATTATAAAAATCACGGTTGTATGAAATTAAAAATCTTATTTCTTTTTGTGGTAATGCTTAGTTTTACCATGACGGTCGATGCCCGGAAAAGAAAGAAAACCGTCGGCGCCTCGAAACAAGGGCCGAAGGAGACAAAGTATCAGAAATTGTTTAAGGATAAGGCTTGTGAGACGGTCCGGGGTATGATAACCATACATAAAATGGACGGAAAAGTTTACTTCGAGTTACCATTGAACGTTTTAGGTAAAGAGATGTTATTGGGTTCGACGGTAAGCGAGATAACAGATAATAGTTTTGCCATCGTGGGAGAGAAACCTCATGAGCCTTTGCATATTGTATTTACCCGTGTGGATTCTTTGATCCAGCTGAGGCGTGTTACCTCGAATTTTATCTCTAAGGATGCCAATATCAGCCAGAGAATTAAAGAAAGTACGGTCCCGGCTGTTTTGCGGAATTTTAAGATCATGGCCTACAATCCGGATAGTACGGGTGTGGTTGTGGATATGACTAATTTCCTTTTGGAGGATAACGATAAGTTAGGGCCTTTTAATCCTTATGCCCCGGCAACCGGATACGGACGGGCCTGGATTGAAAAAGAGTATAAATCTGCTGATTCTCAGATTGCTAAAATAAAAGCTTTTTCCGATAATATCAGCGTACAATCCGCGTTGACTTATATTGTCAGTGTACGGGATCAACGTTTTTATTACGTCTACAAAAGACCGTTTACGGCTGTGATGACTCGTAGCTTTGTGCTGTTGCCCGAGCAACCGATGCGTCCCCGTATGGCAGATCCACGGATCAATATTTTTGTAATGGAGAAATCCGCATTCGGTAACGAAGAGAACGGTGTGAAACGAGTCTATTTCACGAATCGTTGGAGGTTGGAACCCAAGGACGAGGTTGCATTTCGTCGCGGAGAGTTGGTAGAACCCCGGAAGCCGATCGTATTCTATATCGACAACACCTTTCCCGAAAGTTGGAAACCCTACATAAAGGAAGGAGTTGAAAAATGGAATCTGGCCTTTGAAAAGATCGGGTTTAAAAATGCGGTGGTTACAAAGGACTTTCCCAAAGATGATCCCGAATTTGATCCGGATAATTTGAAATACTCCTGTGTCCGTTATTCTCCTTCACGGGTGGCCAATGCCATGGGACCTTCCTGGACAGATCCCCGGACGGGTGAAATTTTAAATGCTTCCGTGTATTTGTACCATAATTTGATAAAGCTGGTGCAGGATTGGCGTTTTATGCAGACGGCTCCTGCCGATCCCGATGTTCGTGTCATAGCATTGAATGATAGGATGTTGGGTGAATGTATTCAATACGTGGTCAGTCATGAAGTGGGACATTGTTTGGCATTGATGCATAATATGGCCGGTTCGTCGGCAATTCCCACGGATTCGCTGCGTTCTCCGTCGTTTACTCAAAAATACGGAACGACCTATTCAATCATGGATTATGCCCGGAATAATTACGTGGCACAACCGGGAGATAAAGAGAGGGGAGTTCGTTTGTTACCCCCGGATTTGGGTGTGAGTGATTATTTTTCCATCAAATGGTTGTATACCCCTTTGCTCGATGCCGGGACTCCGGAAGAAGAGGTTCCTACCTTGAATCGTTGGATTTCTGAAAAATCGGGTGATCCGGTATATCGTTACGGGAAACAACAATTGCAGGTACATATCGATCCCAGTTCAATGGAAGAGGATTTGGGAGACGATCCGATAAAATCAGCGACATACGGGATAAAAAATTTGAAATACGTGTTGAATCATATGAATGAATGGATCGGGGAGAAAGATATTGACTATTCTTTTCGTTCCACGATGTATAATGAGATCATTTATCAATATTTTCGGTATATCAATCATGTGTTTGCCAATATCGGCGGGATCTATTTGAATGAACGTTACGACGGTGACGCTCGTCCGAGCTATACCCCGGTTCCCAAAGAAAGACAGAAGAAGGCCGTTGCTTTTATGTTCGAGCAGATGAGAGATCTCTCCTGGTTGAACGGGATGCAGTTTGACGAAGGATTGCCTTTGCGCGGGGATGTTTCCGGTCTCGTCGAGGATGAATTATTCAAATCGATGATGGGTAGTCCGTTCGCTTTGAATCTTTGTGCTGCCAAGACCAAAACGAATCCTTACGGGGAAGCCGAATTTATGGATGATTTTTATCGTTTTATCTGGGAACCGACCATAAAAGGCAAGTCGTTGAGCGATACGGAGAAAAAATACCAACTTCGGTTCGTATCGATGTTAATGATGGGTTCCGGGGTCAATAAAGGTGAAAAAGGTTCTTCTGTGGGTGTTTTAGCGTTAACGGGAGAAAAACATATGATCGCTCTTCCGGAAGAGATCAAACAACGGAGTCGTGAGATTTATGGCGAATTGCCGGAATCGGTGCTGGGAAGATTTACCAATGAAGGGTTAGTGCCCGTGAAACTTTGTCCGGACGATAATACCGATCAGGATAAAGCCGGATTTAGCTTGTATGTTTCCGTTCAACGAAAAGGAAAACCGATGGAACATGTCTATTTTAATATATTGAAACGCACGCAAAATTTGCTGAAAGCGAAGGTAAACACCGGATCGGAGGATACCCGCAAACACTATCGTTTGTTATTGTACAAGGTGGATAAGGCTTTAAAATGATTTTCGGATCATATTTATTATGGAATGTAAGTATTTCTGAAATTAAAATGGAAAGTTAAGTATGAGAAAAATAATCTATATCAGTATTCTTTCTTTCTTTGTTTTAGGCCTCTGTTTGCAGGTTTCAGCCAAACGAAAGAAAAAAGAAGAGACCCCTAAAAAGGTCGAAACTCCCTATCAGAAATTTTTTAAAGGGAAAAAATATACGACCCGAGAAGGGTTTGTGAAACTTCATCAGATGGATGGAAAGGTATACATGGAATTCCCGATAGCATTATTAAACAAGGATGTTCTGTTGACCTCTTCCATTGAAGATATCAGTGATAACGGGGAGGGAGTTGTCGGACAATTTGCGGGGAAAGGGGTACATCTCCGTTTTACCCGGGAGGATTCGTTGTTACAGGCTCGTTTAATTTCCGGTTCGGTTTATGATCCCGGAAATGATGAAGGTCTGACCCGGGCATTGAAGGAAGCGAATGTCGGAGGTGTATTCAAGAGCTTTAAAATAGAGGCTCAGGCACCGGATAAAAGTGCCGTTCTGATAGATGTGACCCCTCTGTTTCTGGAAAGTTCGCATGACACGAATCCTTTTACCTCTTTTGGAGGAAACTCCATGTTCGGTTTTGTGGTTCGGATACATAAATTTCAGCTGGATCGCTCTTTTTTAAAAGATATTCAGGTTAAGGACAGGGAGATCCGTGTAACGTGCGAGTTGGGATTCGACGTGGATCGTTTTGTTTTCGGTAAATATCCGGTGGCCTTGGGAGTTCCCGTGAGTGTTACCGTAAATAAAATGCTGTTGCTTCTGCCGGAGGAGCCGATGCGCCCTCGTTTGGCCGATGCTCGAATCGGTGTGATGCCGATAGGAAAAGTCGATTATTCCCAAACCAACAAAGGTGTGAAACCGATTTATTTTGCAAAACGTTGGAAGTTGGAGCCGGTTGACGAGGTAAAATACCGTTCCGGAGAGTTGGTGGAACCCCGGAAACCCATCGTGTTCTATCTGGATTCTCTGATGCCGGAATTCTGGAGGCCTTATATAAAAGCCGGAGCGGAGGAGTGGAATCAGGCTTTTGAGAAAATCGGATTTAAAAATGTGATTCGGGTGGTCGATTTCCCCGGTAATGACCCCGATTTCGATGCCAATGATATTCATAATTCCACCATTCGGTATTCGCCTTCGGTTTTGTGGATGACGGCCATCCAAACCTCTTTACACGAGGATCCCAGAAGCGGAGAGATTTTAAATGCCTCTCTTTATATACATAACAATATTATCGGTTCCATGTTCAATAATCGCTCTGCAGAGACGATGGGGGCAGACCCTTCCGTGAGGAGAGTGGGTTTTTCCTCGCGGATGACGGGGGAGATGTTGAAGATGCATGTCATGCAAGCCGTCGGCAACTGTTTGGGATTGACGAATAATTTGGGGGCATCCTATGCTTATCCCGTCGATTCTTTGCGTTCTGTAACCTTCACGAACGAGTACGGACTCTCTCCTTCTATCATGGACGGAATTGCCTGTAATTATATAGCGCAACCGGAAGATGTGAAAAAAGGGGTACGTATGATTCCCAAAGGCTTGGGGCCTTATGATTTTTACGTGATTAAATGGTTGTATCAACCGATACCTGAAAAGAATTTTCAGGATGAAGTTTCTATTTTGGACAATTGGATACGGGAGGGATTGAAAGATTCTTATTGCAGATTCAGTAGAAAACAGATTTCTTATCCGACGTTCGATCCCTCGGTGGTTTCCGGGGATTTGGGTGACGATCAGGTTAAAGCTGTAGGTTATTTGGTGAGGAACCTGAAAGCCGCTCTTCCGCACTTGCATGAATGGTATGCCGAGAGCGATACCGATATGAATGAGCGTAAAGAACTGTTACAATATATGGAGTATTTGTTGACGAATAAGGTCCGGGAAGTAGCCAACACGATCGGGGGATGTTATCTCCGGGATGTTAAGATGGGAGACGGAACTATGCCCTACGAGATGGTTCCCAAAAAGCAACAACAGGCGGCTGTAAAGTTCTTGATCGATTTGGCCAAGGATCTTTCCTGGTGGGATGATGCGGAAATCATGAAGGAGCTTGAAATCATGGAAAGCAAGAAAGAGGGGCTGCGGTCGTTGATCGTTTCCACCCTCTTCAGTCGAATGATTGCTGTTTCTTTTTGTTCGGAAAAACCTTCCCGTACTTATACGATTCGGGAATATATGGACGATCTGTACCGGTGGGTATGGGACGGAACATTACAAAACCGGGCACTACGACCTGAAGAGATCGATTTGCAACGGTCGTTCTTAAACAGCGTGATCAATACCTCTACCGTGAGTGCGGCTCCAGCCACTCTCTACCTGTCAAAAAATGCTCTGGCAATACCGCTCCAGACGCCTTTAGCAATGCAATACGGCAATGGGATTATGGAAAAATTGACACGTAGAGCAATGATGCCTGAACGTGCCGGTTTTTATCCTGCTCCGGGAATTCGGCAAAACAACACCCCTGTCTCTTCGATTTATTACGAGATGTTGCTGGATATACAATCCATGCTAAAAGATAAAGTAACCCGAAGTTCGGGAGAAACCCGAAAACATTACGAATACCTCTTGTTTAAAATCAAACAATCCTTGGCCGATTCTTAACGTTTCATTTTTATAAGTTAATATGAAGATCACCCTCAAAGTTAACCTTTGGGGGTGTTTCATCATATTATAATTGATTAGAGATAGGATTTAACCAGTTCCTTTTTTTATTGTTTTTAAATTTTTCGATTCTGTTTATATAATCGGTTGCCCGTGCAGGTATAGCCTACTACACCCGTCCTGGGGTAAATACAGGGCATTCCCGACGAGAACCTTGTTGAAAATGTCATTCTATACTGCTGTTTATTGATTTTGCGTGTAGTGGTCTTTTGTTATGCTTTTTAAGAAAAACATAAAATCGTCACTGAGTATGAAGGTTTTATTTTTATAGGCAGCTAAATTATACAATCGATAAAACTCGTATGGATTATAAAATGATTTTATCATTTCATTCTTAAATCCGGCTTTGATAATTTGGTTCGACATATAGAAGCCAATGGCATGTCCGTTATATTTGTAAACTTCAAGAAGCTTATCTATCATAGTTTTTTTATCTATGTTGTTTTTAGAATATTGAACGATTATTGTTTGTAACTGTTTTATATCATCTTCTGCTTTATCATATAACGTTGTAAATATCTTTGCCAGTTCAGGAGATTTAAAGATGTCGGAGTAGTATTTTTTATAACCCATATACTTGTCTATCTGATCAGCTATTCCTTCATTCTGTATCATATCAAGCATGAAGTTTAAATCTTCTTTATAATTAAATTCGTGATTTTCAAAATGACTCCTGTAATTATGAAAAAACTCATGTGCGAGAAAATTTATTCTTTGTTGCTCTGTCATGTTATATATTAGATTGAAATCGATATAGAGAGCATCTTCCATGTCTTTACCATCTGAACTAAAGAAGAAGAAATATATGGGTTTTAATTTAATAGCTGAATTAAGCGTATCACAACAGAGGAACAAACTCAATCTTTGAACTGTTTTCGTTAGTAAAGAATCAAAATCATAATTATCACGAAATGATTTGATTGATGAATAATGTTCGTTAATATCTTGGAAATTTGTTAAAATGAGCTTCTTTAACATCTTTATTTTGTCCTTGGATATTTCTTCTTCTGGAATATTAAGAATACTGTCTTTTGTCGCTTTATTCTCATTACCGAACACCATATAAATAGAAGATTTTATAGTATTAATGATAAATTTGTTTTGGTTGCGGGAGAAAATAGCATAACCACTGGAGTTATCAAATTGTTGCCATTGTTCTTTGTTTATCTTCTTCCCTTGCCTTAAAGTTGATGTTATTCTAAAGAATTCATCTACAGATGTTAAATTAATATCCTGAGCAACTAATATCGGACTATTTAATATTAATAAGATGATCAAAAGTATTTTGTTCATTGTAATTTTATTCTTATTATATAGATATTTTACGATTGATAAAAATGCTAAACGTGACGTCAATATTAAAACTGCTTTTATTGTTAATTGCCCTCGAGAACTATTTCCGCGGGTTATAAGATGAAGGCATCACGATGACGCCTTCACCGAATTGGAGATATTTATTCAACAAACATTGATTATTCTTCTTGTCCAGAATAAATGAAAATATATTCATCAGGGTACTCGTCTTCAAATTCTTCAATCGTTTTCGTGTATTTTCGCATGTATTTTTCTGTTCTCCAATCTCCATCCACTCGTATTTTTGTAGCGTGTCAGGATGGATAATAAAAATGGAAAGGGTATCATATGGATGTATTTTTTCGTGACCATAATTACATAATGCTCTGCTCATGGGTGAAAGCTCCGCGTAACTGGGTTTTACAGGAAATTTAGAAGAGACTTTATCGGCAAACTTTCCAATTTCCTCCTTTCCTAAAGTTATCACGATGGTATCATTTGTCGCATTTAACCCAAAGTCCGTATTCTAATATGGCTCACAAGATAGTATCATTCCCATTAATATGCATATAAATAAAACATTTTTCATATAATATAATTTTAAAGTTCGTAAGCATTATTTTGTAGGATAATTTTCTGATTTCCATAAACTAAACCAGTTTATATTATAATGTTTTTTAAAATAACGAGATGCAAATGTATTTGCCTGCATTTCGTACCATCGCTGATCCTGTAACGCGTACGTGTAAACATAACTATTGCCGCTTTTTCTTATTATTCCTTCCGGTTGAAGAATACTCGATAGATTATTCCCGTCATATATCATCACGTTACGGTAGTATGTCAAAGAACTTCCTACTTGTATCGCTAATTTTTTCCATCAGCATTGTAAATATACGAAATTTTTTCTGAATTTTTCGAAATTCAATGTGGTAAATTAATCTTATTGTACGAAATATTTACTCCACGACGTCCATCAGTGGTCATATTACCATTTTCGTCATAAACAAAGCTTTTTGTTGCTCCAGTTTCCGTTATTTTCTCGGTAGAGGGAGGTATTGAAAAAGCTCCCACATAAAATTCCTGTCCATTACCGATTTGTACTAAACCTATTAAAATGCTTATACAACATAACCATTTTAAACCGTTTGTTCTCTTTAAAAATACTACATTTTTCTTCATATTTTTGTCGTTTTTGATTTAACATTTGTCCCGTTGGCTTATTTTACTCCCAATGTGTCGGGTTGAGATTCAGCTGTTTTTTTTCATAGGCACGTCTGTTTTTAAGGTTTGACTTTTCGTGCCTTGATGTTATATCAAAGAAAGAGCAGTAAAAAGGGAGTAAACATTCTTTTATTATTTTGTTGTAATAAAGATAAATCACTTGTATACAGTATGTTGTGTTGGTAAAATGGATTTAAATGTTCTTATGTTGTAATATGTGGGTGTAAATTTTGAATGTTGAGCGGATGTTTTGTGTTATTATTGAATGAGTGTAGGAAGATAAATTGCTTGAGAATCTTTAACGATATTGGTATGAGAAATAGAAGGAATCAAAATATAATGTACCCTACATAATCTGATTGGAGACATTGATCTCTTTATTTTTCTTTCACTAAATTTTGATGAATATGGATTCTATTAAAAAACATCAAAATATTAACTGATGTAAATATTTATACTGTTTTGATATGATGATCTTATTGCTTGTTTTATTAATATCCTTATTAATAACTGATTATTGGTAGTGTGATATTTTTGTTGGGAAATATTGTGGTGAATATATGATAATAATAGTGTAAATGTGTGTAATAAAAGGAATGAAAAAGTAATGTTTACTGCCTTTTTAGTGCATGTTTGTGTGTTTAAATTTATCAGAAATTAATTAATATATTAATTATGAATTTAGTGCTTTATGTAGAACAACGGTCTGATATGACTCAAAAGGTAGTCGATTTATTTACAAGTAATGGACATCATTTGATTGTTGTTAAAAGTAATGGGGAAGCTTGTGATTACTGTAAAAAGCGGACTCCGGATATCGTGTTTCTTAGGGATTATCCCGAGAGGTATTCGTGTACAACCTATGCTAAAATGATAAAACGTCAAAATTGTAATATTTATGTCATTTTAGTCGGGGAGAAAATCATTGCTGAACAGGTTGTAAACGGATTGAATGGTTTCGCTAACCAATACATAAGTCAAGAGTGCGGAGCAGAAGGTATTTTGGCTTATGCGCAGGCGATAGAAAGAGAGGATCGTTTGAATGCAAGGCGGGGTGGAGTTCTGAAAGTGGCCAAGGATGTTTATTTGAAAAGGAATGTATCCGAATTGATTGTTGGACGTTCGGCCACGAGGTTAACGGTAAAACAATATGCGATATTGAGACTGCTGGTCGAAAATTGCTCTTGTGTCGTCCGGCGTCGAAGCCTATTGTTAGAGGGATGGGGATGCGATGACGAATCCAATGTTCAGGGATTAAGAAAGATCATATCCTGTTGTCGTAAATTATTGAAACCGATACCTTATGTCGAGATTGTGACCTATTGGCAGATGGGGTATATGTTAAAAGTACAGGACGAGGAAGAGGCAAATGTATTCGATGAAAATGAGTATCAATATGAATGTATTAAATGAAAAATAGTATGAATAAAAAAAGGAGTTTTTGTTTAAAGGCTTTTTCCCTGCCTGAATTATTGGTTGTTTTGGTGATTATCGGCATTCTGGTGTTGATCGCTTTACCTAATCTGATGCCGTTGATTTCAAAAGCGAAGAGTACGGAGGCGCAACAGCAATTGGTTTTTTTGCATACCCTGCAGAAGAGTAATTTTTACACTCACTCACGTTATTCCACCTCGCTGGAAGAGTTGGGGTTCGAACAGGCAAAGCTTACGACGGACGGGGGAAATGCCAATTACCGGATTGAGATCGTGGAGGCCAACGAGAAAGGTTTCCGGGCAATAGCTACGGCGGTTGTGGATTTTGACGGCGACGGGGTGTATAATGTTTGGGAGATCAATCAAGACAAGGAACTGAAAGAAATCACGAAAGATTAAACGATGGAATTTTTGTTGACCATACCTTTGATGCTATTAATCCGTTCCGATTTTAAAAGGCGGGTAATAAGTGTATACACCTTATTGGTCTTCGGAAGCTTACAGTTTATCGTTGTTTTCATGAAAGAAGGGATATATGAAACTGTTGTACGGACCGGGGTAAATAGTGTAGTCCTCTTATTTTTAGGTCTGGGTGTGGCTTTGTATTTATTACTGAAATACGGTCGGGTGGCGTTTGCGACCCGCCGTTTTATCGGTAGCGGAGATATCGTCTTTCTTTTTTTCCTGACCCCGGCATTCGCGGGATTGGAGTTCCCGAAGTTTTTGGTAATCTCGTTTTTGTTGACATTGGTAGGATGGGGCGTTTGTTGTAAACGAAAAAGAGAGCTGACGATTCCGTTAGTGGCGACGGTCGGTATTTGTTACCTGATTCGGATTTTAATCCGCTTCTTGTTTCCGATGTGTACTGTTCAATATTCAATGTTATGAAAGAAATTCATGTATCTACCGAGATGCTTCAACTTTTTTCTGCCCGGGAAGCGTGGGAGTACCAATTAGTGCCTTGTGAAACGAAAGGGGATACGTTATGTTGTTACGGGGAGTCCGGTCGGAATTATGAATCGGTTGTAACCGAATTGGAGGTATTGACCGGAAAGAAAATCGTTGTAAACTCTTTGGATAGAGAACTCTTTTCCCGGTTGATAAAACAATCGTATCGTAACGAGGGAAAGGCGGTCGAGAGAGAACGCTTAAAACGTAAACCGGCTTCGGGAAATCCGGGGTTTCTGCAAGGATTGATAGAAGAGGCTTACCGGGAGTATGCCAGTGATATTCATCTGGAACCGGATAAGGAGCGTTGTCGGGTGCGTTTTCGGTTGGATGGAAAATTGGTGGAGCGTTACGTGATCGAGAAAGGGAATTACGCGGCCTTGGTCAATCAGGTAAAGATTTTGGCCAATTTGGATATATCTGAAAAACGGTTGCCTCAAGACGGTCGTATTCTTTACGAACAGGGAGAAGATAAATTTGATGTCCGGGTCTCCTCTTTACCGACGATTCACGGGGAAAAAGTAGTGATGCGTCTATTAACCCGCCATGTGGAGCTATTGGAGTTGGAAAACTTGGGTTTTTCCCGGAAGCAACTGGAGGATTACCTTGTGTCTGTACGGAAGCCGCATGGGTTGGTTCTGATTAGCGGACCCACGGGATCTGGTAAAAGTACGACTTTGTATGCCACTCTTCGTTTGTTGAACGAGGTGACTAGTAATATATTGACCATAGAAGATCCGGTTGAATACACTCTGCAAGGAATAAATCAAGTACAGTTGAAAGAGGAGATCGGGTTGACGTTCACGGCGGCCTTGCGTACATTTTTGCGACAAGATCCGGATATTATCATGTTGGGTGAAATCCGGGATACGGATACGGCGCAAATGGCTATTCGAAGTTCACTCACGGGACACTTGATTTTTTCGACGATCCACACGAATAGTGCCTGGGGAAGTGTCTCCCGCTTGGTAGATATGGGAGTGCATCCCTATTTGATAGCGGATACGCTTATTCTCTGTGTGGCCCAGCGGTTGGTACGTTTGCTTTGTCCTTGCTGCAAACAAGAGATAGAGGCCGGGGCGGTTTCAGGTCGAATTTCAACCGTTCATCGTTTGAAATCTCTGTTTAAACCTGTAGGGTGTGAGCAATGTTATTATACCGGCTACCGGGGACGTAAGGCTATATACGAGGTCATTCCGGTGGATGAAGAGTTATCCGGGGCGATCCGGAGGGAGGAGTCCGACATCGGGAAGTATCTTCGGGAACGAAATATTCGCACCTTGTCGGATTCGGCTCTGGAATTACTGGAGACGGGACAGACCTCTCTGGAGGAAGTGTTGACTTTAATAAACTCGTAAAAAGAGATATGATGATGAGCATAAAAATGATTCTACTGTTTGTTGTTTTACAGGTATTCGTCGGAAAGGTGAAAGGAGAAGAAGAGCGGCTGGATTCTGTCCGGGTGAGGTTGGAACGGGTTGTTGCCCGGGATAGTGTTTACCTTTCCGAGATCGATATTTCTGTCGGGAAGTTGTCGCTTGGAGAATTTTTTCGAACCATAGCCCGGGTAAACGGGGTGAATCTTTGTTACAAGGTGGACGAGGAGCAGATGGTTACCTGTAACTTTAAACGGATTCGTGTCAATGATCTGCTTTTTTTTCTGTGCAAAGAGTATCGTTTGGATTTGGAAGTTGTGGGGAATATTATTTCGATTACTTCCCCGGAACAGTCTGCTCCCGTTGTGCGGGAACCCCGAATAGAATTTGATAGTGTAAAGGGTGTTTTGTCTTACGATCTTCGGGATGACGATCTGATTTCCGTCGTTAAAATAGTGAGTGTTTTGACCGGACAGCAGATCGTTGTTCCTACTGATTTATACCGCTACCAGGTATCCGGATATGTACGGGAGATGCCGGTGAAGGAGGCTATTACGGTTTTAGCTTCCGGAAATAAATTGGAGATTGGCCGGGAGAAAAGCGGAACATGGATGTTGTATGCTCCGCTGGCAACTGCCGGGGATAAAAGCGATTCGGCTCCCCTTTATAACAGGAGGCGCGGTTTTTCTGCCGATCAGATAACGGTCGATAGTTTGAAAAGGATAACGGCTTCGATCAACCGGGGAAATATTCAGGACATCGTGGCGGACGTGTGTGCGTTGCTCGGAATCGACCGGGTGTTTCTGGTTCCGTTGAATCAGGAGACGGCGCTACACGTGAAGAATGTTGATTTACATGCTCTTTTTTCGGTGCTTTTTGCCGGTACGCCTTTTACTTACCGGGAAGAGAATGGAATATTTCTATTCGGTTCGACGACTAAAAATAACGAATTGGTTTTAACCCGGGTGATACCGATGCGTTATCGTTCGGCAGATAAAATCGTGGAGTTGATACCCACGGCCATGAAGACCGGAATGCAGGTACAGTTGTTTCCGGATCAAAATAGTATTATTGCGACCGGTTCAACTCGTCAGGTACGGGAGGTGGAACGATTCCTGGAGTCGATTGATCGCAGTGTACCCTTGATTACGATAGAGGTATTGATCGTGGATTCCAGAAAAAGCGTCATCCGGGAAGTGGGTGTAACGGCCGGACTCGGAGATAAACCGGTAAAAACAGGCGGTACGTTAAGTCCGGGTGTGGCCGTGTCGCTCTCGGCTTCCTCGATCAATAAATTGATCAATAGTTTTAACGGTTTCGGATCGATTAATTTGGGAAAAGTGACGCCTGATTTTTACCTTAACCTGAGAGCCTTGGAGGATGCCGGGAATATCGAATTGCGTTCAACTCCGAAACTTTCTACTTTAAACGGCCATGAAGCAACGCTTAAGAGCGGGGAGACAAAGTATTATAAAGAGGTCCAAAATAATTACTACGGGTCGCAGATCCCGGTTCCGACAGAGTCTTATACCTGGAAAAATATAGAGGCTAATTTGACGCTGAAGATCGTGCCTTTCGTGAGTCAGGACGGGAAGATAACTCTTTCGATCGAGATCGAACAGAGTGAGTTTACAACCCGGGAGGAGAAGGATGCTCCTCCCGGTACTGCCACCCGGAGTTTTAAGTCTTTGCTTCAGGTGCGAAACGAAGAGATGGTATTGCTTGGCGGGATAGATCGCAATAGCCGGGAAAAAACGTCCAGCGGATTACCTTTCTTAGCCCGGGTTCCGGTTTTGAAATGGTTATTCGGGTCGACGAAAAACAGTAAGGTGGATGAGAAGTTAAACGTGTTTATTAAACCTATGGTGATCTATTGAAAATGAGAGGATTGAGTGTAATATTGAAGAGAGTGGGACTCCTGGTTGTGCGAATGAGGAGAGAGGGTGATCCGGTTGTGGATTACCTGGAAGGGATTTGTCGCGGAAAAAGAGTGACGATAGTAAGAGAGGAACGAAGCGTGGAACCGGAGTCGTTTTTCAGAAAATCTCCTGATTACCCTGTTGTTATATGGTTCACGGGAGAGGGGATTATTACGAAGTTATTCGATGAGACCGGAGGTGGAATGGAACGAATAACTGTCGGAGGTGAATTTTTATGGGAAAGGGAGTCTTTTCCCGGGGATGGGATGAAGATCGTTTTTACCCGGAAAGAGAGAATAGAGGCTTTGTCGGCTGTTTTGGAAAAGCAGAAGGTTCCCGTGGCAGGCATTCATTTGAGTTCTTCTGTCGACGAACGGGAATACGAGTCGTATCTCTTCCGCTTTTTTCAGGAAGAACTGACATGGAAGGTATTGATGGAGCCGACGGAAAGAGGAAGTTGTTTGTGTACTCTTCTGAGGCGTAAATTGAGATTACCCGTTTTGGTCTGTCTGCTCTCTTTATTGTTGGTCAATTTCCTGTGGAACGACACGTTGAGGAAACGTCATTCTTTGCTACAGACCGAATTGACTCGGATGGAACGTAATGTTTCGGCACGGGATAAACATTCGAGAGAAGTGGAACGTGTCGTGAATGAATACCGGCGAACCGGAAATCGAAGGAATGCTTTTATCGTCGACCGGATGGCTGCCGTTATTCCTCCTGAAGTCGTGCTGGAATCTTTGGAGATCGGCCCGCTTCTCAAAGTTTACGAAGAGGGAAAACCCTTGTCGATTCGTGACGGTTTGCTTCGTTGCAAAGGGAGATGTGCGATAACGGAAAAGATAACGCGGTTTATCGGAGAATTGACGAAAACGGATTTCGCCCGGGAGGTTAAGTTGATTTCGTTGGAACGGGAACGGGATACGGGACAGTCGCTCTTTAAAATAGAGATTCGGTTATGAACGGATGGAGAGCCTATAAGAGTTTTATAAAACTGGCCGGCTTGTTGTGTGCCCTGCCTTTGATAGCCTGGTTTTTAGGTTTTCGGGGAACGGTTGCTTCCTGGCAGGAGTATAGAGAGAAACTGGGCGTGTTGGAAAAATTGAGGATGGAATCGGACGAAAGTAGTCTACCGCGGGTAAAAGAGGTTTTTTCTTCACAAGCCGTGTTACAGGACGGGCTGTGGTTGAAAAAATTGTCACCCATGCTTACGGAAGGAGAGACCGTCGTGTCTAAATATACTCCTTATCTGCTTCGAACGGAAGGGAGTGTAAGAATAGATATCGGGGAATTAACTCTTTCGGGAGATTTTATCTCTTTAGTGAAATTATTGGATTTTATCGAACGGGATAAATCATTGGGAAAAGTGGTTTCGGTCGCTTTTGGTACGACCGTAGACAGGGTGAAGAAAAAGAAACAATTAAAAATGACGTTATGGATACAACAATTAAGCGTACATCATCGGGAGTGAAACGGAAGAAAAGGGTGGCCGGTTGTATGGTTCTCTTGCTTTTGTTGGGAGGATGTGAAGATTTGTTCGAGAAAGATATTTCGGAGAAAAGAGTGTGTTTGATAGCTCCGGCCGATAGCATTCGGACACCCCATGGGGAACAAAATTTCGTGTGGGAGGAAGTTTCCGGGGCTTCGGGTTATAGATTGGAAGTGGCGAAGCCCGGTTTTGAACGGCCTGAGTTTTATTTGCTGGATACGCTTGTGACAGGGAATAAATATTCTTTTACCTTGGATGTAGGTACCTATGAATGGCGGGTAAGGCCGGAGAATTCGGCTTATAAAGGATTGTATTCCGTACGGAGGATTGTTGTTTTACCTTCAAAAGAGGAGTGATGAAAGCATTGAAAAAGAACGGGACCCAATGGATATTACTGGCATCGACTCTTTTGATTTGGGGTACGATTGCGGTCCGGGTAATCGGGTTAACCGGTTCCGGGATAAAAACGGAGATTCCCGTGATGGAACCGAGAACGTCTCCTGTCGGGACAGAGGTCGCATTGCTATTAAATTACCGGGACCCTTTTTTAGGTCATGGATCGGCTCTGCCTGTCTCCCGGGGAAGACTTCCCGGAAAAAAGCGGGAACTCCTTCAGCAAGTGGAGTCTCCTCCCGGATTTCGTTTGTTGGGTAAAATTAAAAAGGGGAAAAAAGATTTTCTTTTGGTGGTGTCGGGAGAGGAGCAACGGATTGTTGCCGTCACCGACAAAATCGACGGATTCTTGGTTTGTAACGTGTTTGCGGACTCTGTTATCGTGAGTAAGAGAGGTAAGCGATACACGATAATCATGGAAAATGAGTAAAAGGACAGGCGTTTTATTGTCCGTCCGTTAAAATTTTGAAATTATGAAAAATTGTACGATACCGGCTTCGGTGCTGGCTACCGTATTGGTCGTTTGCATGCTTATGTTATTGGTCGTTTTGTCTGTTATGTCGTTGTGGAACATTGAATTAACGTTAGGATATCAATCGGAACAACGGGAACGATACCGGGCACATATAGAGTCTGCTTTTGTACTTTATGCTCTGGACAGTACTTTGACAGAGAGGTTACGGGAGGATCGGACTTATCTGCTTTACGAGGGAGATTCCTCTTCCCGGGTACAATATACCCCGGAAGAATGGGGATTGTATGAGGCGGTCACCGTGAAGGTTCGTAACGGAACACGGGGAACCCGGATATTCGGAAAGAGAAGAGAGGGTGAATACGGAACGACTCTTTTTCTGCCGGAAGACGGACGAACTCTTTCCTTGGCCGGGAAAACATACGTGAAGGGGGGAGCTTGGATTCCTCGTAACGGGATTACTTATACGCAGGTACGTTCGGTCTTTTTCGGGGGTGAAAAGGTCGATGTTAGGAATATAAAACAGAGTCCGGAAGAGTTTCCCCTTCCTGAAAAGGAGTATGTCGACAGGATTCAAAAACTGTTTTCTCTCGATGGGTATCCTCTTCTCGCGGGGAACGAGTATCTACATCGATCTTTTACCGATTCGCTTCTTTGTTTTGAAACGGGGGAATACCTTTCCGGAGTCGATATGCGGGGGCGGGTAATTCTGTATACTCCGGGGGAGCTTTTTCTGGAACGGGATAATCGCTTGGAGAACGTAATCGTCGTGGCCCGTAAAGTCGAAATTGCTGCCGGATTTCAGGGAAGTCTGCAGGTATTTGCGCGGGATTCCATTCTTCTGGAAGATGAGGTCCGCTTGTCTCCCGGCTCGGGTCTGTGGGTGAGCGGAGAGAACGATCGGCGACTTATTCGTTTTGGAAAGTGTTGTGAAGTAAATGGTTATATTATCGTATCCGGGCATGATGAGGAGAGCGAAGTTCCTTCGGCCAACTATTTTCAATCGAAGAGTTCCAGGGTGCGGGGATTGGTGTACGTGGACGGTATCGCCGAGGTACACGGGATTGTTTCGGGTAGCCTGTATGCCCGGTCCTGTTACTATTTTGCCCCGGAAGGGTTCTATTCCGGGATTCTTTATGATGTGGCTCTGCTGGAGACTTCGTTGGTCTCTTATCCCTTTTGGATGGGAAAGAATTACGAGAGAAAGGAGGTCAAATGGGTAGATTGAGACATGAACTGCGAGCCTCTTCTCTTTTGGAGTGTATCGTGGCTTCCGTTATCTGGTTGGGAGCTTTTATGGTCACGATGGAGATATTGACACGCGTGATGCTAAAGGAGCAATCCCCGGGAGAGGACTTATGTGCTTGGATAGCCGTGAAACGGTGTTTTCAGGACTATTCGAGGGGGGCCTTTCCCTCGGGAAACTACACGAGAACTTACGACGGGGGAATCTTGGAGATCGAGTTGATTCCTTACCGGGGTAAAATACAACGATTGAGTATTCACGTGTATCCCTTGCGGGGCAAAAGGGATAGCCGGTACGATTATCTGATTAAATCCGAAAACAATGAAATTTGATGTAAAACGATTTGAATGGGAAGGAACGACCCTGGTAGAAATATTAGTTGTCATAACGGTTTCTGCCCTCCTCTTTCTGGCTCTCTTTGACGGGGCTGATCTGGTTCGAAGGTTGACGGCCGGACTGACGGATAGGTTGTTGTCCTCCTATCGTTTGTCGGATAACTACCGGAGAATGGATTGTTTACTCGAGGCGAACGATCGTGCCGAGCTTCGGGGAGAGCGTTTATTCCTTTATCGAAACGGTGAGGTTTATTCCGTGTTGGAAAAGAGGGATTCGGTTGTTGTGCGGGTTGGTGAGGAGAGTACGGATACGCTTTTTCGTTCGGTGGAACGATGGGAATTTATATCCTCTAAGGAAGATCTCTCTTTTCCGGATTCTTTGCGGATATATCTGCGGATGGGGAAAAAAATCTTAGATCTTCCTTTTGGTATCGGTAATCGCCGTCTTGGAGAAATTACGGATAAACTGCATGAGCAGGAAAAAATATACGAGTATGAAGAGTGATATCGATGTATTTCGGAAAAACTGGAGATTGAAAAACGGGAAAAAGGAGGTACTTTTTTCCGAATTACACTCGCTTTTGACTTCCGGTTTGGATTTCGGGCGTTCGTTTCGGTTACTCATCGATGGGGAGACGGACAAACGAGTAAAAGTTTTGTTGGAGGAGCTATATGCATCCGTGATTATCGGGCATTCGCTTTGGGAAAGTTTTGTGACGAGTGGAAAATTTTCTCCGTTGGATAGCGGGGTATTACGGATCGGAGAAGAGACGGGACGAGTGGATGAATCGTTACGTTTTTTGGCCGATTACTACCGTAAACGGGAGGAACAACGCCGAATGATAACGGGTGCCGTGAGTTACCCGTTGATTATCCTCTTGACGGCAATGTTGGTACTGGTATTTATGATTTTGGTCATTGTCCCTATGTTCGAACAGGTGTATGCTCGCATGGGAGGAGAACTTCCGGCTATAACCCGGTGGATTATTTCGTTATCCGGCAATTTTCCGGTTTATTTATTGACTTTTTTGGGTATCCTGATTACGGGGGGACTCTTTTTCTTTTTTCAGGGTAAAAACGATCGGGTTCGTTCCCTCCTCTCCTCTTTTTTACTGCGACTTCCCGGGATAGGGGGATTAGTTCGAAAAAATCAGGAAGCCCGTTTTTGCAAGCTGCTTTACTTGCTTTACGGCTCCGGGGTTCCCCTGTTAAACGGGATAGAGCTATTACGGGATATCATTACCTTTTTTCCTTATCAAACTTCATTCGATAGGATTAGTCATGGGTTACGAAAGGGGGAACTGTTTGCCGATACGTTGAGTGTATTCCCATTGATTTACGATCGAAAATTAGTGACTCTGGTGCGGGTTGGTGAGGAGACCAATCGTCTGGGAGATATGCTTTCGAAGCAAGCGGAAGATCTTACCCGAGAGTTGGAACATGAATTGAAACAACTCGGGAATCTGTTGGAACCCGTTCTGATACTGTGTGTCGGGGGACTTGTTGCCCTCGTGTTAGTCTCGATGTACCTGCCGATGTTTAAGCTCGGGGGAGTCATCGGGTAATGAAATCAAATGTCGAATTTTTAAAATGTGTGCTTATGAGAAAGGAAAATGAACATTAGTTAAAAACGATTTGTCGGCAATAGGCCGATGGAACCAAAAGTGAAATCTAAAATTAAAAAATTATGAAAAAGAGAGTGTTTTTTATATTCATATTATGTTGGGGTATTTTCGGAATGTCCCGTGCACAAAAATTTGAACCGGGTGAACAGGCAAAAGGACTTGCCGATTTAAAGAGCTCGTCTGTCGATTACAGTACCGGAACTTTTAATTACACGATTCCTCTGTTTGAACTATCTTCCGGGCATTTTACCCTTCCTGTCTCTTTGGTTTATTCGGCCAGAGGAGTCAAAGTGGACGAGGCCGAAGGGCCTTGGGGGATAGGATGGAATCTGATGTGCGGGGGAGTGATTACCCGTACGGTTCGCGGAGGTTTGGCCGACGATTACTACGGCGGTTTTTTACTGGAGACGCTGGATCATTCTGCGGCAACAAAGAAAAAAGTAAATACGCACGAGCAGGATGGAGAATCCGATCTTTTCACGGCTTTTTTCAACGGACGGAAGGTCTCTTTTATCGAGGTAAAAGAGGTCGGTCAGGTGGTCGTAAAAACCTTGGAAAAGTCGAATCTTTTGATCGAAAAAATAGAAGACGGATATGAGATCACGGACGAGAGCGGAGTGAAATATGTCTTTTCCGTTCCGGAAATGACATTAGGAGCTTGTTATCAGGATCCGAACGATGCGGGAAACAATATCTGGAATAGAGATTTTGTCTCTTCCTGGTATTTAAGTGAAATTCAAATTCCCGGTGATGATCCTATCCGTTTTTATTACACGGACGGTTCCGTTGTCGACTATACTTCGTGGAACGAGATGGTATATAATTACGGAAAGGGGATGAAGGAACGCGATTGTAAGATCGATCGTTATAGTAGACAGATTACGACGAATATAAATAATGCTAAATATTATGCTTCGCAATTGCCTAATGATATCCGGTTCAGAGAATTGGCTCAGAACGTGGAAAATATTCCTGCTTACGTGGAAGTATTGACAGAAGTACAACGTTCGAAGGAATACGGGATAACGTGTAGTAAGTTGGATATAATCCGTATCCCGACTTTGCATACCGTAATCGATTACAATGTAATGAGTCAGGTTATGGCTGCCGATCGAATCATCGGGTGTCTGTCGGATTGGACTTTTACTTCCGAAACCTGTTCCGAAGCGATGACTCGAATCAGTTATGTACGGAATCTGTTGGATAGATTCATTGACGATGGTTTATTGTACGATGCTTCTGCTCTTCGCGGGTGTTTGACCGAAATATTACGTTACATGAGACTCGATATCGAAGAAACCACCACGAAGACGGTCAGTAAGGTAGATGATTTTACTCGTCAGTCGGTCAAGGAAAAAAAATTGGCCCGGGTTTCCTGGGGTACAAATAGTATTGTCTTTTGGGGAGAAGGACGTTCTATTACCGGAATTCAATGGCAGAATTATAAACAAGATGTGATCCGGGAGGTTAACTTTTCCTATAAAGGACGAACCTTGAGTCGATTGACAATCGGAAATGAAAAAGCCGGATTATTGGGGTATTATAATTTTGATTATTACTTGAATACGTTGCATGCCAAAACCCGGGATGTATGGGGGTATTATAACGGATCGGCTCCGAATATCGAACACTTAATTCCTTTAGTGGCGGAAATACAAACGAATTACCCTTATGTACAATCGGAACATTTAAGCCTGCCCCCCGAACTGACGACATTTCCTGGCCGCTCTTGTAATGCCGATTACGCGAAAGCCTACTCTTTGCGGCAGATTACCGGAACCGGAGGTTGGAAGTTAAACGTGGATTACGAGTTGAACGAGTATAACGGGAGTAAGTACGGGGGAATTCGGGTGAAGGAGGTCGTGCTGGACGACGGGGAAGGGAACCGGGATACCACCCGCTACCATTATCGGAATCTCTCCGCTACCGGTAACGTGGGTTCCGGAGTGTTAGCGGTGGGATACCAGACGCTGACAAAAGTGCTGAATTATGGTACTTTTTCAGACAAGATTCTTCACTCTCTGGTGCAAGATGATGAAATGGCCATTCTTAACACGGGGAATAACGGTTTATTTTACCGATACGTGGTGGAAGAGCAGGTCGGAAACGGGTACATCGCGCACTATTTTTGCGTACCCGAATCTTTCCAGACGACATCACTGAACCAACGCTCTTTTTATCCATACTGGCTGCACGGGCTACCCCTCGGTACAGCTGTTTACGATAAACAGGGACGATTGTTGAAATTGAAAAAGAATCGCTACTCTCAGGCATTGGTCAGTAACGTGGGAGCACCTTACACGATTGCCGCAACGGTCAAAAATGACTACTTCTCCGGTCTCTCTCTTTTTGCTTTTTCTTCCCAATTGGAACAATTGAAGCCGTTCCGTTTTTTTGTAAATACGGAAAACGCTTTGGCATATATGCCGAATCGTGATATACCGTTTTATTGGAACGGGGAGACTACGGTTAATTTTAATCCCTATACGACTTTTTATGTCCCCAACGTGCAACCCCGGGAGAATATGGTAGTACCGGACCAATTTTATAAAATATATTACGGGGGAGCAACTGTTTTGACCGGGGAGGTGGAGTACGATTTCTTCGATCAGGAATCGGCAGCTGCCGGAACACCTTCCGAGAGTGATTTTACAAAAACCTCGTTTACCGGAAAATATAACAAGACCACCCGAAGTTACACTTACGGGAATACCCGGCGAACTACCCCCACGAGTGTTGTCACGACCACGGCCGACGGGACAGAATATAAACAGGATTCAAAGGTGGTGATGGATGCCTTTCCCGATAACACGAGTGCGTTGTTGACCGATATGCGTGCCGCTAATATGCTTTATTTACCCGTTCGTTCGAGCCAGTACGTGAAAACTCCCGGCAGCACGAGTTTTCTACTCGCGGGTGAAGAGGTGACGACCTACATGGATACCCTGATCGGTGGAAAACATTATTACCTGCCTTCTAAATTGTTGCGGTCGAACCAGGTGAATCCCGTCAGCGTGGCAAGCGGTAGTTTGAATAATTACTTCACACAGGCGCAGTCGGCCTATACCGTGGATAACCAATTACATTACTCCGGCGTGGGTGCAAAAGTGGAAGTTGCCGAAGTAAAATCCGCGGCGGGTAAAGAGACTTACGTCTATGACGAGGAGACCGGTAATCGTATACTCGTGGCCGCGCAGGCCGATCGTTCTTCCGTGGCGGCATTCGATCGCTACCGGAAGAGCGAATTAAAGCATATTAATGTAAGCGAGCTTCCGACTAAGAGTATGAAAGAAAAGCTGGAAACTTACTACAATTTTCATCAAAATCTCCCTGGAAGTGTTTTACGGGATTCTTTTTTGAGTGAGTCCTGGACACTTCATAAAGAAATTATGAAGATCGTGGAGGATATTTTACAAGGTAAAGAACATCGTCAAAAAATCTTTGAGGAGGCCGGTAAAAAGGAGCAGGTGCAGGGAGAATACGAAATGGTTTGGTATCGCAGACAAAATAATATTGGAATATCTCGGGCGGATTATTTAAATATGATACAGGATATTGTCGATCCGATCCGGTTTGATACCCGGAAGCCTGATATGATGTGTTACTTGCCGAGCGTGGATAAAATGGGTATAAACACACCTAATACCTTACTTGTAAATAAAGTAGTCGGTACTAAGTACCGGTATAAATTACTGGTAGAGCGTTCTTCTACTCAAACTCTTACCTGGCGCATGCCATGGACATTCACTAAATCGGGGACCGTTGTCGGGAACGGAGAACACACGCTAACGGTTCCCCAGGGAACGGGATTCTATTGCTTGGAAGGTGAAATCCCTGTTACGGGAGCACAATTATCTGCAAGCTTGACGTTAAGCTCTCTTGAAAATGTGTTGTCTGCCGCACTCTGTCCCGATGGAGTCGAATTTGAATTGACCAGTCTTGACAGTAAAGGAAATGTCGTTTATCGCATTGGCAGAAACGGGATTCTCGAAAGCCGGGAATATGATCACCAGGGACGATTGCTTCGGGCGAGGGATAAAGATGGAAACATTCTCCAGGAGTATCACTATCATGTACAGCCTGGTAATAATTAATCGTAAAAAACAAGATCATGAAAACGATATACATATTATTTTGCTTGCTGCTCGTCCACTGTATCGTGGCAGGTCAGGGAGTTCTGGTTCATTTGGATAAAATCGTTCAATTCACCCCGGAACGTATTGTTCTTCCTCAGAGTGGGGGAACGGTAAAGATCAATTATTTTACATCGGATTATGCAAGTGCCGCTAATATTCAGACCGCTTTGCGACAAAAGTATCAAGGTACACCCTTTTCTTCGGCCACGATCTCGGTGGTAGAAGGAGAAGAGGCAGGATATTCGGGAGAAATAACTTTGACGATACCGAGATTGACAGGAGAATATTATAAAGAATATCGATTGAAGTTGGCTCAAACTTCATTGTATCTCCGACAAAAAGGGAGATACGGTAACCTGCAACGGTTCCGGGTATCGGGAGGTGGTGTCGTGGTCGACACGGTCTCGGTCGTTATTCGATTGTCGGGCACCGAACCGGGTGTAAAGTACGGTCTTTACCGTGACGGGGTACAAGTGGCGTATCTTTACGGGCCTGCCAATCCGGATCTGAGTCTATTTCCGGAATGGCCCGATGACGCTCAGGCCGAAGAGATAGAAAAGGAAAAATGGGAGTGTTATCTGGATCATCCCATCGAGTTTAAGGTGAGAGAAGCCGGCGTGTACGAGATAAAGGCTACATTGGATATAGAAACCATCGCGATGGTCGGTAGCGTGACGGTTTGTCACTACGACGGTAAACTCTACACCGCGGGAATGGACCAGGTGATCAGCGGTCGTTACGACACGGAAACTGTCACCTCCAACCGGATCAAGCGGGTGGACGACGTGCTTTACACCGGACCCGGCGGACGCTCCAAACAATTAGTCTCCGTGGCTGCCTCTCCTGCCGGGAAGGACATCGTCACTCCCTTCGGTTTCGGTAAACTGGGTCGGGAGGAAAAAAAGTTTCTGCCGCTCGAGAGCACGGTCGGTACCGGAACTTACCTCGATAAGAACCTTTTCGCCTCCCGCTGGGGAAACGCTTACGGGACGGACGAGAGTAATTTCGCGTTTAGCTTCTCGACCTTCGAGACAAGTCCTCTCGGGCGAGTGTTGACCGAGACTGGACCGGGAAAAAGCTGGCACCAGGCCGCGAAATACCTGACACGCTATTACGGTACCAACACGGCCAACGAGGTACGCCGCTGGAAGGTCGACGCCACGGGGGCACTGGTCGACGGGGGATATTACCCGGTTAACTCCCTCTCGCGGGAGAGAACCACCGACGAGGACGGCAACATCACGGAGACTTTCACCAACGCGAAAGGGGAAGTGATCGAGAGCGTGGCGTATCTCTCCGGGCAACGCCTGGCCACCAGCAACGTGTACGACGACCTGGGACGCTTACGACACGTGCTATCGCCCGAGGCGAATGCTCGAGGTCCTTTGACAGCAGGCATAACGGGTCTTTACGGTTATTACTACGCTTATGACGGTAAGGGCCGCGTGACGGAGAAGAAATTACCGGGATGTGATCCCGTCTACCTGGTGTATGACAAGCGTGATCGACTCGTGATGAGCCAGGACGGTAAGCAACGGGCCGAGGACACGAAAAGGTGGAGTTACTCCCTTTACGATGCTCTCAACCGGGAGGTGGAATCCGGCGAGGTGATCTTGTCGGCGGCTACCACTCATGCCGCTCTTCAAACAGCGGCCTCCGCCAGCTCGGGCTACATCCCGGCGGGGACGAGAACGGCCCTGAAATACACGGTGTATGACACGTATCCTGCCAGCGGTAACGTGATAGCGATTCCCTTTGTCGCTACCGCCGGGTACGCCACCGCCCCGGGCACGAGAACCGGGGGCAAGGTCACGAGCGTGAAGACACGTGTCCTCGGCACGGGCACCTGGCTCACTTCCACCACCTATTACGACGACCTCGGCCGGGTTATCCAGACAGCGAGCGACAACCTCCTCGGTTACAAGAGCCGGGTCGACATGACCTACAATTTCGCCGGGAACGTCCTGAAAACCCGTGAAGCCCACGGTTATAGCGCCACGGGAAGCGACGTGCTGGAGACGGTGAACACGTACGATCGCCGGGGCCGTCTTCTTTCCTCGAGCAGCACCCTGAACGGTGGAACTCCCGCCGTGGTGCAACACGAGTATGACGCCGTTGGACGGTTAAAGACGAACAAGTACAAGACGGGAGCCACCTTCCTCTCCGAGACGATGACCTACAACGTTCGGGGATGGCTGACCTCCAAGACCAGTACCCCTTTTACCATGACCTTGCGTTACGAGACGACCGCCCTCGGTGCTTCCGGGAAAAAGTACTACAACGGTGACATCAGCGAGTGGGAATGGAAAAACGGGACCACGGCTCCCGTGATGTACGCTCTCTCTTACGACAGTTTAAACCGTCTGTCAGGCAGCGTTCATTACCAGGGCGGAACGGCATGGACAGCCCTCTCCGGGAACAACGCTTATGACGAGAAGGGATTGACCTACGATCGTAACGGCAACATCCTGACCCTAACCCGGACGGGAGTATCCGCCTCGACGCTGGCCTACACTTACACGGGAAATC
The DNA here is from genome assembly GCF_900543425.1 of uncultured Sanguibacteroides sp. Lineage (GTDB taxonomy): Bacteria > Bacteroidota > Bacteroidia > Bacteroidales > Marinifilaceae > Gabonibacter. The sequence goes on along the minus strand of NZ_UQRQ01000022.1, from coordinate 13,046 downwards.
GATTGACCGGCCTGACCAAAAACGGGGTTACCGGGACCTACTCTCACGACCCCAACGGGAACATGATAAATGACAGTCGAAAAAGTTTGAATTTTGAATATAATGTTTTAAATTTGTTATCAGCAGTAAAGGCCGGAACCACGCTAAAAGCTTCCTACACTTATTTGGCCGACGGGACGAAGTTAAGGGTAGCTGACGCGAGCGGTAACGGATTCTATTACTTGGGTTCTTTGACATACGTTAAAAACAGCGCCGGGATACAGTTGGAAGGGGCAACCACGGCGAGCGGCCGTATTCTTGTTGCGGCGGGTAGCCGTGTCGGTACCGAGATTCGTTACTTCTTGACGGATCACCTCGGTAGCGTCAGGAGCATCGTGGATCAGTCGGGAACCGTGAAGGAGCGAAACGACTACTACCCTTTCGGTGCGAGACACGTCCGGGCTGATTACGCCCAGCAAGGCGGAAACCGTTACAAATACAACGGCAAGGAAGATCAGACCACGGGTAACCTCGGTTTCCTCGATTACGGTGCCCGGATGTACGACGCCGAACTCGGGCGGTGGTTCTGTGTAGATATACTGACGGAAAAGTATTTTTCATTAACTCCCTATGTTTATTGTTATAATAACCCGATAAATGCTTTTGATCCAAACGGGATGGATGGAGTTTTACTCGTGTGGAAAGATTATCCAGCGGGAGGGATACCGTACACGGGACACGCGGGGGTGTTATTGATAAATAACAAGACAGGTGTTACAAAATATTATGAATACGGTAGATACGATATCGCACAATTAGGTTTCGTGAATCATTATTCTGTTCCTAATGTAATAATGGACAAAAATAACAGGCCTACAGCCGAATCCTTGAATAAAGTGATAAAATTTATTTCAGAACAAAGTGGAAAGAAAAAAGGAAAAGTATATGACGCATCCGGATTTTATTTTGAAAGCGACAAGTTTGACGAGATGAATTCTTTTGCGCAAAGCAGGTTAAAAGAAAACGAGAATAAAGAGAGAAAAAAATACTCGTTATTAACCAATAATTGCGGAGATTTTGCGACAGATGTGCTAAAGCAGGACGATCGAATATCAAAAAGGGCTCCGTGGTTTCAAGTGCCTGACCCGTACAGTTTAACAAAACAGTACCGGGGAATAAGTGATTACAACTTCCTTTATAATTACGGTATCGGTATTACAATAAATTATAACGATCAAACGACTCGGTATGATGAAAAAGAGAAAAAAACAAGCTCGGAACAAAACTGGTGGCAACGGTTGTGGTACGGTAAAGAAAAGTAGTGCAATTCTGTTTATTTTAATATCCTTACTATGTGTTTGTTGTTGGAATAGCAAAAAAGTAGAGGCGCCTCCAAGAGAACCGGGTATCCCGGAATCTGCCATATGGCATGGTGGAATAGATGGTGGGACTTGGATAGACATGGACACGACAACTATTCCGAATCAATTCTACGTTCGCTGCTATTTTGATGCAACTGGAGATATTCGTGAAAATGGTATATTTATATTGGATTCCCTGTCTGTGCAAGAAAAATACTCCATAGAAAAACTCCACGGGGTAATTAGTGGTTTTGACGGGGTAAGAATACTATTCATACCCCAAATGTATGAAAAGAATCCAAATGTCGTGTTTAAAAAAAAGAAGTGATTACTTCATAAAACCACGAAAAGATTTGTATTAGCCTAAAAGGACGGTTCTTTAGTTGATTTTGACACTTAAGAACCGTCCAAAACGAAGTTAAGGGTAGTGGATGCGAGCGGTAACGGATTCTATTACTTGGGTTCTTTGACATACGTTAAAAACAGTGCCGGGATACAGTTGGAAGGCGCAATCACGTCGAGTGGCCGGGTGTTGGTCGGAACGGGAAGCCGCACGGGTAACGATATTCGTTACTTCCTGACGGATCACCTCGGTAGCGTCAGGAGCATCGTTGACCAAACGGGAACTGTGAAGGAGCGAAACGACTACTACCCCTTCGGCACGAGATACAGCCAGTCGGGCGGTAACGTGGATCCCACCAACCGTCTAAAATACAACGGCAAGGAAGATCAGACCACGGGTAATCTCGGTTTCCTCGACTACGGTGCCCGGATGTACGACGCCGAGCTGGGACGTTGGTTCAGTGTTGACCCGATGGCCGAAAAGTATTATTCTTTAAGTTCTTATAATTATTGCGCGAACAATTGTATTAAAAACATTGATCCCGATGGAGCGTTTTACAGTCCTTATTATGATTCACAAGGTAATTTCTTGGGAGTTGACAAGGGAGGATTTTCCGGGCAAATTTATATAACCACGTTGAAATCTTATTTGAACGTGATTTTAAATGATCAATGGGATTCGAAAATGAAGCGAATGCAAGACGTGAATCTTTCGGCTAAGGCATATTCCAAGATCTATTCGCATGTTTTATCCGAGGCGGGCTATGATATGTCACGTCTGGAAAACAAAGCGGTTTCGGTTAAGCTTGGTAAAGATAGTTATAATAACCCGTCAGACGGGGTTCGTTTAGCTTTGACGAGTAGGTACAAAAATCGAAAAACGTTTAAAATTTCCGTAGATCAAATGAATAAATTTGTAAAACGACATTTTACTTACGTGGAGAATATAGTGAACACGTTGGGAGTTCACGAATACACGGGACACGGGATTAAACATTACTCGGACAAGACTAAAACTCATCATAAGGCCTATGAATTACAAATGCTTCATCCATCTTGGAAAAAAACCACGTACGAGTTTAAAAGTGGTATGATGACAAACTATTCAGGATACCTACAAAAGTCAAATCTAGACTGGACTTTTTATAGGCAGATATATAATCAAATGGAAAATAAACGAAAATGAAAACATTAACAATTGTATTTTTACTTTTTCTCGTTATTTCGTACACGGGATGTCACTTTAAGAAAGAGCAGAAAACGAAAGATATCGAGATATCTGTTATCGATATTGGCACGAATCAATACCCGGATGAGGAGTTAGACCAAATACCAATATTTGTCTCTTATCGTTTCGAGGTGAAGAACAACAAGGACACGAGTATTTTAATTGATAATGAAGAGACTCTTTTTCCTACCGACAAACGGCCAGAATCTTTTTTTTACGGTATTTACAATAAAGATACTCTGGTGTTTTTTGGGTATCCGGTTCAAGTAAAACCCAAAAGTAAAGATATTTTTTATGGAAAATTTAATCTCGATGATGTACAAAAACTTTACGATGATCGAGATCAAGAAAAGTTTCCAGATATACAATCTTTTTTGCGTGATTTGACATCTAATATCGTGATATATTACGTGGGAAAATCGGACACTTGCCTTGTGAAACACGATGTTGACGTTAAAATTGAATTCCTTGGAAGTGATACTACCGCGTACGAGTGGTAAAAAATGATGCTACAAACGAGAATTAATTTTTTGTTACCGTAAAACAAGTTGTAAAAAGTGATTAGTCCTGTAATAATTGTAAAGTTATGCAGGACTAATTTTTTATTTGGATTTATCGTGTAATACCCCACGGGGACTGTTGCCGTGGGGTAATCCAGAGGGACGGGTGCAGTAGGCTACTAAAAGGGAACAACTTGGACGGTCTTTACCAAAATTTATAAGGATAGTCAAAAAATTTGAATTATGAATATAATGTTTTAAATTTGTTATCATCAGTAAAGACCGGAACCACGCTAAAAGCTTCTTACACTTATTTGGCCGACGGGACGAAGTTAAGGGTAGCTGACGCGAGCGGTAACGGATTCTATTACTTGGGTTCTTTGACATACGTTAAAAACAGCGCCGGGATACAGTTGGAAGGGGCAACCACGGCGAGCGGCCGTATTCTTGTTGCGGCGGGTAGCCGTGTCGGTACCGAGATTCGTTACTTCTTGACGGATCACCTCGGTAGCGTCAGGAGCATCGTGGATCAGTCGGGAACCGTGAAGGAGCGAAACGACTACTACCCTTTCGGTGCGAGACACGTCCGGGCTGATTACGCCCAGCAAGGCGGAAACCGTTACAAATACAACGGCAAGGAAGATCAGACCACGGGTAACCTCGGTTTCCTCGATTACGGTGCCCGGATGTACGACGCCGAACTCGGGCGGTGGTTCTGTGTAGATATACTGACGGAAAAGTATTTTTCATTAACTCCCTATGTTTATTGTTATAATAACCCGATAAATGCTTTTGATCCAAACGGGATGGATGGAGTTTTACTCGTGTGGAAAGATTATCCAGCGGGAGGGATACCGTACACGGGACACGCGGGGGTGTTATTGATAAATAACAAGACAGGTGTTACAAAATATTATGAATACGGTAGATACGATATCGCACAATTAGGTTTCGTGAATCATTATTCTGTTCCTAATGTAATAATGGACAAAAATAACAGGCCTACAGCCGAATCCTTGAATAAAGTGATAAAATTTATTTCAGAACAAAGTGGAAAGAAAAAAGGAAAAGTATATGACGCATCCGGATTTTATTTTGAAAGCGACAAGTTTGACGAGATGAATTCTTTTGCGCAAAGCAGGTTAAAAGAAAACGAGAATAAAGAGAGAAAAAAATACTCGTTATTAACCAATAATTGCGGAGATTTTGCGACAGATGTGCTAAAGCAGGACGATCGAATATCAAAAAGGGCTCCGTGGTTTCAAGTGCCTGACCCGTACAGTTTAACAAAACAGTACCGGGGAATAAGTGATTACAACTTCCTTTATAATTACGGTATCGGTATTACAATAAATTATAACGATCAAACGACTCGGTATGATGAAAAAGAGAAAAAAACAAGCTCGGAACAAAACTGGTGGCAACGGTTGTGGTACGGTAAAGAAAAGTAGTGCAATTCTGTTTATTTTAATATCCTTACTATGTGTTTGTTGTTGGAATAGCAAAAAAGTAGAGGCGCCTCCAAGAGAACCGGGTATCCCGGAATCTGCCATATGGCATGGTGGAATAGATGGTGGGACTTGGATAGACATGGACACGACAACTATTCCGAATCAATTCTACGTTCGCTGCTATTTTGATGCAACTGGAGATATTCGTGAAAATGGTATATTTATATTGGATTCCCTGTCTGTGCAAGAAAAATACTCCATAGAAAAACTCCACGGGGTAATTAGTGGTTTTGACGGGGTAAGAATACTATTCATACCCCAAATGTATGAAAAGAATCCAAATGTCGTGTTTAAAAAAAAGAAGTGATTACTTCATAAAACCACGAAAAGATTTGTATTAGCCTAAAAGGACGGTTCTTTAGTTGATTTTGACACTTAAGAACCGTCCAAAACGAAGTTAAGGGTAGTGGATGCGAGCGGTAACGGATTCTATTACTTGGGTTCTTTGACATACGTTAAAAACAGTGCCGGGATACAGTTGGAAGGCGCAATCACGTCGAGTGGCCGGGTGTTGGTCGGAACGGGAAGCCGCACGGGTAACGATATTCGTTACTTCCTGACGGATCACCTCGGTAGCGTCAGGAGCATCGTTGACCAAACGGGAACTGTGAAGGAGCGAAACGACTACTACCCCTTCGGCACGAGATACAGCCAGTCGGGCGGTAACGTGGATCCCACCAATCGTCTAAAATACAACGGCAAGGAAGATCAGACCACGGGTAACCTCGGTTACCTCGACTACGGTGCCCGGATGTACGACGCCGAGCTGGGACGTTGGTTTAGTGTCGACCCGATGGCCGAGAGTTATTACTCGTTGAGTTCTTATAATTATTGTGCGAATAGTCCGGTTTTGTTTATTGATCCTGATGGACAAGCCTCGGATTGGTATCAGAATGGTGACGGAAAGGCTCTTTTGTGGAGAGACAGCAAAGCAAGCGAATTAGAGATAAATGGAGAGGCTTATCATAATATAGGTAGTAACGTGTCTATTAATATGGGAGACATGTATTTAAATTATTATCAAAATATACCTGTGTCTACTTCTTCATTACCTGTAAATGCTTTATCTTCAATTTTGCGAGATCCTGCATTGTCATCGAAATTGCTGAGTGTAAATAGTCCCTTGTCTGATACTTACAAAAATGAGATACTTGTAAATAGTATGCATAGGGCTCAATCTAATTTTTTGAATCACCCTATGACTCAGGCTGCAATTAATTCATTACTCTTTGTGGGAACTGGAGGGATAGAAGGAATGATGGCTTTGTCTGGTATAGGAAAGAATTTAATAACTAATGGATTAAAAAACATTACAACAAGTGACGGTTTTTTGATAGGTGGGATAAATATTAGGGCTCCTTTTAATATTCCTGTTCAGAGATTTGGCCAGATGAATATTAATATGCCTGATTTTTGGGGTGTAAGAATTGGGAGTAATTCTTTTATTAATAGAACTTTTGCTGCAATAAAACCAAATTGGAACCCTTTAAATCAATATACTATAGGCACTATCCCTAAAGGCACTCCCGTACGGTTTGGAATAATTGGTCCTCAAGGTTTAAAATATCCAGGAGGGTCATTACAGTTTATATTAGACTCAAAAAATGTAATAAATCAAACATCAAAATTAATTAAACGATGATATCTGAAACTCCATGGGATTTTTTAATAGAAAAAAATATTGATGACTTCATGATAAGATATTCTGATTTGAAAGAAATAGTTCAAGGTGGTCCGATAATAGGTAGATTGTCTATAAATGATAAACCTATTTTAAAATATTTGTTTGGAGGACCATGTTTAAATTGGGATACTTACATATATGTTCCACTATTTACAAAAGAGATTTTTAAACGTGGTTTTTGTTTATGTCGAATAAACTTATTAACACGAGAAATAGGATTTTTGTCTAAAATGGAAGATTTAATTTATTTGGATAGAATAGAGGGTAATAAAATTTACTATTATTTAGACATAAATAGAACTAAGCAACAAAATTGTGATATTTATTGACTATTATTATGTTACCAAATTAAGAATGGGGGACTGTCTAATTTTTTAGATAGTCCTCCATTTGTCATTTTATGATGATTGTAAAGACAGAAGTCATTCACGATGGAGTCGTTGGCTACTCGGATGATGAAGGTGTATTTCTCGGGTAGTACGGTGGGTATAGTGGGTTATCTTTCTTGGATGGAGAACTAACTAAGAGTAGTTACGAGAAAGTGGGTATTACCCGTGATCGAAACGGGAACGTGCTAAATGACAGTCGAAATAATTTGAATTATTCATACAATATTGTGAGTTTGAGTACTTGTAAAACAAATTTAATATTGAATGTGTGTGTTTACAAGGTTTATACAAGATTGTCGTGTATGAAAAAGATTCCGGGTAACTTTTGTGGAAAAACTTTTAAGATCATCAACGATAAAAGCATATTTGATCGAACATGAAGATAAACAAAGAGATCAAAAAAGCATTTTTAATTATCATGGTATGCTTGGCCATGATATCTATTATAGACCGTCCATATAAAGAGAGAGAAAAAAGAATTTTTCGCAATCCGGAATTCGCCATTGGGGAGGTTATAAACTACAAACCCTCCAGGGGAGGACCTTCGAAAGTTGAATTTACTTACAACAGAAAAGGAAAAGAGTATAAAAATAAATATTCTGCAGGTATTTACCTTATTCCACCCAGGGGTGTTGGGACAAGAGACAGGTACTTGGTCGTCTTCGTGAAAGACGAACCCGAGGAAGGAATTATGCTTTTCAATTACCCGGTAAAAGACAGTACCGATTATATTATATAAACGGCATCGAGAAATTTAAAAACGACAAGAAAAAGAAGCTGGTTAATTCCTATTTTTAATCGATTAAAAACAATCAGACAGGATGAAGTCCCCAAAAGCAAGACACGACTTTTGGGGACTTGTTATAAAAAGCGTTGTAGAAAAAAATATAGAACCTTTCCCGTGTGTCGTTATAGTTAAAAACAATCCATTCTCCGGTATTCATTCAATAATGAAGTGTTCGTGTCGAACACCAAATTTGGCTCATATATTACACTATAGGAATCTTTGAATCCTGTATGTTGGAATAAAAGCCTGTATACAAGTAATTTATCTTTGGTGCAATAAAATTGTAAAAGAATGTTTAGTGCCTTTTTAGTGCTCTTTTCATTATGTAATATTAAAACACGAAAAGTCAAACCCTAAAAACAAACGTGCTATGGAAAAAAACAGCTGAATCTTAACCCGACGCATCGGGAATAAAATAAGCCAACCGGGACAAGTGTTAAATTAAAAAATAATAAAATCATGAAGAATAAACTATTTTTTATCCTAACAATACTCCTGGGTATACCGGGAATATCCCCGGCACAAAATTTCGAACCGGGAGAACAGGCGAAAAAGCTCATGAACCTAAATAGTTCATCCGTGGACTACAGTACCGGTACTTTTAATTATACCATCCCTTTGTTTCAAGTATCTTCCGATCGTTTCACGCTACCCGTCAATCTGGTCTATTCTGCCAGGGGAGTAAAAGTAAGAGAGTCTTCGGGAGAATTCGGTTATGGTTGGAACTTAATTTGCGGAGGAGTTATCACGAGGATTGTTCGAGGAGGAATCAATGACGAGAATCTAAAAGGATTTCTTCATAACACCCTGGATCACAACATGACAACCCGTAACGAGGTTAACGCTCATCGGCAAGACGGGGAAACCGATATTTTCACGGCTATTTTTAACGGGAGAAAGATCTCTTTTATCATGCGCCAAGAAGGAGGTAGTATTACAATCAAAACACTGGAAAAATCCAATCTCCTGATTGAAAAAATAGATAAAGGATATCAAATTACCGATGAACAAGGCATCAGGTACATTTTTTCAGTCTCGGAAAGTTCAGGTGGAGTTCGTTACATAGATGCAAATAACTCCGGGAATAATATTTGGAACAGTAGTTTTATCTCCTCGTGGCATTTAAGCGAAATACATATTCCGGGAGACGACACGATCTATTTTTACTACACGGACGGAACCTATGTCAATCATCTTTCTTGGACCGACATTATTTACAACTATGGACGCATTCTCCGGGAACGGAAACACGATATAAGTTATTACAGAAGACAAATAAATGAAAACCTCAATTACGCCAAAGCTTTTGCGTTAGAAATACGTCATGCCCGATTTCAAAAATTAGCTGACGAATTGAAAAGGCTTCCGGTTTACGTCGAGGTTTTAAATGAAATATACCTTGGTGCTGTAGACGGGATTAAGGTATCGGAATTACAACTTCAACAATTTCCTATAACGGGATTAGAGTACCCCAATTATCAACAAATTCAACAATCATTAGCCATCAATCGAATCATTGGTTGTTTATCCGATTGGAGTTATTCTGCGGCCAACTGTTCGAGGGCGATGACTGATATTTGCCACGTGATAACTATTTTAGACGAATGTGTTAACGCCGGATTACAAGGAAGTAGTGCCCTTCGAGGATGTTTAAACGAGATTTTGCGATACATGAGGCTTGCAATTGAAAGAATAACTACAAAAGATTCAGGTTACACCAGAGACTTTTCTTGTTTCTCGGTAAATACAAGACAATTAGTACGGGTTAGTTGGGGTACTGATAACATCGTGTTACATAATGAAAAAGGAAGAATTACAAGAATAGAGTGGCAAAACTATAAAAAAGATATTGTTAAAAAGATTAATCTTTCTTACCAAAATCGATGTTTAAGTAGCCTCTCTTTCGGAAACAGAGATTCGGGTATAACGGGATATTACGATTTTCTTTATTATCACGATTCTTTAAAAACAAAAAGTAGTGATTTATGGGGATTTCATAACGGGGACACAATCCGAAGGAAATATTTGCTTCCTCATGAAGCTTCCATCCAAATAAACTATCCGTATATACACATGGACGGAAGAATTACATTTCCGGACAATATGGATGACGTATCCGATCGCAGATGTCATCCCGATTACGCGAAAGCCTACTCTTTACGGCAAATCACGGGAACCGGAGGTTGGAAGTTAAACGTGGATTACGAGTTGAACGAGTACAACGGGAGCAAGTACGGGGGGCTCCGGTTGAAGGAGGTCGTGTTAGACGACGGGGAAGGTAACCGGGATACCACCCGTTATCATTACCGGGATTTGTCTATCAACGGTAATGCGGGCTCCGGAGTATTAATCGGGGGATACCAAACCTTGTTAAAAACGTTAAATTATGGAACATTTCAGGATAAACTCTATCTATCTTCTATCCAGGACGACGAAATGGCTATAGTGAACACGGGAAACAACGGGTTGTTCTACCGGTATATATTGGAAGAACGAGTCGGTAACGGTTATATAGCCCACTATTTTTGCGTGCCAAGTTCTTTCCAAACGGCAGTACAGAATCAACGCCCCTCTTATCCTTACTGGTTACACGGATTGCCTCTCGGCACCGTCATGTATGACAAGCAGGGACGGCTGGTAAAACTCAAGAAAAATCGATATTCTCGGGCTTTGATCGATAATATGGGAAATTCATATTCTATTCCCACTCTCGTTAAAAATGAATTTTTCTCGGGGGCTTCCCTTTATGCCTTTTCCTCCCAATTAGAACAACTAAAACCCTATCGATATGCAATGGACACGGTTCATCTCAGGGAATCCACACCCGATAGGAATGAAATACTTTATTGGAACGGGGAGGCAACAGTATATTTTAACCCGTATAGAGATTTTTATGTCCCCAATATACAACCCCGGGAAAACATGGTAATACCGGATCAGTTTTATAAAATATATTACGGTGGGGCTACCGTTTTGACCGGGGAAGTGGAGTACGATTTCTTCGATCAGGAATCGGCATCTGCTGGAACACCTTCCGAGAGTGATTTTACAAAAACCTCGTTTACCGGAAAATATAACAAGACCACCCGAAGTTACACTTACGGGAATACCCGGCGAACTACCCCCACGAGTGTTGTCACGACCACGGCCGACGGGACAGAATATAAACAGGATTCAAAGGTGGTGATGGATGCCTTTCCCGATAACACGAGTGCGTTGTTGACCGACATGCGTGTCGCTAATATGCTCTATTTACCCGTTCGGACGAGTACGTATGTGAAGGCGGCGGGAAGTACGAGTTTTCTACTCGCGGGTGAAGAGGTGACGACCTACATGGATACCCTGATAGGTGGAAAGCATTATTACCTGCCTTCTAAATTATTCCGGTCGAACCAGGTGAATCCTGTTAGCGTGGCAAGCGGTAGTTTGAATAATTACTTCACGCGGGCGCAGTCGGCTTATACCGTGGATAACCAATTACATTATTCCGGCGTGGGTGCAAAAGTGAAAGTTGCCGAAGTAAAATCCGCGGCGGGTAAAGAGACTTACATCTATGACGAGGAGACCGGTAATCGTATACTCGTGGCCGCGCAGACCGATCGTTCTTCCGTGGCCGCAATTGATCGCTACCGGAAGAGCGAGTTAAAGCATATCGATTTAAATGAATTACCGCAGAAAGATTGGACAGAAAAATTAAAAATTTATTATGATTTTCATCGAAATCTCCCAAGACGAGTGTTACGAGACTCTTTTTTTAACAAAATGCCTCTTCATGGAGAAATTATGAATATTATTCTTTGCCTTCTGCAAGACAGGGAACATCAGCAAAAAATCCTCGAGGAAGAAAATAAAATTCGTGAAATGGAAATGGAACACGAGATGATGTGGCTTCGCAATAGAGAGGATATAGGAGTTACCTTGGATGAATACCTGAATATCATGGCAGGCATAATTCCCGCTTTCCAGTCCGATACGCGAAAACCCAATATGATGATTTACTTGCTCGGGCGCAACAAGTTAGGAGTGGATATACCGGGTAAATTAATCGTGATGAAAGTCGTGGGCAATAAATACCGTTACAAGTTGCTGGTAGAACGTTCTGCGACAAAAGTACTCTCTATTCCGATGTCGTGGACATTTTCCAATTCGGGAACGGTCGTCGGCACGGGGAGCAACACGTTCACGGTCCCTCGGGGAACCGGACTCTACTGTCTGGAAGGTGAAATAGCGATCTCCGCGTCGCAATTATCGACCAACCTTATCATGACCGTTCCATCGGATGTGTTGTCCGCTGCGCTCTGCCCGGACGGTATTGAATTCGGGCTGACCAGTCTTGACGGTAAAGGAAATGTCGTTTGTCGTACCGGTAGGGACGGGATTATCGAGAGCCGGGAATACGATCCTCAAGGGCGTTTGCTCCGGGCAAAAGATAAAAGCGGGAATATTCTTCAAGAGTATCATTACCATGTACAACCAAGTAATTAATCGTAAAAAACAAGATCATGAAAACAATATATCTATTATTTTGTCTGTTATGTATCCATTTTATCGTTTCAGGACAAAATGTTCTGAATAAAATAGAAATACTAGAGCCGAATCGGATCATCATTCCCGATAGAGGAGCTTCCGTGGACGTGGAATATTACTCGAACACGAGAATCGATAGCTATGATATTAAAATAGCCTTACTGCAAAAGTTAAGGGGAACTCCATTCTCCTCGGCCAACGTACACGTGGTGGAAGAGAACACGGACTGGGAATACAAGGGTAGAATAACTCTGACTATCCGCGAATCAACGAATGATTTTTTTAAAGAATGTTGCCTTGAATTGGGTAAAACTTCTTTACATATCCGTCAGAAAGGGCGATACGGTAACTTGAAACGGTTTCAACTGTCGGGAGGTGGTGTCGTGGTCGGCACGACCCCTGTTGTTATTCGCTTGTCAGGCACGGAACCGGGCGTAAAGTATAACCTTCTACGAGACGGGAGACAAGTGGCTTATCTTTATGGCCCACCAAATTCGGATTTCAACACTCTTCCCGAATGGCCCGATGATTGGAATGCGGAGAGAGTGGAAAAAGAGAAATGGCAATGTTACCTGGATTGTCCCATCGAGTTTAAGGTTAGAGAAGTCGGGATATACCAGATAGAGGCCGAGCTGGATACCGAATCGGTCATGATGATCGGTAGCGTGACGGTCTGTCACTATGACGGTAAACTCTACACCGCGGGAATGGACCAGGTGATCAGCGGTCGTTACGACA
>NZ_UQRQ01000021.1 GCF_900543425.1 uncultured Sanguibacteroides sp. | reverse complement strand
AATTCTGATCTTGCCATCTTTAAATCTAAAATCGGCAATCAAAAATCCGAAATCGACAATCACTGAATCCTTTAATTTACAATTAAAGAATGGCTTTACGAACCCTTACCAATTTTTCCAGTAATCCTTCCAATAAATCCAGACGCAACATATTGGCTCCATCCGATTTTGCCTGACTCGGATCAGCATGTGTTTCGATAAAGAGTCCATCCGCTCCCACGGCAATTCCTGCCTTGGCAATCGTTTCTATCAAAGCCGGTTGTCCTCCGGTGACGCCTGAAGTCTGGTTGGGCTGTTGCAACGAATGTGTGACATCCACGATGACAGGACATTTACAAACATTTTGCATCATTTGGATCCCTCTGAAATCGACCACCAAATCCTGATAACCGAAAGTAGTTCCCCGTTCCGTCACCATAACCTCATCATTTCCGGACTCCCTGATTTTATCGGAAGCAAAACGCATGGCTTCCGGAGATAAAAATTGCCCTTTCTTAATATTAACAATCTTCCCGGTTTTAGCAGCAGCAACCAACAGATCGGTCTGGCGACATAAAAAAGCCGGAATTTGTAATACATCCGCATATTCAGCGGCCAACACGGCATCTCGTTCGCTATGAATATCCGTCACCACCGGAATTCCAAATTCCCGTCTCACCTTTGCCAATATTTTTAATGCCTTCTCATCTCCGATCCCCGTAAACGAATCCAAACGAGAACGATTGGCCTTTTTAAACGATCCTTTAAAAACATACGGTATCTGCAAGCGTTCCGTTATCTTTTTAACGTGTTCCGCTATATGCATGGCCATCTCTTCTCCCTCTATCACACAAGGTCCCGCCAACAAAAAAAACATCTCTTTATCAACCAATTCTCTATACATATCTATATCCTAATTAATTCATATATTTTTAATTTATAACTCGCTACTCTTGCCTAATCCGATCCTTCTAATTGTAAATTAATTTTTGATTTATGATTTACGATTTATGATTAGATTCTGATCTTGTCTTCTTTTAATCGTAAATCTAAAATCAGAAATCGTAAATTTCATCCAATCACTAAATCACTGAATCCTTTAATCCCAGAATCCCTTGATTCTTCAAATCATAAATCTAAAATCCAAAATCGTAAATCTTTTTAATCACTGAATCCCCAATCACTAAATCACTGAATCCTTTAATCCCAGAATCCCTTGGTTCTTCAAATCATAAATCTAAAATCCAAAATCGTAAATCTTTTTAATCTTTTAATCTCTTAATCACTTAATCACTTAATCACCTAATCTCTTCTGTTTTTCCACCACAACACCAATCTTTCCCATATCTTCTGTTCCTGGGCATTAGCTTGAGGTTTATAAAATCTCCTATTCTTCAACTCTTCCGGGAGATAGTTTTGTTCCACGAAATTCCCCGGAAAATCATGCGGATATTTATAGTCCTGCCCGTAATTCAACTCTTTCATCAACTTGGTCGGAGCATTACGCAAATGCAGGGGAACAGGCGAATTACCGGTATTGTGAACCGCTTCCATCGCTGCACCGATAGCTAAATAAGCCGAATTACTTTTCGGTGATGTTGCCAGATAGATAACACATTCGGCTAAAGGAATACGAGCCTCCGGCATTCCGATCTTATGGACCGCCTCAAAACAGGCATTGGCAATCAACATGGCATTCGGATTGGCCAGACCGATATCTTCCGAAGCGGATATGATTAATCGACGGGCAATAAACTTCGGATCTTCTCCTCCCATTAACATACGAGCCATCCAATACAATGCGGCATCCGGATCTCCTCCCCGGATAGACTTTATCATGGCCGATACGATATCGTAATGCTGCTCCCCGTCCTTGTCATACATCAATGGATTCTCGTGCAATTCCCGGTGGACAGCTTCATTGTCTATGACAATATCTCCATCTCCTAATCCATTGACTACCAACTCCAATATATTTAATAACTTTCGGGCATCCCCCCCGCTATACGAGATCATAGCCTCTTTCTCCTTCACGGTAATATTCCGAGTACTCAGGTAAAAATCTTTTTGAATAGCCCGGTCTATCAATTTTTCCAAATCAGCTTTATCCTGCGCTTTTAACACGTACACTTGACACCTGGACAACAAAGGGGAAATGACCTCAAAAGAGGGGTTTTCCGTGGTCGCCCCTATCAACGTCACCGTTCCCTTCTCCACGGCAGCCAACAAAGAATCCTGCTGTGCTTTAGAAAATCGATGGATCTCATCGATAAACAAAATCGGGTTCGGAGTATTAAAGAACCGTTGACTTTCGGCTTTTTGAATTACCTCCCGTACATCCTTAACTCCCGAACTCACCGCACTCAACACATAAAAAGGACGTTGTAACTGCTCCGCAATAATCATGGCCAAGGTCGTTTTTCCGACCCCCGGAGGTCCCCACAAAATAAACGAAGAGACAACTCCGGAATCAATCATCTTACGAAGCACCTTTCCCGGCCCTACCAAATGTTGTTGACCGATGTAATCTTCTAAAGACTTCGGTCGCATTCGTTCTGCTAACGGCTTGTTATCCATCTCAATCTCTTAATCCTTCAATCACTTAATCATTTTAATCTACAATCGTCATTTACCTACACAAAGATAACACAATATTTCCAACGAAATAAAAAAGGCATACTAACGAAATAAAAAAGAGACCGATTTTAAGCCTATTCATGCCTACTCGATTATCAGTTTCGAACGTTTTATGACTCCTTTTGCACCTGCATGATTTTTCACAAAGACATAATAAGTAGAATAAGCAAAAATTAAAAAACGGGTGACACGTACGCATCACCCGTCTATATCGCAGCACACTACAGCGTTTAATCTTCTCTTTTAGGCAATTCGCCATTGATGGCCGCTTTTACCACACCAATAGCTTCTTCTAAACCTTCCACAAATTTATCGAAATCTTCTTTATACAAAAATACTTTATGCTTCTCGTAACTAGGATTCCCGTCTTTATCAAATTTCTTTTTACTCTCGGTAATAGTAAGATAATAATCACTATTACGGGTTGCCTTCACATCAAAGAAATAGGTTCTTTTCCCTGCTTTCACTGCGTTAGAATAGATCTCCTCTCTATCAATCGTATCCATTCCTTCATTTTGTTCGTATCCTTCCATTGCTTTTGAATTTTATTTGACTTTGCTGCCCAAATGTAGGAAAAACAAAGTAAAAATAAACTTTTTTAATCCTTTTTTTTTAACTTTTTTCCTTAATCAACGTTGAAATAAAGAATATCGACATTGGTACAGAACAAAACTTACCTTTTTCGAGCCATATATACCGAAAAAAGCTAATTTTGAACTCATAATTTAAAATCTACATCAAAATGATTTGGAAAATCTTTCTTATTGTCTTCGTACTAATCGGATTGGCTGTTATCGGACTGGGAATCTCCACTTTTTTTTCCAAGAAGAAAAAATTTCCGGAAACTCATATCGGCCGCAACAAAGCCATGAATGATCGGGGTATCAGTTGTGCCGCCACCACCGATCGCAAAGAACGGGCAACCTACAAACCGATAGAGATCGAGAAAACAACTAAAAACGGAAAGGTCTAAAAGAGCATGTATTTATTCAGGCAACAGCTCTCTTTTGATTTTAGAAAATCCTCCAACAATTCGATTTGCCGCAAAGAGTGAATATCACCCGACAGATAATCGACCAACCCCTTTTTCAATAAAGCGTAAGCCCCCTTCTGAGCCTCTTTCCCGTAATAACCCACAAACGACAAAAGATTTACCTGCATCCGGCAGCCTCTGCTCTTCAATTCCCGGCACGGTTTTTCAATGTCTTCGCCGTAAAAACGATAACGTTCCGGATGAGCTAATATAGGTCCGAATCCTTCCGCTTGCAATTTAAATAATAACTCTTCAAAATAAAGGGAAGGAGCCAAAAAACTATGTTCAAGCAATACATTCCCCTCTCTGGAAGCCATGATTTGTTTTTGCTCGATCAGATCAAATATATACCTTCCGACACGATATTCCGCACCCAAATCTGCATCCAAGCGAATATCCTCTCGCCCCAAACGTCCCTCCAGCTCTCCCCATCGTTTTCCTATATTTTGGGGACCATTCACAAGTAAAGGATAGGCAATATGCGGAGTAAACGTGAACCGTTTCACGCCTAACTTTAACATACGCTTTACGATCTCAACCGACTCCTCCATATTTTTCACACCATCGTCCAATTCCGGCAAAATATGGGAATGCAAATCGTGTTCGTAAAAAAAATATTGCTTTACCGAACGTTTTTTGAAAAACATATGAATTCAAATTTTTATGACCGTGTCATTTTGTAACTGATATTTTTCCCCGCTTTCCGGACAAACAGCCAAACCTTCCGCGTCAAAAAACAAGCGATGCCCGTATTCGCTCATCCAACCAATCTGCCGGGCCGGATTTCCCACCACGAGAGCATAATCGGAAACCGTTTTGGTCACGACTGCTCCTGCCCCAATAAAAGCATATCTACCGATATCGTGACCGCAAACAATCGTAGCGTTAGCCCCGATAGAGGCTCCTCTCTTTACAAGAGTCTTAGCGTATTGAGATTTCCGATTCACGGCACTCCTCGGGTTTATCACGTTTGTAAAAACACAGGAAGGCCCTAAAAACACATCGTCTTCACAAGTTACACCCGTGTAAACAGACACGTTATTTTGTACCTTCACGTTATCTCCCAACACCACTTCCGGAGAGATCACCACGTTCTGACCGATATTACAATTCTTTCCCAACACACAGCCGCTCATGATATGGCTAAAATGCCATATTTTGCAACCGTGCCCGATCTGACACCCTTCATCGACAACCGCAGTCTCGTGTATAAAAAATTCATGCTTCATCTTTTTTCGTTTTTTGTCCGTAACCATAACCGTATTTAGCCCCGTAACCATAACCGTATCCATAACCGCCCCGTCTGATCTTTATCCCGTTGACAACTATCCCAAGGTTAGGCAATCTTTTTTTCTTTTCCAAATCCGCAACCAGCCTCAAGTCTTTTCGATCCAATACGTGAGCTCGTACAACATACACACATGCATCGGCCAGTCGGCTTAATGTAAAACCTTCCGCCAGAATACCCAACGGAGGAGTATCCAGCACAATACAATCAAACTCCTTCTTTAATTCCGTTATTAACTCTTCCATCCGAGAACTGGCTATCAACTGAGTCGGATTAGGAGGTACGCTTCCCCCGAATATAGCGTAAAGACAATCATCTATCTTATTTACAATGCTTTGTTTATCATTTTCTATTCCGGCCAAATAAGCAGATAGTCCTTTATAATGATTACATTTAAAATAGACATCCATCTTCGGGTTTCGCAAATCACAACCGATAGCGATCGTCTTTTTACCGGATTTGGCATAAGCATTAGCCAGATGAGCAGAAATAAAAGATTTCCCCTCTTGAGGAATGGTTGAGGTCACCATAATGACGGGACACGCCGTCTGCTGCACCATATAATTCAAATTCTCCCGGATCAGATGCATGGATTCCGATACTATAAAATTCTCTTGAAAAATATCCTCATCTCCTTCCGGCAATTCTGGCGTACTTCCCAGAACAGGAGCATTTACGGCCTTCTCTACGTCTTCGGTATCCCGCACCTTGGAATCTAATAGATCCAATAGAAATATTCCCCCGAAAGGGAATGCAAATCCCAGCACCAATCCGATCAATAAAATCATGGATTTTTTCGGCGATATCGGACTGCCTTGAGTATTCGGATCTTCTATAATTTTTGCCATGGGCACGTACATCAACCTGGCTATCTCCGCCTCCTCCCGTTTCTGCATCAGGAACAGGAAAAGATTCTCTTTCAATCCCTGTTGACGGGAAATCTCCCGGTATTGCTTCTCCTGCGTAGGTACCGAAGTCAATTTTTTATCCACCAATCGACGCTCTTTCTCCAAACTTTGTACCTTAATTTCCAATCCCTTCTCCACGTTCTCTATGGCGACCCGAATATTCTCCTTTAATTCCCTCAGTTGACTCTCGATTCCTTTTACCAGCGGGTTACTCTCCCGGGCAGTCTGCAATAATTTATTTCTTCGCAGGATCATCTCGTTATATTTCCCGATACCGTTGTTCAACGTAACATCCGTTAATCCCAGGTTTTCCGGTAATAAACGAAACTCTTCCTCCTCTTGATTCAAAAAATCCCGGATACTTCTTACCACGTCCAAATCCGTCTCTAATTTCAGCAACTCGACTCCAGCCGATTTTTTCCGTTCCATGATAAAAGTGGCATCTGAAGTCAAATCTGTCAGTTGATTCTGTTTTTTAAAATTCTCCGCCTTATCCTCGATCTCTCCTAATTCCCGATTAATCACCTCCAACCGGCTATTGATAAAATTCACCGTACTTGTCGACACAATCCGCTTATTACTCACCCCGTTATCGTTATAGGCAGCAATCAACCGATGAATTAGATCGATGGCCCGGGCTGGCGATTCATCCTTCACGGAAAGCCCGATGGCATTCGTGTTTTTCTCCAAATTACTAATATCAAGTTTTCCATAAAATACTTCCGTGGCTACCGGGTAGGAATTTATACTCACCCGGTATTGTCCCTCTTTCGCGTTCACGGGTTCTTTTTCTATCGAAATCGCATATTCCCCTACCGGTATTTTTTCCGAATAGTTCCCCTTAAAAACAGATTCACCTTCCGGGGTCAAAACTTCCACCCGATCGTTTCCCTCTACGTTGACATAAAACGAGGTATCTCGAATATTTTCCGGATAATCGATCAACACCCGAAACGGTACATCTTTATAAAATTCCTTTTCCCGTACTCCTCCCTTCTCGAAATAACGCACGTTCAAATCCAATTCTTTCACCACGTCCCGCATCAAATTTTTCGAACGCAATTCGATCATTTCGTTCTCCACGAATACATCTCCCTGAAAAAAGCCCAATTCTTTCATCATAGCATTGGTTCCCAGTTCCCCCTTCCTCGAATCGTTTATCATCACCTTTGCCTCCACGTTATATACAGGAACCTGCCTCATATAGTAGTAGACAGCCCCACCCAAACATAGCGGTACACTAATAGCAAACCACCACCATCTATATAGAATTTTGTTAAAAAACTTCCGGAAATCAAAACTTTCCTCCTCTTCAACCAAAAATAGATCATTGTTCAACTCATTCATAAGCCCGATATTATTTTTACACACTCTATTATCTGACAATTAAGGCAATAATGGCTACCATCGTGGAGACGCTCGACAAAATATAGGGTAAGAAAGCTCCGGCATTTCCCCCGGCAATCCGTCCCCGGTTCGGTTCCACGTAAATCACATCATTCTGTCGCAAAAAGAAAAAAGGAGTATCCATAAACTCCGTTGAGGTCAGATCGATACGAGCAAACTGCTTTTCTCCGTCCACCTCCCGTACGACCAACACGTTTTTTCGCTTGGCATTAATCTGCAAGTCTCCCGCCATACCCAAAGCGTCTAAGATGGAAATACGTTCTCCCAACACCTTATAACTTCCCGGATTTTTTACCTCCCCCAACACGGTCACCCTGAAATTCAAGTATTGTATGGTCACGATCGGATTCTTTAAATATTTTTCCAAACGCTCCTTTAACAAATCGGCCAACTCATTTCGAGTCATTCCCATTACTTTCAATTTACCCAATACCGGAAAATCGATATACCCCTCTTTATCGACAAGATACCCTTGGGGAACCTGTTGATTAGACGAACTCACCGTCTCTCTCCCTAACCCGATCATCGGGGTATTAAACGGGACTGCCGCCTCCACATCATCGCAGGAAACGATAATCGACAACAAATCATCCGGCTGAATCACCGTTTTATACTCGCACTCGGCTTTAATACGTTTATTCACGTCGGCATCCTGTAAATAAACCACCTTTTTACTCGATCCGCAGGACACACACATGAGCCCCCACAACAGAATCCATATTCCATTTTTCAAAATTCCCATATAATTAAAATTATTGATTTAACGAAAGTCGAATAGACCTGAAAATTTATTTTTGATTTATGATTTACGATTTATAATTTATGATTCAGTCAGTGATTTTGCCATCTTTAAATCGTAAATCTAAAATCCAAAATCACAAATCTTTTGAATCACCTAATCTCTTAATCCCTCTATTGTTAATCGCAACATCACTCCCACGTTCTCCCGTAATAACTTTCCTTCGTCTCCATAAATTCCAGCCTCCATGTTGAACGGTAACTGTTTACAGGGGATTCCTATCTCCATACCCCAGGAGCATTGCCGTTTTACCCGCTCAAAAGGCTCCCGGTATCTCCCGTAATTCAACGAATAAGAAAACCTTCCCAAGTAAGAAATCTTTCGGGCTATTTTCCCTTTAATACCCCAATAATGGGCAATCACCCGGTTATTGTACATACCGACCACGATACCGTCTTCATTCTTCGGGTTAGCTTGCAAAAAAGGTGTGCCGATAATCCGACCGTCAGTCGTCCATCCCGATTTATATTCACCATGTAAAAAATAATCATCCCGGCCTCCGACTTTTTTCCAACCGTAACCGGGAGCGTTGGGATCCTGCTTCTCCATCTCCGCCGGGGTAGCCGGACGATCGTGATAAGGCCCCGACTGGTATTTGGTGTAAAGGAATTCGTAGATTACATCCGTACACCATCCCGACCGATCTTTCGCCCCATAATAGAGAGCATAGGTCCCGTCCGGAAACGAACGAAAATCCGTCCCCGAACCATCCTCAAAAGGAATATCATGATAAAACGTCAACGTGTAATTGTCCCCCTTGTAATTAATCCTCAAATGCTCTCGTCCCAAATGATTTCCCAGGGCATTGTTCTGCGCACTACCCGAAGCATCACTTCCTCCTTCGCTACCGGCCACGATGCGGATATAATCTTTCAAAGAGGAGGGTTGTTTTCCCAATTCCGGTGAAGTTCCGGCCCATTGGGCATAATGGTCCAGTCCCACGATGATCTCCCACCTTTTATGCGGACTGATTCGCAAGAATAACGATTTGTGATGTAAACGAACCTTCTCCACGTACCGATCCCCTATCATTCGATAATCCCCGTAACTAAAACGAAAAGCCAGTACCTTGCCGATAAAGGGAAACGGTATAAACTCACTTCGCAAATTATATCCCGGATTGACCCGGGCATTAGCCGATTGTACAATATCCCCGTTTGTCGAGGAGACCCCGTTATACTCCGTGTCCGGGTGTATCATCCCGATATCCAAACGCAAACGCCTCCACCGGGAACTAACGTAAAGTTCATCCACCCACACCCGGTTATCGCCTTTTTCTCCAATTCCGACTCCCGAAAAGCCATAAGCCATCTGAATCTTTCTTCCCTCCCGAAAACCGGAAAACAACCCGACCTTCAACACCCCTCCCGTCCGGTCCGGCACGGCACCCCATCGATCCGCCCCCATCCAGAACGGTAACACCCCTCCTCTTCCGGCATAACCACTAAGCTCCCCGAAATACCTCACCTCACGTTTTTGTGCACAAAGTGCAAGGGATAATAACAACATTATCCCGAATAAAATAGCCTTCAATAATTGTAAATTTTAAATTGTAGATTGTAAATTACAAAAACTCCGAATCAAAAAAATCCCGATATTTTCTATTGGAAAAGAATCTATCTCTTTTATTTTATAAATAAAGTGCTATCCATCTGCTTTTGAATAGCACCACCCTAAAATTCATGATAAAACAGATAATTTCGACTGCAAATCGCTGATTGCAAAATAATTTTTAATTTACGATTTATGATTAAGATTCTGATCTTACCCTCTTCAAATCGTAAATCTAAAATCTACAATCGTCAATCTTTTTAATCTCTTAATCCCAATCACTAAATCACTAAATCACTAAATCACTGAATCCCTTGGTTCTTTAAATCATAAATCTAAAATCCGAAATCGTAAATCTCTTTCTGTCATTTGACAAATCCTATAGGATTATGCGGCTTATTTTCTAATTTCTTCTGTACTTGTAATTCTGCCAACGTTTGATTGATAAGCTCCAATTGCATTCGGGTATCATCATTAATATCATTGTAATCAACGAATACCGATTCTAAATATTCTTTGAGCTCTTTTAACTCATTTTGAAGTTCCGTTATTTTATCAACAGAAGAATTACCTATCAATTGTCGAACAGCAACAAAAGCACGCATTATATTGATATTTACCTGAATTGCAATATCGGAATTTAATATTCCTGAAAGCATTGCCAAACCTTGTTCTGTAAAAGCATACGGAAGTTTACGAACTCCACCCCAACTTGATCTTCCAAAATGGAATATCAAGTTTACTTTTAATTGATCAAATTCCTCTTTCGTGAGTTGAAACATGAAATCGCCGGGAAAACGTTTAATATTCCGTTGAACAGCCTTATTCAAATTACCGGTTGTAACCTGGTACAATTCAGCCAAATCTTTATCAATCATCACCTTCTGACCTCGTATTTCATATATCTTACTTCGAATTAGTTGTAGTTGATCCATTCTGATTGTAAATTAATTTTTGATTTAAGATTTACGATTTATGATTAAGATCTTACCCTCTTTAAATCGTAAATCTAAAATCTACAATCGTCAATCTTTTTAATCCCAATCACTCAATCACTGAATCCTTTAATCCCAGAATCCCTTGGTTCTTCAAATCATAAATCTAAAATCCAAAATCGTAAATCTCTTTAATTACCTTATTCCTTAATTTTTTAAAATTTACAATTGTCCATTTTTAGAGAGAATTTTAATCCACAGTTTTCGTCCTTTCTCTGTCAATTTATATTTTTGAGTAGGACTATTGGGAGAATCCGGTTGAGTTTGTTCGATCAGATCATCATGCAAGGCAGGTTGAATATAAGTATAAATTAAAGTGGGACGATGCCTCAACCCCAATTCAACAAGTACCTCTTTCAGCGTCAACTCCCGACTATTTAAAACTTCAAGAAGCCTTTTTACTTGTTCGGTTACTTGTTCGGCTACTTGTTCGGTTACTTGTTCGGTTACTTGTTCGACCTGTTTAAAATGAAATACAACCATCACCTCCCCATGTTCACTCGATAAAACCGGAACAGGAAGTCCTACTCTCTCGCATTCTCGATGCATTAACTCCAAACCTCGCCCCCAACTTTCCACCATACGTCTTCTAAAAAAAATATTTGCAATCAAAGGATTATGCGGAAAAGACTTATGAGGAAGTCGCAAGTTAGTACAAACAATTTCTTTAGGTAAAGAACCCGAATTCATTATCTCGACTCGATCATCATAAATAGCAATCCCTACAGAACCTTCCGGACAAGCATAATCTCTATGGCATAAAGCATTTACCGTTGCTTCTCGCAATGCTTTATAAGGAACAGACAACTCTTCCTCTCTCTCTGCTTTTTCGATACTTCCAGACAGGGATAAATGTTTAAAAAAGAATAACATTGCAGTATCAAAAAGTACAAAAACATTTCCAGTAATTTGAATATTATCAATAAACTCCAAACGATCTATACCTTTGAATCTGGCCAAGCGTAATTTACATTGAGGAAAATATTGAAAAGGTTGTTTTTGAAACAGTACCGCAGAAGCATTCCGAAAAATACCATCTTCTACTAAATTCAATTTATCCAGTAATACTTTAATATCCAAATTCTCCAATGAAGACTCTGGTAATCGTCCATTTTCGATTCCCAATCTGATTGTCCCAATAATCTTTTCTTTATCAAAAGAATCTATTAAAATCTTCGTGTTCGGACATGCTTCCCATCGAAATTGTTCTCTATTGCGCTCTATTAAAAGTTCATGATAGATATCTTGTGACATTGCCGACGTCGTACTCTCTATCCTTAGGTAAGCCCTACCATCAAAGAGATAAGGCTTTTTTGCCATATAATCTTCAAAATAGATTGCTATTACATATTTATTTCCCCCCGGAATTTTCACGTATTGCACATCTGCCAATACTGTCGGTTCAAACCTTTTTAAAACACTCGCAATCTCTCTCCGAGTTTTATCCGATATTTCCTGCCCTATAACTTGTCCTTGATCATTAACACCAAATAGAACATAACCACCCGTTTGAGAATTCATAAAAGCACATCCCGTCTCCATTCCACGTGTTAATTGCCCGGTTGTAACCTTCAGTTCCAATGAACAAGATTCTTTAGACAAAACTAATTCTTTTATATCCTCAAATGACAAATTCATTCGTTCTTAAACAAGCTGTATTCATCGATAAAAAACGGTACTACCCGAAGATTACGCCGGATAGCACCATCATTACTAAACCTTAAAACTAAAATCATGAAATCATCATGTGGAATAATGCAATCTGGCTTTAAAATGAGCGTTCGGAACAGAACTATGAACGTGTACCGAAATCGTCGTGTTCTTACCGAAATAAGTTTTTAAACTACAACTCACATTCCCGCCTGTAGGAATCCCGCTCCAATCACCCCCACCGCCTTTCGAGCTTCTGACCGAAACGTCAAACAAGGCATTAGGCGGGGCCAAAATAGTGGCAGTAGCTTTGATCGTGGCTCCCCAACCGTTTTTGCTAATGGAATAACTCCCATTCCCTTGTGCATCCAGATTCATCTCAAAATCGATGTCTCCACTGATTTTTAAATTATTACTCTCCGTCATGGCAAGTCCGGCCTTTTCCGCTATCTCATCGAGTTGCGAAAAAATAGAATCAAAATTTTCAGACATCATTTGTAAATTTAAATCAAACAGGATAAATTCTTACTGACGGTCCTGAAATACATCATAGATCATCGTGCACATTTCTTAAAAATAATTACATACAAACCGATCTTTATGCTCCTTTCTCCGTGATCGGCGGAAAATAAATAAACAATGAACTATAAAATTACAATATTTTATCATAAAAACAAAATAAAATCACATTTTATTCAATATTGGAGTCAGATCAATTAATATGTGTCTACGTTTGTCTGATTATAAATTTCTTTATTCGGTTTTTTAATTTCTGCATAAGTAATTCTTGCATCCAGACAAATTTAGAATCCGTCCACCGTTGCGGATGATTGGTAATTATCCCCTGTTCCGGGAAGAGTCCGGCTTTTACAGCCTGAATAATATCCGACGTAGAGTGATAAACCCATCCTTTTCGCTCCCATTGCTCTTGAAATTCAGGAATTTTATCCCTTACACTCACCTTATATCCATCCCACCGTCTACCGGTATCCGTCAGGTAAAACATCCTGGAAAAATCCGTATCTAAATAAGGTTCTCCGACAATTCCCAATTCCCGATAATCGTATTTTTTCCAAATATTCTTGCTATCCCAAGGAGAACGAGGACTTCCATGCATACAAATAGTAGAAACCGGAACTAATTTTCTCAATTGCTCTAAATTGCAGCAAAAATCCTCATAAGCTTTATCGACATCTCCATGACAAGTGGTCAAACTTTCGTAATGAAACCCTACTTCATGTCCCAAGTCCCGAATTTCCCGGATAATCCCCTCATTCCAGCTTTCCGGGACAGCCCGAAAATAATAAGAACCCCGAATCCCCAACTCAGCTTGTATCTTAGCAAAAGTTAACGATCTTTTCGGATGTTTATCCACATCATGGCGTAAAACAACCAACTTTTTATTTTCCGGCTTTCTGATATAATCTTCAAAGGTCTGAAAAACATAACGAGTTTTCAAAGCCACAAGTAACTCCCTGTAAATCTTTAAAGTAAAATCCATCCTCATTTAAATCGATTTTGATAATCCGGATTTACTTTCATTACCTCATAACTTTCAGGCCAATTTTCAATAAACCAAATCATAAAAGCTGTCGCATCAATTTTATCATCTAATAATTGATCTTTCCGCCTTATATATTTATTTTTTGATTCCGGATCTCTAAGAATTTCCATAGCTTTAGATACTATATCATTTATGTTAAATAAACGATATAATAAACCATATTTCTTTTCTTCTTCTTCACAATAACCAACTTGTAATGTATTTACATATATCGTGGGGACACCCAAAACAGAGGCCTCGGACGCAGTCGTGGAACCTTCACCAATATATAAATGTGCAAAACTTAAAACACTATGTAATAATGAAGGATGAATACTTAGTTTATATCCTAATAATTTATCAGGCAATTTTTGCTCCGATGAGATAAACACTTTACAACATTGACTTAATTTATTCACCATTTCTATTTTGTTTTCAAGACTTAGTCCATGTTGTCCAACATCATGATTAGCATCCCAAGAAACAAAACGCAAAACACAATATTTCTCTCCTTTTTTTAATCCAAGTTTATTAAGAATCGATTCATCTGGTTTAAAATATTTCGGATGCATATAACATAATTCCAAATAACTATTAAAAGTTATTTGATTCCTACTTAATTTTTTATTATAGCATGAAGGACTTAAAATCACACGACTAAATGGACGGTACAACAAATGTTCTAAAACAGCATGCTCTGTATCATCTAAAGCTATATGAGGTTTTCTTAAGATCGTGGCAATATGAGCTGCATAGGGTGAAGAGAATGATAAAAATAAATCAGGTTTAAATCTTAATGCAATCTTCAATATTTTACAATCTATTATAGGAACCTGTAGAAACTTAGAAACTAACCCTTTACCTCCCTTTCCTCGATTAACATATTTATAACCTAAGTTTTTCATTAACTCGATTGTACTGTCACGTTCACGTACCGTGAACAGAAACTCATACCCTTTTTTTGATAAAACATCCACCATATTTTTAAAATAATGGATATGTGCTGGATGCCCTATATCTATTAAAATTTTCATAACATAGATTTATATATACATTCTATTTCTTCAGCAACACTTTTACTATCTAGTCCCAACATGTTTATCCTCCTCCGTCCATTAGTTTTACCATTTTTTTGAGAAAATGCAATTGCCTCATTTATTTGCCGAGTACAAATACTAATATCAAAATCTATTAAAAAACAACCATTCTCTTTCTCCAATAACCATTCAACATCTCCAACCTTTGTTACAACAATCGGACGACAACAGGCCATAGCTTCTTTTATCGCATTAGGACTACCTTCCCACAAACTTGTTAATATTACTACATCAGCAGCGTTATACCAAAAAGGAGTTTCTGCATTAGGGATATTCTTTAAAAAATGTATCTGTATATTAGCATCATTAATTATATCAATTGCACTCTCAACCAAAGAGTAATTTTTTTCATACCGTCCAGGATTTGCGGCAAAAAGTAGATGCTTCTTATTAATATTCCATCCTAATCTTTTTTGACATTCAATTTTATCTAAAGGTTTAAAACGCTCCAGATCTACTCCATTAGGAATGACTAAAGCCCTTCTTACGCCCAACATTTCCTTCATATCTTCCGATTTGACTATTATTACTTTCCAAGAAAACAAAAAGGCAAATATCCGAATAATGAATTTATAGCAATATCCCGCCTGAACATCACTCCCCATCAACGAAACAATCAACGGTTTCGCACCAGCAAGACTGGCTGCAAAAGCAGATAATGAATAATGAGCATGTACTATATCAACGTCATTTTGTTTAAAAAATCTCCTAAGAGGTAAAACATTCTTTAGATATCCCCACAATCCTTTTCCTTTAATTGTATAATACTCTATTTTACATCCTTCTTTTTCCAAAGAATTTGCTTGATTTTTAATAATTGGACTTATCCCCTCTTTTGTATTCCCGCTACAAACAAATAACACTCTCATTTATGTGCAATTAAAAGATATACACTAAAACTATTATACTGAAAGTTTAAACAAATACTCTTGTTAACATACGAAACCCTCTTGTTGCTTTATCTGCCCAACTAATATCATTGGATAAAATAAACAAAATGTAAGGACGTACATATCTATAAAACAAGAAATAAATCTTCCAAATAATTCTATAGTTTCTGATCAAAGGAAATACCCGAGATCTAAATAGAAATGCTTTTTC
The DNA here is from genome assembly GCF_900543425.1 of uncultured Sanguibacteroides sp. Classification (GTDB taxonomy): domain Bacteria; phylum Bacteroidota; class Bacteroidia; order Bacteroidales; family Marinifilaceae; genus Gabonibacter. The sequence goes on along the minus strand of NZ_UQRQ01000021.1, from coordinate 38,577 downwards.
ATATTTTCGATTTTCAATAAAAGAAAAAGTATTATTGTAGTAAAAATTCCATTTTACCTCATATTTATTTTGATAAAAAACAAAAGTGGGAATAAAACATCTTCGTCCTCTTTTACTTAACGGAGATAATCTCCCATTCACATACATATTTGCAAAACAAAAGTTTCCGATACTATAAAATATATATCTCCCCTTATATATTTCATAGGGTTGCACCGTATGTGAATGATGACCAATAATTAAATCTGCTCCAGCATCAATTAATTCTCTCGCCATAGCAGGTTGATCGAAATCGGGGAATAATCCTCCTTCACATCGCCCCCCCCAATGTAAACTTAACACAACGTGATCAACTTCTGACTTAATCTTTCTAATATCCTTTTTAGCCGTATTTAAATCCAAAAAGTTAACATATACATCACAGTCCTGAGGCAAATGAGGATTCGTATCACGAGTTACATAATTCAAAAGAGCTATCCTAATTCCATTTTTATCAAGAATACAGGGCAACTCTTCTTCATCTTTGACTAAAGATGCTCCTAAGTAGCGAATTGAATACTCATCCAACACGTTGGTTGTCTTTTCAAAACCATCCCGTAAATTATCATACACATGATTGTTAGCTAAACAGGCTATATTAAGATATATATTTTTCAAGAAACCTAATGTTTCTACACTGGTGCTTAAACGTGGATTTTTCAGTAAGTTTTCTCCCTTTTCCCCTTTGATAAAACATTCTAAATTTCCGATATTAACACTATTTTTCAATAAAGGTTCAAAAACTAAAAACGGATTTATCCCCCTATTATACAAATGGATATAATCATCATTTAAAGCCGTATCTCCTAAAAAATTAATTTTAAGCTTGTTTCCCATCTTTTCTCCTATAATAACCGTCATTAATTTTTTTCATAAAATCAGAGACTCTTAATACATTGCTATTAATCATATTAAACTCCCCCTCTTCAAAAACAAAGTCGTTCTCTTTAAATATAAACCGACCGGGAATATCATCAATCCTCATCTGATAAGGTAAAAAACTACCAAAAAGAGATTGTAACTCATTGATATAGAACTCCCCATCTTTCGACTCCAAAACATCCATTGCCATAGAATCAAATTGGTGTTTTTCGCAAATATTTTTAATTAAGAACAATAGTTCTTTAGGAGGCTCCACCCATCCGACACGACCAGAACCACTAGCAAATTGACCTTTTAATAACTTTTGATGCCCAAAATAGGATTCTCCGATTTTAATGATACGCCACTCCCATTTTATTGGGATATATTCTTGAATAATAGCATAATGTTTTTGTATCATCCCTAACTTTGGAATAGGAATAATGCTTTTATATTTTGTCCAGAATACCTTGCCGAAAGTAAGCCTTGGTTCTATTCGTCCAAAAATTTTTTGAACATTTCTTCTGGCATGGCTTTTTCTTGTAACAATCTCGACACCACTACCACTTGCACCTCCATTCGTTTTAAAAACAATCGGGTATTTTGTATTTTCAACAAATTCCAATGCCTGTTTTTTATTATAAAAAACATATGTCTGAGGATGAGGATATTTATAAGTATCCAGAAAATAAGCATACATCCGCTTATTTTCATACAAAAATAGTTCTTTTCTCGAAGGATAAGTAGGTATACCCAAGTCTTCTTCGATAATACTCAATCGTTCATCAAAACAACTCTTATGCTCTTGAATATTACCTTTCACCCTTACCAATACTCCATCTACACCTGATTGCCTAATTTTCTCAATCCATCCATCAGCAAATAAATCCAGTATAACATAATCCACCTTCAAATATTCGCATGCATCACGATAACTATCAACTAGCGGAGCCAGTTCTTTAAAGCTTTTTAATATACCTAATTTCATTTATTATTCATTTCGAATTAAATCTAAAAACGTCCGGATATCGGCATTATATACAACCTTTGCAAATGATTCACTTATTGCACGACTAGTTTCTCTAAACAAAATAGAAGGTGCATTATTTACTACATAAAAATACAAGCCATTTTCTTCATAAATAGGATTACCGATTGTCGTATAATGAGTCCCTTCGATAGCATTACCAGCATCAGCTGCTGCATCTATAATATAACATCCTTTCTTTAATCGTTTCTGTTGCTCCTTTGTTAATATATGTTCATTCGAATTTTCCACTTCTATCCCATTTATAATAATATCATATTCTTCTAATGTCTCATAAAATAAATGCATCGTTTTACGATAAAAAATACGAGTATTTGTATTAAATTTTGAAATAGAAGCCACCGCCCCCTGAGAAACATTACCAATAGATAATACAGCCACTTTAGTATTAGAATCAGGTAATATACCATGAGCTAAAACTGCATGATATACTGCACATAATCCAGCATTATAACTATTACGCCAAATAAAATTCGGTTTTATAAATGAAATAGGATATTTTTTACCCAAATAATAAACTGCAGGATAAATATTATCTAAATCTACAATAATCAATTTCTTAGGAATAGCTTGATTTTGCATAAATGTAGTACCAGAACCAGTAGGATGAGTCCAACCAATAATAGTCTGCCCTTCTCTTAATTTATCATAATCAGATTCTTGTATTAATTTCATACAAAAGATTATATCACATGTAGCAAAAATATGCTCTCTCGACTCTATCTTAGCTCCCACTTTCGAATAAGCTTCATCCTGAATATCAAGATACTCTCCAAAATTTTGTTCTATTATCAACTCATTTGGGGAATTTACAATGTGCTCCGGTAATACAGCCACCCTTTTTTCATAAGGATAATTTGGTTTTATAAATCCTATTTTCATAATCATATTTATTTTAATTATTATACATGAAATACACACAGTACGCATTAAATCATTATTACCATTTTTACATTATCAATTTAATTTGAATCATTTTGATAATTTAGTATTAATCCGAATTCCTCGAACCCAGACAATTGCTTCTTTTATCGTTAAACCGAAAGAAGAAAATCCTATTATCCGGTTTAAAAATATTTCAAGGCGATCTATAATCTTATATCAAGATATATATATCTAAATAGATTGTTGTTATCTTATTTTAAGGTAGTATCGTGCTACTATCAAAACTACATTCTCACACAACGCCTATAACGAATATTTACTCGTTTATAACAGATAAATTTATTGATCGAACTATATGCTATGCAAAAAAATAAGAAGAAATAATTACCATTAAAAATATAAGGTCGCTGATAAAATGAGGCCAATATCAATAATAAAAAAATAAAAGATTCTTTCCCAGGTAGATATATTCTGAAAATAGAGTATATCAACCAAAACATTAAAATAGCATTTGCCACTCCATACAAATATAAATAGGACATATAAGTAACCCCAAAATTTACTCCCCCTATTTCTTCATTAGACACATCATTACCACGGCCCAAAAAAATGGAAATGTAATCTTGACGCAAAAAAAACTTAAAAAAGTCTTCAGTCGTTGCCCTGGCTCGCAATTGTAACTCGATCGATTCAGTCTTGTCAAGTTTAGTAAAGCGAGACGCTATTAAGCTATCAAAAAGAGAAGTTCCTCCTAAAATAATCAGGAAAGCCAAGACTGTCAATAATTTTCTGTCGAATAACTTTTCCTTTTTCTCGTACAAAAGAAAAAACAAAAAGGTCAAAGAAAACAGAACATAAAAAGCCAGAGAAAAAGAGATTAAACCCGTGTAAAGTATCAATCTGTTTCGCAATATCTTAAAATTACAACGTTCAATCAATAAAATAAGCCAAGCTACTGTTCCGACTCCACCTGGTTCCCCTAAAATTCCAGAAACTCGATAAAATGTAAAAAAACCTATTCTTAAAAGTTCTTTTTCTTGAACGACAGTTCCGGGGTAAACGATAAAAGAACGCCCAACATCTATTACGTACGAGGGTAGAATCTCTTGTACGCCTAAAACATACAGAATTAAGACGAGAATAGACGGAATCATAGAGTACAAGAATAATATCTTGAACATATGATATATTCTTAAAATTTCGACTTTCTGTATTAATGGCAATAATGGAATCACAATTGCATATTTTAATGGAGTAAAAGAGCCATCGGAACTGATCGAAGACATCACGTATAATAACAATAATCCTGCAGCAAAAAATAAATTTCTTGGACGCAAAGAATATTTTATTTTTAACAAAGGGATTATAATTACTATTAATATCATAGAAGAGAACCAAGGATAGGCAAAATTGAAATAAGAACCTATTGTTAAAAAATAAAAAGCTAATATATAGTATTTGAGTCTATTCTTCATAAAGTATTTCATTTACTTTTTATTCTTAAACCTTCCATTTCTCAATAAATTGTTTAGCAACCACTCTATAATCATGATACGTTTCAATAAATCGTCTGGAATCAACACCCATTTGATTAATTTCATTTTTCCTGTTTATAATAGATTCAATCGCATTACATATTTGATTGACATTTGAAGTAATATTTACAATAGGACAAAAATCATATTTCATCTCACGTATCGCCTGTAGTTCTCCACCTCCCATTACAACCTTCCCTTTTGCCATGGAAATTAATCCACTCATGCCAGAACCATAACTATTTGTTTGATCTATAATTACATTCGCCTTATTAATAATTTTCACATATTCATTATATGGCAACTGCTTATTACAAATAAATTCGGCTACACCATTATAACTATCCTTCAAACGATCAAAAGCTTCTTTTATATACACCGTTCCCTTCACGGGACGGGTTTCCCCATGATAAAAAATGATCTTATCCGAAACAATATTTTCCTGATATTTCAATTTATCGGTGTTTATCGGCAATGGAATCGTACCTAAAAAATTTGGATGAGTTCTAAAGGGTTCGGCATACTCAAAACAAATGGGGATGATTCCATTGATATTATCAACGAACCACTTTTCGTAATTTAAACGATTCCTCCATTCATAATTAAGTTTTTTATGTTCTCGTCTGGCAGTTTCAAAATAATAATCATAAATAGCACTCTTCATGATTTTATTCTCGACCCAAAATTTTGTTATGATATCACTTGTACCAGCCGGGGTCCAAAACAATTTATGATTATTATCGATAAGATATTTCGCAAATAGTTTATTAATATAAGGAAGTCTTCCGTTATAGCTTGGCATTATGACTTGAACAATATCATATCCACGAAATAAATATCTATGAGTATATAAATTAACGATCTGTTGTATTTTACCGACAAAATTTGGTTTCGTCCCCTGCTTCCAATTATAGTCATAATAAAAAGCCCTCTGGCCATCTCCGGTATTAGCTAAAAAGACATTATGTCCTAAAAACTTTAATCCATCGGCCAAATAGTTATTTACATTCGAAAACTCTCCGATCAATAATATTTTCATTTCAAATCAAGTTAAGATAGTTCTTGTCTTAGAAGTTATAATGACATTACCTGATAATGCCGTACTATAGCCGCAACGTGTTCTTGCAAAGAACTCACAAAATCTTTTTTATTCTCATTTTGAATCGTTTCAAATGCAGCATCCCCCATAACCGATATCCTATTTTGGTTATTTATAAACCAAGCGATTTTTTTATATATTTCATCGGCATCAAACGGAGGAACACAAAACCCATTTACCCCATCCTTAATTAAAACGTGAAAGCCGCATCCTTTACTCGCAATAACAGGTAATCGGCAAGCCATCGCTTCCAAAATCGTTTGTGGCCCCGCATCAAGTAAACTCGGAATAATACAAACATGAGATGATCGAAAAAAACGATTTAAATCCGGTACCCACCCAAGATACTCGACATTTTTCAAACTCGAATACCGATCATTGATAAATTTTTGTAAAGTTAAATCAATATGTCCTGCAACCCGAAGCACGACATGATTATAATCGATCTTTGACCATGCTTCTAATAAATAGGGAAGCCCTTTCAACCAAAAGGGATGAGCCACATAACAAAATGTCAATTTGTCATTTTTTCTAACATCAACTTCCAAAGGTTTTACGGAAGGAAATAAAGGATAGAAACACAAACTAATCTTACTTTTATCCAAGGTCTTAACAAGAGAGTCATAAGCAACCTGTGTTAAAGCAATGATATGATCGGAATACGACAATGTATCACGATAGCGACCCAATCTCTTCTTATACGTATAAGCATCATCTAAAACAACAGAATACTTTTTTTGTTCCTCTTTGTAGATTCTATATATCTCTATATCATTAGGATTTCCCCATAAAAGTATATTTATCCCATTCTTTTTCTTGTTTTTGACTAATGTCCTTTTAAGCGTGGTTGTATTGACCAATATAACCCCCTCTTTTATTTTTTTAGCGGCAAAATAATCGTAAATCTCTCCTAATATATACCTTGTTTTATACGACTTCAGCCTCAATATGTATTTACAGAAGCGTCCCAGTGTCTTTAAAAATAAATAAAGGATAGTATTCAATGTTTTTATACTTATATTGCTTTTCCCATCCGTGTAAAGTACATAACACACCGTTCCATCCTCATTATTCCTTGTAAAATAATTAATTACAGGTAGTAGTACTTTCATCATTCCACCAAAAACATTATTCCTTACTTCACTAAATGATAAAAATATCAGCTTCATAATTTTAATTATTTAAGTTCTCAATAAGATTCTTTTCAATACAAGAAATCGAAGGTACTCGAAAGAAAGTATAAAAGCACACAAAGATGTAACCTACAATCATATAAGCATATAAATACTTCTCCGGGAAAAACTGTATTATAACAAAAGAACCTAACAAAGCGATTGTCGTTATAATATAAGTGACAAAAATCTGCCCGGGTGAATAAAATAGCATTATTACCATGTATTTCACCTTATATAAAATCAATAACACTTCGGCAACCAACATGCACAACAAGTATATTTTGATATGAGGATAATGGGTCAGGTTCATTATTTTTATAAAATAATCTACAAAATAAAAGGCAAGAAAACACCCTAAAATCGCAAGTACAAAGATAATTTTTTGCAATTTGAGGATAGTCTTAAATCGCAAACGCCATTCATCGATATCCCTTTTATAAGCTACAAGCTTTTGTAATAACGGATCAAATAAATTACTCAGAAAACCATCTATAATACTACCCATTCTCTTAACAAGAGAATAAGTAGCCAATATCTCCGGTTTTAAAAAAATCGAAACCAAGAAAACATCCAAACTTTTAGCTCCATAATTCAAATAAGCTGAAATGGTATAGAACTTGGTTTGGAGAATATTGTTTTTTATAGATGAAAAATGCATGATATACTTAAAATCAAACCACTTCCACATAATTATTACAAGAGGGATTGAAACGATTATGGGGAGTACAAGCACGCAATATACATAAGCATAAAAACCGAATTTTATAAAAAGTATCAGAGCCAAAACACGTCCAAAAACGTTAATACTATAAGTAGACAAAGCTGCCAATAAATATTTATTAAAAGCTTTCAATAACAGACACAACGAATCATTTAAAGCTTGAAATATACTACAAAAACACATTCCGCAAAACAACGAGAAATACATTCCATCAAATTTATATTTAGACATACCAAAAGCATAGCCTAATAATAATATGGAAAGCATAACAGCCATAACCGTCCTTGTAACAATAGCTTGAGTTATAATCATTCTTGTTCTTCGAAGAGAACCCGAGTTATTCCAGAATAACACATTTCGCCCGGCATACGTCTCTAACCCGACATTAGAAAAAACAGAAACTGATGAAGTAATTACAGAGTAAACTCCCAAAACGGCATACACTTTTGCAGATAAAACTCCCGCAATATAAAATGTAATTAAAAAACCGACAATAATGGATATAATCTGTAAAACAACAAGCCCGATGCTTTGCTTCATGATAATATTACCTAAACCTATTTACTATATTTACAATTGTATCAACCTCATGTTTATCCATTACCGGACTTATCGGTAAACTTAATTCTTCTTTATGGATTTGCTCCGTCACGGGAAAACATAAATTATTCCATTCTTTATAACATTCTTGTTTATGAGAGGGTATCGGATAATGAACAAGTGTTTGAATACCGTTATCGGTCAAATATTGCTGCAACTCGTCTCGTCGGTTACTGCGTATTGAAAATATATGAAATACATGAGCATTCCAATCCATTATTTTCGGTAATGTTATATCGGGATGATTTATATGATCAATATAATATCTTGCAACATCCCGCCGTCTGGCATTATCCTCATCCAAATACTGAAGCTTCACATTCAATACAGCAGCCTGAATTTCATCTAAACGACTGTTTCGTCCGGTATATTGAAACACATATTTTTTAGAGGATCCATAATTTGCTAAAATACGTACGATATCAGCTAACTTCCTGTCATTTGTGGTAATAGCTCCTCCATCACCCAAGGCTCCCAAGTTTTTACCCGGATAAAAACTATGCCCCGCAGCATCTCCCAAACTTCCTGTCTTTTTTCCTTTATATAAACAGCCATGTGCCTGAGCATTATCTTCAATCAATTTAAGATTATAGACCCGACACAATTCACTGACTTTTTCTGTATAGGCACACTGCCCATATAAATGCACCATAAGTATAGCTCTTGTTTTAGCAGTAATAACTTCGTCTATTTTAGAGTTGTCTATTTGATAAGTTTTTATATCAGGTTCAACCAATACGGGCTTTAAACCATTTTCCGTGATTGCTAAAATAGAGGCGATGTAAGTATTGGCCGGAACGATTACTTCATCACCCGGATTCATTATACCCATTTCAATATAGGCTCTGAAAATCCAGATTAAAGCATCTAAACCATTCGCACACCCCACACAACAATCCGTTCCAATATATTGAGCGTAATTTGCCTCGAACGTTTCATTTTCTTTACCCTGAAGATACCAACCGGAATTCACTACACGATCGATAGACTCCTGTATTTCAGCACGGTATTTAGCCGTTACTTTTTGCAAATCTAAAAATTTTATCATCATATTGTTACAAATATTAACCTGTCCTAAAAAGAAGGAGGAATTTCTATTCCGTCCTCTCCGGCTACATCTTTCAGAACAAGGTATCCTTAGGCATTTCATCCATATCCTATCATTATCAATATTCAATATCCAGCCGATATCCGTATCAACATTCACCAGATGAAAAGCTACTTCCCTCACCATATATTTTTGTCCCTTAACATCACGTGCAATGGATAAGGAAAAACAAGAGCTCTGAAAAAGGCCTTCTGATGCCTTATACCCCGACTAAAATCGATCTTACAATGCGACAATTTCCTTTTCCCCACCCAGGATGCCCTCGTCTTACCCTATACACAGGGAGTAAGCAAACCATTTATGCCTTCTTTACATATTCTTCCCAGATTAAGTTCAATATACTGGTTAAATCCTTCCAAATAATCGCAGAAAGTTGAAACAAAATCATTTTTTACCTGATATTGATGAATAATCGGACCAGCATCTATATATTCGTTTATCTCATGGATCGTCAGTCCCAGATAAGATTCATCGTTCAAAATCGCCCAAGCAGTCGAATGTACCCCACGGTATGCGGGCAGTAAGGAATAATGAATATTAATACAAATATTTTCTTTCAATACCTCCGGAGAAACGACAGGTTTATAACCAGCAAAAATCAGAAGCATTCTTCTACATTTATCTATCCTCCGAAGGCACCTGTCAGGCGGTACACTCCCCACGAACTGTTCATCATCTGAACCTACACGGACATTTTCAAAAATGGAATTCACACTTTTGAAAGCCGAAACAGCTCCTCAAACGTCTCTAGCAACTACGACAGCATCATAATTCATATTCATAAATATCATAAGTTACTCCCCGGCCCCCGAATCCTTCCTTCTGGAAAATTAAAGATTCATTCAATATATTCCCCATTTCTTCCGTGGATTGGCCGAAATCAAAAACAGGATAATTCACAAACTCCTGATTAAGCAGAAAATCAAAAATAAGATCCAGCACTCCTATTTCTTTTCCTTCCGGAGAAGCAGAAATATATTGAGTATGAATAACGTGTGAAGTGATATAAATGACCGTCCCTCCCAACATTATTTCCTCTTTAAAGGCTGCATATAGTTTAATATTCTGAGGAAATCGGTTTTTCAACAATAAAATTTCATCTAATGTGTGGACTGCCTTCACACCATATTTATGCTGTAGATTATTATTCAATATATCCCAAAATCCAGCAAAATCAGTTGTTTCAAAAACACTTACTCCATTTTTTATTGACTTTCTGACTCCACCTTTCCGGGACTCAGTAAACCGTAGTTTGTTATTTTGAAAAATGGCAGAAGAGATATTTACCCCTGACCGATGTGCATGAGAAATTTTAAATAATGCGTATATATCTTCCTGAGCCGGCATTCGATGATAAATAAACGGCATGGTTTTATAAACAACTTTTTTAATACCGGCATTCTTATAAAAATCATTCATCAGCGTCCACGCCTCCAAAAACTCGGATACAACTACTTTAGAATTCATAATCATTCCGCCATAAGTCAAACCCTGATGAGAATATAACACATTTCCGGAGCAATTAGCAGGCAAAATACAATACAATTGTCCTTTCCGGTAAACCATGACAGAACAATCCAGAAAACGGTCGGAATGATAGTCCATATAATCCCGGTCAAAAAGAAAAGTACCGTTTTTGGAAGTAGATACAAATGAATTCCAAAGTTCTTTCTTTTCCGGAGTATAAAATTCTATTTCAAACATTTTTATAATTTAAAAATTCATCATATTCCCGGATATAATCAGTGTCCTCATATTTCATGGAAGCCAGCACCAAACAAACAGAACCGGAAGAAAAATCATCCAACGTTCTCCATATACCAGGAACAACATATAATCCTTCATAAGGTCTATTAAGTAGAAATGTTCTCTTTACGTTTCCGTCATTAAGAGTCACGGAGAAACTCCCACTCGCCGCAATAATCAACTGTTTCAACTCTTTATGCGCATGTCCGCCACGCGATTCTCCACCCGGAATATCATATAAATAATAGATCCGTTTTACATCAAAAGGGATCGTTTCATTGTTCTCGACTACAGATATATTACCTTTTTCATGATGATGTTTATCCAATTCTATGATAAAACAATCATAAACGGATGTTTTCTTCATTGTACCAACAATTTGAATTCTTCATAATCATAAATATAATCCTCAATATCATAAGATGTTGAAGCTAAAATTAATGCCAAAGAATTTGTAGAGAAATTTTCCATCTGACGCCATAAACCTTTGGGTACATAAAGCCCATAATAAGAGCGATTCAATTGAAACGTGTGTTTCTCCTTTCCGTCATCCAACACAACATCGAAACTCCCCGAAAGAGCTATAATAAATTCCTGATTTTCCTTGTAAGCATGACCACCACGCTTCTCTCCCCCGGGGACATCATATATCCAATAAGTTCGTGCTATCTTAAAGGGTATATGGTGGTTTTCTTCCACAAAAGATAAATTACCTCGTTGATCAATAATCTTGGGTAAATCAATAATTCTTTGACTTAAAAAAGTATTTTCCATTATTTACTTATTGATTATTCTCAAATATTCCTTCCAATCTCCAATATCCGTCCAAGACTTTTCACTAACAGGAAAACATCCAATCTTTCCTCCTCTTTGTTTTACCTTCTCCATCAACTCCGTAATATGAAAAAACTGATTTTCAGGTATCTCATTTATTAATTCTGGCTGAATGATATAAACCCCGGTATTTATCATATAAGTCATTTCCGGTTTTTCACTTAAACCTTCCATAATTCCATCTTCACCGGTTTGAATCACTCCGTAAGGAATTTGATACGACTTCACGGAAGTGATGATTGTCAAATCATTTTTATTTACAACATGATAATCATACACTTCTATAAAATCCTGATCAATCAATATGTCACAATTGGAAACAAAAAACGGGGTACTGATTTTATTTTTAAGTAGTGTAACACTACCTATCGTACCTAACGGTTTGTCCTCTTTAAAAAAAGTGATATCATATTTGCGTGTAAGATGATCAAAATAATACTCTAACACTTCCGATTTATAATTTACGGACATGTAAAATTGGTCACACCCGATAGACTCAAACTGATCTAAAATAGTTTCAACGATCGTCTTTTCTCCAATAGGTATCAAAGGTTTAGGAATAATATTTGTCAATGGCTGCAATCGAATCCCTTTTCCCCCGGCCATTATGACAACCGGAAGAGAAAGTTTTCTTCTCTCTCTTTTTTCCTGATTATCAAAAAAATCCTCCCATAAATATACATCCACAAGTTCATTATCCTCATTCAGAACAGGCATACTTTCTGCTTTTAATGACAACATCTTCTGCTTTATATCTTCTAATGAATCTGATGGGCTGGCATATTTTTTATCAAAATCCAATATCCCTCGAATAGAAGCATTTAAATCCACATTTGCGATAATTGCCCGTTGAATATCTCCTATTGTAAGAATTGATACAAAAACATCGTTATCGTATACATACAATAATTTCACTTTTTGAGCATCCATTATCTTCAATGCCCGAATGATACTCTGCGTAACTTGAACAATTTTATTAGATATTTTTTCTTTATAATTCATACATAAACAATATTTATGAATATCTTAAAAAGATCTTTTTTCACAACTACGATAACATATTTGCCATAAGATCATCTCATAAATTTTAAAATTTAATATTCAAATGAGATATACTTATATTAAAAATTTCGAATAGTGATATTATTAAATCAAGATTTTTCATTATAAATCCCCGAAACGTTTTGAGAATCTTTCTTCTAAAATTTATTGTTACTTGTAAACATGAAATCACCTTGCAGGAACCCCTTTTGCAGTTAATCCATTCGTAATATTCTTTGTCACAACAGCACCAGCACCAATTGTAACATTTTTTCCAATTTGGATTTCAGATAATATCGTAGAATTTGAACCTATATAGGAAAATTCAGCTATTTTTACTCTTCCCAAAACAACTGCATTGGGAGCTATTGTACAGAAATTTTCAATAACTACATCATGCATAATATTACAGCCAGTATTCAATTTAGAAAAAGCACCTATTCTACATGCCGCAGAGACATTAACTCCTGCCTGAATCACAACTCCTTCTTCAATAATTGCACTCTTTGAAACTTTTGCATCAGGACTTATAAGAGTGGCAAAAGTGTAACCAATTTTTCTATAATAATCTGTTAACCTACTTCTTAATTGTGGCCTATCTGGAGTAATTACTAAAGGAATCGAATAATACTTATTAAACAACTCTGTTGCATTATCATCTGTTCCTATAATGGGATAATTCCAATAATTACTCTTAGACATGTCATCAATGATCCCAATAATACTATAATTGCAATCTTCACATAATTCTATAATCTCATGGAAGCCACCAACTAGAATAACTTCCTTAGCCATTAATTGATTTATTTAGGTTTTGAACAATAAAATCAATTTCTTCATTTTTTAAAGCAGCGTACATTGGCAATGTGATCTCATTATCGGTAATATATTCAGTTTGAGGCAAGATAGCCTTACAATCTTTATAGATAGAAAATTTATGAACAGCGGGGTAGTGTACGCTTGTCTGTATTCCCGCTTCATGTAATCGATCTCTCACCGAATCGCGTTTCCCTTTTGTAGAGTTTAGCAATACAATCGGCATAATATAATTCGAAGCAAACTCTATATTATTTGCAAACGGGACTATGATATTACTAATCTTCGAAAGTTCTTCCACGTATTTTTTACGAACCGATACACGTTTCTCCAAGTCTGCTTGCAATTTTCTTAGTTGTACACAAGCGATAGAGGCCCGTATATCATCCATTCTGAAATTATATCCCAGATCATTAATATCATATGAAGTGGCATGGCCGGAAGCCCGTTGGTAAGACATGGTAGTCATCCCATGAGAACGTAATAATTTCGCCCGTTTAGCCATCTCTTCATTATTTGTGATCAGTGCACCTCCTTCACCCGTACTGATATTTTTATTCGAAAAAAAGCTAAAACATCCGACATCTCCTATTGTCCCTAATTTTTTCCCTTTATACTCGGAAAGAGGTCCATGACAAGCATCTTCTATCACTTTTAAATCGTATTTTCTCGCAATAGCCATGATCTCATCCATTTTAGCAGGGAAGCCTGCCATATGAACAACAAGAATAGCTTTCGTCTTTGGAGTTATTTTCTTTTCAATTTCCAAAGGATCGATATTAAGATGTTCGGCTCCCACTATATCACAAAACACAGGGGTAGCCCCAACATAACGAATACAATTTGCCGAAGCTGCAAATGTCAATGATGGACATATGACTTCATCTCCCGGTCGAACATCACAGAGGATACATGCCAGATGAAGGGCACTCGTGCAATTAGAAAGACTTACCGCATACTTTACATGAAACATTTCGACAAAAAGCTGTTCCAATTCCTCACATTTAGGTCCCGTTGAAATCCATTTGGACCGGATGGTTTCAGTTACTGCCTGAATCTCCTCCTCTCCAAAATTGAGTTGAAATAAAGGTATTTGATAATTCATTTTCTTCGTTTTACAAATTTATTTTTACCTGATTTTTCCGTGTTCAAAAAATAAATCATTCAAATATTTTTATACTTCTGATCATCAGGATTATTAATAAATCCACACTTTACGGCAGCTATTATTTGTGCGATTCCATCGGGAACAGTTTTAGTTATTTTAAAATCAAGAACCTCTTTGATTTTCTCAAACGATACACGATAGTCTCTCGGATCTTCATTTTTTTGCACGTATTTGATTTGACAATCGGGTAGTTGTTTCTGGATTTCATTCACGATCATTTGTTTCGTGTAATTTTCCTCCGTACATCCGACATTAAATACATCAAAAGCGACTTTATCATCATCAGTATTCAAAATAGCTATTACACCCCGACAAAGATCAACGACATGACAATAAGGACGCCAGAATTGTTCACCAAAAACCACTAATTCTTTCCCCATGGCTAAATCTTTCGAAAACTCGTTAACAGTCAAGTCAAAACGGACTCTCGGAGATAAACCGTAAACGGTCGAAAATCTTAAGCAGGTCGGCTTACAGGTATTCGTGCGAGGCTGTGACATCAAGTACTGCTCGACAATCACTTTTGTCTCTGCATAGAGAGAAACCGGAGCCAATTTTGAATTTTCATTCACGTAACTATTGGGGTCATCCATTTTTCCATAATTACTACAGGTAGAGGCCATCACGAATTTTTTTACTCCCGCTTTTTCAGCCAGATCGTAAAAAAGTTTAGTTCCATCAACATTTATACTTTTAGCCAATTCGGGTTCTTTGGCACAAGCAGGATCACCCACGATAGCAGCAAGGTTGACGGCATAATCTATATCCGCCAAGGCTAATCTCAGATCATCCTCATTTCTAATATCTCCTTTTGCAAATTCAAAATTATTATCGTTTAACAACTCCACGATGGCTTCTCCGCCAAAACGTAAATTATCAATGACACGAACCTGATATCCCTCTTTTAAAAGAAGTTTTACCAAAACGCTACCGATATAACCGGCACCACCTGAAACCAATACTTTTTTCATAATTTCATCTAATTTATAATATGAATTATTTATCTATATTTTTTAATACATAATGCTCTACCACCCACTTTGTAAAAGGAAAGCTAGCCGTAAATGCGGGAGAAACGGCATTTAGTATATGGATGGAATCTTTATCTCCTTCAACTACAAAATCCATTTCCAATTTGTTCGTTTCGGTATTCAATAATTGAGCTCTTATTCCCGGTTTACTCCACTCGTTAAATCCTTTCCTATCTATTTGATTCACCATTTTAGAGGCTAATCCACAAAAGTATTTTTTGTTATATTTTTTTATTTCTTCCAAGGCAAGCGAACGAAAACCAAATGAATTCAATAAAAATAATTTAGCTTCCCAGAAAAGAACACGAACCAATTCATCAAAACGAAACCTGTTGAAACCCTTATAATTCTCTCGCCAGAAAGCAGGAATTGACGTAGGACCAATTTTTATAATGTTATCCACGGTTATCGTATAGTGTACACCTAAAAACGGATTCCTCAAATTAGGAACAGGATAAACATTTACCTTTATCGGTTTATCTTTTGCCATATATTTCAAGTAAATTCCTTTGAAAGGAATGATGGTATAGTTTCGAGAAAAGCCAAAATCTTTAGCCACCTTGTCTGCATACAATCCAGCAGCATTAATAAGTTTTTTATAGGAAAATTGTTTCCCGCTTACCGTTTCTATTACCTTGCCAGAGCACTTATGACAGTAAGCCTCATTAAAAAAGAATTGTACTCCTTTAGCTTGTAACTCCTGTTTCAAACAGTTACAAATTTCTACCGGATCGACTGTCGCTGTTGTCGGAGAATAAAGAGCGTATTTATAAGTAACGACATTGGGATCTATTTCTTTTAATTCTTCGGCCGTGATCAATTTTACATCCACGCCATTTGCCTCGCCTCTTTTCTGCAATTCGAACAAGGATTTTAATTCCTCCTCATTTTGTGCTACAACCACTTTACGACATTCATTTATACGTAATCGATGGTCGTAGCAATACTGATGCATCAGAGCATTTCCTTCTTTCGTGAATTTAGCTTTTAAGGAATCTGCGGTGTAATAAAAGCCCGCATGTAAGACTCCGCTATTTCTTCCACTACTATGAAAAGCAACATCAGTCTCTTTTTCAAGCACGGCAATACTTGATTCAGGAAATCGAACCCTTAGTTCCTTAGCTGTTGCTAAACCAATAATTCCTGCACCTATAATTAAATAATCAATTTCCATTAGACAGGTAATTTTTCAATCTTATCATAAATTATTATTTTCAGAATTTTCCACTGGATATAAAACGTCTCGCAAATTATTTATTAATATTCCGGTATATCGTTCTGCCCCATGATGATTCAAATGAGATTGATCTTTAAACATTTCAGGATGATCTAAAAAATATTTATCCTGACTATAATCTAAAAATACAATATCTTCTTGGGAACAAATTTTTGATATAATTGGAATTGACGATTCTCCCTCATCATATATCCCATAATAAGGAGAAATTACTGTTATTAAATGTATTTTCTTTTCCTTGCATAAACGGACAAAGTCAACAAATCGTTTTACACTTACAGAATCAACAAAATAATCAGCTCCACTTTCTATTCTTTTCAATTCAGGATACGGAGTCACGATCGGTAAAGCTCTATAACCAAAACTTTTTGAAGAGTCCTTTTTCTGAAATTTATTTGATATAATAGTTAATATTTTCGAATTATACCGGTACAAATTTGATTTCATCTTGATCCATTCTGCAGGACTTTTTAGATTTACGGTTGCATGAATTAAAGAATCTCTATCATAAAAAGGATTTAAGACTGATAATCTGTCATTAAGATTGTGCTGAAATTCAAATGGAAATAATACGCAAATGATAACTTCCGGAGGTTTCCGATTAATAACTGCGTTGCCAACACAGCTATGATATAATATATTTTTTCCGTCACTTCCGGCATTATAAGCAGATATCCCTAAACTATCCATAATCAATTGAGGAACTACATCAGATTTTGCGGTAGAAGCTCCGATAATTAAAACATCAGGAGTGATACTATTAAGCGAATTATTTATTTCCCCATAAAATGAAGATTCCTCCAACTGACTTATTAAACAACTACCAATTCTTCCGACACCACAATCCACAAGAATCAATATTACCAGAACAATTAATATATCATATATAACATGTACAGGCTTTTTCATTTTCTAAAATTGGAAATAAATAAATTGTCCTCCGTCCAAAACACCAAACAGTACAATTGCCGCAATAAGAAATGAAATATAGAAATACCGGATTACCTTCCATTTCAGACTTAACAACTGAAACCTCCGGCCAAATTCATCTGCAAAATCTTTCACGAATAAGATGAATAGAAATATTCCTCCCAGTACAACAGACATCGTATCCACAAACAGTTTTCCTCTTTCTTCAAATATTTTCTTTATAACCTCTATAGCCTCTTCTACTCTTCCACACCTACCAAATATCTGAGAAAAAGCAAATAACACAAAAACAAGAACGCAACAAACAAGAATCCACCACCACTTATTTTTCAAATTATATTTGTTTTCCAAGCGAGTACGCTTCTTATTCATTGCTGCATCGATGCACAGGTAAACACCTTGTATAAATCCCCAGACAATAAATGTTAAAGCTGCACCATGCCATATGCCACTAATCAGAAAAGTCAACATCAAAGCCGTAAATATTCCCCACATCCTCCAGCTTCGCAAACTAAAAGAAAGGGGCGTATAAATGTAATCCGTCAACCATTTTATCAAAGATATATGCCATCTACGCCAAAATTCAGACATAGAAGTTGCAAAAAAAGGACGATGGAAATTCTCAATAACCTTAATTCCTAAACATCTTGCAACACCAATTGCAATTAATGAGTATCCACCGAGATCTGCATAAACCTGAAATGGATATAACACGGATGCAAAAGCCAATGTTGTTCCATTATGATGGGATAGATTATCAAAAACAGCATCCACGTACAATCCCAAACGATCAGCAACACACAATTTCATAAAATATCCCCACAACATCAATTTCAGCCCGACTACCAAATCATCATAAGTACTGGATCTCAAATATTTGAATTGGGGGAACAGGTTACCCGCCCTTTCAATTGGTCCTGAAAGAATAATAGGAAAAAAAGAAAGAAATAAGCCCGTTGACAAGATATTTTTTTCAAATTCAATATCTTCATTATACACATCAACCAGGTACCCAATTGCCATAAAAGTATAAAAAGAGATCCCTACCGGTAACATATACGTTATTCGAGGCAAAGAAATCGCAATTCCCGTAGATTCTAAAAGAGAAGTAACCGAATCGTTGATAAACCCAAAATACTTATAAAAGAAAAGAGGAGAAATAACAACAATGACTCCAAGTATTAACAGCCGGTGTTTCTTTTTTTCGGTCAAAACAACAGAAATCCATCTTGCAAAAAAGTAAGTACATAAGGTTACTCCCAACAATAATATTGCATATACGGGTTGCATATTCAGATAGAAAAAATAGCTGACAACCAATAAAAATACAACCTTCCCCTTTTGTGGGATTAAATTGTATAGAAGAACGACAAGCGGGAAAAATACCAGAAAATTAAACGAGGTAAAAGTCATAAAATATTTATGCTGATTTTTCTTCTATGATAGAGATTAAACTCCCTACATTTTTCATCTTATTCAAATCCTTTAATTTGAATTTAATCCCAAATTGTTTTTCGACTTCAGCTACCATTAACATATGAGTCAATGAATCCCATTTCTCGACATCATTAGCTGTCATTTCACTTGTTAACTCTAATGCTGGCTCTGTAAAAATATCTCTGAAAATAAGAGTCAGCTTTTCAATAATTTCATTTATTTTCATTTTAAATTATTTTAGTTTATTTTCCAACAATAACTTCACTTCCCCTGGCAAATAATTTAATATCAATTTATTATTTGCTTTATATTCTTTTAAAATCCCAAATCCCGATTTTGTATAAGCTTTTATTGCTTCCAAATTATCGGCAAAAACCTGAACCTGAACTTTTTCTAAAGATTCCTTTTCATTCAATCCTTTTTCTATATGAGCTTGTAACAAACTTCTAATAATTCCACGTCTACGATATTCAGGAACAACATATACATACTCAATCTGATATGTTCCAACTTCTCTAGTAATCTGAATCCCCTCAATTATAGAAGATAAATTACGTATGTATTCTAAATTTTCTACAGACAAAACACAACTCAATACATTTGCTTTCAATAAAGCTGAAGGCATATTTTCTTCATTCATTCCCTCTATCCAACCACAAACTCCACCCACTGGAATACAATCTACTTCAGCTAACAAAAAACGATTAATTGAAAATTCACATCCATCTACTTCTTCCTCTAACACCCGGTATAAAAATTCACGAACTTGTTCTTCTGTTAATCCCAAAAGTGTCGCTAAACCCAGTTTATCAGTTCCACTTTTCTCTGCCTGTATAATAATTTCAACAATAAAATCTATATCATTCAGATTTGCTTCTCTGATAACAAAATTTTCGGTCATTTTATTAAAGACTTTAATTTATTTTTATCGATTTTATCATTTGAATTTAAAGGAAACACAGGCTCAAATATTATTTTTGTAGGAATCATATAAGATGGCATCTTTGAACGTAAATAGACAAAAAGTTTAATTGTATCAAATATCTCCGACTCAATAAACAATGCTATTTCTGTGATATTTAAACTATTTTCAAATGCCAAAGCCACGACATTGATCTCTTTTAAAAAATCTCTTGCATGAAATTCAATTTCTCCTAATTCAACCCTAAAACCCTGAATTTTTGCCTGATTGTCTATACGTCCGGAATACATTATATCTCCTTCATCATCTCTGAAACACAAATCTCCTGTATGATAAAATCTTACACTTTGGCCATTGATGATTTTCTCGAAAAAGGCCTCATTATTTTTCCGAGTATTATTCCAATATCCTCGAGTAATTTGGTCTCCCGCTACACATAATTCTCCCTTCTTACCATTTGGTACTTCTATACCATTTTCGTCAATAATTATAGAAATTACATTTGACAATGGTTTTCCAATAGAGACGATTCCATTAAACGATTTATTATCTCCTTCCCGAACTAACTTATAGTACGTACAATAGATTGTGGCTTCTGTAGGCCCATAAAAGTCATATATATCTGTATTGGAAGCACAGATATGCCATTCCTCCATTAATCTTAACGGACATGCCTCAGCTGTGAGAATGCACACTTTGAGACTTGTTGCATCCAGCTCTTCAAAATAGGGTTTTAAATACCTTAACATGGAAGGAGCCATCGCTCCGAAAGTAATCTTATGTTCCTCTATTAAAGTTGCCGCAGAAACATACTTAATATTCCCGGACGGGACAGTATATACACAAGCACCCCTCGTCAAAGCAACTAAATAAGACTGAACAGAGACATCAAAAGTTAAGTCAAAACACTGTAAACATCTATCTTCTTGTGTTATTACGATTCCGGTTTTCCAAAAAGAATCCATAAACGCCCCGATATTTCTTCGGGAAATCATCACTCCTTTAGGCTTTCCTGTACTACCAGAAGTAAATAATATATAAGCTAACTTATCATCCGAATACTCACTCACGTCCAGTGCAATCTTCGTCTCTTTACGAGACGAAATGATTGTTGAAATAATCATATTTTCAGGATAACGAGATACTTCACTCGAGTCTAAAATTAAGTCTATCCCCACTTGTTCGATAATATCGTTACACCTCTCCAAAGGTTGCCCCGGATGAAGCGGAACATAACATTTCCCTTCCAACCATAAAGCAAAAATGGAAGCATATGTTTCCAGATCATCATTAACAACTAATCCTACTTTATCGTTTGAGAAATTTTTCTCCTTTAAAGCAAATCTGATTTTCGAAATACATTCCCCCCAATATTTATAGGTATAAAATTGCTCGTTAATACAAAATGCATTCTTCTCCGGATAACTTTGGATAGCATGCAATACCGGAATAAGTACTTGCTTTTGGAAACAATTATTTACTGAAGATAATTGAGTTGTAAATATATTTTTCATAAATTCAAAATAAAAGGTAGTTATCAGCTTCCTGATTCCTGAATAATTTTCAACAAATACTGCCCATATTGATTTTTCTCTATAGGTAAAGCTACGGAACGTAATTTTTCTTCACTTATCCACCCTTTTCGAAAAGCAATTGCTTCCAAACAAGCAATTTTTAACCCTTGCCGCTTTTCAATCACCTCGACGAAAATAGAAGCTTCAGCTAAAGAATCATGAGTCCCGGTATCCAACCAAGCAAATCCTCTTCCTAATAACTGTACCTTAAGAGCGTCCTTCTTTAAAAACTCTTGATTTACTGTTGTTATTTCTAACTCTCCACGTGCCGAAGGTTTTATATTTTTAGCCACTCCTACAACATCATTAGGATAAAAATAAAGTCCAACTACGGCATAGTTTGATTTTGGACAAAGCGGTTTTTCTTCTATGCTTAAAACATTCCCGTTTTTATCAAATTCAGCAACACCATAACGCTCAGGATCAGTCACGTAATAACCAAATACAGTAGCTTTATTTTCCCGTTCCGCTTGCTTCACGGCCGCAACTAGCATAGGACTAAAACCTTGTCCATAAAAAATATTATCCCCAAGTACCAAGCATACAGCATCATGACCTATAAACTTCTCGCCTATAATAAAAGCTTGAGCCAATCCGTCGGGTGAAGGTTGTTCCGCGTACTCGAAACGAACACCATAATCGGAACCATCTCCCAATAAGCGTTTAAAACCTTGAATATCCTGAGGTGTTGATATTATTAATATTTCCCGTATGCCTGCCAGCATCAACACTGAAACCGGATAATAAATCATCGGCTTATCATAAACGGGAAGAAGCTGTTTAGATACTCCTTTGGTAATCGGATACAATCTCGTTCCGCTTCCTCCTGCCAAAACTATTCCTTTCATATTCTGCAAAATACCTATCAATTTTTACTTCAAATTTTTCCAATACCATTCGCAAGCCATTCTAAAACCTTCAGCCGCATCATATTTCGGGGCATATTCCAATATCCGTTGAGCTTTTAATATGGAAGCCTGGGAATGCGGAATATCTCCGGCACGTTCGGGACCGTAGACCGGTTCAAGGGTTGCAATCCGGGAGTCATGGAATGCCAGGTTGTCCCGAAGGGTTTTATATAGAGCTTTTAACGTGGTATTACCGCCAAAAGCCACGTTAAACACTAAATTGATTGCATGATCGTCCGATAACTCCAAATTGTAAAATTTAGCTCGTTGCCGGATCAATTCGGTGGGAGTAATCATAGCCTTTTCATTGGCTTCAATCACGTTGTCGATATAAGTAAAATCCCGGGAAAAGGAACCGTCTCCATTGATCACGGGACTCTCTCCTCGAAGCAATTGTTTTACCCAAAGCGGAATTACGGCCGCATAAGCCCCGTTCGGATCCTGACGCTTCCCAAATACATTAAAATAGCGTAACCCGACACACTCCATTCCATAGGTTTTACTGAAGACATCGGCATACAGCTCATTGACATACTTGGTGATGGCATAGGGAGAAAGCGGACGACCGATATGTTCCTCCACTTTGGGTAATTCTTTGGAATCCCCGTAAGTAGAAGAAGACGCCGCGTAAATAAATCGTTTTACCCCGGCATCCCGGGCCGCAACCAACATATTTAAGAATCCTCCGATATTTACTTCATTCGTGGTAAGGGGGTCTTCAATGGAACGGGGAACACTCCCCAAAGCAGCCTCGTGTAACACGTAATCGGCTCCCTCAACAGCTTTCCGGCACGTTTCCAAATCCCGGATATCGCCTTTGATAAAAGTGAAAGCCGGATGTTCGATAAACTCCGTCATATTCTCCATATGCCCGGTTGCCAGATTATCTAAACAAACAACCTGATAGCCCTGTTGCAAAAAATACTCACAAAGATTCGAACCGATAAAGCCTGCGCCTCCGGTTACTACTATTTTCAAAATATGCATCTTCTAATTGTAAATTTTAAATTGTAGCTTGTAAATTCATTTTTGATTTAAGATTTACGATTTATGATTAAGATTCTGATCTTACCCTCTTTAAATTGTCAATCTAAAATCCGAAATCGTAAATCTACAATTGGAAGGGATAACTCCTCCGGGGTCGAGACGTTCTCGTCGGTCGTGTAAACGCTTTTCGTTCACTACCCTCCGGGACTCACTTCGTTCAAACAAACCATCGGGTGGCCGTTCCGAAACTCGAACACGACGCTCGCCGTTCTCTATTTATACCCCTCCGTTTTTCTCCCTTTAATCAATTGTAAATTAATTTGATTTAAGATTTACGATTTATGATTCAATTCTGATCTTGCCATCTTTAAATCTAAAATCGGCAATCACTGAATCCTTTAATCCCAGAATCTTTTGATTCTTCAAATCGTAAATCTCTTTAATCTTAGAATCACTGAATCTTAATCGATCTTCAGGTATTTCTTTACCGCTTTCCCGACATGCCTAAATGTATCCGGAAGCAGATTCATTATACCTCCAATGGCCTTATAGGCATTGGACAGTAATTGTATATCGGTATTATTCTCCAATTGGTATTGTAGCTTACGCGTTTTATTGGAAATTCGTTGCCTGACTTTCCTGAGTTTTCGAATGACGGCCCGCCGTTGCATGACGCTATCCCGGCCTGTCCCCTTTACCTCACTCCACTCCTGACACAAATCCAAAAAGTCCTCCACCGTCTCGTACAAGGGTTTACCGGATAGTAAAGTATTCGGGACCTCCGTTATGGCATTGATATAGTACTCCAAAGAACGTCTGATCTCGGCAAAACTCCCGGCATCTATCTCGACCGATTCCATTTCCACAAAATCATCCAAAAGAGCTGTCAAAATCTTCGAACGATAGTAATTGACTTTCCATAGCGGAGTTCCACGCCTATTGTCCACGAGGCAAGGGTGATCTGTATTTTCAACTTTATTCATTACTAAACGCAAATAGATATCCTCTTATCCAAGAACAGAAGAGGAACGATAAGTTATATCCGAAAAAATATTCAAATTACGGTATAGCTGTTTTTACTCCGTTTCTTTATTGATCTCCCAATGACCTCCTTTAGCAGGCCCCACTCTCAAAATTATCTCATTCTTCCTTAACTGTTGTAGATTCCATTCGACTCCACGACGCGATAATCCTGTTATTTTCACCAACTCTTTTTGTGTTATAAAAGGATTAAGCTTTATCGCTTCTACTATTTTCTCCACAGTTTTCTCCACAGTTTTCTCCACAGTTTTCTCCACAGAATCTTTTAATCCGCTATCTTCGATTTCGGCCGTTGATATTTTTTGTCTTTCATAGCTTAATTCCGAAAAACAACCGTTTCCCATCACGTAAAAATCATACTTCATCGTGGGATAAGATGCGATAGCTTCCCGAATACGGGTAAATCCGCTACCGTATTTTTCAATGTCGTTGGTCAAATAAAAAGCCTCTGCAATTAGTTTATTTCTTGTACTTGCCGTATAATTATCCGTCTTCAACTCATCGACCGTAATATCTCCGTATAATCCACTCGGATTAAAAAAGACAATCTTCTGATCAAAAATCTTTATTTGTATATCCGTAGAACTCTGGTAATTTCTATGAATAACAGCGTTCAAAAGCATTTCCCGGATAGCTTCCAAAGGGTATTCCGGTATCTCGGTTCGTTGGGTTGTCTTTCCGGTAATCTCGAAGGCAAATTTAAGATGCGATACTATAATCCGCATCGATTCATCAACCACATCATATAGATTTCCGTTCACCATATTATCCGCAATGATCAAACTGGGCGTCTTAAAACGCCCTATATGGACATTATATAAAAGATTCGATTTCGAAAATAACAACATGGCAGCATTTACAGGAACTCCATCTTTCAGTAAATGAAGCTTTGTCAACGCTTCCAAAGGATCTATTGACAGATGAAAACGTCCTATGTTATTGACCTTGGTAATAAATTTTTTGACACTTTGCAAATTCAAGTCCTTATGTGTACCGTTCGGATAAGGATACGAATCCCAAGAATATTGCATGGAACGCATAAACAAATCCGAAATCTCAGCCACGCTCATCAAATGATTGGAACTCCCCACTCGCTTATAAAATCTCCCCTGAACAGATATCGGCTTTACAGGATATTCCGAAACCTGTATAACAACAATTTTCTTATTTTGAAATGCCATGACCTCCATATCCGGAACGACGGCAGGTTCGGTTTTGCTCTTTATTTCATTAGCCCATTGCTGAATACTTTCCCGAGCGACCTCTACTCCTGTTACCTTTCCGGCATCAGAAATACCGAGCAACACACATCCTCCTTTTGCATTGGCAAAAGCAACAACAGATTCTATCGCCGCAACATTGAAGGTCGACTTAAATTCTACAGTTAATCCTTCACCATTTGAAATAATATCACTTAAATTATATCGCATAATGCAGGATTTATATTCATTTACTACACTTGTTTAGAAATTTTCATCCATGAACACCTTGTCATGACTCCATATTTTTGTTATTTACATCAAAGTTATTATGTTTTAAATACAAAGTCAATAACATATCGTCATTTTAATATAAAATTAGAATATACAATAAATACAAGTAGCAAAGTTTTAAATACGATTAAAACTTTCCGTGAAATTCCATAAAATTTTAAGTATACTTAAAACTTTTAGGCCGAACGTTCGTGCTTTATCAGGATGTTGTACCAGATTTTCCAGAAATATTTCCAGTCCGTTAAAAAGGGTTGCCGCAAATAAGCTTCCAAATAACGGCGTTCACTGGCCTCTATTTCCTCCAGATTTTTAGGCATATCTGCGTAAAAGGGAGGCAAGAGTCCCGGTTTGGTACGGATACGCAGTTGCTGTAACTCCGGGGTGTAAAGGCTGTAATAATGTTGGCTTAGCGGGCGTACCCCGATCAGCTTCATGTCGCCTTTTAAAATATTGATCAGCATCGGCAGTTCATCCAACCAACATTTTCGCATAAATCGGCCGAAAACGGAGATCCGGTAATCATCCGCAAATTTTCCACCTTCTTGCAATTTATTATGCTGATAAATATAAGGTTGCAGATACTCCGCATAAGCATGCATAGTCCGGAATTTATATATCCCGATCAATTTTCCACCTTTCCCCACCCGTTTCAATCGAACCAAAGGGCCGTAACTGGGCGAAGGGTCATTGAAAGGCAGCTTGGTTTTGACCGCAATCACGTAAAGCAGGCCGTGAATATACTCTTCCTGTTTCACCTCGAAACCGCAACAATACAAACGTCCTAATATTTCAGGACGGGGAAATACGCGGTATCTTCCTCCCGTCACGGTAAAATATATTTTTTTTAAACAAGGTAACTTCGGGCAAATCCGGTTCCAGGCGTAATCCACTGTATAAATCAAATAGTTTAATCCCCAGGGATAAATACCTAATATTTGTGATTTACGTATTTCACTCGTCTGGCAACAACAAACGAAAACATCCCCTACATTCAATAATTTATTTACATCGATAAAGAACTTATTTACACGGCAAATCTTATTCACCCGGGTCAGATTCACGAACATTTTGTAACAACCGCAGGAGTATCCCTCTAATTCTTCCCGTTCTCTGATCGCCATCAATTTCGTTTCCCGGGTAAAATGAGTCTCGTAAATATTTCTCCACCTCACGGGGTTGACAATAGGATAACGCCGGATCAACTCCAATAATTTCTTTAGATCGGGAGTTTGCTCCCCGGTTAACATCCGGGCCGCATGTTTTGCCGAAAGTTGATGATAACGTTTTATAGTCTCGTCCTCCTGCTGGAAAGGAATTTTCCGCATGACCAACAATCGGACGGCAAGATAAAAACAACACTCCAACACGATCAACATCCCGATAGCAACGATATAGTTCCAACCGAAATGGAGGGTCAGATCCGATATTTCATAAAGTGCATAGATTATAAAGGCAGATAATACATCTACCAATCCGATCGTAATAAAAGCATAACGGATCCGTTGGAATTTCGTGAAATTAAGTTTTTGCGAAATCAATCCTAACAAAACCCACAGACACGCGGCACTTCCCAATATCCACCATCCGGGAAGCTTCCCCACCCAACCGGAAGCGCCAAAAGCCAAGGCAACCAGTAAAAGATCGAAAAGGGTTAATATTCCCCAACGCCGGGTCGTTTTCATGCTAATGTTCAGAAATAAATAAACCGCAGATTCTTCCTATAACCGTTATAAACTCCAGTATTTCAACGAATGTATTCTCTCCCGTAGAATTCCTTTTATATCGACCAAAAGAGCGTTATCATAAGTTAACGACTTAAAATAAGCCTCATCTAACATTTCGTATTCTTTATGAGAGACGGCTACAACGACCGCATCGTAATTATCCCGGGGTTTCTCTACCAATTTAAACCCGTACTCTTCCTGTACGGCCTCCGAATCGGCATGAGGATCTACAACATCCACATCTACCCCGAAATCCCGTAACTCCCGAATGATATCGGCTACTTTCGAATTACGGATATCCGAAACATCCTCTTTAAAAGTTACTCCCATGACCAAAACCCGGGCACCTAACACATTTTTGCCCATGGCAATCAATTTCTTTACCATTTTTTTGGCGATATAGGCCCCCATCGAATCGTTGATAAAACGCCCGGCATTAATGATCTGGGGATGGTATTTCAGCTCCTTCGCCTTATGAACCAAGTAATAAGGATCGACACCTATACAGTGTCCCCCGACTAATCCGGGATAAAACTTCAAAAAATTCCACTTTGTCCCGGCTGCTTCCAACACGTCGAAAGTGTTGATGCCGATCCGGGAAAAGATAATGGATAATTCGTTCATCAAAGCAATATTGACATCCCGTTGGGTATTCTCGATAATCTTGGCTGCTTCCGCGACTTTAATGCAGGGAGCGGGATGAACTCCCGGTTCCACTACTAACTCGTACACCTTGGCTATCGTCTCCAACGCTTCGGCATCACATCCCGAAACAATTTTTATCGTATTCGTCAAAACGTGCAGGGAATCTCCCGGATTAATCCGCTCGGGAGAGTAACCGATTTTAAAATCCGTACCGACTTTTAAACCGGAGATCTCTTCCAACAAGGGAAGACAATCCTCCTCCGTACACCCCGGGTAAACAGTCGATTCGAAAACCACGTAGTCTCCTTTTTTCAAGGCTTTTGCGACTGTCCGGGTCGCCGACAGCAAAGGCTTCAGATCCGGTTGATTGTATTCGTCAATAGGAGTGGGCACCGCCACAATAAAAAACGAGGCCTCCCGCAATTTATCCACCGAAGAGGTAAATTCTATATCACTATGATCAAACGCTTCGGGAGCCAACTCTTCGGAAGGATCGATTCTGTTCCGCATCTTCTCCAACCGATCTTCTTTGATATCAAAACCGATCACGGAGATTTTTTTCGCAAATGCCAAGGCTATGGGTAACCCCACATAGCCCAAGCCCACCAAAGCTATCTTTGCCTTTTTAGAAACCAATCGAGTATACATAATGCATTTATTTATTAAAATTACCAACCAAAAGGATGTTTCTCCAATGCCAATTCAGCCAGAGGATGATAATCCCCACAACGTCCAATGGGTTTCGCGTGACGGATATCATGCACGATTTGAATGGAGGTACGGGCATCTTCCAGACCGTATCCTTCACCGGCAAGAATATGCCGGTAGCTCTCCGTGTGCAGATCGGTAAAACCATCGCTAAACTCGATCTCTTCTCCTTCCATACAGAACGAACGAAAGGTTCTTTTCCCCGTTTCCTTTACCTCCGGCGGAAGAGTATCGTAATTAATACTTAAGAAATAACGGACGTGAGCTTTTTCGAAACGCAATAAACCGGCCACCCGGTCATGACTGGTCACGTACACGATATTATCCTGAACAGGACCGAACACCCAGGAGAGCATATCATAAAAATGTACCCCGATATTAGTCGCCACTCCTCCGCTTTTCCGCGAATCCCCTTTCCAGCTGGTATAATACCAATTCCCCCGGGAGGTAATATAGGTCAAGTCTACATCATATATCTTATCTTTCGGCCCCTCCTCTACCTTTTTCTTTAGAGCGAGGATAGCCGGATGATGTCTTAATTGCAAGATCGTGAAAACCCGATGCCCCGTTTCCTCCTCTACCTTTTGCAAGGCATCGATATTCCAGGGGTTCAACACCAATGGCTTCTCACAGATAACATCTACCCCCAAGCGTAAACCGTAACGCACATGGGCATCGTGTAAGTAATTGGGTGTACAAACGGATATCACGTCCACCTCTTTGTCTGTTCCTTTATTTTTCGAGAGGTGACGATCGAAAAGTTCAAACTCCGTGAAAAACGACGCTTCCGGAAAATAGCTATCCATGATTCCCACGCTATCGAAAACATCGTAAGCGGCCACCAACCGGTTACCGGTCTCTTTTATGGCACGCAAATGCCTGGGGGCGATATAGCCTGCAGCCCCGATTAATGCAAAATTTTTCATTACACGTTCAATATAAAATCTTAGTTTATTTTTTCCAGATAGGATCCCGGTATGTAAGAGGTCGCAATAGAAACCACCCCCTCCAGCCGCACTACCACCCGCCTATGCCCCTTCACCCGGACCAATTCACCTTCCAGACCGAGAAAAGGCCCCTTGATCACACGCACCTTGTCTCCCCGCCTCAACTCCTTATTTACAACCTCGATCACCTCATCAGAGAAGTCGAGTAAAAACATAAAGTCTTTCATCTGCTTATCCGGAATGATCAACGAATGACGGGTCTCCCGATCTCTGATATAGACAATGTTAAGAGAATAATCATTCAGCAGGGCAAAACTCGTGCGTCGATCCGTACGCACAAAAATCAAACCGCGAATAAGGAGTTCCTGAACCTTCTTTCGTCCCTCCGGCCCCTGTCGCACCACTTCCTGAAGAGGCAGGTAGTTTTCTATATTTAAGGCATCTAATCTCTTTTTTATACTCATCTCCTGATTTACCCGCGTGTAGGCCGCATACCAGTATTTCCCGTTGTCTCGTTTTATCATAAAATTATAACGATAATCTCTTAATAATCTTTTTTCACGAACCGACCGGACACGCTTCGCGCCTGAACCTTCTTCCGGCTTTCATTCAATTAACCACGCGTCAATATTTTAGCTTCTTAAACAGAAACCAAATACCGAACTTTTATACTCTTTTTCTTTCCTGCTCTCCAAATACGGTATATCTCCTACCGTTTTATCTCTTAAAAAACGCCTTTATCCTTGCTATCACCCGATCTTGTTGTTCCCGCGTAAGCTCCGTGTGCATCGGTAACGAAAGAACGGAATCCGCCAACCTCTCCGACACCTCTAACGTTCCCGCAACTTTCGCTATCTCCTCGAAAGCCTTTTGCCGCTGCAAGGGAAGCGGATAATAAATCATTGACGGAATTTCTCCTTCCGCCAAAAATGCCTTCAAACCATCCCGCTGCCCGTCCTCTACTTTCAATGTATATTGATGATAGACATGAGTAGAATAAGGCATCTCCTCCGGCGTTATAATTCCCTCTACTCCTTTCAGGCGGGAAGTATAATACCGGGCAGCTTCCAGCCTGGCCCGACTATATTTATCCAAATGTTTTAATTTCACTTTCAATATCGCGGCTTGGATCGTATCCAAACGAGAATTACAGCCTAACATCTCATGGTAGTATTTCACCGCCTGACCGTGATTCGCTATACAACGAGCCCGTTCGGCTAATTCTTTATCCCGAGTCATCAAGGCTCCCCCATCCCCATAACAACCCAAATTTTTGGAAGGGAAAAAAGAGGTACACCCGATATCTCCCATCGTTCCCGTTCGGAAAGATTTCCCGGAAGAAAAGGTATAAACAGCTCCTATCGCCTGTGCATTATCCTCCACCACATACAAGCCGTGTTCCCGGGCAAACACCAATATGGATTCCATATCGCAACTCTGCCCGAAAAGATGCACAGGAACGATCGCTTTCGTTCGGGAAGACAAAGCTCTTTCCAATTCTTTTACCTCTATATTAAAAGAAACAGGATCGACATCAACCATAACCGGAATAAGACCTAATAAACCTATGACTTCCGCTGTCGCCACATAAGTAAAAGCCGGAACGATAACCTCATCTCCCTTTTTTAATCCCAAAGACATCAAAGCGATCTGTAATGCATCCGTACCGTTAGCACAAGGAATTACATACTCTGTTCCGAGGTAACGGGCAAGCTCTCCACTAAACTCCATCACTTCCCGCCCGTTTATAAAAGCCGTGCTATTCAATACCTCTTGTATCCCGGCATCTATCTCGTTTTTAATTTTGTTGTATTGACCTTTCAGGTCGACCATTTGCAACTTCATACGACATTCATTTTCCACGCCGATCAATAAAACTCTGATATCTGCACACTGATTAATAGTATCAGAAAATGATCAATAAATGATCGTTTAATTCAACTGCAAATATAATTAAATAAATAATAACAGTAAAATTTAACTAACAAAATAAGTGGTCATTATCAAATATTTCCGTGTAGTTTAAATATGTTAATTTATGGAAAATATTTTAATATTGGATGTACTAAAAAACGATCGTTTTTTCATATTACATTTTACTTTCCCCGTTACATTAATCCACAAATCTTTTTCATCGATTTAAGATGATAATATAATTACAATCAACATATTATAAATAAAAAATCATATATGCAACAGACATAGAAAGAAATAATTCCATCCATTCGATTCATTCATTTCGACAAGAATAAAAACATGAAAAATCAAAAAACAGTTTATAAATTTTATGGTTAAAATTAATCATTATGTTAACATATTTTAAACTAATATATATGTATATAAAACAAGGAAATATATTTTATTTTAAATACGTCAGTCTCATATAATTCATTATTGTATAAATCACGCAATATAGATCTATTTACACGAAAGATGTTAATGAGCTGAATATAACCCCGCTAATTGTAAGATTTAGGGATTAGAGGATTTAGGGATTGGGGATTAAGAGATTAAAGAGATTTACGATTTCGGATTTTTGATTTATGATTTAAAAAACCAAGGGATTCTGGGATTAAAGGATTCAGGGATTTAGGGATTGGGGATTAAGGGATTAAAAAGATTGACGATTGTAGATTTTAGATTGACGATTTAAAGAGGGTAAGATCTTAATCATAAATCGTAAATCGTAAATCAAAAATTAATTTGCAATAAAAAAAATCGTCTGCCTTTAAAAGCAGACGATTTTTATATCCGAGAGGGATTGTATTATTTTTTATACATCCCCATATCTTTCAGTTCGAAATCATTGATAAACGCCGCATATCCGGCAACTTTCGACTGTCCGTATCTCACAAATACTTCCGTAGATTTATAGAAGCGAGCATCTCTCTGAGAATCCAACAGCAACAAGTATCCGATGATCACATACCCGGCCATCTCCACTAAACGACGAGCGTGGAAATCGACGTATTCAGGATCCCCGACAGCCGTCACATTCGTTACGGCAGCTTCGAAAGCAGCCGTCATACCTTTCAGTATCTCACGAATATACTCTTGTTCCGGACATATAGGTGCTTTTTCATACTCCTCACGAATATACTTGGCGTATTGTCCGGTAGTCACCCCGCGAATGGCCGCCACAACTTGCAACTGAGATGTTCCCTCGTATATATTGGTGATACGGGCATCACGGACCAAACGTTGAATGGGGTAGTCTTTCATATAACCCGATCCCCCATGAATCTGCAACGCATCGTAAGCGATCTCGTTTGCGTATTCGCTGGAAAACAACTTCAACATGGGAGTATAGATATCAGCCAATTTCTGGTATTTTTTCATCTCCTCCCGTTCAGTCTTGTCCAACGTCCGTTCACTGGAAATATGAGTATAGGTCTTATACATATCCACGAAACGACTTGTCTCGTATAGAATTGCACGAGCCCCTTGTAGTTTTGCTTCCATATTGGTCAGCATTTCGTATACCGCAGGAAATTCAATAATAGCTTTACCGAACTGACGTCTCTCCTGAGCGTATTTCAACCCCTCGCGATAAGCAGCCTCCGCTATACCTACCGATTGAGCTCCCACTCCCAAGCGAGCACCGTTCATCAACGACATAACGTATTTAATCAATCCTAACTTGCGCTCTCCGACCAATTCTGCCGGAGCATCCTTAAACACCAACTCACAAGTAGGAGAACCCTTAATACCCAATTTATTTTCGATGCGACGAACGGTCATTCCGCCATTGGCTTTATCGTATATAAACATAGAAAGTCCGCGACCATCGTGTGTTCCTTCTTCCGAGCGCGCCAATACCAAGGCAATTTGAGCATCTCCGTTCGTGATAAAACGCTTCACCCCGTTCAGATACCATTTCCCGCTCTTTTCGCAATAAGTCGCCTTTAATTGTACCGCTTGCAAATCCGACCCGGCATCCGGCTCCGTCAAATCCATCGCATAAGTTTCTCCCTTAGCTCCACGCGGTAGGTAATGTTTCTTCTGTTCTTCGCTCGCAAACTCATGAATCGTTTCGGCACAATCCTGCAATCCCCAGATATTTCCGAAACCGGCATCCGCACGAGAAACCAATTCTGCCGCCATCACGTAAGGAACAATCGGAAAGTTCAGTCCGTCGTACTCTCTCGGCAAAGACATATTATACAATCCGGCCTGTGTCAACACATCGTGATTTTGTTGGGTCCCGGCTGCATATTTTACTCTTCCGTTAATCACCTCCGGTCCCTCTGCATCTACTCCCTCTGCGTTTTCGGCCAACACGTCTCCACAAATCTCCCCTAAAATCTCCAACACTTTATCATAATTGTCCAACGCATCTTCAAAATCCCTCGGAGCAGTATCACATTTTCCGGCATCCGCAAAGTTACGCTCTTTTAGCGCAACAATTTTTTTCATGAGAGGATGTTCCAGGTGGAACTTCAAATCCTCGTTATCTATATAGAAATTTGCCATATCTTTAATTTTTGATTTTTAATTTACGATCTGAATCGACAATCTAAAATCGTAAATCGTAAATATTATTTGCTGTTCTTCTTGTAATACTGAATCATCTTCGGGATTACAACGTTCAAATCACCCGTGATCACGTAGTCTGCAAACTTATTGATCGGAGCATCCGAATCCGTATTAATGGCAATAACCATAGAGGACTCCTCCATTCCGGCCGTATGCTGTATCTGTCCGGAAATACCACAAGCAATATACAGCTTGGGGCGAACAGTCGTTCCGGTTTGACCGATTTGACGTTCATGTTCGCAGAAGCCCGCATCCACGGCAGCACGAGAAGCACCGACTTCTCCCCCCAGCACGGAAGCCAGTTCGTATAACAGATTGAAATTCTCTTTCGATCCGACGCCATAGCCTCCGGCCACGATAATCGGAGCTCCCTTGATATTTACCTTGGATTTCTCCATCTGACGTTCGATCACTTTCACGACCAAATCCGTGTCATCGATGAACTCATCCACGTTTAATTTTTTAACCTCACCCTTGTAGTTGGCATCAACCACCTCTTTCTTCATCACACCCTCACGAACGGTAGCCATCTGCGGACGGCATTCCGGGTTGACAATCGTGGCAACGATATTACCTCCGAAAGCCGGACGAATTTGGTAAAGCAGATTCTCGTATTTTTTGCCGCTCTTGGCATCCGAGTAATCGCCGATCTCCAAGCTGGTACAATCTGCCGTCAACCCACTATGCAGGAAAGAAGAGACGCGAGGGCCCAAATCACGTCCCACGCTGGTAGCTCCCATCAAAGCAATCTGCGGTTTTTCCTGCTCGAACAAACGTACCAGCATCTTCGTGTGAGGCAATGTCGTGTAAGGAGCCAAACGAGCGTCATCCCCAACCCATACTACATCGGCTCCATAAGGAAATATTTGTTTCTCTATATCTTTTAATCCGTGTCCTAAAGCAATAGCTTCCAGTTTTACACCTAATTTATTGGCAAGAGTCCGTCCCTTCGTCAGTAACTCTAAACTGACATCGGCAACCGTACTCTCCTCTATCTCGCAATATACAAATACACTATTCATATTTTAGATTTTAGATTTTCAATCTCTTCACTTATCCGATTGTATGGTTGGTAATCAATTCCTTCATCATCTCATCGATTTCGGCATCGGTTCCGCTTAAGACCTTAGCCTCTTTAGCTTGGAACACAACATTCTCGATGGTTTTTACCTTCGTCGGAGACCCGCTTAATCCCAAATCTTCCGCTTTACTGGTAATATCATTAACGCTCCATTCCGTTAACTTCAGGTAAGGACGTTCGTTAACCAACGTGATATAATCCTCTCCGGCTTCCTGTGCCTCCTGAGTAGCTTTCGCGTATTTATATTTCATCACGAAACGAGCATTTCTCGGACGACAAGGAGCAGCAGAACCGTTTACCGTCACCACGCAAGGCAGCGGGCATTCAACCACCTCGATACCTCTTTCCAAACGACGTTTGATTGTCAATTTCTTGCCGTCGCATTTTTGAATTTCTTCCGCGTAAGTTACCTGCGGCAATTCTAATTTTTCCGCAACCTGAGGGCCGACCTGAGCCGTATCTCCATCGATAGCCTGACGACCGCAAATAATTACATCGTATTCTAAATTGTGCAACGCACAAGACAAAGCATAAGAAGTAGCCAACGTATCCGAACCGGCAAAAGCCCGATCTGACAACAAATATCCACCATCAGCACCCCTGTACATCGCCTCGCGAATTATCTCAGCAGCACGTCCCGGTCCCATGGTCAATACATGAACAGTAGTCCCCTCAATTGTATCTTTTAAACGTAAAGCCTGCTCTAAAGCATTCAAGTCCTCCGGATTGAAGATGGCAGGTAAAGCTGCCCTGTTTACAGTTCCGTCTGCTTTCATCGCATCTTTTCCCACATTTCTCGTGTCGGGAACCTGCTTAGCAAGAACAACAATTTTTAGTCCTTTCATATAAATCCAATTTTATGTTTAAAGCGACATGAAATATCCTAATCATCTTTTTACCAATAAATTCATACCAATACTATCGATAGAATACTCCATATACAGTTGTATTAACACTATTTCTTTTTAAGTGCGTAAAGATAGTATTTCAAGTTATAAATACAAAATTTTAACTTGTCCGCATCCCATTTCCGTTACCCAAGAAAAACAAAGACTATAGCTCCGGACATCTCAACCAAAGCTAATTTTTTCTTTCCGGATTCATCTATTTTCCAACTTTTTCAGAAAACAAAGTCGTTTATTTTCCGATTTTAAACTATTCCCCTAAATTTGTAACGCAAATGATTGCGTCAAAAATTATTTACATCATAAACAAACTAAAATATGAAATACGACTTACTCGTAATAGGTAGTGGCCCCGGAGGATACGTGGCTGCCATTCGCGCTTCCCAGCTCGGGATGAAAGTGGCCGTTGTAGAACGTGCCGAATTAGGAGGAATCTGTCTGAATTGGGGATGTATCCCGACCAAATCCCTATTAAAATCGGCACAAGTGCTGGAATACGCTCACCATGCCGCCGATTATGGAATAAAGGTCGAACAAGCCGAACCGGATTTTGAAGCAATCATCGCCAGAAGCCGGGGTGTTGCAGATAAAATGAGTAAAGGAATCCAATATCTGTTTAAAAAGAATAATATTACCGTTATCGAGGGACATGGAAAACTGACCTCCGATAAAAAAGTGGAAGTAACTCCTCATGAAGGAGAAAAAATCACGGTGGAGGCAGACCATATCCTGTTAGCAACAGGAGCCCGTTCTCGTCAGCTCCCCAACATTCCGCAAGACGGGAAACGCATCATCGGTTACCGTCAGGCCTTAACACTCGACCATAAACCGGCGTCCATGATCGTTGTGGGATCCGGAGCGATCGGTTCCGAATTGGCTTTCTTTTACAACGCCATGGGGACCAAAGTAACGTTAGTAGAGTTCTTGCCTAACATCCTCCCGCTGGAAGATGAAGAAGTCTCCAAACAAATAGGACGTTCATTTAAAAAAGCAGGTATTGAAGTCATGGTAAAATCTTCAGTAGAAAGTGTCGACTCTACCGACGGACTGCTAAAGGTGAATATCAAAAACAAAAAGGGAGAGATCGAAGTACACGAAGCAGAGATTGTGCTTTCAGCCGTCGGCATCTCCCCTAACGTGGAAAATATCGGCTTGGAAGAACTCGGTATCGAAATGGATCGGGGAAAAGTAAAGGTAGATGAATATTACCGTACGAATGTCGAAGGTATATACGCTATCGGAGATATTGTTCCGGGACCAGCCTTAGCACACGTATCTTCAGCCGAAGCCATTTGCTGTGTCGAACATATCGCGGGAGTTCACACCGATCCCATCGATTATTCCAATATTCCCGGATGTACCTACACAACACCGGAGGTCGCTTCGGTAGGACTGAACGAAGCTAAAGCGATAGAAGCCGGATATGAAATCAAAATCGGAAAATTTCCATTTACCGCTTCAGGAAAAGCAAGCGCCGCAGGTGCTAACGAAGGCTTTATTAAACTAATATTCAATGCCGCCGACAACACCCTGCTGGGAGCTCATATGGTAGGGATGAACGTGACCGAGATGATTGCCGAAATGGTATTGGCCCGGAAATTAAAAGCTACCGGACACGATATCATTAAAACCATTCATCCTCACCCGACCATGAGTGAAGCCGTAATGGAAGCGGCTGCCGCGGCTTATGACGAGGTGATACATATATAGAATTGTAGATTCTGAGATTAAAAAGATTTACGATTTCGGATTTTTGATTGCCGATTTTAGATTTAAAGATGGCAAGATCAGAATT
>NZ_UQRQ01000020.1 GCF_900543425.1 uncultured Sanguibacteroides sp. | reverse complement strand
TTAGCGCCGATGGTACTGCCGCCAGGTGGGAGAGTAGGTCGACGCCGAATTTAGGAAGAAGCCACGAGAGATC
This sequence comes from uncultured Sanguibacteroides sp., assembly GCF_900543425.1. Lineage (GTDB taxonomy): Bacteria > Bacteroidota > Bacteroidia > Bacteroidales > Marinifilaceae > Gabonibacter. Next base: position 60,028 of record NZ_UQRQ01000020.1, on the reverse strand, counting down.
GTGGCTTTTTTTATTTCAAATTAAAATGATTAAGTGATTTAGTGATTGGGTGATTTAATGATTTGGTGATTCGAATTTAGTCTTGCCCTCGATCACCAAATCTTTTTAAGATTTAATTTAAAATTAAATAGCACTTTTACCCCGTCCCCGTGTGCTCTTTTAATTTTAGATTGAATTCCGTTTTTTAATTTACAATCTACAATTTACAATCGTCAATCATTTAATCTCCTAATCACGGAATCTCTCAATCACCTAATTCATTTAATAGCATACCCTTCCCCGTGGGGTATTTTAATTTCTTAATCTACAATAGTCAAAGGCCAATTGTCAAATTTTTTTAATATTTTTGTCAAAAATAGATGAGAGCATAATGAATAATACTACCTCTTTTATTGTTAAAAATATAGCGGCTTTGTTTTTGATGATTTTTGTTGTGCAGACGGCAATTCATGATAATGGCGGGTATAATTGGGTTTTTTCCATGTTGAAGGGAAACCTGGAAATGATAAAACACTATCCCCGGATGAGTCAGGTACAGAAAAACGAGATTAAGCACGGGGCGAATTTTAACTATTTGCATTTTTTAAAGACCAATACACCACCGGATGCAGTCATTTTATTTCCTCCGAAGGATACGCTCTTGCATGTTAAGCTTTTTAAGGATAAGCTTTCCAATAGTGCCTCTTTGAGAAATAGGATATGGGCCTCTTATTTTATATATCCTCGTAAGATAGTGTATGCCGATAGTTTGAAAGAGTGTCCGGCAGAAGTAACTCATATTGCCATTATCGATAAGCATGGATACGAGTATGTAAAAGATAGTGTCGATTGGGCTACTGCTCCTGCTTTTTCCGTTATACCCGTAAAAAAATAATTTATGACAGGTTTGTTTTCAATTGTATTGGTGTACTTGATAGGGATGATCATTTTGAGGTTTATCAGCCGGGAATGGTCATTGTCGGAGACATTAGGTTTTAGTTTTCCAATCGGAATGGGGTGTGTGACGATACTGATGTTTCTTACAGATATTCTGGGAATTTCTTTAACGCGTATACCTGTTTTATTGGGAACTTTCTTATTAATGGTAATTTTATATTTTCTTTTGTATTATTGCAGAAAGGATCAGGATATTTTTGCATCTATAAAACGGTATGCCTGTAAGGGGGAGATCAATAGACTTTTGCGTAAACAAAATGCCGGAGTTTTGTTTTTGTCAGGGGTATTGATCTATTTGATTTATTTAGTAACGATGAAGGCTTTATACTGGCCTGCTATTCATTATGATACAATTGCCGGGTATGATTTTTTGGCTCGTGCGATTGCTCACGAGGGAACGCTTCATAATTCTCTTTTCGATCCGGCTCACCGTTTGGTTTCTTACCGGAGTATTTATCCACCTCTTTTTCCTTTAAGTTTTGCCTATGCTTACGTTTGTGGGGGGATTTCGGCAAAGATTATTTCTATTTTATACTATGTTTCCATAGCCTTTTCTTTTTATGGTTTATTGCGTCATTACGTGAATCCGTTATCAGCGATGTTAATGGTATTGGTGTTGTTGGCCACACCCGAATTTGCAGCACAATCGACTTTTTTAATGACGAATATGCCGCAGACGATCTATACCTTGATCGGGATGATCGGTTTTATTTGCTGGTTTAATCGTAAAGGAGAACGTTATTTTGCCCTCAGTATTATTACTTTGACATTAGGAGTATGGGGACGAACGGAGGGGGTCGTGTTTTTTGTTCCCTGTTGTTTTGCTTTGGCATATCGACTGATAGGGGAATGTCGGGAACGGTCGTTGTTTTCCTGGGAAAATATAAAGAAATGTCTATGGTTCGGTATACCCTCCTGTATTGCTTACGGGACATGGGAAATCTATTTGAAATACGTATTGAAAGCCTCCGATTTACAACAGCCTTTTAAGTTAGGAATCATCGAGTTGAAAGGAAAGTTCGACTTTATGATGCGTATCGTGGAAGAGATCAGTTTTTCTTCTCAACTGTACGGATGGGTTATTTATTTGGGAATTGCAGCTTTCGTGTTGAATTTGATTTATGCGATATATAAACGGAAGTGGTCGTTTTTCAATGGGATCACCTTGTTTTTGATCGTTGCCGCGTGGTGTATTTATTTGTTGGTCTATTATCAGATCGATGTACCTTCTCTCGATATTTTTGAAGGTTATATCAGTTATGGTTATAAGCGGGGACTTTTTAATTTTTTACCTCTGCTTCTCTTCTATTTTGCCACATCGGGGGTGGTGCAAAATTTGTCGAATATGTTGTATATGGAATATCCTCAAAAAAAGTAATATGATGAAAACTTGTTTGCTTGTTCCTTGCTATAATGAAGGATTAACGATTCGTAAAGTAGTGGATGATTTTAAAAGAGAATTACCTGATATAGAGGTGTACGTATATGATAACAATTCGACGGATAATACCATAGAGGAGGCTTTATCGGCCGGGGCTATCGTGCGTAAAGAGTGTCGACAGGGGAAAGGAAATGTAGTGAGAAGTATGTTTCGGGATATCGATGCCGATATCTATATTATGGTGGATGGGGACGATACTTATCCGGCTAAGGCGGTTAAATCGTTGTTGGAACCGATCGAAAAAGGAGAGGCAGATATCGTGATTGGCGATCGTCTGAGCAACGGTACTTATTTTAAAGAAAATAAGAGGTCTTTTCATGGTTTTGGGAATAATCTGGTTAAGTTTTTTATTAATTACTTCTTCCATACGGATCTGAAGGATATTATGACTGGATACCGGGTTTTCAGCCGGAATTTTGTGAAGACTTTTCCCGTGATTAGCGAAGGTTTTCAATTGGAAACGGAAATGACCATATTTGCCTTGAGTAAATACTTCAGGATAGTAGAAATACCGATAGACTTTTCAGAGAGACCGGAAGGAAGTTTTTCCAAATTAAATACTTTTTCCGACGGTTTTCGGGTTATTGTATGTATTTTCAATATGTATAGGCATTATAAACCTTTGCGTTTTTTTACGGTCATCGCTTTATTCTGCATCATACTGTCTTTTATTTTCGGTATTCCGGTGATTATGGAGTATATAGATTACCAGTATATCTATAAGGTCCCTTCGGCTATATTGGCGGGGTCTTTATTTGTTATTGCGACCTTGACTTATACTTGTGGTTTGATTTTAGATGCTCTGGCTTACAAAGATCAGACCTTTTTTGAGCAGATATTGAAGAAATAAGTGCTGAGCGTAGAGAATAGTTTTTAATTTTATATATTCGTGGTCTGAAACAATATTTAAGAAATGGCATTATTCGGTTTATTTAATAAAAAGAAAAAAGAGAGCCTTGATAAAGGTTTAGAGAAGACAAAAGAGAGTGTTTTTAAAAAACTCTCTCGAGCAATAGTCGGAAAATCGAAGGTAGATGATGAAGTTCTCGATAACCTGGAAGAGGTTTTGATTACTTCGGACGTAGGGGTAGAGACGACTGTCCGTATCATTCGTAGGATTGAAGAGCGGGTGGAGCGAGATAAATATGTCGGGATAGAAGAGTTGAATCGGATATTGAAAGAAGAGATCGTGGATCTGTTAAAGGAGAATAACGTATCGGATTATAATTCATTCGATTTGCCACAAGGAGGCGAACCGTACGTGATAATGGTTGTTGGGGTAAATGGAGTAGGAAAGACAACGACTATAGGCAAACTCGCTAATAAATTCAAGGAAGCCGGTAAATCCGTAGTGTTGGGAGCTGCCGATACCTTTAGAGCCGCAGCCGTTGATCAGTTGGTGGTCTGGGCCGAGCGGGTCGGGGTTCCCATTGTGAAGCAGGCTATGGGATCGGACCCGGCGTCAGTTGCTTATGATACATTGAGCAAGGCAAAAGCCGATCATGCGGATGTGGTCATTATCGATACGGCGGGACGTTTACATAATAAGGTCAATTTGATGAACGAGTTGACAAAGATTAAAAAGGTGATGCAGAAGGTAATACCAAACGCTCCTCATGAGATTTTATTAGTATTGGATGGTTCTACCGGACAGAATGCCTATGAGCAGGCAAAGCAGTTCACGTTGGCCACGGAGGTGAATGCATTAGCCATTACCAAATTGGACGGAACGGCCAAAGGGGGTGTTGTGATCGGTATTTCGGATCAATTTAAAATTCCGGTGAAATATATTGGTATCGGAGAAAAAATGGATGACCTTCAAGTGTTTAACCGGGAGGAGTTTGTCGATTCTCTGTTTAGCTAAAACGAATAAGATTTAGTGATTCAATGATTCAGTGATTTAGAGATTGAATACAACTCACTTCATCTGGTCATTGCTAAATCTCTGAATTTTTAATCTGTAATTGTCAAACTAAAATCTGTAATTTGTAATTGAAAAAGCTTCTTTTTGTTTGTTTGGGTAATATCTGTCGTTCGCCGAGTGCGGAGGCGGTAATGAAGCATTACGTGAAAGAGAAAGGATGGGAGGATCGATTTTTTATCGATTCGGCCGGGTTGAGCGGATGGCATTCCGGGGAACCGGCGGACGAACGAATGCAACACCACGCTAAGCGTAGAGGTTACGAATTGACAAGTCGTTCCCGTAAGTTTTATCCTTCGGCCGATTTTAAAGAATTTGATATGATTATCGGGATGGATGATCAAAATGTCCGGGATTTACGGGCTTTGGCTGAGACGGAGGAGGAGTTGGGGAAGATATATAAGATGACTGATTTCTGCCGACGTTTTTCCTATCGAACGGCGGTACCGGACCCTTATTATGGTGGAGATGCCGGTTTTGAGTTGGTGTTGGACCTTTTGGAAGACGGAGTCGAAGGGTTATTAGAAAAATTTAGAGATTAAGTGATTTACGATTGTAGATTTAAAGACGGCAATATCCGAATTTTAATCGTAAATCATAAATCATAAATTAAATCCGGACCTTATGGACTGGCGGTTTTGTAACCATATAAAAAAACATCCGGATTTTATTCCGGATGTCTTTATTGATTTGAATTTATTTCAATAGCTTATTAAGACATTCGTTTACGTTTTTCTCGATACGTTCCAGTATGTTTGTGTTTTCAGCCTTGTTGAATTTGGTTCCCGTGATATTCTCGTAAAGTTCGATGTAGCGATCGGTAATATTTTTTACCACTTCAGGAGTCATTTCCGGTACTTGTTGTCCCTCTTTTCCTTGGAAACCATTTTCCATCAACCATTCGCGAACAAATTCTTTCGAAAGTTGGCGTTGTTTTTCTCCTTTTGCTAATCTTTCTTCATATCCGTCAGCGTAGAAATAACGGGAAGAGTCCGGAGTGTGGATTTCATCGATTAAGTAGATTTGTCCGTTTTTCTTTCCGAACTCGTATTTCGTATCCACGAGGATAAGTCCCATTTTAGCTGCCATTTCCGAACCTCTTTGGAAGAGAGCATAAGTATATTTTTCAATAATTTCGTAGTCTTCTTTGCTGACTAAACCGCTGGCGATGATCTCTTCTTTGGATATGTTTTCATCATGACCTTCCATGGCCTTGGTTGTCGGCGTAATAATGGGAGAAGGGAATTTTTGATTCTCGACCATTCCGTCGGGGAGTTTTATTCCGCAAAGCACTCTATTGCCGGCTTTATATTCTCTCCAGGCGCTACCCGCCAGGTAACTGCGGATAACCATCTCCACTTTAAACGGTTCACACATATGGCCGATTGTTACCATCGGGTCCGGAGTGGCAATCTTCCAGTTGGGAACAATGTCAGAGGTGGCATCAAGAAATTTAGCCGCAATCTGGTTTAATACTTGTCCTTTGCAAGGAATCCCTTTGGGAAGGACCACATCAAAAGCAGAAATTCTGTCGGATACGAGCATGACCAGGTATTCGTCATTAATGTTGTACACATCCCTAACTTTTCCGACATATAAATTTTTTTGTTTCGGAAATTTGAAATTTGTTTTTACAATCGCTTCCATGTTATTCGCTTTTATGATCTGTTATATAGATTTTTTTTCATTATTGTACGCTTTCACAATCTCTTTCACGAGACGATGGCGAACGATATCGCTGGTATCAAATTCTACAAATGCGATACCCTTAATATCTTTTAGTATTTTGAAGGCATGAATCAGGCCCGAATCGTTTTGTTTCGGAAGATCGATTTGGCTCATGTCTCCCGTGATGACAAATTTGGCACTGATTCCCATTCGCGTAAGGAACATTTTTAATTGATTACGAGTTGTATTCTGGGCTTCATCCAAAATGACAAAGGCGTCATTTAAAGTGCGTCCGCGCATATAGGCTAACGGGGCGATTTGAATGACTTCGGTTTCTAAATATTCAGTTAACTTCCGTGCCGGAATCATATCGGATAAAGCATCGTATAAGGGTTGAAGGTAGGGATCTACTTTTTCTTTCATATCTCCCGGCAGAAATCCCAAACTTTCTCCTGCTTCAACAGCCGGTCGACTGAGTATAATCCGTTTTACTTCTTTGTTGCGTAATGCCTTTACCGCTAATGCTATAGCTGTATATGTTTTTCCTGACCCCGCGGGACCGGTAGCAAAAAGCAGATCGTTGGTTTTGGAGAGATCGACTAATTTACGTTGATTGGAGGTTCTTGCCCGGATTATTTTTCCCCCGTTTCCAAATACAATTATAGATGCCGGATCTTCCGGATCTTCAACAACATCGTCTTCCAGAATGATTCGTTTCAGGTTGGCGACCGTCAGCATATTGTATTTGTTATAATGTTCCAGTAAGGCGTTTACTTTGGCGATTAAGATTTCGACATCTTTTTCTTCTCCTTGAACGATAATTTCGTCTCCTCTGGCTGTAATTTTTAATTTGGGGAAAAACTCCTTGAGTGTAATGAATTTTGCGTTATTAATGCCGTAAAAGTCAATGGGATCAATGTTTCCGATACTTATTCTTCTCTCCATCGTGAAATTAAAATAAATAACTTATTTTTGCAGGTGCAAAGTAGTTAAAACAATCGAGAATTGAAAATAAAAACAGGGTTTATAAATAAAGGATTCGTAGCTTTGTCCGGGGAGATTTTGAGGCTGTTGACCGACGTTGCCTTTCATAATTTTAAGTTGTAATGAGTCAAGATATTGAAAAGAGAAAAGAGGCTTTTGCCGAATTGCTGGACATCATCGCCACGTTACGGGTGAAATGCCCTTGGGATAAAAAGCAGACGTTGGAGAGTTTACGGAATTTGACGGTAGAAGAGGTGTATGAATTGGGGGATGCGATCCTGAAAAAGGATATGCAGGAGATAAAGAAGGAGTTAGGGGATCTGATTATGCATATCGTTTTTTACGCTCATATCGGCGAAGAACAACAGCAGTTTGATATTGAGGATGTATTGGTAGAGATTTGCGAGAAGCTGCGTTATCGTCATCCTCATATATACGGGGAGGTAAAAGTGGAGGATGAAAATGATGTATTGCGGAATTGGGAACAGTTGAAACTGAAGGAAAAGGGGCGGCATAATAAGGTGTTGGAGGGTGTTCCGGAAGCTCTTCCGGCAATGATTAAAGCTTTCCGGGTGCAGGATAAGGTAAGGGGTGTCGGATTCGATTGGAAGCAAAAGCAGGATGTGTGGAGCAAGGTAAGGGAAGAATTGGATGAGTTGCAAACGGAAATGCAACGGGAAGATACGGAAAAAATGGAGGAGGAATTTGGTGACTTTATGTTTGCTCTTATCAATGCAGCCCGTTTGTACGGTATTAACCCGGAAGATGCATTGGAGAAGACGAATCGAAAGTTTATTCGTCGTTTTTCTTACATCGAAGATAAGGCAAATGAGGCAGGAGTAAAACTTTCCGATATGTCATTGGAGGAGATGGATGGCTATTGGGATGAAGCTAAGAAACGGGAGAGAACAGATAAATAAAAATATTCCAGATCATATTGTCATGATAGATTTAACGGGTAAATGGAAGTATAAAGAAAATTACGGCTACGGCATTACGGAAGGGGAATTGTTTTTGAAACAGGAAGGAAATGAACTCTCCGGCCGGATTATTTTTACGGATAAACCAAAGGAGGAAGAGCCTTATATGTTACAAGAGTTTTTAAAAGGGAGTATCGAAGAACATAAGGTGAAGTTGGATGCGATAGAGGTAGATATCATTCATTCCGAACATGAAATTTATTACGAGCTGGATAGTTGGTTCGGAGTTTTGGTAGATGATGTCACCATTATGGGAGTAAGTGTCGATACGCAGGGTGTGGAAGGAAATTTTAGTTTTGAAAAAATTATCTAAGATACCCGTCGTTTTAGGTGATGATGGAGTATTTTTTATGAAATAAGTTGAAGAAATTTAGTGCGTATTTTTAAAAGTTGACGAAAGTCAGCTTTTTTTTGTTTGTAATAGAATACATTGCAAAGGAAATAATGAAAAATAATCTACTAAAACCTATATCCTATGTCAAAAATTAATCATCATCCGATTCTGGATGTTCCCAAGCGTGATAAAGTGATTTTTACTTTTAATGGAAAAAAAATAGAAGGAGAGTGTGGCGGAACGATTGCGGCGGCCCTTCATCAAGCCGGTTATCCGGTACACAGCCATAGTCTGGATGGGCGTAAACGTTCGTTGGCTTGCGGTATCGGGAAGTGCGGTGCTTGTGAGATGCTGGTAGACGGGAAAGTGAAGCGGATTTGTGTAACGAAGGTGGATGGCGTGAAAGAGGTGCAGGAGATTGCTTCCGGAGAGATGGCTAAAGTAAAAGAAACGGTTTCCGGTGTATCCCGGAAAATATTGCGTACGACAGTAATAATTGTTGGTGCCGGACCTGCCGGATTGGCTGTTCGAGAGGAGTTTGAAAAATGGGGTATTGATAATATCGTTATTGATAATAACGACAAGATCGGCGGTCAGTTTAATATGCAAACGCATCAGTTTTTCTTTTTTGAGAAGGAGAAACGGTTTGGAGGTATGCGGGGATTCGATATCGCGAAGACCCTGGCCGGAGAGAATATGGATGGCATTTATTTGAATTCAACCGTATGGGATATATTGGAAGGGAAACGGGTGGCCGTGAAAAATTTAGAGACTGATACGGTTTTCTTTGTCGATGCGGATTATTTAGTTGTAGCCACGGGGGCTGTTCCCTTTATGCCTGCTTTTGAGAATGATGATCTACCGGGAGTCTATACGGCTGCCGTGGTTCAGAAGATGATGAACAATGAATTTACTTTATTGGGTAAAAATGTGTTGACCGTGGGAGCCGGGAATATCGGTTACCTTACCTCCTATCAATTGATGCAGGCAGGTGCCCATGTGAAAGCTATCATAGAGGCGATGCCGAAGGAGGGAGGATTTCCGGTGCAAGCGAACCGGGTTCGTCGGCTGGCCATTCCGATCATGACTTCTCACATGTTATTAAAAGCTATTCCCAATGCGGATCATACCGGTATCACGGGTGCTGTCATTGCCGAATGTGAAAACTTTAAACCTGTGCCGGGCACGGAAAAGATATTGGACGGGATAGATGTTATTAATATCTGTACCGGGTTAATTCCCGATAATCAATTGTTGACCAAGGGTAAGGCTGTATTTGGGGCTAATTGCTATGCCGCCGGTGATGCGGTGAGGATCGGAGAGGGGACGAGTGCCGTACTTCGCGGTAAACAGGCAGCGGTGGAAATTATGATCGATTTGGGCGTCCGGATCAATTACGATGATTATCTGGTGTTGTCCAAAGAGTATATCGATTCGCAGCAACATCCGGTACGGGTATTGGAGGAACCTCGTTTGCCGGATTCTACCAGAATGAAGCAAAGAGGGTTCGTGCAGATGGATTGTTTGTACGGTTTTGCCTGTAATCCTTGTTCTTTTGCTTGTCCTCACGGGGCGATAACAAAAGATGCTACTTTTACTGTTCCCTATGTCGATTATGATAAATGTATCGGTTGTATGGAATGTGTGTACCAATGTCCCGGATTAGCCATATTCGGGTATGATATGCGTAAGGATACCCTTTTCTTACCTATCGAGTACGAGGTAGCGGAAAAGGAGGAAGTATATTTAGTCAATAATTATGGGGAGAAGTTGGGATCGGGAGTTATTGAAAAAGTGTTGCATAAGCCGAACAAGACCAATATCGCCAGGGTAAGATCGTTGGATATTCATGGGGAAGAGTTGGTAAAGGTTCGGGGATTCGTGGTAAAGGATCGTTACCCGGAATGTTTGGAGATGGAGCCTTTGTTGAAGGATAAGAAGGAAGCTACCTTTATTTGTCATTGTGATGACGTGACTTTGGACGATGTTTTACAGATTGTCGGCGATCGGACTTTTATCTCTATCGACGAGATAAAGCATACCACCCATTTGGCAATGGGGCCCTGCCGGGGAAAACGTTGTATTCCTCGTTTGCGGACGGCCTTAAGGGCAAAGGGAATTGAAATTGTAGGCGATGCCACTCCTCGGGCACCGTTGTCCAATCCGTTGACTTTAGGTGAAATCTACCCCTCTAAGGCCGGGGATGTTTATTTGGTGGCCAATCGAGAAGGGTTTAAAAAAGTAGAGGTCGGAGCTTTGATTGCAGGCGGAGGTATTGCCGGAAGTGCTTTGTTCCGTTATATGGCGGAAGCGGGAATGAATCCTGTTTTGGTAAATGCAGACCGGGGATCTTCTTGGCGAAACATCGGAGGGGGGCGTACGGCTTTCTCTTTACCGGAATTGGCAGAGATAGCAGAACGTAATCATCAATTGTTTAGAGATTTGCAAAAAATATCCAATATCGATTATAAAGCTACCTGTTACGTGAATTTTGCCCACGATGAAGCTACCTATAACGCATTGGAAGCCAGTAAGGCCTGGTCCGATGCTTATATGGTCGATCCTAAAGATTTTAAAAAGGAAATTTCTCCGGCATTTAGCACGAAGTCCAAACGTTATCTGGGAGCTTTGATTACGAACGATTGCTGGCAAGCTACCCCGGGAAAAGTGGTTGAATTGATACGCAATATAGGAATTGCTGCCGGAGGGCGGGTTATAGAGGATTGCAAGGTGATCGAGGTTGCCCGTGAGGGGTCTACCTATTCTATTCTGGTATTGACTCATGATAAAAAATACGTGGAATTCCGAACCGAGAATTTTGTGAATGCTTTAGGAGCCGGAGCCGGAAAGATTTGCGAGAGTTTGGGTATCCAAGCCGGACTTTACCCGGTTCGTCATCAAGCCTTTATTACCCGTCGATTACCTATGTTGGGGAAAAACGGGAATAGTTTGGATATGTTGATAGATAGACAAGAATACAAAGGTTTTTCGGCCGTTTACGGACAACAAATTGCCTATACGGGACAGATTATCGGTTGTGCTTCTCCCCGGGTGGATGCTCTACGAACAGATAAGGATCTGGTACTAAATACCAAAGAGTTTTTGGAGATTATCGGAGAGTTCTTTGTAGATTGGATTCCCGATTTGGCTGGTGTCGGTATTCAGGCTACCTGGTCTGGTTATTACACGGAACCCCGTTATATCGTCGATCCCGAATTGGGCCTGTTTGTCGGTATGCGCGGACACGGATTTATGCTATCGCAATACCTTGCCAAAATGTACGTGGATAAATTGATGGGACGCCCTGTTCCAGAGTATTTCGATAAATTGAAATTGAACGGACCGGGATTATCGGAAAAAGCGTTTAAGTGATTAGGTGATTGACGATTGTAGATTATAAATTAAATGCCGGGATTCCCGGCATTTAATTTTTGATCGTGTGGGTACTTGGATGATAAACTGATAGTTATTTAGGGACGGGTGCAAGGTGCTATTAATTGTAGATTTTAGATTGACGATTTTAGATTAAAGGATTCTGAGATTAAGGGATAACCCAGGGGGACGGGTGTAACGTGCTATTAATTGTAGATTAAAAGATTTACGATATGTAATTAATTCCTATCTTTGTGCCTAAATAAATAACAAGAGATGATAAAGTTAGGAAAATACAATATATTGAAGGTCGTTAAGACGGTGGATTTCGGTGTTTATCTGGATGGAGGCGAGTATTGGGGAGAGATTTTGTTGCCGTGGGGAGAGAATGCTCCTAAAGAGGCCAAGGAGGGGGACGAGTTGGAAGTTTTTATCTATTTCGATTCGGAGGACCGGATTATAGCGACCATGAATAGGCCCAAAGCCGTCGTGGGAGATTTCGCCTTGTTGAAGGTGGTAGGAACGAGTAAGGTCGGTGCTTTTCTGGATTGGGGATTACGTAAGGATTTATTGGTACCGTTCCGGGAACAACGAGAAGATATGGTTGTAGGGAAGGAGTACTTGGTTTATGTTTACGTGGATCAGGTGACCGATCGCATCGTGGCCTCTTCGAAATGGCATAAATTTTTAAATCAAGAGCCGGTGGATTACGAGGAAGGACAGGAGGTGGAACTCTTAATTGCCCGGCGGACCGATTTGGGATATAATGTAATCGTGGACGGGAAACACGAGGCTGTAATTTACCAGAATGAAATTTTTCAATCCTTAACCGTGGGAGAGCGGGTTACGGGATATATAAAGAATTTGCGGGAAGACGGAAAAATCGATTGTATCCTGCAAAAGAACGACGGTCATCTACAGGTGGATCGGTTGTCCCAATTAATCTTGACCAAGTTGGAAGAGAATAACGGTGTTTTGGCCGTCTCCGATAAGAGTGCGCCGGAGGAGATTTATCGTTTGTTCGGTTGCAGTAAGAAAAACTACAAAAAGGCGGTAGGCGGATTGTTTAAGCAACGTCGGGTGGAGATCGGAGAACATGAATTGAAGTTAATTCAACGATAAGTCCGTTTTTTGAATGTTGATGGGAAGATGTCGAAGAGTAAAGCCTATATTACAAGTTTTCGATTAAGAACATTGCCTTTGTCCGTATCCGGTGTTTTGTTGGGTACCCTGTTGGCCGCGAGCGACGGTAATTTTAAGCCGTGGGCTTTTGCATGGGCGATCGTGACGACAATGGCGTTACAGATACTTTCTAATTTGGCTAACGAGGTGGGAGACCTGGAGAAAGGAACCGATAATGAAAAGCGGTTGGGACCTATCCGGAGTGTGCAGAGCGGAGCGTTGAGTAAAAGGGAGATGATCCGGGCTATGTTATTTTTTGGCGGTATGGCGATCGTTACCGGAAGCTTATTGGTATATGATGCTTTTGGGGATCTGCTGGATTTGAAAAGTATTATTCTGCTGCTTGTCGGCGGAGCCTCTATCGTGGCTGCTGTAAAATATACGGTGGGAGATCATGCGTACGGATATCGGGGATTGGGCGATTTATTCGTTTTTATTTTTTTCGGGTTAGTGAGTGTTTTGGGTAGTTATTTTGCCATGGCGGGTCATTTGCCATGGATCACTCTTTTCCCGGCTGTTTCGATCGGGCTTCTCTCTACCGGAGTATTGAATATGAATAATATCCGGGATATGGAAAATGATGCGGCTTGCGGAAAACGAACGATTCCCGTCATGCTGGGAATAAGAGGGGCAAAAACATACCATTTTATACTAATCGTAACGGCTCTTGCCTGTATGGTCTTGTATACCGTTTTTCACCCGAACGGCCGGATCGGTTATCTCTTTATATTAACCTTTCCCCTGTTTGGAATGCATTTGGTAAAAGTGTATCAGGGAAAAGGGAAGAATCTCGATCCTCAATTAAAATTCCTTTCTTTGAGTACGTTGCTTTTGACGTTACTGGTTGTAATAGGACAGATAAGGTGATTGTAGATTAAAGGATTCTGTGATTAAGTGATTAGGAGATTTATGATTTCGGATTTTAGATTTATGATTTCAAGAGGGCGGAATCAGAAGTTAATCATAAACCAATTTTAAATCTACAATTTAAAATTTACAACTAATTGAAGAGAATGGGATAAAACGAAGGGGCATAAACAGGGAACGGCGAGCGTCGTGTTCGGTTTTCGGAACGGACGGACGACGGACTGTCCGAGCGAAGCGAGTCCCGGAGGACAGTGAACGAAAAGCGTCTGCACGACCGACGGGAACGTCAAAGCCCCGGAGGGTTAGCCCGTAACGATTGACAATTGTAGATTAAGTGATTAGGAGATTATGATTTCGGATTTTAGATTGACGATTTAAAGAAACAAGGATTTTATGATTGACGATTTAGAAATTTTGTGATTAAAAAAAATAAACCGGCGGGAAACCCGTCAGTTTATTTATAATTTACAATTGTCAATCACAATTAAAACGGTAGATCGTCGGCCTCCGGCATGGGAGGAATGTCTTCCACTCTGTATTGGGGGGCAGGGGTGCCAACCATCTGCGGTTCGGCCTGGACTTTTTCGATTCTCCATCCTTCGAGGTTGGTGAAATAGGAGGTTTGTCCGTTGTTTTCCCATTTTCTTCCCCTTAGGTTGAAATAGACCTTGATATCTTCGTTTAGGTGGATGTTTTCAAGCAGATCACATCTATCCTGTATCAATTGGATTTTCACGAAATCGTTCCATTGGGAGTTTTTCTCGTTTTCCACCTCAATGACAAATTCCCGTTTTTGGAAACGATCGCTAATCTTTTGAGTATCTTCTTTGTAAATTAATTTTCCAATAACTTCGTAATTCATATCTTTTAATTAAAACAAGCCCAAATGAATTGGGCTTGTTACTTGTTTTTATATCCGTGTGATAAATTATTTACTTCGCAGCCGGAGAAACGATTTCAAGTAATTCAACCTCGAAAACCAATGCTTCGTTCGGGCCGATAGGACCACCGTTCGTTCCTCTTGGGCCATAAGCCAATTTGGAAGGGAGGTAAAGTGTCCACTTGGAACCTACGGGCATCATTTTCAAGGCTTCTGTCCATCCGCGAATAACTCCGTTTACCGGGAACTCCGCGGGTTGGTTGTGTTTGTAAGAAGAATCGAACTCTTCTCCGTTGATAAAGGTTCCTTTATAGTGAACTTTCACGATGCTCGTGTCGGACGGAATCGCTCCCGTACCCTCTTTTTCAATTTTGTACTGCAGGCCGCTTTCGGTTGTTTTCACACCCTCTTTTTTAGCGTTTTCGGCCAAGAAAGCTTCTCCTTTTTTCAAGGTCTCTTCAGCTTTGGCAGTCATAACTTTTTGAATGTAGTTACCAAGGAATTGTTGCATTTCCATTAAATCTGCCGGAGCTTTTTTCTTCTGTAAAGCGGTATTCATTCCGGCAATAATAGCCTCTACGTTAGGTTTATCCAATCCGTTTCTGGCTAACATGGTACCGTTCATATAACCGATATAATAACTTGCCGTGTCGGCTTCTGTTTTTAATGTGGCGGTAGTTTTTGTTGCATTGTTACAGCAACTGGTAAAACCAAGTGCAGCAACTGACAACGTTAAGATTAAATTCTTAGCATTCATAGTTTTATTAATTAAAATTATACGATATCCAGTAATTCTATATCAAAAATCAAAGTCTCATTGGGACCGATGGCTTGTCCTGCACCTTGTGCTCCGTAAGCCAGTTCCGACGGGATAAATAGTTGCCATTTGGAACCCACGGGCATCAATTGTAAAGCTTCTACCCAACCTGGGATAACCCCGTTTACCGGAAATTCGGCCGGTTCTTTGCGGCGGTAAGAGGAATCAAATACCGCACCGTTGATTAAACGTCCTTCATAATGGCATCTGACCGTATCTCCGATTTTGGGTGTTACACCGTTTCCGGCAGAGATCACTTTATATTGCAGACCGCTATTCAGGGTAATCACACCCTCTTTCGTTTTATTTTCTTTTAAGAAGGCGTCTCCGGCTTCTTTTGCCGCATGTCCTCTTTGGTTTTGTAATTTTTCAAAATAGGTTTGTAAAATCTGATTGGCTTCTTCCGGAGAAATTTCAGGCATTTGGCCCGCGTATACAGTACGTAAAGCCTCTACGAATGCTTCTGTATTGATTTGATTAACACCGGATGAAAGGAGGTTACTTGCGATACTTAGTCCCAAACAATAACTCACTTTGTCTAACTCTTCAGTATACTTCATTTAAAGGTTGATTAATGAATAAATATTTTATTTTCTAATTGACAAATGTAAAAACAATGCGTGAAATCACAAACAGGTTTAAGCCATTTTTTATGGTACGTGAAATAAACGGGAAAGATTTAATCCAAAGTAATCATGCCGTCCCGTAATTTTATTTGTCGATCCGACATGGCTGCCAATTCCGAATCATGGGTAACAATCACAAACGTTTGTCCTAATTTTTCCCGTAAGGAGAAAAAGAGTTGGTGCAGCTCGTTTTTGGTTTGGGTGTCCAGATTACCGGAAGGTTCGTCTGCCAATACTACTTTCGGTCGGTTGATCAGGGCCCTGGCCACGGAAACCCGTTGTTGCTCACCTCCGGAAAGCTGGTTGGGCTTATGATGAATTCTATCGGACAGACCTAAAAGTGTTAAGAGTTCCAGCGCTTGTTTTTCTGTTTCTTTTTTCCCATCTCCCTTGATCCAGGCTGGAATACACACGTTTTCCAAGGCTGTAAATTCCGGTAGCAGGTGATGAAACTGGAATACGAAACCTATATTTTGGTTACGGAAGATGGAAAGTTTGTTGGGAGAGAGCTTCGCCACGTTAATGCCGTCGTAATAGAGTTCTCCCTGGTCCGGCGTGTCTAACGTACCGAGAATATGTAATAGCGTACTTTTTCCGGCTCCGCTGGTTCCTATGATGGTGACAATTTCTTTTTCTTTAATCGTCAGGTCAATACCTTTTAATACTTTCAGCTCTCCGTAGCTTTTGGTTATATTTTTGATTTCAATCATAAAATGATTTGCTATTTTTTCGGTTTAAAGATAGTGATAAATGTGGAGAAGCCGTATATTAGCAGACTAAAATGTAAATTTATGGAATATTATATAGATCCTGTTGTTTTTGTAACGGAAAAGAGTGGCTTCGGTAGTCGATACGTGAAAAATTTGTTGACCTTGTTGGAGGAAGGAGCGACTATTCCTTTTATTTCCCGTTACCGGAAAGAGATGACCGGAAGTATGGATGAGGTGGAGGTCGGGAAAGTACAAGAGATTTACGAACAGTTTAAGGAACTGGAGAAGCGTAAAAAGACGGTGCTCGATAGCATCGAACAACAGGAAAAATTGACGTCCGAACTAAAGAAGACAATAGAGACCTGCCGGGAACTTCGAGAGTTGGAAGATATTTATCTTCCTTATAAACCTAAGAAACAAACCCGGGCTTCCAAAGCGAAAGCGAAGGGATTGGAGCCTTTAGCCGCCTTGTTGATGAAGCAGGACGGGGGAGAAGTATGGACGAAAGCTTCCCGGTTTGTAAAGGGAGAGGTAGAGAATGAGGAAGAGGCATTGCAGGGAGCAAGGGATATTATAGCCGAGTGGGTGAGTGAAAACGAGCGGGCACGGAATACGACCCGGCACTTTTTTGACCGGGAAGCGGTGATCACTTCCAAGGTCGTAAAAGGAAAAGAGGAGGAGGGAGAAAAATATAAGGATTATTTCGATTATACGGAGAGTTTGCGGCGTTGTCCGTCTCATCGGATGTTAGCTATCCGGAGGGGAGAGAACGAAGGTATTTTGAAGGTAAGTATAGGTATTCCCGACGACGAAGCCGTGGAGGCATTGGAGAGGCAATTCGTGAGAGCCAATAACGAGAGTGCGGAGCAGGTGGGAGAGGCCGTACGGGACGGTTATAAACGATTACTCGTTTCTTCCATCGAATCGGAATATTTGATGGCGGGAAAACAAAAGGCCGATGAAGAGGCCATCAAAGTTTTTGCCGAGAATTTGCGCCAATTGTTGTTGGCTTCCCCGTTGGGTAACAAGCGGGTATTGGGCATCGATCCGGGATTTCGTACCGGTTGTAAGGTGGTTTGTCTGGATGAGACAGGAAACCTCGTGCATAATGAAACCATATACCCGCATCCGCCTCAAAACGAGGTGCGACAGGCGGCTAATAAGATTACTCAATTGGTGAGTGCCTATAAAATAGAGGCTGTCGCTATCGGGAACGGGACTGCAGGGAGGGAGACGGAGCGTTTTATACAGAATTTGCGTTACGATCGCAAAATTCAGGTGTTTGTGGTGAGCGAAAGCGGGGCATCCGTTTATTCGGCTTCCAAGATTGCCCGGGACGAGTTCCCGCAATATGACGTAACCGTACGCGGTGCCGTTTCGATCGGGCGGAGATTGATGGACCCGTTGGCTGAATTGGTAAAGATCGATCCGAAGTCGATAGGGGTGGGACAATACCAACACGATGTCGATCAGACGAAGTTAAAAGAGAGTCTGGACCGGGTAGTGGAGTCTTGTGTGAATCGGGTCGGGGTAAACGTGAATACGGCCAGCAAGTATCTTTTAACTCATGTCTCCGGTTTAGGACCTGCCTTAGCCGAAAACGTGGTAGAGTATATCAGGGAGAACGGGCCTTTTAAGAGCCGGAAAGAGTTGAAGAAGGTGAAACGGATGGGAGAGAAGGCATTTGAACAATGTGCCGGATTCCTGCGTATTGCCGATGCGGAATATCCGTTGGATAATTCCTCCGTTCATCCGGAATCTTATGCCGTGGTGGAACGTATGGCAAAAGATTTGGGACTTCCCTTGAAGTCTTTGATCGGAAATGAAGAGGTATGCGGTAAGATCGATTTGAATCGTTATGTAGACGAACGGATCGGTTTGCCGACTCTAAAAGATATAGTCGAGGAGTTGAAAAAACCGGGACGGGATCCCCGCTCGGTGGCCAAGGTGTTTAGTTTTGACGAGCGTATTCACTCCATCGACGATTTGCAGGAGGGAATGGTGGTTCCGGGGATCGTGACCAACTTGACCAATTTCGGGGCTTTCGTGGATATCGGCGTGAAGCAGGACGGTTTAGTTCATATTTCGGAAATTGCCGATCGATTTATCACGAACCCGACCGAAATACTCTCTTTGCATCAACATGTGACCGTTAAAGTAATTCAGGTAGATAAAGCCAGAAAACGGATCGGGCTTTCTATAAAACAAGCGTAAGTTATTTATACTCTGATAAAAAAACAATTCCGAATCGGGGGTGTGTTATCTGATTGCATATCCGGCCGTTGGAGTAAGAAGTTTTCATGGCGGATTACTTTTATTCTTTTCCTTTTAATATGTTTACCGGGTTTTCCCGGGCGGCGTTGACGGTTTGCCAGATTACCGTTAACAGGCCGATTGTCAGGGCGAAGATTCCGGCGATGATAAAGGCTCCTGTCGAGATAGAGGATTTATAGATAAACTGAGCCAGCCATTGTTCGGAGAAATAGTATCCGATGGGGATGGCGATTCCGTAGGCAATCGAAATCCATTTTATGAATTTCCGGCAGAGTAGTATGACGATCTGGTTTTCGGTGGCTCCGTTGATCTTTCTTAATCCGATCTCTTTTTGCCGACTTTCCACGGAGTACCAAGCCAGTCCGAAAAGTCCGAGGGCACTTAACAGGATACTCAACCATGAGAAAACCGTGAGGGTTTCCATAATCCGTACTTCTTCTTGATGAAATTCCAAATACATCTCTTTCATGCTTTGGGTGAGAAGGGGAGGGAGTGTCGGGTAGCTTCTTTGCCATAACTCCCGAAGTTTGGCTTCGGTTTCTTCCCGAAGATCTTTTCTTATCCGGATGGTAAGACGACCGGAGCCGTCGGGTGAATAGCGGATCAGCATGGGTTCGATGCCCTTGGTGAATTTATCCGTGGCATAGTCGGCAATAACCCCGATAATCGTGTATCTTTCATTGTAGTCATAGACGAATGTTTTTCCTATGGGAGTCAGCCATCCCATTTTCCGAACGAAAGATTCGTTCACGATGGCCTCGTGGTAGGCCTTAGGTTCCGGAGAGAAACCTTTTCCTTCCGCAAGTGGAATATCGTAAAATTCAAAAAATGAATTGTCTGCATCAGTAATATTGATGACGGTATCTTTTCGTGAATAGGTGAAATTCTGTAGCATGGATGAACTTGTACTATTCAGAATTTCGGGAATCGTATGGAGTTGCTCTTTGAAGACCCGGAATTCCCTTTTTTCCAGCAAGAAAATTCCTCCGTGTATCGTTATAATCTCTTCCGAATGGGGACGGCTATGAACGATATAATTCATTTGATTCCGGATATTAAACATGAGGATAAACAGGATAATCGAGAGGGAGAACTGCACGATAACGATGTTTCGTGTCAGTTGATTTCGTTGTGAAAATTCTCGTTTTAAAATGGGACTTAACAACGTGTTTTTTAGTTTCGCTCCGATATAAATAACCGGAATGAATAGGATTACCATTAATAGAGAGAGCAATACCAGCGGGGTTTGCCCGGATACGAAATCCGGCATTTGCATATCGCTTTGGACAAAACTGTTGAAGACGGGAAGTAACCTGTAAATGAGCATCAGGGCGATGCCGGAAGAGAGAAGGATAAGTACGGCCGATTCTCCGATCAATTGTTTGTAAATACCGCCTTTCGATTCTCCGAGTATCAGTTGAATACTGGTGTTTTGCAGTTGTTTGAACGTGCGGGTCATGTAGATGTTGATGTAGTTGAAACAGGAGATGATCAGGATAAGAAGGGCGACACTCAGGCTCGTGTAGATAAATGCCGGGTCTCGTTTATCGATCAGTTCCTTGTAGTAAAGGTAAGGTTTTTCCGAGAAGTAGAGTTGGTGACTCGGTTTTAATACGATTTTATTCCTGGCATTTAAATTTTGAATCAGGGTATCCCGATCTATTTTTTGTTGAAAAGTTTGCGGATTGGTAGACTCGTTTAATTTGACGAAAGCATAGAATTGGCTTATCCCCTGGGCTTCGTTGATTTTGTTTTCGGCAGTACCCCATAATATCCCGAAAGAGAGGAATGTTTTTTGGCGGTCGTCGATGACCGTAGTAATACGGAACTCCTCCTCTACCGGAGCATAGGTCGCTCTGCCCTCTATGTTTTTAATCACATAGCGGGTAAGGCGTAACGTTTCCCCGATGGGGTTTTCTTTTCCGATGTATTTTCGGGCGAAAGAGCGGGTCACGGCTATCTCATTTTCATGGGCGAGGGTGGATTTCAGATCTCCGGACAATATCTTAAAATGGAAAAAATCAGCCGTCTCCGGTATCACGGAGTAAGCCTGCTCGTAGGGAATTTCTGTTTTTCCCGGAAAAAGGTTGACAGATTCATTTCGAAAAACAGCATGGGATTTGATCTCCGGGTAACTCTTTTGCAAGTAACGAGCGATTTCTCCCGAAAAAAGAATGTTGTGAGATATTTGTTCCTTTGTCTGGATGAGGAAACATTTTTCACTTGCCGGAATCGCCTGAGCAGTCCGGTATTCATGCATGACGAATCCTACCAGTAGCATGCTTGCCGTCAATCCGACGATAAGGCTGACAATAGATATGAACGTGTATATCTTGTTTTGTTTCCACCCTCTGAATATAATTTTGATGCTCGTTTTTTGCATGGCAGTAAATTTAAGGTTATTCGTTTTTCAATACCTCAACCGGATTGGTTCGGGCGGCTTTCCTGATTTGCCAGGTGGTTACTCCGAGCACGATCAGGGCGGCCATTCCCGGGACAAAGATAAAGATCCAGCCGGCCATTTCCGTTTTGTAGGCAAATCCCTCCAACCACTTGTAGGATAGGATATAGGCCGTCGGTATGCTTAGAGTGCAGGCTATCAATGTTTTTCCTATAAAATTCCGGTTTAATTGTCTGATGATGCGGAACTCCGAAGCCCCGTTTATCTTTCTTAGGGCGATCTCTTTTCTTTTCGTTTGGGCGATAAATGTCGAGAAGGAAAAAATACCCATGCCTCCGATTAAGATAGCGATAATCGTGAAAATGGTTATGATTTTCACGGTTGCTATGTCTTTGTCGTAAAAATCGGAATCCGCGTATTCATGGTAATCGAAAAAACTGCCGGGATAGATTCGGGCGTATACTTGTTGAATGTAGTTGATGACTTCCTTGTGTTTCCCGGGTTGATAACGGACAATCAGGTTTGTACTTTGCATATACAAACCGTCATATATAACAACGGGTTGGATAGGTTGGTATAAGGGATTAAAGTGAAAGTTCTCCGTTACCCCGACTATCTTGACCCGCGTATCGTACAGGTTTATAATGGCATCCAGCGGGGATTTCAGGTTTAATGCCTCTACCAGCGCTTTATTCACGATGACTTCCCCGTAATAAGAATTTTGGTTATCGGGATCGTATTCGGCGGAGAGTTTCCGGGGCATTCGTCCTTCGCTTAATGTGATCCGGTAAGTAGAAAGATAGTCGTTGTCACCGATAAGGGTTTGTATCTTTATTTGATGATCGGGTTTATCCTCCGAGTAAAGATCTATGTAAAACGAAGGAGCTACAGGTAGAGAGCTACCGTTGCTGACGGCTACGATGTCTGGATTCCGCAAAAGTTCTTCCTTGCATAGTCCGGAGCGATCGGGTATCACAAAATGGAGTGTATTTTGAGTGTTATACCCTAAATTTTTATTTTTAATGTAGTTCATTTGCCGGTAAATAATGATAGAGGAGAACAACAGGGCGCAAAAGATGGCTATTTGGCTTATGGTCAGTACTTGTTTTAAATTCGAACGGGGTGGAGCGGACCGGAGGGAACGGTAAAGTCCGTTCCTTCCCAGTCTTTTCCTGATGTAAAAGTATAAAAATGACCCGATCATCCCGGCAGTAATCGTGATTATGAGAAGAAACAGGAGCATTTCTTTTCCACCGAAAGTAAATGCATAGGGATGATGGGGCGATAATATACGGTTAATAACAGGATGAAGCAGATAGCCGGCTACGATGGCGATTCCGAGAGCAACAAGGATTTGTAGTCCGATTTCCGCAAACAGTTGAAGCTTAAAAGAGCCGGAGTCGGCCCCGAAGCATTTCTGTAAAGCAAATCCGGTGATCTCTTTTTGTTGGAATTGTGCTGTTTTGATCATGATATAGTTAGAGGCAGCTAAAAATAAAATCAGTAGGGTGATGCTACAAAGCAGGAGTGTGAAAAGCCAGGAACCCCGGAGCATATTGTCGGGAGTGATGTGGTCGGAATGGAAATAGATATCCCGGAACGGTTGAAGTCTGAACGTTTCGTTGACAATAGTCCCTATGGGAAAGTATTTGGTTGTCAAGAGGGGAATTGCTTTTTCGATCTCCGCGGGATTCGCCTGATCGTTTAGTTGCAAAAAGAGATAGGTCCCGATGACTCCCCACCTTTCAAATATGTCTTTCTCGTATACCGGAGAGAGGATAATGTCAGCCTGAACAGAGGAGGTGGGAGGGAAATTGTCCATTACGGCAATGACCTGAAACTCTTTACCCGAATCTTCCCGGGAGATGTATTTTGCTCGAATGGCTTTTCCGATGGGATTTTGTGTTCCGAAAAGTTGCTCCGCTTTCCGGGAGGAGAGTATAACCCAGTTTGAGATATCGGAGGTATGGATATTTCCTGTTAGAATCGGAAAATGAAATAGATCGAAAAACGAGAGATCGGCATACATGCAAGCTGATTCGAGGAAAAGCTCCGTATTCTCTTCCAGTTGAATACCGAGGGATTGGGGTAGAAAACATCGCGCATAGTTTTCTATCCCCGGAATCTCCTTTTGAGCATACGGACCGATGATACCGTAGGTCAGGCCCGACCATCGGGGAGAATTTTGATCACTATGGGTTACACGATAAATCTTTTTCGTGTTGGGATGGAAACGGTCGCTTTCCCATTCTCTGTTGATATGTTTAAATATCAGCAGAGAGGCTGTAAGAGCTATGGTCAGTCCCGTGAGATTGATCAAGGTGTAGCTTTTGTTACGAAGTAGTTTCCGAAATATAAATTTGATCTCTTGCCGGAACATAGTTTTATTCTTTTTTAAGCGTTTCTACGGGGTTGGCACGGGCTGCCCTAACGATTTGCCAATTAGTCGTCAGCATGACAATGAGAATGGTCGTAACGACTACTCCTATGTATAGCCCGATCGTCATGTCGGTTTTATAGGCAAATCCTTCCAGCCATTTTTTACAACCGAAATAGGCAATAGGGAGACTAATAAGGCAAGCCCCGATAATTTGTCGCAGGAAAATGGAATTTAATAATCTTACGACCTCTCTTTCCGAGGCTCCGTTTACTTTTCGTAAGGCAATCTCCTTTCTTTTATTTTCCGCCATAAACACGGAGAAGGCGAAGATACCCATTCCTCCGATAAATAAGGCGAGGCCGGTAAAAATATAGATCAACCGGACGAAAGCGATATCCTTTTCGTATAATTGGGAGTAAGGGTATTCCGAGTAGTGAAACAGAGCAATCGGAAAACGTTCCCGGTAAAGTTTATGGATGTAATCAACGACTTCGTTACGTTTCCCTTCCCGGTAACGTATGCTTAGATTCCAGTCGAAGCCTAAAAGATCGCATCCGATAATGACCGGTTTGATCGGTTGATAGAGGGATTCGTAATGAAAGTCATTTACGATCCCGACAATTTTTAACGTGGAAAAACCGTAATCCAGGATGGACCCGATCGGTTGTTTCAGGTCGAGCTGTTTAACGAGCTTTTGGTTGACAACTACTTCTGCCTCCTGAACCGGACTGTTCCGGAATCTTTCTTCCGTCTTTAAGTTGGAAAGGAACTTCCGTCCTTCGACCAACTCGATCCGGTATGTATCGATATAATCGAGGTCTCCTAATAGTACATACGCGTCGATAATCGTTTCGGGACGTTCTGCGGCAAATGTTTTAAATGAAGACCAATTTCCGATCGGAAGCGGCCGGCCGTTGCTTACCGACAGTATGTCCGGATGACGTAAAAGCTCTTCTTTGATACTGCTTGTCTCTTTATAACCTTCCCATTCGATACACAATACATTTTGAGAATCGAATCCCATCGGTTTGTTCCGTATAAAAGCCATTTGCCGAAAGAGTACGACGGAACAAAACAGGAGAGCCCCGAATATACAGATTTGAATAAACATGAGCATTTTTTTCAAATCGATGGAAGAAGAGTTTTCTTTCTTTATTTTTTGTTCCCGGATCTCTCTGGCATAATGGAGGTAAAGAATACCTCCGACACAGATGGTAAACAAAAAGAGTATGATTAGGAACCCGACAGATTCGACTATCGATAAATGAAAGGTATACACGTGAATTGGGGAGATGATCCGGACAAAATGGGGATGAAGGAGATAGACTCCGATCAGGGTAAAGAGTGATGCAATACAGAGATGTATTCCGGTTTCCTGCATGATTCTCAGTAAAATATGGCGATTTTCGGCTCCCAGGCATTTTTGTAGTGTAAAGGTGTTGGCCTGCCTGTGAATTTGGGCTAATTTAATCATCAGATAATTACATGCCGCCAAGAAGAGGATGAGTAAGGTGACCCCACTCAGGGTCAGGTTGAATTGGGGTGATCCGAGTATGAAAGCCGGTTCGAATTCCCGGATATGGCCGGAATGCAGATGCAGTTTTTTCAAGGGTTGGAGCCTGGTGATCCGATTCGAGTAATATTCCGGATCGCCGGAGAGTCTGAGTTCCAGATCCGGAATGGCTTTTTCTATGTCAGAGACGGATACGTTTTTATCGATTTGTAAAAAAGTATTGCATGAATTACCCTGAGCATACCGATAGGTCCATTCGATAACAGAGAAGTCAAGTATAAAGTCCGCCTGAATAGACGATCTGTCCGGAATATTTTTCATGATACCGGCAATGTGGTAAGGAATACCCAAATCGTCATTTGTTTTTTTTATCGTGATCTCTTTTCCCAACGGATTTTCTTTGCCGAAATATTTTCGGGCCATTTTTTCCGAAATAACGATCCAATATTTCCGGGGTATTTGGGTGTCTCCCTGAACGAGGGGAAACGAGAAGACTTGGAATAGTTGAAAATCAGCATATCTACACTGATTCTCCGGAGTATATTCCCGACTGTTTTCCGGTTTTACCAAAAGAGTTTGAGGAGCTGTTACCCGGACAAAGTTTTTGACGCCGGGAATCTCTTGCCGGGCCTGTTCTGCCATGGGGCTGCAAAATTCACTCTCCCAGAATTCATTTCCCGCCTTCTGGAAGGTAACGCGATAGATATCCTCTTTGTTCTCATGAAAGCGGTCAGTTTTCCACTCTTTTACCACGTATCCGTACATGAGTAAGGCTGCGGTAAAGGCAATGAATAATCCGGTTATATTGATAACGGTATAGAGGCGGTGACGGGATAAATTTCTGAATATGAATTTGAGTTGATACATGTTTCTCTTTACGGTTTATTTTAATGCAATGTATAAAAAGTCTGTCTTTTTTTATTTAAGAATCAGTCTTTCGTTATCCCCGTACATCTCGTAACCGGACGTAATGACTTTCTCTCCGGGTTGAATACCTTCCAGCACCTGATAATACCTGGGATTTTGTTTTCCGATTTTGATTTTCCGTCGATAAGCCTCTTTACCGTCGGGTGTGAGTACGTATATCCATTGTCCGCCCGTGCTTTGGTAAAAGCTTCCCCGGGGAATTAATATCGATTCGTCGGAAGCTCCCAGTTGCAAGTTGATATGATACGTCTGTCCCGTCCGGATATTATCCGGGACTTCTTCCGTGAATTCCAGATCGGTTTTAAATTGACCTTCTTTTACATCGGGGTATACTTTTATTACTTTCATGTTGAAATCTTTTCCCTGTCGTTCCAGGGTGGCTTCCAAATCTTTGCGTACCCGATCGATATAGTGTTCATCGATCAGAGTACTTACTTTATATTTACCTAAAACGTTGATTTTTCCGATTTGCGTACCGGAACTGATGTATTGTCCGATCTCGATGTTCAGTTCTCCGAGTTGCCCGTCGATAGGAGCACAAACTTCCAACTGGGCATATCGTTCCCGGGTTAATATCAGATTACGTTTTTTGTTTTCCAGTTTATCTTTCATGATAATGGCTTGTCTATGCCGTCGGATGGAGTCTTTGGCTTGTTTTTCCGAAATCAACCGCTGACTTTTGATAGCAAATTCATAATCCTCTTTGGCGATGAGGTATTCTTCTTTGGCAATCAGGTCTTCTTTGTAAAGTTGTTCGTTTTGTAAATATTTTCTCTTCTTCCGTTCGGTATCCAATTCCGTGTTCAGTCGTTCCTGTTGTAGGTTGAGGGTCTCTTTTTCCAAATCCAGAAGGGCGTTTTGGGTATTGTTTTGCTCTTCCACGAATCCGGCCTCATTATTTATTATTTCGGTTTCGAGACTTTGATTCTCTAAACGGAGAATGATCTCTCCGGCTTTTACCATCTCTCCGGCTTCTTTAAACTGCTCTTTCACTCTTCCTCCTTCAATAGCCGTGAGTTGTGAAAAGTTAAGGGGTTCCACGTTTCCCATGATGCGGATATAGTCGTTGAAAACACCTCGCGTAACCTCCTCGACGGTGACTTTGTCTTTATCCACTCTCAGGCTGGATTGGTGATTGCCGAATATGGCCCAGCCGATAAATAACAGGATAAAAACGGTTCCGGCTAAGTAGGGAATATGTTTTTTCTTTAAACCTTTTTTTTGTTCAATGGGTTTGTCCATGACGTATTTGTTTAATATTATTTGTAATTGCGAAAATTAAAATTATCGGGAGAAGTCACTTTTGTTTGTAATGGAATTCCCCGGTAGAAATCGATCATCTTTTTTTGCATGATATAATTGAATTTGCTTTTCTGTACTTCCGATCTGGCTTCTAATTGGTTATTGGAGGTGTTATTGAGGTCTATGATCGTGATCAGACCTTGTTCGTATCGTTTTTGGGCGGCACTTTGTGAAAGGGTTGAGAACTTTTCCCGTTGGAGGGATATCTGATAACGACTGGCACAAGAACTTAATTCCTGTAATGCTTTTTGGATTTCATTGTATAGTTCTTTTTGGGTTTGGAGAAACTGAAGTTCTGTGGCCGTTAATGAATTCTTCGCTCTTCTTAGTCCGGAACGTTTGCTTAAGCCGGAATAGAACGGAATGCTCATACTGATGCTAAAACCTTTTCCGATTCTGTTTCGGTCGAAGATCTGATTCCAGAAAGATTCACTAACATGATCCGAATAACTTCCGAAAGAGATACTTCCTCCCATGCTTATGGAGGGATAAAGACTGGCCCGTGCCGTCATCAGATTTAATTGAGCCGTACGGACAGAGTATTTGGCCATAGAGATTTCCGGAAGTTCTTCCATGGCTTTGCGATAAATGTCATCGATTTCGAAATGGTGTTGTTTAAGGGAAAAATTTTCAAATGAAAGGGTATCTACCATAAACTCCTCCTCTTCTTCATAATTCATCAGGTATTTCAGGTTAACCAGAGCATTTTGAAGATTATTCAGGGAAGATTCCAGTAAGAACTCCATGGAAGCTTGTTGTGCCTGCATTTCGAACAGATCGCTTCTCGGTTTTTTACCCAAATCGCATTCCCGTTCTATTTTTTTCAATCGCATTCGGTAGTTTTCAACTTGTTCTTCCGTGATATGTACTTCTTCCTGCATATAGAGGTAGTTGAAAAAGGAGTGCATGATTTGTATCGCAATTTGATTGGCTTGGTTCTCCGTCTCTTTTAATCCCATCAAACGACCTATTTTAGCCATTTTGATCCGGTTTATGCCGCTGAATCCTGCAAAAACCGTTATTCCGGTTCCGAATCCGAAACCACCGAACGACATGTAACGGGTATTCACGTAGGTATTGGTTTCGGGATCTATACCCCTTCCGAAGCTATAACTTAATCCCGGAGATATGCCACTTACGGAGGGGAGAAGGTTTAAAACCGCATCCCTTACTTCCAGACGATTGTTGTCGTTTTGTAATCTTTTTTGTTGCATGCTCAGGCTGTGTTCAACGCCGTAATCGATACATTCTTGAAGCGTCCATCCTGAAGTTTGGGCTTCGATCCTGTAAGTTTTTAGCAGGAAACAAAGGAATAATAAGAGGTATAATTTCAAAATCATCTTTTTTTTGTTTTATTTTGTCCTCCCTGATGCCAAACTTATGCCATAGATATAACGTGTTTATAATCAGAGAAATATATTTATAAGGGAAACTTCTTCTTGTAAAAAAATAGGACAGTATTGTCTATTTTTTTTACATGCAGGATGGGTATATATAAGTTAATGTGTTGATAATAAGATGTATGTTTATTTTGGCATACTTATGGTAATCTCTCGGGTATGTTTTACTCGTAAGTAGATGTTTATGATAAAGATTGAAAATTTAAGTAAGGTTTTTCGTACCGAAGAGGTAGAGACGACGGCTTTAAATAAGGTTTCTCTCCATGTAAAGGAGGGAGAATTTGTTGCTATTATGGGGCCATCCGGATGTGGCAAATCTACGTTATTGAATATTATCGGTTTGTTGGATAATCCCACGGAGGGAAATTATTATTTTAACGGCCAGGAGGTGGGACATTTTAAAGAGAAGGATAGAACCAAGGTACGTAAAGGAAATATCGGTTTTGTGTTTCAAAGTTTTAACCTGATCGATGAATTGAATGTTTATGAAAATGTAGAGTTGCCTTTAATCTACCTGAAAAAGAAAAGTTCGGAGAAAAAAGAGTTGGTAACGACTATTTTGAAACGAATGAATATCAGTCATCGGTCGAAGCATTTTCCCCAGCAGTTATCGGGAGGACAACAACAGCGGGTGGCTATTGCCCGTGCGGTAGTTGCCGGTCCGAAGTTGATTCTGGCCGATGAACCTACCGGTAATCTGGACTCCAAGAACGGGGCGGAGGTGATGAATCTGTTAACCGAACTGAACCGGGAGGGAACGACTATTATAATGGTGACTCACTCCCAGCATGATGCTTCTTACGCTCATCGGGTCGTAAATCTTTTCGATGGTCAGGTCGTTACCGAAACGACAAACAGAATGGAGAATACGGAAGTGTAGTGTGATGTAAAATGATGAAATATGGCCAAACAAGGAACGATATTAGTTGTAGATGATAATAAAGGAGTTTTGACGGCAATAGAGATGTTGTTGGCGGGAGTATTTCGAAAAGTAATTCCTATCGGTAACCCCAACCGGATTCCTTCCATATTAGAGAGTGAAAATGTGGATGTCGTTTTATTGGATATGAATTTTGCTGCCGGTATAAATAGCGGAAACGAGGGGTTGTATTGGTTGACGGAGATCAAAAAGCGTCTTCCGGATTTGCCGGTGGTTTTGTTTACCGCGTATGCGGATATAGAATTGGCGGTGAAAGCGGTAAAAGAGGGTGCTACTGATTTTGTCGTTAAGCCTTGGGATAACGCCAAGTTGGTAGCTACATTGTTGGCAGCCTATCGATTGAACCAAACCCGGCAGGAGGTGAAACAGCTCCGGGAGAAGGAAGGGGTATTGAAGCGTCAGTTGGACGGAGATCAAGAGAGAATATGGGGAGACTCTCCGGCAATGCGGCGGGTGCATGATTTGATCCTGAAAGTTGCGGTCACGGATGCCAATGTGTTGATTACCGGAGAAAACGGAACGGGAAAGGAGATGGTAGCCAAGGAGCTACATGCTTTATCCAATCGAAAAGAGGAGGTAATGATATCCGTGGATATGGGAGCCATTACGGAGACCTTGTTTGAAAGCGAATTGTTCGGTCACGTAAAGGGTGCTTTCACGGATGCCCGTGAGGATCGTTCCGGAAAGTTCGAGGCAGCTCATCACGGAACCTTGTTTTTAGATGAAATCGGTAATCTGTCCTATGCCTTGCAATCGAAATTATTGGCAGCTATTCAGGGAAGAAAGATTACCCGGGTAGGTTCCAATAAACCGATAGAGGTAGATATCCGGTTGATTTGCGCCACGAACAGTAATTTGCAGGAGATGGTGGAAAAAGGGTTGTTTCGGGAAGATCTTCTATACCGGATCAACACGATTCATATCGAGATCCCTCCTTTGCGAGAGCGGGGAGAGGATATCCTTTTATTGTCTGATTTCTTTTTACGGAAGTATGGAGCCAAATACGGTAAGCGGGGATTGTATTTGATGGAAGAGACCAAAAAATGTTTGTTAAATTATAGTTGGCCCGGAAACGTGAGAGAGTTACAGCACGCTATCGAAAAAGCGGTAATTATGAGTGACGAGGAGGGGTTGCATCCGGGAGATTTTTTATTTAAACCTACGACGGATCAGCTTGAGAATACGGTTTCTACCCTGGAGGAGATGGAGAGAGAAATGATCCGTCGGGCAATCGAACGTAACGACGGTAATTTATCGACCGTGGCTGTTCAATTGGGGATTACCCGGCAAACATTGTATAATAAAATAAAGAAATTTAATTTATAACAGTATGTCCCGGTATTACTCTTTTCGTTTGCTCTTTTATTTGCTGATTGCATTGATTTCCAGTGTAGGGGCTTATATTTTGATATCGGAAAAGAGTTATGTCGGGGGAGGATTTCTGGTCGGATTGGTGGCATTATGTGTCGTTTCGATATTTAATTCTATAAACCATGTTAACCGTAAGCTGACTTATTTTTTCAGCTCTTTGGAGAATGATGATTTTACCATTCATTTCCCGGAGAAGGAGGGCTTGCCTTCGGAACGAGTTTTGAATGTCATGTTGAACCGGATGAAGGATATTTTGCAAAATACCCGGTTGGAGGTACAACAACGTGAAAAGTTTTATGAGTTGATTATTAATAGCGTAAGTTCAGGAATCGTGGTGATGGATAAGGAGGGATTTATTACCGATTGCAATCATGTGGCGTTAAAATTAATTGGTTTGGAGGTATTTACCCATGTGGGACAATTAAATAAAGTCTCTCCGGACTTGCAGGAACTCTTTCGGAATATCCAACCGGGAGAGAGTCGGCGGGTAACGTATACCACGGAACGGGGAAGGGTGCAGTTATTGGTTCGTGCAAGTCGGATATTATTGCGTGATAAACCGATCGTACTCTTGGTAATAAATGATATAGAGAATGAGCTGGATGAGAAGGAAATCGATTCCTGGATTCGGTTGATCCGGGTACTTTCTCATGAAATCATGAACTCCATAGCCCCGGTGACCTCCTTGAGCGATACCTTGTTGTCTTTGTATCGGGAAGGGGAGATGCCGGACGAAGAGTTAAAGCGTAATACCATGAATGGTCTGCAAGTGATCGGTGAGACGGGGAAAGGATTAATCTCTTTCGTGGAGTCCTATCGTAAATTTACGCGGATTCCCAAACCGGAAAAGGAGTTGATCGATCTGAATGAATTTATTCATCGCATGGTCATTTTGTGTAGTATGGAAATTAATTTTTCAGCAGTAAGGTTGGAGGTTACTATTCAACCTGAAGACTTGAAAGTATACGCGGACCCGAACCTGTTGGGACAGGTGATGTTAAACTTAATGAAGAATGCCTTTTATGCTTTGAGGGAACATCCTGACGGATATATTCTCGTGTCGGCAGAACGGGGAGAAGACGGGAGTACGTGGATTAAGGTAAAGGATAACGGACCGGGAATAGAACCGGAAGTCATGAATGAAATTTTTGTTCCCTTTTTCACGACTAAAGCAGAGGGTTCCGGTATCGGCTTGAGTGTTGCCCGGCAGATCATGAGGGTTCACGGTGGAAATATAAAGGTAAATTCCATATACGGTCGAGAAACGACCTTTACCCTTACGCTTTAGACCCCCTTTTGTCTTTCTTGATCGGGATTGTCCGGATGCGATAAAAGAGAATCCGTTTTTATCTTTCTTTATCCGTTTGATGGCATCGGTCACAAGACGTTGCCATGTAAAATCAGTTCTATATGCCTTGGGGAAGTCTGTATTGAAAATGAACCTCTTTTGTTAGAAACGAGATAAAACAAACACTTTAATTAA
The DNA here is from genome assembly GCF_900543425.1 of uncultured Sanguibacteroides sp. Taxonomy (GTDB): domain Bacteria; phylum Bacteroidota; class Bacteroidia; order Bacteroidales; family Marinifilaceae; genus Gabonibacter. The sequence continues at coordinate 27,319 of NZ_UQRQ01000020.1, read as the reverse complement.
GGGCTAATTCTCTCTTATAAAATAGTTTACTCTTTCGTAAAGAGTTGATTTAAAAAACAACGGGAGTAAAAATTGTTGTAAATAGGGTATTTGTAATCGACAACCCCCTGTGGGAGTGTGACTTTTATGGCATAAGACGGGTCGACACGACACCCTCCGTTTTCATATACCGTAATGGTTATGGGTACGATCACGTAGTATCCGTTCTTGTTAATGATAACTGTTATGGAAACAATTCCCGGTTGTTTGGTTTTCAACATGATACTGGCATTGCCTCCGTGGTTGGTGTAGACATGGCCGATCAGGATTTCGGCAATGTCATCGTTGTCCGATATTGCTATAATTTCAGCATCTTGGATACTGTTTTCTTCTTCGTCGACAATCCAGAAATCAAATCGATGTGTCGTTTCCTGAAATGCCCATAATGTCATGCTAAAGCACATAACTAATGCCGTAAAGAAGCATTTTCTGATGATGTTGTTCTTTTTCATAGATATAATTTTAAATAGTTAGTAGTATATGTTGTTTTATCTCGTTTCAGGGACTGTATTTTTGTAATTATTATTCACAATTAATAGATAATAATTTTATATATAACACTAAAATCGTGAAATAGTGTGACAAGATTATAGTTAAAAAAATAAAGATATCAATAAAACATATTGACATCTTTGAAGTGAGTGTTTTTGATAAATAAGCTCTTGTAATCCTTTTGGCAAGGGATATTCCGGAGTTTGATCAATTTGTCGGATAATCTATTTTGCCCGGATATTGGAATACTTTCAGGTTGAATAGTGGAAGTATGGCAAACAGATGGTCGAAAAGATCCGATTGTACCCGTTCGTATTCCACCCAACTCTGTTTGGCGGAGAAGCAGTAGATTTCGAGGGGGACTCCCGTCGGACCCGGTTGAAGTTGGCGTACCATATGCGTCATCTCTATGTTGATGTCCGGATTGGCATTGATCCATGACTCCATGTATTCCCGGAATGTACCGATATTGGTCAGGCGTCTTTCGTCCAGAAGATTATGTCGGTTAGCGTTATGAACGGCGAGTTCGGCCTCCTTTTTCTCTATGTAGGCTTTCAGTAACAGGGATTGTTTCAGGGAGTCCAACTCTTCTTTGCTCAAATAATGAATGGAGTAAATATCGATGTTCACGGAACGTTTGATCCTTCTTCCTTTGGATTCTTCCATGCCTCTCCAATTCGTAAAAGATTCTGAAACTAATTTATAGGTCGGAATGGTGGATATGGTTTTGTCCCAGTTTTGCACTTTTACCGTGGTTAGGTTGATTTCCAGTACCTCGCCGTCCGTATTGTGGCTGGGCATGACAATCCAGTCTCCGATGCGAACCATCCGGTTGGCAATTAATTGAACGCCGGCCACGAATCCGAGGATGGAATCTTTGAAAATCAACATCAACACGGCTGCAAAGGCACTTAATCCCACGAGTAGAGCTTGCGGCGATTTGTTTAATAAGATGCTGATAATAATGATGATGGCCATACAATAGAAAAATATTTTGATGACCTGAATAAAGACTTTAATCGGACGATTTCGAGCCATGGGATAGCTTTCGTATATACGATTGATCCCGTCCATGATAGAGGATAATACCAATAGAATGGAGATGACAATCCACACGTTTATCAGGCGGTTTACAATATCGACGTATTCCCATCCGATTTGAGTGGAAATTAACTGAATGACGACCGGAACGATTAATAAAGCCAGGCGATTGAAAAAATGTTGATCCAGTAGCAGGTCATCCCATTGAGTTGCCGTACGGTGTACAATTTTCAGGATGATTTTAGCCAACCATTTTTTTGAAATAATGTAGACGATCCATCCAATTATTCCCATAATAAAGGCTTGGATAAGAAATTGTATTAACTTCGTGACGCTTTCCGAGTAGATGCCGAAATGTTGTAAGATTATTGGGATGTATTCCATGGCTTGTTTCAATTTATGTGAGTTTTTTGCACAACGGACAAATATAATATTTTTTTTCTAAAAATATTAAAATGAAATTTTTGTAAAACTACTCTTTTGAGCTATAAGCCATGTCGGAATCCTTTTGAGGAGAGGAGCCGTACTAATCGGGTATTTCGCTAAGTTCTAACCAGCGCATCTCTTTTTCGTCCAGTAGATTTATGATCTCCGAAATGCGTTGAGAAGACTTGATTAGTTCGTCCGTGGTTAACTTGCCGGAATTCAGTGCTGTCTCCAGTTCTGATTTTTCATCATTCAGTTGGGCTATTGTGGTTTCCAATTGCTCCATCTCTTTTCTCTCGCCAAACGTGAGTTTGCGTTTCTTTTCTTTTTCCCGTTCCGCTGGTTTTACGGTAGGAGCGGTCTTTTTTACTTCCTGTTTCCGGAGTAGCTCTTCTTCCTCTTTTTTATTTTTGTATTGGGTGTAATTACCGGGAAAATCTTTTACCACACCGTTGCCCTCGAATGCGAATACCCGGTCGACAACCTTGTCGGTGAAGAAACGATCGTGCGAAACGATGATCAGGCATCCTTGAAAAGCTTTTAGGTACTCCTCCAGTACGTTTAAAGTTACGATATCCAAATCGTTTGTCGGTTCGTCGAGAATGAGGAAATTCGGATTTCCCATCAATACGGTTAGCAGGTAGAGACGACGTTTTTCTCCTCCGCTTAATTTGTAGACCGGAGAGTATTGTAGTTTGTCGGAGAATAGAAAATATTCCAAAAACTGGGAAGCCGACATAATTCGACCATTGCCCAGATCTATTTTTTCAGAGATGTTTTTGACGATATCAATCGGACGATCATTTTCTTTGAAAGTAATCCCGGATTGTTTGTAATAGCCATACACGACGGTTTCTCCGATTTCTATCTGTCCGGAGTCCGGTTCTGTCGCTTGTGTGATGATATTTAAAAATGTCGATTTGCCGATACCGTTTTTTCCGATAATTCCAATTTTTTCTCCTCGTACGAATTTGTAAGAGAAATCTTTCAGGATACGGAGGTCTCCGTAGCTTTTGTCGACGTGTTCCAGTTCCAGGATTTTTTTACCCAGCCGTTTTCCCTGGATGTCGAGTTCCAGTTGCTGTTGTTCGGTATGTTGATCGGCTACCTCTTTTAATTTGTAGAAATTATCTATCCGATATTGTGCTTTATGGCTTCGGGCTTGTGGCATCCTGCGCATCCACTCCTGTTCCGTTCGGAGTAAGTTTTTAGCTTTATCGATGGAGGCATTTCGGGCATCGATACGTTCTTCTCTTTTTTCAAGGTAATAAGAGTAGTTTCCGTTATACGAGTAAAGACCGAAATCGTCGATTTCTATGATCAGGTCGCATATTCGATCCAGAAAATAACGATCGTGGGTGACCATTAACAGGGTTACTTTTGATTTTTCCAGGTAAGTCTCCAACCATTCCGTCATCTCCACGTCCAGGTGGTTGGTCGGCTCGTCCAGGATTAGGAAATCGGGGTTACTTATCAGTACCTTCGCTAACCCGACCCGTTTTTTCTGTCCGCCGGAAAGTTCTTTGATGCGTTGGTCGTATTTGTCTACTTTAAGTTCGGAAAGTATTTGTTTTACCTGGGTTTCGTAATCCCACGCCGCCAACGCATCCATTTGCGGGATAAGTTCCTCCAGGGCTTCGGCATCGTTGTTCGTTACAGCTTCCTCGTAATTTTTTATTACCGTCAATAAAGGCGAATCCGAATTGAAAACCTCTTCAAATACGTTGTTTTCGGGTTCCAGTTGAGGATCTTGTTTCAGGTAACCGACGGAAATATCGTTGCGGAAGATGACCGTGCCGGTGTCTGCAGTCTCTTTTCCGGCGATGATTTTTAGCATCGTGGATTTACCCATGCCGTTTTTAGCGATTAAAGCGACCTTTTGATTTTTGCCTATACCAAAAGAAAGATTTTCAAATAGAAGTTGTTCACCAAAACGTTTACTTAAATTGTCAACTTGTAAAAAACTAATCATGGGTAAATTCGGATTAAAATGATTAACGAGTTATATAAGATTCGAATGAGTTTTAATTTTCCCGTTTTAAAAAAGCTTTCCGCCTCTCTTCCGGATAGTGTTCGATCGCGTAACGCAGCATGGTTCTCGGCATTTGCCGGTACCTGGGCATAAGGTAATCGGTAAGAATTTGCCGGTCCTTTTTCCCTACCTCCCGTAAAAGCCAGCCTACTGCCTTGTGAATCAGGTCATGGGGATGAGACTGCAGAATGTCCGCAATTTCCAGACACTCTTTAAATTCTCCTCTTTTTACGAAATACATACAAGAGACGATCGCGATCCGCTGTTTCCACAGGTGATCGGTTCGGGCCCATTCGTAGAGCAATGTTTTTTCTTTATCTTCGAGCCAACGTCCCAATAATTTGTAGCAGCTTAAATCTACCAAATCCCAGTTGTTCAGGCGATCGACATGTTGAATGTAAAAATCGATATACTCTTTTCTTTTTTGTTGTTCTTTCTCTTTTTCAAAACGATGGACCAGTATTAAAACGGCTGTCATTCTGTATTCGTGAAAGGGGGAGAGCAACAATTCGTGTAATACGGACAATGGTGCGCCCTGGTGTATTTTTACGATATCTCTGATTTGCGGGATAGGAATGCCTATAAACAGGTCTCCTTCCCCGTATTCTCCTTGGCCGGTTTTGAAAAAACGGGCAAGGTCCCGGGATTTTTGTGTATTTTTTTGTCTGTTAAGTGCTTCTGTTATCTCTTTTAGGGAATCCTTCATGATAGAGCGAATTTTTTTAACGGGTTGTAAAGGTAATGATTGTTAATAAAAAAGTTCGGGTTGTTATTAAAAAATCCGTTAAAAATCGGTAGTGTATTTATTTTAATTGTATTTTTACCACACAATCGAAAATTATAGTCTTATGTCAAAAATAATAGCTATAGCGAATCAAAAAGGGGGGGTAGGAAAGACAACGACTTCTGTGAATTTAGCGGCAAGTTTAGCTGTTCTGGAGCAAAAGGTTTTATTAGTAGACGCTGATCCGCAGGGGAATGCAACAACGGCCGTGGGGTATGATTTAAAGGAGTTGAAAGCCACTATTTACGAGTGTTTGGTAGAGGGAATTGAACCGGAAAAAGCGATTCTGAATACGGAAATTGAGAATTTATATATATTACCTTCTAATATAGATCTGGTCGGAGCCGAACTGGAAATGTTGAATTTTCAGGATAAAGAGAGTGTTATGGGAAGAGTATTGGCTGGCGTTCGGGAAAAATACGATTATGTATTGATCGATTGTTCGCCTTCGCTGGGATTACTGACCGTAAACTCGTTGGCAGCTGCAGATTCGGTGATTATTCCCGTGCAATGTGAGTATTTGGCCTTGGAAGGATTGGGTAAGTTGTTGAACACGATAAAGATTATTCAGAAACGTCTGAATACGGCCCTGGAAATAGAGGGATTTGTATTAACGATGTACGATGCCCGTTTGAGGCTGTCTAATCAGGTGGCTGCCGAGGTAAAAAAGCATTTCGAAGATATGGTTTTCGATACGATGATCCAGCGAAACACAAAGTTAGCGGAGGCTCCCAGTTACGGACAGCCGGTCGTTTTATACGATGCCGAATGCCGGGGAACGGTGAATTACTTGAGTTTGGCAAACGAGTTGCTGGAGAAGAATAAGGGGGCTTAGACGGGAAGGAGTTTTATGTGAAGTATTAGAATTATTCGGACGTGTAATCATAAATAATAAGCTGATGGCAAAAAAAAATGCATTAGGAAAAGGATTAGGGGCCTTGCTTCAGGATGCGGCAGAAGAGATCAAGCCGAGAGGTGGAAGCGGGTCGTCTATGCAAGAGGAGTTAAAGTTAAGTGATATCCGTCCTAATCCGCATCAACCGAGGACCTCTTTTGATGAGGAAGCATTAAATGAATTAGCGGCTTCGATAAAATCTATCGGGATAGTTCAACCGATTACCGTGCGAGAAATCGGCGACGGAAAATACGAGATCATTGCCGGAGAACGTCGTTACCGGGCCTCTAAAATTGCCGGTTTAGAAACAATACCGGCCTATATCCGGAAAGCGGAGGAGGATACGGTATTGGAGCTGGCTTTAATTGAGAATATTCAACGGGAAGATTTGAATGCCATCGAAATAGCAATCAGTTATCAACGTTTGCTGGAGGAGTGTAGTTTAACACAAGATGCTTTAAGTGAGCGGGTCGGTAAGAAGAGAACGACCATATCCAATTATTTGCGTCTGTTGAAATTGCCTGCTCCTATACAATTGGCGATCAAAGAGAGAAAAATCAGTATGGGACATGCCCGGGCTATTGTGAATATAGAGGACCCCGATACCCAATATATGGTTTTCGAACAGATTATAAAATATGATTTTTCTGTTAGAAAGGTCGAAGAAATTGTTCGCGAGTTGATGAATCCCAAGAAAGAAGAGGAGGTCGCTAAAAAAGAGTCGGGGATAAAAACAATCGATGATTATAACGAACTACAAAATCATCTTTCTCGTTATTTCGAGACAAAGGTTGATTTGAAAAGAAACGAGAAAGGAAAAGGAAAGATTGTCATATCTTTTAAGTCGGATGGTGAGTTGGAACGCATTGTCGGTTTATTGGATAAACTGAGTGTGAAATAAGTTTATATCGTGAAGACTGTTTTACAAAAAATATTTTTAATCGCATGTGGAATCTTATTTCTCTCGGGTATGAACGCCCGGGGAGAGAGGGTGTATCTGTCGACGCAGGTAACCGATACTATTATAAGCGAGGATTCCGTGCGGATAGGAGGTGAGGAGGCATTTGTCTATAATAAGAAAGTGAAAAATTTAAAACCTCATTCCCCGCACAAGGCGACGATTATGGCGATGGTTCTGCCGGGATCGGCTCAAATTTACAACGGACAATGGTGGAAGGTACCTATTTTGTACGGAGGTATCGGGGCGACGGTTTACGGACTCTCATGGAATTCAAAATATTTTCGAAAGTATAAGACGGCTTTTTTGGATTACACGAATTATTTAGATAAAAAAAGCGAGGACCCCGAAATGCCTTACCCGACGGATAATACCTGGGATAAATTGATGATTGCCGGGAATTCGGCGGCGGATTTTACCCCTTCTCAACAACAACGATTAAAAGATCAGTTGAAAAATAAAAAAGATTACTATAAACGAAATAGAGATTTGCTGTACATCGTTTCGGGAGCTATCTATATCATTCAGATTATCGATGCGACGGTTTTTGCTCATTTCTATGATTATGAAATCAATGACGATTTGTCTATGTCGATTCGTCCTACTACTGGATTCTCTCCTGTGACGGGAGGAAACGTCGGAATATCATTAACATTTAATTTTTAAAAGCATGCGGTGGATGTTTTTGTGGTTATGTATTATATTGTGCAGTGTTCTTACCGTGAAGGGACACGATAGGGATTCCGTGAAAATTCAGGCGGAGGCTCCTGAAATAGTGAATCCTCCTTTGGTTTTACTTACGGATTCCATCCCGGGTACTTTTGTTCGGAGATTGGATGAATTATACCAGAAGTGGTATGTGAGTAAACCGGAATTGGGAGATACTTTGAACATGTTGGAGCAAAAAGAGGCTTTTTCTTCTTTGCCCGACTCCATTTACCTCGGCCGATTAGATTCTATGAATTCGGCTATACGAGTTTCGTTTAATGAAATTGTAAAGAACTATATCGAGTTATACACGCTAAAACGTCGGGCTCAGGTAGGTGCGATGTTAGGATTAAGTGAATATTATTTTCCGATTTTTGAAGAGATTCTGGACAGGGAAGGTTTACCGCTCGAACTGAAATACCTTCCGGTCATTGAAAGTGCTCTGAACCCCAGGGCGTTCTCTCGTGCCGGAGCTTGTGGATTATGGCAGTTCATGCATGGGACGGGAAAGATGTATCGACTGGAGATAAACTCTTTCGTGGACGAACGGAGGGATCCGGTAAAATCGACGGAAGCGGCAGTCAGTTTCCTGAAAGATTTGTATAGTGTTTATAAAGATTGGGTTTTAGTTATTGCGGCCTATAATTGTGGTCCCGGAAACGTAAATAAGGCTATTCGTCGTTCCGGTGCCAAGAAAAATTATTGGGATATTTACTATCGCTTACCTCGGGAAACCAGGGGATACGTGCCGGCATTCATTGCGGCGATGTACGTGTTTAACTATCATAAAGAGCATCAGATTTATCCTGTTGCCAACGAGTTACCTGTGATGTGCGACAGTATCATGATAAACGAGGGATTGCATTTTGAACAGATTTCCAAACTCTTGGATATTTCGATCGAGCAATTGCGGGATTTGAATCCCCAGTATCGCCGGGATGTTATCCCGGCCGGATTCGGAAAGTCTTATGCTTTGAGAATGCCTTATAACTATGTCGGGGAGTTCATCGATAAACAGGATACGATATTTGCTTATAACCGTTCTTATTATTTCGATGATAGTGACCGGACGGCCAACCCGAGAGATCGGATTAAGCACTATGCTTATGCACCTCCCAGCAATAAAGCAAAATTGATTTATGTCGTGAAGAGCGGAGATGTGTTGGGAGGAATTGCCAATACATTTCATGTACGTTTGGCGGATTTGAAGTATTGGAACAATATGAGCCGGAACTTGATCCGGGTAGGTCAGAAATTGGTCATTTATGTACCTAAGGATAAGGTAAAGACATACCAGAACAAGGTGGATGCAAAATACGCGGGTATGGCTTCCAATGCAGAGGTGGAGACAGAACCGTTGATTGAAGGCGAATACGAAATCTACGTGATGAAGAAAGGCGATAACCTGTGGAATATAGCCAAGAAATATCCGGGAATTTCGAATAAGGATATCATGAGGTGGAATGGTCTTACCGATAAAACCGTGAAGAATTTAAAACCCGGCCATAAACTAAAGATAAAGATTTGATAATTTTAGATTTTTGATTTTAGATTGACGATTGTAAATTTACCCAATCACCCAATCACTCAATCACTCAATCACAAAATCTCGGAATCCTTTAGTTCTTTTAATCTGCAATTGTCAATTAATATAGCGTTTGATTAGTTTTAACGCGTGGGTATAGCGTTTGGTTTCTTCATTGAAGATGCCGTGATGATCGATTTTGTCGACCCGAACCCGACCGGAAGCGTGGATGATACGACCCGGTTCCCATAGGATTCCCACGTGGGTAATAGCCCCTGCTTCGTCTCCGAAAAAGGCCAGATCTCCCGGTAGGGACTCTTCAATGAAAGAAAGGGTTTGTCCTTTCAGTACTTGTTGCTCCGCCTTTCGGGGCAAGTTCATACCTACCATACGGTATACGATCTGTGAAAGTCCGGCACAATCGATTCCATACGGAGTACGTCCTCCCCAGAGATAGGGTGTATTGTAGTACATTAACGCGTATTGGATGAGTAAATCCCGTAAATTGTCAATGCCTATCTCTTTCAGCGTGCCGATCAACGCGTATTCGTCTTCTTCCAATTTCATTTTCTTAGAGTAAGCGTCGTAAAAAGGCAATACGCTACCCGCCACGATTAATTTATTGCCCCAATCTCCTTCTTTCAATACCAGATTGAATACTTCTCCCATGATCAACTGATCGGACGAACGATAAGATTCAACATAGGATACACTTACCTCCTTGTGCATTTTCCGGTCTATCCAACCTTGCCAATCGTCATGTAATAAACGTATATACAGCCAGTTATCCTCTTCTTCCAGTACTTCGTAGATCTCTCCAAACAAAACCTGAGAAATCATTTCGCTTCGTTCCGATTTCTCCCGCCTCATGGGCACTATACTCAAATCAGCTATACCAAACTCCATTGCAATAAAATTGAGAATCTGAAAAATGAACTTTTATTCCTGTTCGTTTTTAATTATCACAAAAATAGAGAAAGTTTCGAGATAATGAAATGATTTTTTTAGTTAACTTGCATGGCATTGTAAATAGTAAAATTGATTTGACCATGAAGAAGTTAGTAGTTTTAACAGGAGCTGGAATGAGTGCGGAGAGCGGTATTCGTACCTTCAGGGATAGCGACGGTTTGTGGGAGGAGTATAATGTTATGGATGTGTGTACCCCGGAAGCCTGGGAACGTGATCCCGAATTAGTCAACCGTTTTTATAACGAACGCAGGAAACAACTTTATGAGGCTAAACCCAATGCCGGGCATTACGGGTTAGCGGATTTGGAAAAGGAATATGATGTTCAAATTATTACCCAGAATATAGACGATCTGCACGAGCGGGCCGGAAGTTCGAAAGTATTACATCTTCACGGTGAATTAAAAAAAGTCAGAAGCAGCAAGAATCCGGATCTTATTTATGATCTGGAAGGTTGGGAGTTGAAGTTAGGGACAAAAGGGGAGGACGGTTCCGTACTGCGTCCGCACATCGTTTGGTTCGGAGAGGCCGTGCCGAACATCGAGCCGGCCATAGAATTGGTTTCCCGGGCTGATATCTTGGTTATTATCGGGACTTCTCTTGCCGTTTATCCTGCGGCAAGCTTGTTGCATTACGCTCCGGCCGGATGTCGTATTTTGCTAATCGATCCTAAGATTCCGGAAAGCGTGAAGAACAGCAGGATCGAATTTATCGAGAAAGGAGCATCCGAAGGGGTTCGAATACTAAAAGAAAAACTGTAACCATAATAAGACCGGGCTATTTTACTCCATCCGGTCTTCTATTCCATTTTAAATTTCGTATATTTGCCCTTCGAAATTTTGAATGTATTAATCTGAAGTTTGGAGTGTTTAAAATTTATGGGTAGAGGAAAGAAACCGTTACTGGAAGATATCGAGATCCAAAAAATTGCAGCAGAGGGTAAATCCATCGCTTACGTGGATGAAAAAGTTTTATTTGTTCCTAATACTGTTCCCGGTGATATTGTCGATGTTCAGGTAACCAGAAAGCGGAAAAGTTTTTTGGAAGGTTTCGTGGTGAATGTTAAGAAATATGCCGATATCCGGACTCAGCCTTTCTGTTCCCATTTCGGAATATGCGGCGGTTGCAAGTGGCAGAATCTGCCTTACGAACAGCAATTGAGTTTCAAACAACAGGAGATTATCGACAATCTGCAACGTATCGGAAAGGTCGAGCTTCAAAACATACGCCCGATTATGGGTTCCCGCAGAACCCGGAATTATCGGAATAAGTTGGAATTCACCTTCTCGGACAAACGTTTCCTGACTCGCGAAGAGATCGGTAGCGATCGGGATATCGAACGCTCTCCTGCGGTGGGTTTCCATGTTCCGGGACTTTTTGATAAGGTGGTAGACATTGAAACCTGTCATTTGCAGCAGGAGCCATCCAATGCCATTCGAAACTTTATACGGGATTATGCCGTTGCGCAAGGATTAAACTTTTATAATATACGGGAACAAGAGGGTTTTTTACGAACCTTAATTATTCGCACTTCTTCCACGGGCGAGATCATGGTTATCGTCACCTTCGGTCGTGAAGAACAAAAGGCAAGAGAGTGTTTACTTCAACGCCTGTCAGAGGCTTTTCCGGAAATCACTTCTCTTATGTACGTGATTAACGAAAAACTAAATGATACAATCACGGATCAAGAAGTGATCTGCTTTTATGGCAAAGATCATATATACGAACAAATGGAAGAGCTGAAGTTCAAGATCGGCCCTAAATCGTTCTACCAAACTAATTCGGAACAGGCCTATAGTTTATACGCCCAAACCCGGCAGTTGGCCGGATTAACAGGTAATGAAACCGTTTACGATCTCTACACGGGAACGGGAACGATAGCTAATTTTATTGCTCGTCATGCCCGTAAAGTGATCGGAATCGAATATGTCCCGGAAGCCATTGAGGATGCCAGGATAAATTCTTCCATCAATGGTATCACGAACACGCTTTTTTATGCAGGCGACATGAAAGATGTCTTAAACGAGGCCTTTATTATCCGTCACGGCAAACCGGACGTAATTATTACCGATCCTCCGCGTGCGGGTATGCATCCTGATGTTGTAAATACTATTTTAAATGCCTCACCGGAACGTATCGTCTATGTTAGCTGTAACTCGGCAACTCAGGCGCGTGATCTTCATTTAATGGATTCCGATTATAAAGTGATGGCAGTCCAACCGGTAGACATGTTTCCACATACACATCATGTGGAAAATATCGTTTTATTGCAGCGCCGGTAGAAGAATTTTTGATTCGCTTTCTTCCTTTTCGGGCGTACAGATTGTTTTAGCATAATCTTTCCGTTATAAATAGAGGGCGGTATCGGGGCCTTCGTTGAAAAGAAGATCCAGGATGCTAAGATTCGGGACAAAAGGAAAACGCTCGGCAAAAGTTTGGTGGTAGGGTTTGGCAACAAAGGGATCGTTGAATCTACGCCGGGACGGTTTGGGGTGAATGACGTCCCTGAAATCGTCACATTGATAGGGTTCGTTGACGTAGTCTTCCGATAAAGTTACGGTGTTTTTTAAGGATAGGATATCAAAAATTTCGCGTATTATCTTCATGTTCAGATCAAGCAGGTATTTCTCTTTTTTTATAAAAAAAGAGGTGAAATAATCCATGTAATAATCATAATAAGGCGAATTTTTATAAGCGGACTCGATACCTTTAAAATGAAGTTTTTGCCACGGAGTGGAGTAATCTATGCAGGTTTCTTTGGTCAATATCTTTTTATTCGTTGCTTTTATTACCGGAACAGATAATGTCATTGTGCCATTGGCCGTCATAATATCACAACGATTTCTATAACTTTGTTTTCCGTAATGTTCGTATTGTTCGATAACAATTTCTTCGTAATCTTTTACTTTAGAAAAATATTGTATTGGAGGGAAATAGGCCGTATTTAATAAGATTCTTTTCATTCCGTGCTATTTTGAGACAAAAATAGGAAAATAAAGATTTTAGGTTGGAATTTGATGAAAAAAAATGATTGTAAATATATGTGAATGGATATATTAATCTTTTCTTAAAATATAATATGTTAAAAGTGGTGAAATCTACTCATATTGGCTTAAATATTGTTACCTTGTAAGCAATTTAAATGATTTCGGAAAAAAAAGTCCTTATGGGAATAAAGAAAGGAGTAAAATTAAAATTCCCGCAAAATAAAAAAGGTTTATATTATAACTAAATGACTCAATTCTTCGTAATTTAGTAATAAAAATGTAACGGAAGGTACATCCCAATGTAATACAAGAATGGTATATTTGAAACAGGGAAGTGATTATTCAAAAAAATTAAATTAGATCAATTATATGAAACCGGAACTCGTGAATCAAGATAAATTATTAGAGCCTTTCGCGAAGGTAATTCAAGAAAGGCATGAACGGATGCTCGCTTTGGAGAAGGAATTCACGAGTAGGGCAACCCGGTTGGCTGATTTGTGTAATTCTTATTTATATTACGGCCTTCACAAAACGGCTCGGGGATGGGTGTTCAGGGAATGGGCGCCTCATGCTACGGCTATTTATTTAATAGGAGTATTTAACGATTGGCGGAAGCATCCGGATTACGCCTTGAAAAAAATAAATAATGAGGATTGGGAGATTGTATTGCCGGAGAGCGTTTTGTCTCATGAAATGCTGTATCGTTTATTGGTCGAGTGGGACGGCGGAGCGGGCGAGCGTATCCCTACCCATGTCAGAAGGGCGGTTCAGGACGAGTATACCAAGATATTTAGTGCTCAGGTGTGGGACCCGAAGAATCCCTATCGCATGAAGTATAAATCTCCTCATCGTACCATTCATCCTTTGATATACGAGGCGCATGTGGGAATGTCTACCGAACATAAAAGGGTTTCGACGTTTACGGAGTTTCGTTTGTTTGTGCTTCCCCGTATCGTGGATTTGGGGTATAATACCATACAATTGATGGGGATTCAGGAACACCCTTACTATGGTTCTTTCGGGTATCAGGTATCTAATTTTTTTGCCGTCAGTTCCAGGTTCGGGACTCCGGAAGAGTTAAAAGCTTTGATTGATGCCGCTCATGGAATGGGTGTACGGGTTATTATGGATATTGTCCATTCTCATGCCGTTAACAATGAAGCAGAAGGATTGAGTTGTTTTGACGGTTCGTACGATCAATTTTTTTACTCTGGAGAACGAGGGTATCATCCTTTATGGAACTCCCGTTGTTTTAATTACGGTAAACACCAGGTGATTAATTTCTTGTTATCCAATTGTAAATATTGGTTGGATGAATTCCATTTTGACGGTTTTCGTTTCGACGGGATTACGAGTATGATCTATTGGGATCATGGAATCAATCGGGATTTTACGGATTACCGGATGTATTATGACGGTGATCAGGATGAAAATGCTATAGTTTATTTGAGTTTGGCAAACCGGGTGATTCATCAGGTAAATCCCGAGGCTATAACGATAGCGGAGGATATGAGTGGAATGCCGGGCGTCGCTTTCCCGATAGAGGAAGGAGGTATGGGATTTGATTTTCGTATGAGTATGGGTGTGCCGGATTACTGGATAAAGTTGTTGAAGGATAGAAAAGATGAAGAGTGGCATGTGGGGGATCTTTTTTATGAACTGACCAATAAACGGAAAGAGGAACATACGATTAGCTATGCCGAAAGTCACGATCAGGCTTTGGTCGGAGATAAAACGATTTTTTTTCGGTTGGTAGATAAGGCTATATACTCTTCGATGAGTGTTTTTGATAAAAACATCCTCATAGACCGGGGTATTGCTTTGCATAAGATGATTCGTTTGGTGACGATTGGAACGGCGGGAGACGGTTATCTTTCTTTTATGGGGAATGAATGGGGACATCCGGAGTGGATTGATTTTCCGAGAGAGGGTAATAGTTGGAGTTACGATCATGCCCGGAGGTTATGGAGTTTGGTCGATGATGAGCAGTTGCGCTTTCGTTTTTTGAATGCTTTTGATCGGGCTATGATTCATTTCGTTGAAGATAATCAAATTTTTGCGGGATATCCTTCTCCTTTGGTGAGAGATAACGAGAGACAGATTTTGATTTTTATTCGGGGAGATTTTTTGTTCGTGTTTAATTTCAATCCTGAAGTTTCTTTTATGGACTATCGGTTTGATGCACCTCCGGGAAAGTATGTGACGGCTCTGAACACGGATAGCGAGTTGTTTGACGGTTTCGGAAGGGTTGACGAGACCGTGGAGCATTTTACATCTTATATTGCTCCCGGTCGAAGCCAGCTGAGTTTGTATCTTCCTGCCCGTAGTGCGTTTGTTATGCACCGTTCGTGATAGGAAAAAGTAGTAATTGATTTTGATAAATTAAATGGCATATATTTATGGGATATTTAAAATTCAATAAAGAGGAGTTAGTCAACTTAGAGTATGCTCTGCACCGGGAGGTTCTGGCGACCAATCGGGCTGGTGGTTACGCGTCAACAACTATTGTTTGTTGTAACACGAGAAAGTATCATGGTTTATTGATACTTCCGATCGAGGAATTCGGAGGGATAAACCATGTGTTGCTCTCTTCGCTGGATGAGACTATCGTACAGCATGGTCAATCGTTTAATTTAGGTATTCATAAATATCCCGGAGTGTATGAACCCCGGGGACATAAATATATTGTCGATTGTGAGTATGAGCCTGTTTGGACGTTGGTCTACCGGGTAGGAGGGGTCGTACTGAAGAAGGAGGTGATAATGGTACATAACGAGGCTCAAGTAATGATTCGTTATACATTGGTGGATGCTCATTCGGATACCATATTACGTTTAAAACCTTTTTTAGCTTATCGGAATGTGCACGATTTGAGTAAAGCCAATATGATGGCCAATACAAAATATGAGTCGGTTCCTAACGGAATAAGATCAAGGTTATATGTAGGCTTTCCCTCTCTGAATATGCAATTGAGTAAATCGAATGAGTTTGTGGCCGTACCGGATTGGTATTATAATATCGAGTATCTGGAAGAGAAGGCAAGGGGATATGACTATCGGGAGGATCTGTTTGTCCCGGGGTATTTTGAGGTCCCGATCAAAAAAGGGGAAAGTATCGTGTTTTCGGCCTCTGTGGAGGAGGTGAATCCGAACGGATTAAGGCGTAAATTTCAACAGTTGGTGGATTCGCGTATGCCGAGGGATAATTTTGAGAATTGCCTGAAGTATTCAGCTTCTCAATTTATTGTTCATGACGGAAAGGATACGGAGGTTGTAGCGGGTTATCCGTGGTTCGGACGTTGGGGACGAGATACTTTTATCGCTTTACCCGGAATAACGTTGGCTGCCGAACAGGATGTAAAAAGTTGTAAGGATGTAATCGATACGATGGTACGTCAATTGCATAACGGATTGTTTCCGAATATCGGAAAACGACAAGATGCAGCCTACAATTCGGTAGATGCCCCGATGTGGTTTTTCTGGGCTCTTCAGCAATTAGGCGAGGCGGTGAAAACGAAGGGATTTATCTGGAAAAATTACGGGAGTAAAATGAAAGCCGTATTGAAAGCTTTCCGTGATGGTATAAATCCTTGGGTGAAAATGGAGGAGAACGGCTTAATCTGGGCGGAACAACCCGGTAAGGCTCTGACTTGGATGGATGCTATCGTGAAAGGAATTCCGGTCACTCCCCGGGCCGGCTATGCCGTAGAGATCAATGCCTTATGGTATAATGCCGTGTGTTATTGCTTACAATTGGCAGAGGAAGCTGGCGACAGCCGTTTTGTAAAGGAATGGAGGGAGATGCCGGAAAAGATTCGGGAGAGTTTTAAGAAGTTATTCTGGTATGAGGAAGGAAAATACCTTGCCGATTATGTAGATCATACCGGTCAGAATACCTTGGTGCGTCCGAATCAGGTTATAGCCTGTTCCTTAGAGTACTCTCCGATTACAGATGATATGAAAGAGAGGGTATTACATGTGGTACGTCGCGAACTGTTAACCCCGAAAGGATTACGTACGCTGTCACCTAAAAGCGCTCAATACAAGGGGCGTTACGAGGGGGATCAGAATGAACGGGATTCGGCTTACCACCAGGGAACGGTTTGGCCCTGGTTAATCGGTTCTTATATCGAGGCCAGTTTGAAACTGCGGGGAAAGCAGGTTTTGCCTACGGTGAAAGAGTTATTGGCCGGATTTGAGGAGGATATGACTACTTACGGGGTTTGCTCTATCGCGGAAGTGTATGACGGGGATCCTATTCACAGACCCGGAGGATGTATATCTCAAGCATGGAGTGTCGGTGAGGTATTAAGAAGTTTAGCGTTAATTAAAAAATTTGAGAAAAAACGGAAATAAAAACGGACGTTTTATGTTTAAGTTCTCAAATTTTGAAATCGAATTATGATATGAGTACAAGAGTATTGATGTTTGGTTGGGAGTTCCCTCCTCATATTTCAGGGGGATTGGGGACTGCTTCTTTCGGTTTGACGAAAGGATTGGCCGAATACGGGGTCGAAATAATGTTTGTGATGCCGAAAGCCGGTGGTGATGAGGATCAAAGTGCCGTGAGAATTATTAATGCGAGCGATGTAGAGGTGGTAAATACATGTTCCGATCTGGAAGAATATTGGAAGAATATTCATTTTATGGAGATTGATTCTAACCTGGTTCCTTATCTTGATCCGGAAACATTCGAAAGAAGTGTCCACCAAACGTTAAAGGTCGGGGAAAAAGAGGAGAAGATCTCTTTTCGAAATAAATTTCAGTTTTCCGGTAAGTATGGAGCTAATTTGATGGAAGAGGTGGCCCGTTACGCTATGGTTGCCGGGACCGTCGCTGCCAAAGAGCAGTTTGATGTAATCCATGCTCATGATTGGTTGACCTATACCGCCGGTATCGTGGCTAAGAAAATATCCGGCAAGCCTTTGGTCATTCATGTACATGCCACGGAATTTGACCGTAGCGGTGAACACGTGAATCAACAGGTGTTCGATATTGAACGTAAGGGAATGGAGGAGGCCGACCGGGTGATTACCGTGAGTAATTTAACCCGCAATATCGTTATTAATCGATACGGAATAAATCCGGAGAAGGTGGTAACCGTTCATAATGCGGTAGATTTTCAGTCTCGCGAAGAGGTCGAGGTAGAACGTAGTTTGAAAGAGAAGATTGTAACTTTTTTAGGCCGGATAACCTACCAGAAAGGTCCGGAATATTTTATCGAGGCGGCCTATAAAGTTTTGCAGCGTTACCCGGACGTACGTTTCGTTATGGCCGGGAGCGGGGATATGTTGAATCGTTCTATTCGCCGGGTGGCGCAATTGAAGATCGCTACCCATTTCCATTTTACCGGCTTCCTGTATGGAGAGGAGGTTCCGAAAATGTTTGCTTATAGTGATGTGTACGTGATGCCTTCTGTTTCGGAACCTTTTGGTATTACGCCATTGGAGGCGATGCGTTCCGGAGTGCCGACCATTATATCCAAACAATCGGGTGTGGCTGAGGTGTTGAAACACTCGATAAAGGTGGATTATTGGGACGTGGATGCTATGGCGGACGCTATATACGGG
The DNA here is from genome assembly GCF_900543425.1 of uncultured Sanguibacteroides sp. GTDB lineage: Bacteria > Bacteroidota > Bacteroidia > Bacteroidales > Marinifilaceae > Gabonibacter. Next base: position 8,897 of record NZ_UQRQ01000020.1, on the reverse strand, counting down.
TTGTTGGTTTATCCGGCTTTGTCCGTGGTGGCAGGCCGTGAGGGGTTGGATGAAGTAAATCAATTGAAATGGAGAAATGCGGCTTTAAAAATTAAATTCATTTATGAAGAACTTGTCAATGAATTTAATGCAAGACGCTAAGAGCGGAAATGGAGTAAAAGAGCTTGTAAGTAAATAAAAATGAATAAAATATAAGGATATGAGAAAGACATTATGTTTCTATTTCCAGATACATCAGCCGGTTCGGCTAAGAAAATACCGTTTCTTTGATATAGGGAAACGGAGTGATTATTTTGATAATTATATCAATCGTTCCACAATACGCCGGGTTTCGGAGAATTGTTATTTACCGATGAATGCGTTGATGTTAGAGTTAATTCAACGTTACGGGGGTAATTTTAAAATAAGCTTTTCTATTTCCGGTTCTGCTATTGAGCAATTTGAATTACATGCTCCGGAGGTGATCGAAAGTTTTAAGCAATTAGCAGCAACCGGATGCGTTGAGTTTCTGGCGGAAACGTATGCTCATTCCTTGGCCTCTTTGTCCTCTACTGACGAGTTTGAGGCCCAGGTAAAGCATCATGCCCGTAAGATAAAAGAGTTGTTCGGACAACGTCCGGTTACCTTGCGTAATTCCTCTCTGATCTATTCGGATCAGATTGGCGAACGTGTGGCGGCAATGGGCTATGAAGCCATGTTGACGGATGGGGCAAAGCACGTATTGGGATGGAAGAGTCCGAATTTTGTATATACCAATTCGATCAATCCCAAATTAAGGTTGTTATTGAAAAATTCCAGGTTGAGTGATGATATTACAATGCGATTCTCGGACCGGAGCTGGAGCGAATGGCCTTTGACCGCAGAAAAGTATGCCGGTTGGTTGAAAGAGAGTGTCCGGGAGAGTGAGGTCGTCAATTTGTTTATGAATTATGAAACTTTTGGAGAGTATCAGTCTCGGGAGAGCGGTATTTTTGATTTTATGCGTCACTTGCCGGAAGCGGTCTTTACCTTAACTGATTTTGAATTTTTGACTCCTAAAGAGGTTGTTAAGAAACATCAGCCGATAGCTCCTTTACATGTGCCTTACCCGATATCCTGGGCAGATGAAGAACGGGATATTACCGGATGGTTGGGAAACGAGTTACAGGCGGAGGCTTTTGAAGAGTTATATAAGATTCAAAAGAAAGTGAAGCGTATCAATGATCCTGTATTAAATGAGGATTATAAACGCTTGCAGGCAAGCGATCATTTTTATTACATGGGAACCAAACTTTTTTCCGATGGAGATTTCCGGCGTCATGTTTCGCCTTACGAATCACCTTATGAGGCCTTTGTCAATTATATGAATGTATTGAGTGATTTTATCATAAGGGTTGATGATTTGGAAAAAAAGAGTAATATTGTATCGAAGAGAGAGGTAATGCAGGAGGGTAAAATACCTCCTGAGAAGAAAGTTGCAAGATCTACCAAGCCTAAAGAAAAAACGTATATCGTTTCTGCGGAAAAAGTTGGAAAGGAGGTAAAAGCGGAAAAGGAGATAGAAGATAAGGGGAAAAAAGTAGAGAAGAAAACGAAGAATACGGTAACTAAAAAGAAAAAATAATCTTAAATAACCAAAAGCTACGATGTATGGGTTCGAGGTGTAGTAATGCAAACCTATATTTATAATTTAAAATTAAAACATGAGTAATATAAAATTGAAAAATCCCGCCTATTTGTTTGAGGTAAGTTGGGAAGTGTGTAATAAAGTCGGTGGTATACACACAGTTATTTCCACGAAAGCCTTGAGTATGGCCCGAGAGTTCAAAAATAATCATATTCTGATAGGGCCGGATGTATGGAGGTACAATGAACCGAATCCGGAGTTTACGGAAGACCCGCATCTATTTAAATCGTGGAGGGCTAAAGTATCCCGCGAGGGATTACGAATAAAAGTCGGACATTGGAATATCGCGGGAAACCCGGTGGTGATATTAGTCGATTTTACCACGTTCATAGCCCAGAAAGATCAGATATTGACCTCTTTTTGGGAGAAGTTCCGATTGGATTCGTTAACCGGGCAATGGGATTACATCGAACCTGTTTTGTTCGGTTACACGGCAGGAAAAGTCATTGAAAGTTTTGTTCGATACAATGCCTCCTCCCGTCAACATGTCATTGCTCAATTTCACGAGTGGATGACGGGTAGCGGTCTTCTTTATCTGAAAGATGTTCTCCCGCAGGTAGGATGCGTTTTTACTACTCATGCTACCGTGTTAGGACGGAGTATTGCAGGAAACGGTTTGCCTCTATACGATCACATACAACAGTATAATCCGGCTGAGGTTGCTCATCGTTTTCAGGTAGAAGCAAAACAGTCTATGGAGAGTAAGGCTGCCGAATTTGCGGATTGTTTTACAACGGTGAGTGAGATCACGGCTGTCGAGTGTGCCCATTTCCTCGGGAAAAAGGTGGATATGATTACCCCGAACGGATTTGAGAATAGTTTTACTCCTCCGGATGACATTTACTTAGAGAAGAGAGAAGCCGGAAGAAAGAAGTTATTGAAGGTAGCACAGGCATTAGCCGGAAGGGCCATTTCTGAGGATGCTTTTATCGTTGGAATTAGCGGGCGTTACGAATTTAAAAATAAAGGTATCGATGTATTTATCGAGGCTCTGGGACAATTGAATCGGGATCGGGAGAATACGAAAGAGATTATAGCTTTTATTTTAGTACCGGCCGGACATCAAGGGGTGAATACGGAGTTAATAAATAATCTGGAGAAGCCTTATCAGGCTGTAGAGGTTGTACATCCTTATGTAACCCATATATTGACGGACCCGGAGCATGATCCGATATTGTTGAAGTTTGCCGAGGAACAACTGTTGAACCGGGAAGAGAATCGGGTAAAGGTGTTTTTCAGTCCCAGTTATTTGAACGGGAGCGATGGGGTCTTTGACGTGCCTTATTATGATTTGTTGGTGGGTATGGATTTGACGGTGTTTCCATCCTATTACGAGCCTTGGGGGTATACTCCTTTAGAGAGTCTGGCGTTTAAGGTTCCTTCGATTACTACCACTTTAGCCGGCTTCGGGTTATGGGTGGAAACTCATTATTCCAAAGAGCATCCCGGAATAGATGTTATTTCTCGGGATGATCGAAACAACGAGGCCGTGGTGCATGAGATTGCAGATAAAATAAAATATATAGCCGCGTTGGCTCCGGATAAATACCTTAAGTACCAAGAGAATGCAAAAGAAGTATCCCGGATTGCTTTATGGGAGCATCTGATTACTTATTACCATAAAGCCTACGAAATTGCTTTACAGAAGGTAGCTTTGAGAATCGAAGATATGCCGGTGAACGAGGCGGAAGAGGTAGCGTTTATCGACAAACAGATGATCAATACTACGCCGACTTGGGTGAGCGTGATTATTCATAGGTCTATTCCGGAGCGCTTGTGTGCTTTGGAACAGTTGGCCAATAACTTATGGTGGTGTTGGAATGAGGAGGCCGTGGATCTGTTTAAGAGTGTAGATCCGTTACAGTGGATGCTGACACGCCATAACCCGATCGCCCTTTTGGATAAGATCTCTTTGAATCGTTACAAAGAGCTGGAAAAGGACGGAGAGTTCGTGCAGCGTTTGGAGAGTGTTTATGCTAAATTTAAGGATTATATGGAGGGGAAAAAGAAGATGAACGATCCCTCTATCGCTTATTTTAGCATGGAATACGGTTTGCATGCTTCTTTGAAGATCTATTCCGGTGGACTCGGGGTATTGGCAGGAGACTATTTAAAGGAGGCAAGTGATAAACAAACCCGGATTACCGGTGTCGGTTTGTTATACCGGTACGGTTATTTTACACAAAAATTCTCGGCAGCAGGGAATCAGGAAGCGGAATATGAGGCACAAGATTTTATGAAGATTCCGGTCAATCCGGTACGGGATAAGGAGGGTAATTGGTTGACGGTTAGCCTGGCTTTTCCCGGACGTAATGTTTCTGCCCGGATTTGGCGGGTCGACGTGGGGAGAGTGGAGCTTTATTTGTTGGATACCGACTTCGAGGATAACCAGGAAGGAGATCGTTGTATTACACATTACTTGTACGGCGGAGATTGGGAGAACCGTTTGAAACAGGAGTTGTTGCTGGGCTTAGGAGGTATTCAGGCTTTACGTAAACTGAATATTTCAGCGGATGTATACCATTGCAACGAGGGACATGCTGCTTTTACGGGTCTGGAGCGGTTAAGGGAATACGTGGAGAACGAGAATCTTGCTTTTTCCGAGGCGATGGAGGTTGTTCGCGCTTCGTCTCTGTTTACGACACATACGCCCGTGCCCGCGGGACATGATGCATTCACGGAGAATTTGTTGAGGGGGTATCTCTCTTATTTTCCCGATCGGTTGAAGATTACCTGGGAACAGTTGTTGGCTTTGGGTAGAATCAACGCGGGAGATCCGAATGAAAAATTTTCCATGAGCTTCTTGGCGGCCAATTTGTCACAGGAAGTGAATGGGGTTAGTTGGTTGCACGGGAAGGTAACCCGGGAAATATTTAAAGGCTTGTGGCCGGGATATATGCCTGAAGAGTTGCATATCAGTTACGTGACCAACGGGGTGCATTACCCTACCTGGACGGCTCCCGAATGGAAAGCGATTCATCAGGAGGTTTTCGGGGAGAAGTTTAAAACCCATCATTACGATCGTTCTTGTTTTGAAGGAATTTATCAGGTAAGTAACGAGCGAATCATGGGGGTACGGGGAGTATTGAGAAGCCGATTGATACGTCATATCAAACGTCGTTTAGCCGATGGAGGAGATACGGCCTATTTTACTCCGAAAGAGTTGGTAGAGATTAAAGATAAGTTGCGGGATGATATTTTGACGATCGGTTTTGCCCGGCGTTTTGCTACTTACAAACGGGCCCATCTTTTATTTAGTAATCTGGATCGTTTGAATGAGATTGTCAATAATCCGGAACGTCCGGTGCAATTTATATTTGCCGGGAAAGCCCATCCGGCGGATCAGGCGGGGCAGGATTTGATCAAGCGAATCGTGGAGGTTTCCAAATATCCGCAATTTTTAGGGAAGATTATTTTCTTGCCGAATTATGATATGGATTTGGCTCGCCGAATGGTTCAGGGGGTAGATGTCTGGATGAACACTCCTACCCGTCCGCAGGAAGCTTCCGGTACGAGTGGCGAAAAGGCGGCTATGAACGGTGTTATGCATTTTAGTGTCTTGGACGGTTGGTGGGTGGAAGGTTATCAGAAAGGAGCGGGATGGGCTTTACCCATGGAACGTACCTATGAGAATCAAGAATTCCAGAACCAATTGGATGCCGAGTTAATCTATAATATCATTGAGTCCGAGATAGCCCCTGCTTTCTACGCGAAAGAGGAAAACGGCATATCGTCCGCCTGGGTAGAGTATATTAAAAATACGATAGCGAAGGTCGCTTCCAACTTCACTTCGAATCGCATGTTGACGGATTACGAGGAGAAATTTTATTTGCCGATGTCCCGTCGGTATCATAAATTGATAGCCGACCACGATGCTTTAGCCATAGAAATTGCGGAATGGAAGAAGAAAGTCGGACGCGAATGGGAGAATGTAACGGTTGATTCGTTGATCCTTCCGGATAAATCGAAACAGATTATCTCTTTGGGTAAGTCGTATGTGGGAAAAGTCCTCTTGGATATAGGAGACCTCACGATAGACGATGTGGGAGTCGAGCTGATTGTTACGGAACAGGTAAACGGGAAAATGGTGGTTCGTTCTACTTATGATTTCGCTCCGGTTTCTTTTGATAACGGCAAAGCTCTCTATTCGGTAGAGATTACTCCGGATGATCCGGGTCTGTTTACGTTAGGATTACGTATTTATCCGAAGAATCCGTTATTGCCGCACAGGCAGGATTTTGCTTTGGTAAAATGGTTATGACGCAGAATAAAAAAGCAGCTTTGATAAGCTGCTTTTTTATTTGGCCCGGTACCCGTTGTCTTTTAGTATGGTCAGGATTTTTTCTTTGAGTTCACCCTGAATGATGATTTCGCCGTCTTTTGCGGAACCACCGACTCCGCATTTGTTTTTGAGTAATTTAGCTAATTCTTTTAGATCGTCTTCCGTACCGATGAAACCTTGAACGAGCGTAACGACTTTACCTTTGCGTTGTTTGGAGTCGAGGGATACCCTGAGATTCTGTTTCTCCGGAGCAAGCGTTTCTGCTTCTGTATTTTCGTTATACTCGTATTGAAAATCGGGATTGGTAGAATATACCACGTTTATTTTTTCCTTCTTGTTGCTCATAACGGATAATCGATTTATATTTATTGCAAATATAACATTTTGATGTAAAAATGTCATATGTGAAATGGAGAGAAGGGGATTGCAGGTATTTTTTTGTTGATATTTTTTATTATCTTCACACCCTTTAAACGTGTGATATAGGAGAGTAACGAATATGAATAAGATATTGAATAAAACCTATTTTTCGGAACGGGTAGTGAAATTAGAGGTTGAGGCTCCTTTGATAGCCAAGGCAAGAAAACCTGGTAATTTCGTCATTGTGAGAGTGGGAGAGAAGGGAGAACGGATGCCTTTAACGATAGCGGATGCTGATTTAAAGCGGGGAAGTATCACGTTAGTGGTACAAGTTATGGGTGTTTCTTCCCGGAAATTATGTGCGTTAGACGAGGGGGATTATATTACGGATCTGGTGGGGCCGTTGGGAAAACCGACTCATATAGAAAAGGTCGGAACGGTGTTGGCTTGTGGGGGTGGTGTCGGTGTTGCTCCCTTGTTGCCTATTGTCAAAGGTTTTAAGGAGGCCGGTAATCGGGTCGTATCGGTAATTGCCGGAAGGACGAAGGATTTGGTTATTTTGGAAGATGAGATACGGGCTTCGTCGGACGAAGTGATTATTATGACGGATGACGGTTCCTACGGGAAGAAGGGGTTGATTACGGAGGGGATGGAAGAGATCATAAAACGGGAAAAGATCGATTTGGCCGTGACCATCGGTCCGGCAATTATGATGAAGTTTTGTGAGAAATTGACTCGAAAATACGATATTCCCACGATAGCCAGTTTAAATGCTATCATGGTGGACGGTACTGGAATGTGCGGGGCTTGCCGGGTTACGGTAGGAGGGAAAACTCGTTTCACCTGTGTCGACGGGCCGGAGTTTGATGCTCATCAGATTGACTTTGATGAGATGTTATCCCGTTTAAACGGATATAAAGATACCGAGAGTGAAAAATTACATGAATTTGAAAAATAAAAATATGAGTGGGATAAGTGATCGAAATGTAGCCTGGAGGCAACAGTTACGCCAAAACGTGCCGGGTAAGGAACGGACCTCTATAGAACGGGTTAACATGCCGGAAGTAGATCCAGCGGAGAGGATTAAGAGCCAGAGGATAGAGGTGAACAAGGGATTAACACCGGAAATGGCTATTCAAGAGGCGAAACGTTGTATGGATTGTGTAAATCCCACTTGTATGGAAGGTTGCCCGGTGGAGATTGATATTCCCGGTTTTGTGAAGAACATCGAAAGGGGAGAATTTTTGCAAGCGGCCGTGATTTTGAAGAATACGAGTGCTTTACCGGCTGTTTGCGGCCGGGTGTGTCCTCAGGAGAAACAATGTGAATCCAAATGTTTTTATATACAGAAATTAAATAGGAAACCGGTTGCTATCGGTTATCTGGAGCGTTTTGCGGCGGATTACGAACGAGAATCCGGTCATGTATCCGTTCCGGAGGTAGCTGCGGCTAACGGTATAAAAATGGCGGTGATTGGTTCCGGGCCTTCCGGACTCTCTTGTGCCGGAGATTTGGCCAAAAAAGGGTATGATGTGACCGTTTTTGAGGCATTGCACGAGATCGGGGGAGTATTGAAATATGGAATCCCCGAATTCCGTTTGCCTAACCGGGTGGTGGATGTGGAAATTGACAGTCTGAAAAAGATGGGGGTAAAATTTGTTACCAATTTTATCGTGGGTATGACGGATTCGATTGAAGATTTAAAGGCTGAAGGTTTTAAAGGATTTTATATTGCTTCGGGAGCGGGGTTGCCCCGTTTTATGAATATACCGGGAGAAAACTATAACGGTATACTCTCTTCCAACGAATACTTGACCCGGGTGAATTTAATGGGTGCTGATAGTGAAGAGTCGGATACCCCTGTGTATCACGGGAAACGAGTAGTCGTAGTCGGTGGAGGAAATACCGCGATGGATTCTGTGCGTACGGCAAAACGTCTGGGGGCCGAATGGGCTATGATTGTTTATCGGAGGAGCGAAGAAGAGATGCCTGCCCGGATCGAAGAGGTGAAGCATGCCAAAGAGGAGGGATGTGAGTTTATAACTTTGACGAATCCGATTGAATATATTGCCGATGAGAATCGGCGGGGAAAACAGGGGAAAGTACAGAAAATGGTTTTGGGAGAGCCGGATGCCAGCGGACGTCGTAGTCCTGTGCCTGTTCCCGGTTCCGAATATTTGATAGATGCCGACGTGGTCGTGGTGGCCGTGGGAGTTTCTCCTAATCCGATAATTCCTCGTTCCGTGGAAGGTCTAAATGTCTCTTCCAAGGGTACGATTGTCGTGGATGAAAAGACCATGGAGTCCAATATACCCGGACTCTTTGCGGGCGGTGATATCGTACGCGGAGGAGCTACGGTTATTTTGGCCATGGGTGACGGTCGCAGGGCTGCAGAGCATATGATAAATAGTCTTAAGGTCTGAATAATTTTTGATTGACGATTTATGATTTATGATTGGGGTTCCGATTCCGCTCTCTTAAAATCGTCAATCAGAAATCTGGAATCACCTAATCTTTTAATCGTCAATTGTCAGTCGTTACGGGCTAACCCTCCGGGGCTTTGACGTTCCCGTCGGTCGTGCAGACGCT
>NZ_UQRQ01000019.1 GCF_900543425.1 uncultured Sanguibacteroides sp. | reverse complement strand
AGTCAGCCCCATTTGGCCACTCTGGTAACTGCCCTTGTTCAAAGAACGCTTGCTTGTTGTTAGCGGGTGCAAATATAGGGCTTTTTGTATATATTGCAATAGTTGTGATCGATTTTTTGAATGAAAACCGGAAGGTATTTTAAGTAAATAAAGCTATTTATTTCTTTATTTGAAAATTACGCTTGGATATTCAAGGAATAAAATTGAAGAGGAACATTCTAAATTGTTCCTCTTCTGTGCATTTAGTTGACCACGTTGGTCGGGGTTCCTTTAAAGAAATTCAATATGTTGTCTACGGCTTCTTGTCCGGTGGCAATACGGGTATCGATGGTTCCGGTGCCGTTGTGCGGAGCCAGTACCACGTTATCCAAACTATAAAGAATTTCGTTGATGTGCGGTTCGTTTTCGAATACGTCCAAAGCAGCCCCGGCAATTTTTTTATTCAGGAGACATTCGGCTAAAGCTTGTTCGTCAATTACAGCTCCTCGGGCCGTGTTGATCAAAAAGGCACCTGGTTTCATTAAACTTAATTCCCGTTTCCCGATCATATGCCGGGTATCGTCGGTAAGAGGTGTGTGAATAGAAATGAAATCAGATCTTTGTAAAAGAGTGTCTAAGTCTACTTTTTCATACCCTTCGACGGTACTTCGACGATTGTGGTAGATTACTTTCATCCGGAAGACGGATGCCATTTGGGCTACAGTCTTGCCGATATTTCCCATTCCGATAATACCGAGCGTTCTTCCTTCGAGGGTATAGCCCAGATTTTTCATGGTTCCCCACATACTCTCTTTTTCAACTCTCAAACGGCGATCGCATTCTGCAATTCTACGGGCTGCACTTAACATAAGTCCTATGGCCATTTCAGCGGTCGGAAAACAGACGGCTTTGGGTGTATTACATACGGCAATACCTTTCGAACGGGCGAATTTGATGTCAATGTTATTGTATCCGACACCGAAATTGCTGATTAATTTCAGATTTTTACCGGCTTCAATGACTTCGTTGTCGATCGGACGAGTGAATATGCCTAATAAAGCGTCATATTCGGGAATCATTTTTATTAATTCTTCTTTAGAGAAAAATTCTCCTTCCGGCAGGGTTACCATATGTTCTTTGCCCAGAGCGGTAAAGGATTCGCGAGGAATATTATACGTAACTAATATTTTCATATGATTATGATTTAATATGTGAATTTTTAATTATGATCAAATTTTCAAACTCATTCTGGCATCGGCAGGGGCATCTAAACCAATGAATTGGGATTGCAAATATTTGTAGTAGCCGGTAACCGCTACCATGCCTGCATTATCGAGTGAGAATCCGAGCCGGGGAATGTATACATTCCATCCGAGTCGGTCCGCTTCTTCGTGTACGGCTTTTTGTAGTCCGGAGTTTGCCGAAACTCCTCCTCCGATAGCAATTTGTTTAATTCCGGTCTGTTTGGCGGCTTTTTTTAATTTAGACATAAGGATGTCAATGATCGCTTTTTGCAATGAGGCACAAAGGTCATTCAGGTTGTGTCGTATAAAATCGGGATCGTTTTTTATTTCATCTCGAATGGAGTACAGAAATGACGTTTTTAATCCGCTGAAGCTATAATCCAAGTTTGGTATTTGTGGTTTGTTAAAAGAGAAACGTTCCGGATTCCCCTCTTTGGCTAAACGATCGATGATCGGTCCGCCGGGGTAACCAAGTCCCATGACCTTGGCACATTTGTCGTAGGCTTCCCCGGCCGCATCGTCAATGGTTTGTCCGATAACTTCCATGTCGAGGTAATCCCGAACGACAATAAGTTGGGAATTTCCTCCGGATACCAACAACGTAAGAAAAGGAAATTGAGGATGACGAGCTTCAATACCCGGCTCTTTGATGAAATTAGCCAGAATATGTGCCTGTAAATGATTTACCTCAATCATGGGTATTTGTTTGGCGATGGCAAAGCCTTTGGCAAAAGAGGTTCCCACGAGTAGTGAACCCAGTAATCCCGGGCCCCGGGTGAAAGCTATGGCGGTAACTTCATCGGCACGGATACCGGCAAGTTTTAATGCTTGCGTAACCACGGGGATGATGTTTTGTTGATGAGCTCGAGAAGCTAATTCAGGGACGACTCCACCATAGGCCTCGTGTACTTTTTGGCTGGCGATGACATTGGATAATACAACCCCGTCTTTCAGTATTGCGGCTGAGGTATCGTCGCAGGAAGATTCAATTCCTAATATGATAATACTCATTGTTTTTTTTATTTAGAATTAGTGTGACCGGATGATGCAAATGTGATAAAATTGTTTCACATTTATAATGGACAGTAGAACATGATTTTATAATTGCATTACCGTTAGATCTATTCATTTTCAATTTTTCAAATTATTTTCCTTTTCTGGCCATAAAATGTTCTGCAATATTAATAAATTTGCGTTCAACTAAAACGGCTGTGTTATAAAAAAAATAATAAGTATACTATCTACGTGCATGGTCGGGTTGGGACTATTGGTCGCAATCCTTTATCTGGCATTCATGACTCCTTGGGTACAAACAAGGGTTGTGGAGTTTTTTACCCGCCAAATAGAGAGGCAGACCGGTACGGAAATTTCCATAGGGAGAGTAAATTTTCGTCCGATCGAATCGTTGGTACTCGAGGATGTGTTGATAAAAGATGCCCGAAAGGATACGCTTTTGTTTTGTAAACGTCTGGTGACCAAGGTAGATTCCGTCAGTTTCGTGAAACGACGCTTTACCGTGACGGAGATGGGGTTTGAAAATGCTCTTTTTAATCTGTGGGTTACACGAGGTAAAGACGGGGGCGTCACGAATATAGAGATGTGGCTGGATGTTCTTTTCAAAACAAGAGATACGCTGACTTCTTCTATTGCTGCAGCTTCTCCATTGGAATGGAATATGAATTTGTCTAAGATATATTTGAAAGATTGTCATTTCAAATATGTAGAGGAAGAATACGAGCCGGAGGACTATGGGATCAACTGGACAGATGTGGATTGCCGGAAGCTGAATGTGATTATTTCCGATATCGATTTTTCAGAAGGCAAGTATGGAGCGTATGTATCAGGATTGACATTAGAAGAAAAATCCGGGTTTCGTTTATTGAATTTATCTGCAAGAGTATTGGCAAAAGACGATCAATTGTTGATTACCAAAGGCTTAATACAGACAGAGAGAAGCGAGCTTTATCTGGATACGTTACAGTATGATTGGGTCCCGAATGAGAGATATTGGCACTTTTTTACCCAAAAGATGAAACAACGGTATGTTTTTTCACCTTCTATCTTGCATTTTGATGATTTGGCTTATTTTAACGGAGAGTTATTGGGAATGAATAATACCATTATCGCGAGTGGAGAGGTTTCGAATACGGTAAACCGATTAGAGGGACATCGGTTGGAAATTTACCTTGGAGAGAAAAGTGTTATTAGAGGAGAATTTAAATCCAAGGGCTTACCCCGTTTCTGGGAGACGGATTTTGACATTACTTTTCAGGATAGTAAAATTGCTCCCGAGGAATTGGAAGGTATTTACATGCCTTGGTTGGAAAGTCATTATGTGAAATTACCGGCTTTATTGCATAAATACAGGACTTTTGATCTGGAAGGGAATTTTAAGGGTAAGATAGAAGATTTTGTATTGACGGCAAAAAGTGAAACTCCCGGTCTTTTGGGAAATATGGATTTGGCTTATAAACCGGATACGATAGCCGGACATCGATATAATGGAAGCTTCCGTTTCTATCATGTAGATTATAGGTTTCTCACCGGACAATCTTATTTGGGGAATGGTTCCTATTTGGGGAAATATGCCGGGTATTCGAGTGATTCTTCGTCTACCTTTACATTGGATAGCCGGATTGGTCATCTGAATCTCTTTCACGGTTGGGTTCGAAATGTCGGTTTGGTTGTTCGTGGCGATAACGATTACATGAAACTTACTTCGTTCGTAAAAAATGATAGTATACAGGCCAGTTTAGTGTTAGACTATATGTACGGGGATACGATTCGATTGGCGGATGTATCGGGAGAGTTGCACGTCCGGCATTGGGATTCATGGAATACTCCTGTTTTTGGGGAGAAGGAATCCTTCGGTTTCCGTTTTTCCGGTAATTATGATCAAAAAAACGAAGATGCTGAAGTGAAATTATCCATTTCAGATCTCTCTTATGAAAATATCCGGGGAAGTTTTGTTATCGACTCGATACGGTTGGAGCATCAAAAACTGGAGGAGTACGGATTGACTGATTTACGCTCTTCCATGGCGGATGTGCGTGTGGAGGGTTTTTATACGGGACTTACTTTTGAAGACCTTGTAGATAATCTGGTCTGTCGTTATGTTCCTGCTTATCGCTATGCTGTTGATAAAACCTTAAAACCGGGAACGAATTTTACCTGTGAAGTAGCACTAAAAGAGGTAAGTCCTGTGTTGAAAGTGATCTATCCCGAGCTGACGGTTTCCGACGGGACGAGTTTCTCGTGTGATTTTAACGATTATCAAGGGAGCTTGCGGGTGAGATTGGAAGCGGATACATTGCGTTGGGGGGATGTGCATTTGTATCATTCGAAAATCCGGGCGACGGGAGATTCTTTGACTTTACAATGTATATATACGGCAGATGAACTGAATTATAAACGTATCGGGCAATTGTATAATGTTCGTAATGTGACGAGTATAAAAACCAATGATGTGGACAATGCCCTTTCATGGGGGAATTGGGAAAAAGAGACTTATTCCGGTTCATTGTCGGCTAACTTGCGATTGATGAAGTATCACGATCGGTATATTACACAAGTTTTTGTAAATCCCGGTACGATTGTAATGGCAGATAGCGTGTGGCAGGTTAAGAGGGCTCTTCTGCTAAAAGAAGATAAGAATATTTTCGTGAATAATTTTGTTATTTCTCGCGGAGATCAGCGTTTTAGCTTACAGGGAAAAATTGGTAATAGTCCGCGAGATACACTTACTGTTTCTTTTGATAATTTTGATCTGGCAGAGTTTAATAGGATTATTTTCGATAATAAAGTGAAGCTTTTTGGGAAAGTAGTCGGGCGGGTGAATGTGTCTGATTTTTATAAGGATCGTTTGATTTATGCTGACGTTGACGTAAATCAGTGGGGTATAAATCAGGATACGCTGGGAACAATGGAGATCCGTTCTTTTTGGGATGCGCCGGGAAGTGCGTTGCAAATGCAAGTTTCCGACCAGATTGGTGATCGGGTTCCGTTGTTCATTTCCGGATATTACAAACCCTCTTCCGACAGTATAAATATAAATATGGCTCTGTCCGGAATTGATATGAAATATGTATCCAATTATTTCCCCGATCTTATCAAAAAGGGTGCGGGTTCGGTTTTCGGAGAACTATCTTTGGCCGGGACGATGGGGGACGCTAAGGTAAACGGATTTTTAGGTATGGATACCGTATCCTTTGCTTTGACCGGGTTGAACACGGATTTTTCTATCGACGATCGGATACAGATAAAAGACAACAGAATTTTGTTGGATCGCTTTGCCATTCGGGATGCCGCTTCCAATGAGGCTGCCTGTTCCGGGTATTACGATATCGGGAGTAGTCTGTACGACGTGAGCGTACAATTAAAGAATTTCATGGTATTGAATACGCAAATGGAGCAAGGCGAATCTTTCTACGGTCAATTGTATCTTAGCGGGCAGACTCGCCTGCATAATTTGAACGGACCGACCAGTTTTACTGTAAACATAAAGACCGAACCCTATTCTAAAATATATGTTCCTCTGACGTCTGCCACTTCGGAGAATAGCGGGCAATTTTTACATTTTATGGGTGATGAACAGTCGGATACCTTGAGACGCTCTTTTGAGTTTCAGCATTCGTTGGCAGATGGGGTTGATTTGAATGCCAATCTGGAGATTAATAATAATCTGGAGGTACAGATTATATTTGATCCCACGATCGGAGATATATTGAAAACAGTGGGAAGTGGAGATATCAGAGTCTCTTTGGATAAAGATCGCCAATTGAATGTTTTCGGTGAATATAAGATCGAGAAAGGGGATTACCTTTTCACTTTGAGCAATCTGGTCAATAAGAAATTTATTTTGACCCCCGGGGGAAGTATAAAATGGAATGGCTCCTTGGATGATGCTACCATTGATATGAGTGCTGTTTATCATTTGAAAACATCGTTAAGTGATTTGTTGTCGGGGATGGAAAAAGGGACAACCAAGGTTCCCGTGGAATGTATTCTGAACTTGAAAGAAAATTTGATGAATCCTTCCGTGAATTTCAGTATTAATTTTCCTTCTTTGGACGCCCAGATGAAAAGTTTGGTACAAAGTCTTTTTGCCAGCCAGGATGATATTAACAAGCAGATGTTTTCTCTTTTGATATTGAATAAATTTTACACTCCGGATTACGTGGAAAAATTGGAGGGAAAAGATGAAAGAAGTGCCGGTTATCAGATGGGGGTGACTACCGCGAGTGAATTACTTTCTAACCAGCTGTCTCGTTGGTTTTCGCAAATCAGTAATAATTTTGATATCGGTTTTTCTTATCGTCCTGGAGATGAGGTGACTACAAATGAATTTGAATTGGCACTCTCTACTCAGATTTGGAACAATCGAGTGACTATTTCTGCTAACGGCAATGTGGTCGAAAAGGCAAAAACGACTTCTAACAGTCCGATTACGGGAGATTTTGACGTGGATGTAAAAATCAATAAGCAAGGTACCTTAAAATTAAAAGCTTATTCTCATACGGATGAGAAGATCACTTATAATGCCACGGAAACGGTTCAAGGGGTTGGTATCTCTTACCAGGAAACTTTTGATACCTTTAAAGAACTATTACGAAAATATTTTGGTTTTTTCAAACGGAAAAAACATTTGCCGGAAGATGTGCAAACGGTTGATAATAAAGTACAAGATTAATATTCTATATTCTATTTTTTATTTTCGATTCAGATGTCATTGTTTTTTTCCTTTTTTTTAGTGAAATTGGGAGCGTTACATGAATACGTATAACCAACTAATATAAAAAAAATGACAGAAAAAGACTACATGAATCGTGAGGCCAAATACGGTGCTCATAATTATCATCCGCTACCCGTGGTATTAGAGAAAGGAAAAGGAATTTTTGTATGGGATGTGAACGGGAAACGTTATTTTGATTTTCTTTCCGCTTATTCGGCTGTTAATCAGGGACATTGTCATCCGAAGATCGTAAAGGCAATGACTGATCAGGCCAAAAAACTGATGTTGACTTCCAGGGCGTTTTATAATAATGTTTTAGGTGAATGGGAAGAATACATCACCAAGTATTTTGGATATGATAAGGTGTTACCGATGAATAGCGGGGCAGAAGCGGATGAAACGGCTTTAAAACTTTGTCGTCGTTGGGGATATGATGTGAAAGGTATTCCTGCCGATCAGGCAAAAATTATTGTCTGTGATAATAATTTCCACGGTCGTACGATCACGATTGTGACTCTTTCCAATGATCCTTCTTCTTACGCGGGCTTTGGACCTTTTACTCCTGGTTTCGTACGTATACCTTATAACGATATTCCGGCACTGGAAAGAGAGTTGAAAGATCCTAACGTGGCGGGATTTTTATTGGAACCGATACAGGGTGAGGCTGGTGTATTCGTGCCGGACGAGGGGTACCTGAAAAAGGCTTATGACTTGTGTAAAGCCCATAATGTGTTATTTATGGCAGATGAGGTACAGACCGGAGTGGCTCGTACCGGACGAATGCTGGCATGTGATCATGAAGGGGTTCGACCGGATGTTTTGATTTTAGGGAAGGCTATATCCGGAGGGGCAATGCCTGTTTCCTGCGTGTTGGCCGATGATGAAATTATGTTGACGATTAAGCCGGGTGAACACGGTTCTACCTACGGCGGTAATCCGATTGCGGCAAAAGTATCCATGGCGGCTTTACAGGTAGTGAAAGATGAAAAATTAGTTGAAAACGCCGAGAAATTAGGAAAGGTTTTCCGGAAAAAGGTAGGAGAGATAAAATCCGATATGATCGAGTTGGTTCGCGGTAAGGGCTTGTTGAATGCCGTGGTGATTAAACCGAAGAACGGAAAGACGGCTTGGGATGTATGTTTGAAATTGAGGGATAACGGTTTGCTGGCTAAGCCTACCCACGAACATATTATTCGTTTTGCACCACCTTTGGTAATTAAGAAGAAACAATTACTCGAGGCGGTTGACATTATTAAAAAGACTCTTAAAGAATTCGAGTAGACAAGATATGGTCTAAAGAAGTAGTAAGATGAGTTATAACCGTTGTAAAATAGAGAGGAATCTGTTTTACAACGGTTTATTTTCTACAACCGACGGGGCTATTTATTTTTTGGGGGAGTTTGGGGCGGTTGAGATTCTGTTTTCTTCTTTTCAATCATTTTGCATTCTCCGTTAAATTGGGCTCCCGGTTCTACAATCAAAGTACGTGTGGTAATTGTCCCTTCTATGATAGATTTCGATTTTAGAATCACGCTTCCTTCGGAAATAATATCTCCGGTTAACTTACCGAAGATCTCGATGTAAGGGGCTTCTGTTTGTCCCGTGATACTTGCTGCCGGACCAATAATTATTTTTCCGTTAGTCGTCATGTTTCCCTTTAGTGTCCCGTTGATACGAATATCTTTATCCGTTTGTAAATTACCTTCCAGTGTAAGCCCTTCGTTTAATAAGTTGAAAATGTTTTCTGTCTCTTTCTCTTTTGCCATGGCTTTCTTTTTTTTACATGTATATTACTGTTGATATTGATAAGTGATAGAATATCATTGTTTTAATATTGATAACATAACTCATAAAACCAACGTTTTATGAGTACGGTAATGTGTATGTATTTTAGAAATTAAATGCAAAGTAATATATAATTATAAATCTGATAGACAATTAGATGGCCTCAGTATTGGAGTATGGAATAAATATAATTATGGAGTATGTGTTGTGCTTATAAAACGTTCGTTTAAAGCGTAATATTATAAAATAAAAATGAGATATATGATATAAATGGAGTAAAAATAATATGATGTATATAAAATATAGGCGTAACTATGTGAAATATAATATGTAGTTGTTTAAATCTGTTCTTGCGTATATTATCTTTACAAGCATTGATTACATTTTAGAGGAAAGCGGTTCCCGATATTTTAGGTTTATTATAACATAATTTTAAAATATCAATTTATTTATTCTTAGAATTATCTTTCTATATTTGTTACGAGGTTTGTGCGTAACCTTATAAATTTATTTATTCACTTAAATTTACACAAATGAGAAAATGTAGATTGGTTATTTTAAGCTTATTTCTTTTTCTGTTGTTTTTGCCGGGTGCTTTCGGGCAGGAACAGGATAAGTTACTGCAACTTTTGAAGCAAGAGTTAGCATATGATATGAAAGAGTTGCAAAAACAGGAATTTCCTCCTTATCATATGAATTTTCGTGTTTTGGATGATAGAAATGTAAACATATCCAGCTCTTTCGGAGCAACGATGTCGGTTCAAGACTATCGTACTCGCATGTTAGTACCTCAGATCCGTTTAGGCGATACTTTACTGGATAATTTTAAATATAATTACATGGGAACGGCTCCGGACCAAAGAAGAAGTTACCGGGGATCGTTACTTCCTTTGGAGGATGAAAACGGAGAAGACGGTATACGACAAGCAATTTGGTCGGAGGTTATAAAGCGGTATAATTTTGCCCTTGATATGTATGAAAAGGCAAAAACACAGAGTACGGTGAGTGTTGATAATGAGGATAAGGCTCCTTGTTTTTCTTCCACTCCGGTAGAAAAATATTACGAAGCACCGATCCCGGCAGAAAAGCAAGCTATTGATGTAAAGGCTTGGGAAAAACGATTGAACGAAGTTTCTTCTATATTTAAAGAGTCTTCTTTATTGCAGGAAGGACAGGCCAGTTTGAGTTTCAGGGTATTGCGCACTTACTTTGTGAATACAGAAGGTACGGAAGTCGTGCAAAACCGGACATATGCTCGTATTATCATCTCTGCTTCCATGAAGGCGGAGGACGGAATGGATTTACCATTGAATCTTTCTTATTTTGCTTATGAGTTGAAAGATCTTCCTTCTAACGAGCGTTTGATAGCAGATGCAGAAGATATGGTAAAACGGTTAAATATTTTGCGAACGGCTCCGGTTGTTGATCCCTATACGGGACCGGCTATTCTGTCGGGTCCTGCCAGCGGTGTGTTTTTCCATGAAATCTTCGGACATCGTTTGGAAGGTCATCGGATGAAGAGCGGCGGACAAACCTTTAAAAAGATGGTTGGCGAACAGGTATTGCCAACTGATTTCCAGGTATATTCCGATCCTACGTTGAGACAATATGCAGGAGATTATATGAACGGTTTTTATTTATACGATGACGAGGGAGTGAAGGCCCGTCGGGTAGATGTCGTTACGAACGGTATATTGCAAGAGTTTTTGATGAGCCGGGTTCCTTTGGAGGGATTCCCTCATAGTAATGCTCACGGACGTACTGCCGGAGGTGGAGATCCCGTATCCCGTCAGGCTAATTTGGTTGTGGAAACAACGAATCCCCAAACCGAGGCTCAATTACGCCAGATGTTGATAGAGGAAGCTAAAAAACAGGGAAAAGAGTACGGATATTATTTCAAAGAGGTAACGAGTGGTTTCACTTTCACGGGAGAGGGAGGAAGTTTGAACTCCTTTAACGTAACCCCGTTGGAGGTATACCGTGTTTACGTGGATGGTCGTCCGGACGAGTTGGTGCGGGGGGTAGATCTGATCGGAACACCGCTATCTATGTTTTCCAATATTGTAGCCGGAGGAGATCGGCCGAGCGTGTTCACGGGAATGTGTGGTGCTGAGTCTGGCTGGGTACCTGTAACGGCAAGCTCCCCTATGATCTTCGTTAATAAGATCGAAACGCAACGGAGAGAAAAATCTCGGCAATTGCCTCCTATTTTACAAGCTCCGAGTGAAAACAAGAAATAAAAGTATTATACTTTAGTTTAAGTCTAAAATCGTAAATCTAAAATAAGATGAGATATATATTAGCTATATTTTTGCTTTTTTTGCTGGCTGTTCCGGTATCGGCACAAAGTGATTCCGATAAGGTGGTTTTCAAAGCTATGCAAGATGAGATCGAGCGGAATAAAGAAGAAATTGTTTTGCCGAATATGCAGAGGCCTTTTTTTCTGTCTTACGCCTTGGGACATTATCGTCAGTTTGAAATAATAGGTGTGTTAGGAGGGGTAGTAAACTCATACGTGTCAAATGGAAATACGACAGGGGGAGTTCAGTTGATGTTGGGTGATTATAATCACACGAGTGATGCCATGTATGTAGGACAATATGCGGAAGCATCTATACCGGAAGAGATGGATTATTTGGGTATTCGAAGAGGCTTTTGGTTAGCTACCGATGTGATGTATAAATTTGCCTTGCAGTCGGCATCTGCTAAGGATGCTTATTTGAAAGCTAATCCGCAATCTCCGGAAGAAGCTCAATTGGCCGATTTGGAAAAAGTAGAACCCATCGTAAAGATAGTAGAGCCGAAGGAGCCTTATACGATCGACCGTTCTAAATTGGAAGAGATTGTAAAAGAGTTGTCTGTTATTTTTAAGGATTACAAGGAGATATACAATTCCCGGGTTGTGGTGAGCGGTATAGATATGGAGTTGTATCGTCAAACGACGGATGGGGTTTCCGTGAAGCAACCTTCTCGTTTTGTGAATCTCTTTGCTCAAGGAACCGTTACGACTCCGGAAGGAGAGAAAATAACGGATTCTTATTCCGTTTTGGTAAAAAATCCGGATGATCTGCCTTCTATAGATGAATTGAAGAAGAATGTAACAAAATTTGCGGAGAATCTGGTTAAATTGAAAGATGCTCCTAAAGTTGAAGAGTATTATTCCGGGCCGGTATTATTTGAGGATGCTGCCGCTTCTTCTATTTTCACTCGTAATCTATTGAATAAACAAGGTTTATTCGCTTACCGTAAGCCGAATTCAGACCGTACCCAGCCCGTGAAAACATTGGACGACCGGATGGGAAAAAAGATCATAGATTCTCGTTTAACTGTAAAAAATTACAGTACATTGGATAAATACAACGGAGTCTCTTTAATTGGTGCTTATGAGATCGATGCCGAGGGTGTTGTTCCGGAAAAAGAGATGACATTGGTTGAACATGGTATTCTTCGGGGAATGTTGAACGGTTGTGTGCCCACATCGAAGGCTCCGCATTCTACCGGTAGTTCCCGTTACGTGTATAGCGGAATTGCTTACGTGACTGCTCCCGGTACGATTCACATTCAGGTGGATAAAGGTGTGAAACCGGAGAAAATGAAAAAGGCTTTGATTAAAGCTGCTAAGGAAGAGGGATTGGCTTACGCTTATATTGTTCGTCGTATAAGTGGTGTCGGATCTTTACTTTATCGGGTGGATGTAAAAGACGGTAGCGAAACGTTAACTCGTACGGCTGATATTTCTGCTATTACTTTACCTAAAATTAAACGCGTATTGGAGATTTCAAACAAAGAGAATGTATCCAATTACATTTTGAACAATGATGTTTTATCTTCTTTGATTTATCCTTCTGCCATTTTGATTGAAGATGTCGAGATCGGTAAATTACCTGTTAAGGCAGAGAAAGAGCCTGTTTTAACTTATCCGTTGCAACGGTAAAAGTTATATTTAATACAAAAAAAGCCGGATTTTTTATCCGGCTTTTTTTGTATTACCATCCTCCGCCGAGAGCGAGATATAAATAAACGACCGAAAGTAATTCGTCCCGGATAGCGTTGTTCAGACTGATTTGGGCATCGAAATAGCCACGTTGTGCGTCCAATACGTCCAGGTAACTGATTACGCCGTTAATGTATTGGAGGGTTGCCAGATCCATATAGGAGTGGGCGGCTTCTTCCAGGTGTGAGCGCGATTCCCGTATCTCTTTTATTTTTTGATAGGAAGTCAAGGCGTTGTCGACCTCCTTAAAAGCGGTTAATACACTTTTTTGATAGGCATATACTTCCTGCTCATAAGCTGCTTTTGCAGCTTTTAGCTTGGCCCTGTGTTTACCCATGGCAAATAAAGGTTCAAGTAATTCACCTCCTATATACCAGTAGGGTGCTTTTAGAAAATTGCTAAGATCATTATTTTCCAGACCGTATACGCCGGTTAGTTTGAAATTAGGAAATAAGCTGGTATAGGCGATGCCGACTTTGGCATTCGCTGCCTTTAGTTTTAATTCGGCTTGCCGAAGATCCGGTCGGCGTTCCAATAAAGTCGAGGGTAAGCCTACAGGTAATGATATGGGTAGAGCTTGATTGACGATGTCTTGCCCGCGTGGGATTTGCCCCGGGTAGTGTCCGGTAAGCAAAGAGATATCGTTTTCTTTTAGTTTTATATTGCGTTCCAGGTCTGGAATCAGGGTTTTGGTTTTAGCCAATTCTACCTGTGCCTGTCTGTAGGAAGTCTCGGATGTCAATCCTCCTTCAAAACGGAGTTTAGCCAGGTGTACGCTTTCTTCCCGTGCTTTGAAGGTTTGTCGTACGATACTTAGTTCCTGATCGAGAGCTCTAAGTTCAAAATAGGCTTGTGCGACTTGTGCAATTAGCGTCATTTGCAGAGCTTGTTTACCTTCTACTGTTTGCAGATAGGCGGCTAAACTTTCTTGTGTAGCCCAGCGTAATTTACCCCATAGATCAACCTCCCATGTAAGGTTTAATTTAGCCTCGAAGGTATTCTCCGGAGTTGCATCGTACTCTCTCTCTCCACCGACTTGTCCCTCGAGTCGTGGGAATAAATCGGCTTTACTGATACGTTGGTAAGCCCTGCTTTCCTTAATCCGGGCTGCGGCTATCAGCATATCTTTGTTGTGTTCCAGTGTCGTTTTGATTAATCCTTGTAATACGGTATCCTTGTATAGTTCCCACCATTTGACGGATTGGACAGAAAGGGTGTCTTTATCTCCTTCAAGAATAGCTTGGGGGAGATTTAATTCGGGACGGGTATATTTTTGTCCTAATTTGCAGGAGGTGAGGAGAACTCCTATCAGTAGTCCGATACTTATGATTTTATAGTGTTTCATAATCTTACGTTTTAAAGGTTGGTGTCAAATTGTTTCAGTTTGAAATTTCATTTTGCACCTTGTGATGTTTTTTCTGCTTCAATTTATAGATCATAATGAAGAAGAATGGAACCAGAATAATTCCGACCGTAATCGCAACGATCATACCGAAGAATACTCCGGTACCGATGGAATGGCGACTGGCAGATCCCGGACCACTTGCTATTACAAGGGGAAGCATTCCCAAAACAAAAGCCAATGAAGTCATTAAAATAGGACGGAATCGGGCTCTTGCAGCCGTTACTGCGGCTTGTACTGCATCGACACCCCGGTCGACTTCTATTTTGGCAAACTCCACGATTAAGATAGCGTTTTTGGCGGCCAGACCGATTAGGGTAACTAATCCGATCTGGAAATAAATATTGTTTTCCAATCCGAAAATCCATATTCCCAAGTAAGCACCGAAGGCGGCAACCGGAAGGGATAATAATACGGAGACAGGTACAAGCCAGCTTTCGTATAAAGCAGCCAGAAATAGAAATACGAAGGTAAATACCAGCACCATAACAAGTCCGGTTTGCCCTTCTGCTTTTTTCTCTTGGAAAGACAGACCGCTCCACTCGATGCCCATATTTTCGGGTAAATGAGTCCGGGCTATTTTTTCAATGGCATTCATGGCCTGTCCGGAACTATACCCCGGTGCGGCAGAACCTCGTATGACGGCCGTAGAAAACATATTGAATCTTTTAATACTTCCCGGTCCGGTTGTGTATTCGGCTGATCCTAAGGCTGTCAAGGGAACCATATTCCCTTTGGCTGTTTTAACAAAAAACAGATTCAAGTTATCTTTGTATTTACGATAGGGAGCTTCTGCCTGGATGTATACCTTATATACCCGGTTAAACATGTTGAAATCGTTCACGTAGACCGATCCCGTGTAAGCTTTCATCGTTGAAAATATATCGGCCAAGGGGATGCCTAATAGTTGGGCTTTATCCCGATCTACATCAAAATACAGCTGTGGTATTTCGGCTTGCAATGAGGAGGATATTCCTGTGATGGAACGTGATCGTGAGGCGTATTTCATTAGAGTGTCAACGGCTTCCACGAGATTATCGAATGTGGCTCCGTTACGTGCTTCTATTTGCATTTCAAATCCCCCGGAGGCTCCTAAGCCCGGTATCACGGGTGGGGTGGATAAAAATACTTGGGCTTCCGGGTAATTAGAAAATTCGGAGCGTACATCTTCCATGACTTTCTCCAATGATAAGTCACCTTTTTTCCTTTTCTTCCATGATTTGAGAATGACGGTCAGTTCAGCTCTGGATTGGGCCGTCCCGATTCTCGGACTGGTTCCCGTTACATTTTGGACGTATTCGACAGCCGGATGTTTTTTCAGAAATTCTACTGCTCTTTCCGTTACGATTCGGGTACGTTCAAGACTTGCCCCTTCGGGCAGAGCTAATTCGACCTTAAAATATCCCTGATCCTCTTCGGGTAAAAAGCTACTTGGAATAAATCGGTTTAGCACGAATATGAGTACAAGGATCATGCCGAATCCCGCAATGATGCGGCGAGGACAATTTACGGCTTTGTGTAAAGTCCGAATATAAAAATTGTTGCCTCTTGCCAACCATTCGTTGATTTTGCGGAAAATAAAGTTTTTCTCGTTTTTATTCGGTCGAAGCAAAATAGCACACATGGCCGGGCTCAACGTCAGGGCTACCAATGTGGAGATCAATACGGAGACTACGATTGTCACGGCAAATTGGCGGTAAAGCATCCCCGTGATTCCAGGAAGGAAACTAACCGGAATAAAAACGGCGGCCAATACCAATGAGGTAGCAATCAAGGCTCCGGTTAATTCTTTCATGGCTTTACAGGTAGCCTCGTAGGGAGATAATCCCTCTTCCATAAGGCGTTCTACTCCTTCCACGACGACAATAGCGTCATCTACAACAATACCGATGGCCAGTACTAATCCGAGTAATGTCAACATGTTCAGGGAGAATCCCATCATGAGCATGATGCCGAAAGTGCCTATTAAAGAGACAGGAACGGCGAGTAACGGGATGACGGAAGCTCTCCAATTTTGTAGAGAAAGAAAAACAACCAGGATAACCAGAAAAAGGGCTTCGAAGAGAGTCTTGTACACTTCATGTATCGATTCCGATATGTAGGTAGTGATATCGAAAGGGATAGAATAGCTTAGTCCTTCCGGAAAGTTCTTACTGATCTCTTCCATGGCTTTTTTCACGTTATCGGCAACCTCTATGGCGTTGGCTCCCGGAAGCATATATATTCCCAATACGGCAGCATTTTCTCCGTTTATACCACTTTCCGTGGAATAGGAACCGGCTTCTAATGATACTCTGGCCACATCGCGTAAACGGATAATGGAACCGTCCGGATTGGCACGAACGACAATTTCCTCGAATTCGTTGACACTGGAGAGACGTCCGGGTGCCGAGATCGGAATAGTCAGGTCAGAGCCGGAGATCGGTTGTTGTCCTAAAACTCCCGCGGCAGATTCTCGGTTTTGATCTTTCAGAACATTTTGAAGATCTTTGACCGTTAATCCGAAGTTTGCCATTCGGTCGGGAAGTACCCAGATACACATCGCGTAGTATCGACTACCGATGTTGGAGACCCGTCCTACTCCCGGTATCCGTCGAAGGATATCCAATACGTTGATTGTAGCGAAATTACTCAG
Organism: uncultured Sanguibacteroides sp.; assembly: GCF_900543425.1. Taxonomy (GTDB): domain Bacteria; phylum Bacteroidota; class Bacteroidia; order Bacteroidales; family Marinifilaceae; genus Gabonibacter. The sequence continues at coordinate 44,237 of NZ_UQRQ01000019.1, read as the reverse complement.
GTATATTTCATCAAAACGAGAGTCGGAAGAGGTGAGGCATAGGGTCATCAACTGGCTGGATGATTGCTTCTCGACTTTTATACCGTTTTGTATTACTTCTGCCGGAAGACGTGATTCCGCTAATTTTACCCGGTTTTGAATATCTACGGCGGCGAGTTCGGCATCGGCCGATATGTCAAAAGTTACGTCGATAGAGAGGCCGCCGGAGTTGGAACTGCTTGATTCCATGTAAAGCATACCCGGAGTTCCGTTTAACTCTTGTTCAATGGGTGTAGCTACGGCCTGAGAAACCGTAAGGGCGCTGGCTCCCGGGTAAGAAGCAGATATTTTTACTACCGGAGGGGTGATTTGCGGATATTGATCGACAGGAAGAAGAAATAAACCGATAAAACCTATAATCACGATAACAATAGAGAGCACGGCCGAAAAGATCGGCCTATCGATAAAAAATCCTAATTTCATAAGCTTTTTTCCTCCTCTTCTTTAGTGGCAACGATTGGAAGCACGAGACTTCCCGGGGTTAATTTGTGGAAACCTTCTACTACGATAAGTTCTCCTTCTCCTAATCCTCGTTCTACGACAACCTGATTCTCAAATTCCGGACCTAATTCGATGAAACGTTTTTCTGCGGTACTATCCCGTCGTACAACATATATATAAGCTCCTCCTTTTTCAGTTACAACGGCTTTTGTGGGAACGACTATAGCATGTTCCCGTACATCGAGCAATAGTTTTACCTTGGTAAATTGTCCGGGCAACAGGATACGATTCGGGTTAGGAAGTTCGGCTCTTACCCCGAATGTTCCGGTTTGAGGATCAACCTGAGGCTCCGCGAAATCAACGATCCCTTTTATCGGATAAACAGAATTATCCGCTAAGGTTATCGTAACATTGGGCTGCCAGGAGCGGTTGTCATCTTGCTCTCCCAAGCGAACGTTACGTTGTTGACTGCGTAAATAGTCCAATGCGGTCAAGCTGAAATCAACAAGAACCTCGTCGCTCTCCACGATCGTGGCTAATAGCGATTTGGATCCGGGTCCTACTAATGTTCCTATATCCACATAACGCTCGCTGATGTATCCGTCGATAGGAGATTTCACGGTAGTATAACTTAACTCCAGTTCGGCTTGCGCCAGATCGGCCTTACTCATGGCTACATTTGCCTCAGCACTTTCCGAAGCTGCTTTTGCGTTATCCAGATCCAGTTGACTGGCAGCGTTTTGTGCATATAACGGTTGAAGACGTTCGACGTCCCGGTCTGACTTGGCTTTTTGGGCGTTGTCTTTTTTTAATTGTGCTTTTGCTTTATCTACTCTTGCTTTGTATAAGTCACTATTAATCCGGAACAAAGGTTGATTTTTATGCACTCTTTTTCCTTCTTCAAATAACATCTGTTCGAGATAACCTTCCACTCTGGCACGAACTTCCACGAAACGTTTGGCTCGAATTCTTCCCACGTATTCACCGTATATCTCAACATCATCAATACCGACTTTTTCAACGGTTACTACTTGTCTTTCCGGTTCCTGATTTTTTTTACATCCGGCTAAAGATACAAGCAAAAAGATAATAAGGACTTCACATAATCTATTCATACTTTTGGGTTTTAATTTCGTACACGATGCCCTTTCTTATGAAAATGGCGTGCTATTTTTTTGTCAATTCGATAGTGTTGATTGTATTTAATTGGTTATCAGTAAAATATTCTACGTATTCCATGTAGTGATTGTTTGACATATGATCAATATCTTGGGGTGTTTTTCCACGGTATTGGGGAATTATTCTACGTTGGAGCGATTTCACAAAAAATAATTAACATCTTTGATTGAATATCCGATGTTAATTATTTTTTATGTGATTGCAGTATTATTTTACGGATCTGTAATTAAGATATCGCTATTTTCAGCATATTATTTCCAAATGTTATTTCAATCCGCTACGTTCAAGGAGAGCGTCGACCGTAGGTTCTTGCCCGCGGAAGCGTTTATAAAGAATCATGGGATTTTCCGATCCCCCTTTTTCCAAAATATTTTTACGGAAAGAAGTCGCTGTTTCCTTATCGAAAATTCCATTCTTCTTGAAAACGGAAAAGGCATCGGCATCCAAAACTTCCGCCCATTTGTAACCGTAATAGCCGGCTGCATATCCTCCTGCAAAGATATGGCCGAAAGCTGTTGAAAAAGCACTACCTTTTACCAGCGGCATGATTTCCGTTTTGCCCATGGCTTTATTTTCGAACTCGATCAAAGGTTCTGTTACCGGTTTGGTAATCGTATGCCATGCCATATCTACCATGGCAAAACTTAATTGCCGATCGCTGGCATATCCGCTTTGAAAATTAGCTGATTTTTTGATTTTATCTATGTATTCTTGAGGTAATCTTTCCCCCGTTTGGTAATGTACTGCCCAGGTGTCCAACCACTCTTTTTCTAACGCCCAGTTTTCCATGATTTGAGAGGGTAATTCCACGAAATCACGGTAAACATTCGTTCCTGAAGTAGATCCGTAAGTACATTTGGATAACATGCCGTGCATGGCATGTCCGAATTCATGCAAAAAGGTTGTTACTTCGCTGAATGTTAACAGAGACGGCTTTGTTTCTGTCGGTTTGGTGAAATTCATGACCATGGAAACCAATGGTCGGGAGTCTTTACCGTCTTTTATTTTTTGTCCTCTGAATTCGGTCATCCAGGCTCCGCCGCCTTTACTTTCTCGCGGGAAGAAATCCAGGTAGAGAACACCCAGATAGGTGCTGTCTGTATCATAAACTTCAAATGTTTTCACCTCTTTGTGATACAACGGGATATTATGCACCTCTCTGAAGGTAATTCCATATAACTTGTGTGCTAAATCAAATATGCCGGATTGTACGTTTTCCAGTTTGAAATAAGGTTTTAACATTTCATCATCGAGGGCATATTTTTCTTGCATGAGTTTATTGGAATAATAGGCCCAATCCCAACGTTGTAGTTCTCCTTTCAGGCCGGCTTTGCTGGCATACTCTTCCACCTCTTTTTTGTCTCTCAAAGAGGCCGGATGGGATGCTTTATGTAATTCTTCGATGAAATTATTCACGATCTCCGGGGTATTGGCCATGCGATCGGTAAGGGCGTATTCAGCGTAATTCTTATATCCCATGATTTGGGCCAGCTCCAATCTCAGAGCGGTAATTTTTTTTATAATTTCTTCGTTGTTGTATTCGTTGTCATGATATCCCCTGGAAGAGTTCGCCCTATACATTTGTTCTCTTAATTTCCGGTTATCGGCATATTTCATAAAGGGGGCAAAACTCGGGTAGTGGAGTGTAAATATCCAACCTTCCTTTCCTTTTTGTTTGGCTGTTATTGCGGCCATCTCTTTTACTCCTTCCGGTAGTCCTGACAGATCCTCTTCTTTTGTCACGTGTAATTCGAAGGCATTGGTTTCGGCCAGTTCGTTTTTATCGAAGGTCAGGCTCAACTTGGAGAGTTCGATGGAAACCTCTTTGAACCGTTCTTTGTCGGCTCCTTCCAGATTGGCTCCGCCTTTGATAAAGGCTTTCCAGGTCTTCTCCAGTAATGCATGCTGTTCCGGATTCAAATTCTGTTTTTCTTTTTGCTCGTAAACCTGCTTTACCCGGTTAAAGAGCTCCTGATTCATGTATATTTCGTGACCGTATGCTGTTAATTTAGGAGAGACTTTTTGGGCTATATCCTGCATCAGGCTGTCGGTCATGGCAGAATTCAGGTTAAAGAAAATACTAGAAATATATTCCAAACACTCTCCGGTATTGTCGAGGGCAACAATGGTGTTTTCGAATGTAGGAGTCTCTTTGGAAGCGGCAATCCGAGCTACCTCTTTTTTTGCGTCTTCAATAGCTATATCAAAAGCCGGTTCGTAATGTTCAGCCTTTATTTTATCGAACGGAGGGGTCTGGTGTGGAGTATCAAAAGCCGTTAGTAAGGGATTTTGATCGTTTTTGTCACAAGAGGCCATAACAAGAATAATTGCAGCCATAAAAGTTATTTTTTTCATTTATAAAAGTCAGTTTAATTTATACTCGATTTACGGGGACAAAAATAAGATTTTTTCGGCTTTTTCGATAGATTATTTTTTCCCTTTGAAAAGGATTTGAACTTCCAATATCATGGGAATAATGCTTACCGTTATTTTCAAATCCATTTCATCTTCCTTGATCGTTCCGTTAGGAGAGTAGCTGATAGTTTGTTTGCCGTAAGTGACGTTTCCGCTTCCTGTCAGATAGAACGTGTCTGCCGTTTGGGTTATTTTGCATTTTGCCGGTTCAATCTTAATACCCTCTACGGGTATTTGGAAATCTATTAATTGAACGAATATCTCTTCTTGAGGGTTTCGGGTTATTTCCAATTTGCACGGAACAGGTTCGTCCGGTATTAATTTTTTCCCGTCGGGAGCCGGTTTGATCATACTTTTTATATGTTCCGGTAATTCGATACTGGCTTGTCCTTTATACACTCCCGGCAAGGAGGTGACATCGTTTGCTTTTTTCCGGCTGCATCCCGTGCAGGAAGTCATCAGGTGTGCCGTTAACAACAGTAAGAAAAGAATCCCGGTAAAGAGTCGTATCCGCTTCATTGTTTTTGATTTTATTTTTTGTATTTTCGAACGGCTAAAATAAGAAAACCTTTTTAAGAATTAAAACAGCTTGAATGATGAAATTTGTCCGGATATTCTCTTTTCTGTTCGTGTGTATTTTTTGTGTTGAAAATTTCCTGTTTGCGGGTGATAAAGAAAAAAAAGATAATGCGGCTTCGGTTGCAGGAATATACGAGGGAACGGCTTTCGTTGAGATCATGCAACAAGAGATGAAATTAAAATTGGAATTGATACGAATTCATAAGGATAGCGTTATCGTGAAGGTGACGGATTTCGTGTTGCCTAACGGTCAAAAATTCAATTATCGTTCCCAGGGAGTTTCCGTGAAATCGGAAGTAAAGCAGGGGAAAAAGATTTATAATCTTTATATCTCTTTCTCCTATGACTATAACGGAATGCCCATGGAGGTGAAAGCCTCGGGAAAAGTGATCGATGGCCAGCTCGATTCCGAAGTGAAGGCCACGATTATGCAGTCCATGGAAACCAAGGTTACTTATAAAGCGAAAAAGCAAGAAAAGTAGTATGTTCTAAAATTGATCGATTGAACTTTTCCCGTGATTTTGCGAAATAAAAATAATTCCTATTTTTGTGGAATGGAATGTAGGTGTTATGGTTGTAAATGACGTACAGATTCTGGAAATGTTAAAGACCGGGCAGCGCCAGGGAATGGGAGTATTGTTCGATCGATATTATAAGCCGTTGGTTTTATTTGCCGACGGTTTTATGCATAATATGGCGGAGGCAGAAGACGTGGTGCAGGAGCAGTTGGTGAAATTGTGGGAGGAGGAGTTGTACGAGCGGATTCATCCCAGGGCTCTTTCTACTTTTCTTTTTACGATGGTAAAAAATAGTTGTACGAATCGTTTGCTGCGAAAAGGTATAAAAACGGAGCATTTGAATATGCCGCATTACCAAATAGCGCAAGAAGAAGCCGAGGGATTGGATGAAGCGGTTGTCAATACCGTTCTGACCGCCATGCAGAAATTACCGCATAAGACACGTGTGGTCGTCGAGACGGTAATGCAAAAAGGACGAATGTATAAAGAGGCGGCAGAAGAACTGGGGATTTCGGTTAACACGGTAAAGACTTTATTGAAAATGGGATTGAAGGAACTGCGGGGAGAGCTAAAAGACCATAAGAATATGTTCTTTTTATTGATGATGTGGAATAAAAGGAATGATCTCCGTTTATGATTCTATGATTTTCTTCATGAATCTGAAATAATATAGCTTATTTGATTAATTTTTTTTTGTTTCGTTCACCCGTTCGGAAAAGAATTTTGTTTAACTGATAAAGTTTAAACGAATGGGGATGGAAATACAGAAGGATATATTTTATGATATACAGGCTTGTTGGAAGGGTACCGCTACCGACGAGGAGACGGAGCGTGTTCGTCAATGGATAGAAGAGGATGAGTGTAATCGATTGGAGTATGAACGTTTGACACGGGTTTATTATCGGTTGAATTATGCTTCGGCATGGGATACGGTGGATATGGAAGGGGTGAAAAGTCGTTTTATGAGAAACCTGAAGACGAAAACGAAACGGTATGTTTGGGTATATACGCTTGGAGGTGTTGCGGCAGCTTGTTTGCTTTTCTTTGCCATAACGATCTGGTTGAACAGTCATGAACGACAGGAGCCCCTCTCTTTAAATTTGGCACAAACGATAGGAGGCCATTCGTCGGCTATGCTTATTCTTCATGACGGGCGACGGGTAAAATTATCAGCCGACAGTTCTTTTTCATTAGAACTCAAAGGTACCCTATTGAAAGGGAAAAAGGGAGCTGGCTTAAGTTACGAGGTAACCGATCGTATGGATCAACAGGAGGATATTGAGTACAACACCTTGGTTGTACCTCGGGGAGGAGAGTATTTTTTGACCTTGTCGGATGGGACAAAGGTATGGTTGAATTCGGAGACCGAATTAAGTTATCCGGTTCGTTTTACCGGTTTACAAAGAGAAGTAAGAGTAAAAGGAGAAGCTTTTTTTGAGGTCAACCGAGATACGTTGCATCCTTTTATTGTTCATACGAGTCAACTGACGACACGCGTGTTGGGAACTTCCTTTAATGTAATGGCCTATGACGGAGAGCCGTCGACGGAGGTAACGCTTGTAAGCGGAGAAGTGGAGGTTGCCAACCAAAAAGAGAAGTGTGTGCTGAAACCGGGGTGGCAGGCTATGACAAGTAGTGTTTCCGGTAAGATAGAAGAGAGAAAGGTTAATTTGTCTGCTTATGTATCCTGGAAAGAAGGATTGTTCGATTTTAACGAAATGTCGTTGGAAGAATTAGTCGTGAAATTAGGACGTTGGTATGATGTGGATTTTTTCTTTGCGAACGCAAAGGCTAAAAAAGTGAAATTTACCGGGGCTATAAAACGTAGTAATTCGTTGAGGTTTATGTTGGATTTTGTGGAAAAAACATCGGATGTCTATTTTAAAGTAAATGGAAATGTAATTCAAGTATACGAGAAATAATAAAAAAGACCGTCGGGTGTTCGCACCACCTTCCGGTCCCTTAGTTTGAAACTTAATATTACAAATGTATGAAAAAAAATCCATTATCGGGGTTCGTTTTTTATAAAAACGAACGCTGGAAGATCTTTCTGATTATGCGCTTAATGATTGTTATGCTTTTAGGATTTGTGTTGGGTGGTCATGCAAATGGTTTGGCCCAGCATAAGATGGACGTAAAAATGGGAGAAACTACTTACGAGGAGTTATTTCAGGAAATTCGTAAACAGACGGGATGTATCGTTATGTATAATAGCGATATGCTGAATAAGGGAGATAAGGTGAAGGCTGATTTCGGTACGATTGACTTAACGGATTTGCTGGAGCGAGTACTTTCGGTAAGAGGATTGACGTTTGAATTGAATAACGAATTTATCATCGTGATGAAGGCTGCTCGTTCGGAAGATAAAGCCAAAGAGTTTACGGTTACAGGTACGGTGAGGGACGAGAGGGGAGAGCCGATGCCGGGAGTAACCGTAAAATTGGACAGTACGTTCTTGGGTACGGCTACCGATCATTTGGGAAGATTTTCTTTACAATTGCCGGTAGACACAGGTCGGTTGGTTTTTTCTTTTGTGGGATATAAGACCGTAAAGATGAACTTTAAAGCAGGAAAACCCTTACAAGTAATATTAGAGGAAGATGTAAAAGCGATGGAAGAGGTGGTTGTGACCGGTTATCAAAAGATCGATCGTCGGAAAAATGCCAGCTCTGCCATTAGCGTAAAAGGTTCCGATATGATGGAAGGAAGTGCCATTTCTATCGATAACATGCTGCAAGGGAAACTGGCAGGGGTGAATATTATCAATCCGACATCGACACCCGGGGCTGCTCCCAAGATTAGGATCCGGGGTTCTTCTTCCATATCCGGAAACCGGGAGCCGGTATGGGTGGTAGACGGTATTATTCTGGAAGAACCGGTTCCGATTTCCGCGGAAGAGTTGAACAGTCTGGATAATGTGAATCTGATCGGTAATGCTATTGCCAGTATCAACCCGGAAGATATTGACCGGATTGATATTTTAAAAGATGCTTCTGCCACGGCTATTTATGGTGTAAAGGCTGCCAACGGAGTGATTGTTATCACCACGAAAAAGGGAAAGATCGGCAAACCCGTAGTACATTATGCCGGTAACGTGGGTATAAGCCTTCGCCCGAGTTATAACAATTTGCACCGGATGGACTCCAAGGAGCGGATTGATGTTTCCAAAGAGATTGCCGAACGGGGATTGGTTTTCGGAGTCAAACCTTCCAATATAGGTTACGAGGGGGCTTTGTATGACCTCTATTCGAAAAAAATAACCCAGGAGGAGTTTGTCGACCGGGTTTATGATTTGGAAAAGGTAAACACCGATTGGTACGACGAATTATTCCGTACGGATGTTTCTCACAAGCATTCTTTATCCATTTCCGGGGGGACGGAAAAAATCAACTATTATTTTTCTGCCGGTTACTCGAATACGAATGCGGTAGTGAGAGGGTCGGATATGGAGAGCTATAACGGATTGCTAAAATTGAATATACGATTACGGGATAATCTGGATGTCGGATTCTCTTTGAGGGCTTATTCTGCCGATAAAAAGTATCTGCATGGCTCTATTGATCCCTATTCCTATGCCTATAATACTTCGAGAGCCATTCCGGCTTATAATGCCGACGGTTCTTATCTGTTTTATAATAAAACGCAGGGATATGAGACCATATTGAATTATAATATTTTGCACGAGCGGGAAAATACGGGTCGGAAGATACGAAACGAGAGTATCGATTTTATGGCTAACGTAAATTATAAGATTTTTTCGGATTTGACGTTTAACGGTGTATTTTCTTTGACAAGAATGAATACCAAAGAGGAGAATTGGGCCAATGAACGATCTTATTATATTGCCCAGTTGCGAGGGGTAAATTATGGAGAAGAATTACCTACGGATCATAATTTTGTTACCTCGCAATGTCAATTGCCTTATGGTGGGGAGTTGAAAAACGATCATACGCATTCGGCTTCTTACGTGGTACGTGCCGGTTTGAATTATTACAAACGCTTCCTGGATCGTCATGAAGTAGATGTAAACTTGGGGACAGAGGCTCGTTCCGTAAAATACGACGGTATTTCAACCGTGCAGTGGGGATACCTGCCGGATCGAGGCGAAAAGTTTGTTCCGATTAATCCGGTGGAGTGGCCTAAATACAATGAATGGTTGTTGAATAATCCCAATGTAGTGACGAACAGACTTACCAATGTAGTGTCTTTTTATGGGACGTTTACTTACACTTACGATAACCGATATACGGCTAATTTTAATATCCGCACAGACGGATCGAATAAGTTCGGACAGGACAAAGACGCTAAATTTTTGCCTGTCTGGTCTGTGGCCGCTCGGTGGAATATCCATAACGAATCGTTGTTTAACGATGTGATGTGGATGAATTTGCTGGCGATTAAAGCTTCTTATGGAGTACAGGGTAACGTACATCCCGATCAAACTCCTAATTTATTAGTGAGTATCGGTAGTATGGATAATGTTTCGAAAGAGTATATATCCTCTTTAAGTCAGCTACCGAATCCTTCCTTGCGCTGGGAAAAGACAAAATCTTATAATCTCGGTTTGGAGTATGCATTTTTGGATAACCGGATTAACGGGTCCGTGGAGTATTATTTAAAGAGAGGCGAGGATCAGATTATTACGAAACGCGTATCTACGGTGACAGGGAAAAAAGATGTGTCCATTAACGGGGGAGATGTTGAGAATAAAGGATGGGAATTGACTATTGGTGCGATTCCTGTGAAAACACCGAATTTCACTTGGGGATTGTCCGTGAACATGTATAAGAATTACAATAAGGTGACCAGTAAGAATCAGACTAAATCTTACGAGTACAGGGATTTTCTACAAGGGAATCTGGTCGTAGATTCGAAGCCTCTGGATGCTTTTTACTCCTATAAGTTTGATAAATTAGACGAAGAGGGATTACCTACTTTTAAGGATACGGACGAACCGGAAGGTATTACGAAAGAGGAGATGTTTGAAAAGGCATTTGCCTATTCCGGAAAACGGGTGGCTGATCTGAACGGCGGTTTTTCCATGTATTTCCAATATAAACGTTTGACCCTGAATTGCTTGTTTGCGTTCTCGATCGGAAAGAAAGTCCGTTTGAACAACCTGTACGAATCTTCTGGTCAGATGTTGCCTATGCCTCAGCAGAATATGTCCGATGAATTTGTGAATCGTTGGCGGAAAGGAGTTAACGAGAACACGGTTATTCCGGCTTTATCCGATCTTAATCTGGTGTTTTCCGATTTTGATCGGAAATATGTGATATCCAATAACAAATGGGAGATGTATAATAATTCGGATTTAAGGGTTGTTTCCGGGGATTTTTTGCGGATGAGAAGTGTTTCTTTGAATTATAATGTATCGGATGACCTGTGTAAAAAACTGGGCGTTTCCGCTATTAGTATGCGTTTTGAAGCGGGGAACCTTTGGCTATGGGCCAATAAAAAATTACGCGGACAGGATCCGGAACAGATGAGTTTTGGTTCCGGCACGGTCCCTCCGACGAGGAATTTTAATTTTGGTTTGAACATATCAATTTAATATGAAGGCTATGAATAGATGGTTACTATATATATTGTGCGGGTTTATTTTTACCTCCTGCGGAGATTTTCTCGAAGAGAAATCTCAGGATTTGATTATACCTAAGACGGTAAAGGATTATAGTGAATTTCTGTTTGGCGAAGGCTATATCCGGGATAATATTAAGATGCACGAATACCTCGATATCATGACGGACGACGTGGAAGAGAAAGCAGAGTCCTATCCCATGATGGCTATGGATATCCGTTCGGATGGTTACGGCTATTATTGTTGGCAACCTAATCCGGAATATCGGTTTACGGGGGTGTTGAATGCCGATAATGCCTGGGAAGTTTATTATAATAAGATATTGATAGCCAATAATATTATCAATTTAATCGATAAAGCCGACGGAAGTGAAGCCGATAAAAAAGATTTAAAGGGAGAGGCTTACTTTTTACGGGCTTATGCTTATTTTATGTTGGTGAATCTGTACGGGGAACCCTATGAGAAGGCCACCGCAGATCGGGCTTTGGGAATACCGTTGAATTTTGATAATAATGTCCAGGAACGATTTTTTGTGCGCGAATCGGTTGCCCGTTCTTATAAACAGATAGAGGATGATTTGAAGGAGTCTATTCGTTTATTAGAAGAAACAAATTATACGAAGAAAGTCTTTAGGGTGTCTCGGGCTGCAGCTTATTTACTGGCTTCCCGTGTCTATCTTTACATGAAGGATTACAAGAATACCATTGAATATGCCGATAAAGTTTTAGGTGTGAACGCCAATCTATACGATATATCTGTTATGGGAGAAGAGGATGTGGTGATATCACCCAGTAATCCGGAGATCATATGGACGTACGGTAATTATGATATCAGCTATTTGTCGCAAGCCAATCGAGGATGTTTTCCGGTATCCAACGTTTTTTATAACTCTTTTGATGACGATGACCTGCGTAAAACCTGCTATTTCAAAGAGGAGTGGAATGAGGTTTCTGTAAATAAGAGTAAGGCTAATAGCGGTATGTACGGCTTTGCCTTCAGAACGGCGGAAGCATACCTGAACCGGGCGGAAGCTAATGCGGAACTCGGAAATACACAGCTTGCCCTCGACGACCTGAAGCATTTACGTCAATACAGATTTAAAAAGGAAGTTCCGCTTACGGCGACAAAGGAGACCATTGTCGATCTGGTTCGGGCGGAGAGGCGATTCGAGCTTTGTTACGAGCAACATCGTTGGTTCGATTTGCGGCGTTGGGATCGTCCCCGTATCGAACATACTTATACGTTGGATATTATGACGGGACAGAAAGAGAAGTTTGTTTTGGAAAAAGACGATGAGGCGTATACGCTTCCACTCCCGGTAGAAGTTAGTGAATTTGATTACGGGTTGGAAAATATCAAACGTCCGGAAAGAAAAGGAGTACAGGTTAATTAAAATGGGAAATTATGACGATGAAAAATTATAAATTATGGATGTTATCCCTTGTTTTGGTCGGTTTAATGTCCGGATGTTATAAAGAAGATGATATCCAGACGACAAAGGGAGATGTTTTAATTGATGTAAAAGAGGGGGACGATGAGGTAGATCAATATATTTATCGATTCTATCAGGCTAACGGTTCTGTTATCATGTATGAATTTAGCGAGTTGGATTACCGGTGGAATATGAGCAGTGTGGTTAAGAATGTTACAATGGTGTTGCAAGAGGATAAAGCTGTGTTGAAAAACGGTCTTGCTTTGATGGAAAAAGTGTTTTTTAATGTTTACGATCAGGATTTTCAAAAGAATTATTTTCCTTTGAAGATTCTTATGGCTAAATCCATTGAAAAAATGGAGTGGGGTATTCCTACTCCGCAGGCCGTGTTAACGGGTTTAAGTTATATCGCTATCGGTAATATTGCTCCGGGGGTGGAGTCTTTGTCCCGGGATGAGATCCGGGATATAAGGGAGAAAGTGAATGCTGAATTTTGGCTGAGTTATCTGGTTAAAGGGGGATTTATTCATGTCCCGGAGAGTTTTTATGAAGTCAGCAAACAGTATTATCAGGAGTATTTGGACCGTTTGCCGGAAAACGAGGGGGTAGAGGAGGTCGATGTGAAAAAGTACGGTTTCTGGAAAAAGGATGATTATGCCAGCTGGGCTGTATTGGCTCCTGACCGGGATCTGGATTTCAAAGACTTCATGGGAGTGATAACCACGACTCCTTATGACGAATTAAAGCCCATACTGGATAAGTACGGTAAATTGAAAGACAAGTATACGATTTTGGCAAACACCTTTAAAGAGAAGTATCACATAGATATTACCTTATTCGGAAATAGATAGATAACCAAAAGCTGGTTATTGAATGACGTGGATTTTCCCATCGCGGAGAATCCACGTTTTATATTGTTGGAAATCTATGCATGGGGTAGAAAGTTGGGAGTATCGGCATCGGAAACCAAAGGATAAAAAATCAATTATTGCGGGCATGTGATCTAAAATTGGCAATAATGGATAGATGTGTTGTGTATTCTTAAAATAGTATTATTTTTGCAACTTATGGGGGTGGGGATAAGATCACATAGAGAATTTGAACATTTTTTTCGGGAGTTTTATCCTTCCGTGTACACTTTTATGCGACGGTATACAGAAGATGGAGAATTGGCTGCCGACTTAACCCAAGAAGCATTTGTAAGGGTATACGAACGAAGGGATGAGATAGAGTCGATAGATTATGCCAAGGCTTTTTTATATACCATAGCTCGCCATCTGTATTGGAATCATTGCAGGCATTTACAGGTTGCGGAGAATTATCGTACACAATGGGACGAGGAAGAGGATTACGGTATACTGAAGGAAATTACCCGTCAGGAGACTATACGCATTTTGTACGCGGCCATAAATAAACTGGCTCCCCAAACCCGTCGAATTATTTTGTTAAACTTGGAGGGAAAGAATAATGCGGAGGTAGCCGAAGAGTTGCATATTTCCGTGAATACGGTGAAATGTTTGAAAAAATCGGCTTATGTGACCTTGAGAGGTTTGTTATCAAAAGATTATATGGTGTTGTTGATGCTGCTGTTGATGGAATAAATGGAGGTTTATTTTATTTTCTCAAAAAATTATTGTTATCGACCTACCCACTTTTGCTATGAAGGGGTCTCTCGGGTAGAATAACAATAATTTTTATGGATACGTTAAAAGAGCGTTTGGAAATAGCCCGTAAGATGGCCCGGGAGTTGGCCGGAATTTTGGATGAAGGGGAGCGGGAGGGGTTGATTCGTTGGTTGACGACTTCTTCCGTTCATCAAAATGAATTCGATGAACTTCAAAAATCCATTGCTTCCGGTAAAATAATAGGGCAGGAACAAGAAGAGGGAAGAAGATTGGTAGAACGGGAGTGGCGGCGTTTTAAGCGTCGTACGGAGTCCCGTCGGAAGCGTTGGATCGGATGGAGTAGATACGCGGCCGTATTTATTCTGCTTTTGGCGACAGGTCTTTATTATTTTATGGATGTCGGTTTTGACCGGAATCCTCCGTTACAGACTACTGCTATCGTACCGGGGAAGGCAAAGGCCCAGTTGATTTTGGAAGACGGACGTCGTTTGCAATTGGACCGAGGTACTCCGTTGCAGATTCTGGAACTTGAAAAGGCCGGAATTCTGGCTTCCGATAGCGTTATCAAATATGTGGCTAAAGAGAGTTTGCCTGAGAACGAATCCCAAGAGAGGTATAATACGTTGATCGTTCCCAATGGAGGAGAATTTCACGTCGAATTGGCGGACGGGACTGTGGTGTGGTTAAATGCCGGTTCCTCGTTACATTATCCGGTTTCCTTTACCGGGGAAGAGCGTCGGGTGAAGATGACGGGTGAAGTTTATTTCGAGGTGACTAAGGATACGGCAAAACCCTTTATTGTTACGGTGAATGGAGTCGATATCCGTGTGTTGGGTACTTCGTTTAATATATCCGCTTACGGCGAAGAGGTGGTGACGACCTTATTGGAAGGAAAAGTCCGCTTAACTCATGAACGGGACGAAGTGGAGTTAAAGCCTGATCAACAGGGTGTCTGGCAACCGGAAGCGGGTACATTTGTCATCAAACAGGTAGAGGCCCGGAATTATATTTTGTGGAAAGAAGGGATGTTTTATTTTGAAGATACGGATCTGGAGTCCATATTGGATGCGATGGCCCGCTGGTATAATGTGAATATTTTTTATGTTAATCCTGCCTTGAAATTGTTACGTTTTAACGTGGAGATAAAACGCTACGAAAATATAGAGACCATATTAAAAAGAATAGAACAGACGGATAAAGTCAAGTTCGATGTAAAAGATAAAATCATACGCGTATACGAGTAAAAAAAGGCAGGTAATGCCCTCACATTACCTACCTGATACATCTAATATAGATTCCATGTATAATACAAAAACAAAGTTATGAAAAAAAAGTGTAAATCGAAAGGTTTTGCTTTTAAAGCAAAACCTCGAAAATTGTTACTAATCATGAAATTCTTATGCCTTTTCTTTCTGATTTCAACTCAGATATCGGCTATGAGCTATTCGCAAGAAACGAGATTAACCTTTGATTTTAAAGACATTTCTCTCGTGGATATCCTTTCTGCTATCCGTAAAAATAGTGAGTTTTCTTTTATTTATAACCTGGATGATGTCCGAAATATCCGGGTAAAATCTTTGCATGTAAAAGAAGCTTCCGTGGAAGACGTGTTGAATCTGTCCCTTCGGAATACCGGTTTCCGGTATTCGATCGAGGATAAAGTGATTGTGATCCGTCCGGAGGATAAAAAAGTAAAGAAATGTAAGTACACGGGTACGGTAAAAGATAAGAAGGGGGAGACTATGCCCGGTGTTACGGTGAGAGTTGACAGTACGACAATCGGGGTCTCGACGGATATTAACGGTATGTTCTCGATGCAGTTGACCCAAGATTCTGTTCATTTGATTTTTTCTTTCGTGGGGTATAAAACAAAGAAGGTAAAGTGTAAGGCGGATAAGCCGGTTACGGTCGTGTTGGAAGAGGATGTTTCGGATTTGGATGAGGTGACGGTTATTGCCTATGGAGAACGAAAAAAACGGGAGATGGTTGGTGCTGTTTCTTCAGTCAAAGCGAAAGACCTGGAAGAAATTCCTTCTTCCAGCTTTGAAAATTTATTGCAGGGACACATGGCCGGAGTCGAGATTACCAACGTCACGGGTGCTCCCGGAGGAGGGGGAACCCGTGTTAATATCCGGGGATATAACTCCTTGTTAATCGATAAGATTAATGACGGATCTCCTCTTTACGTGATCGACGGCGTACCTGTCAACTCTTTTACTTCACCGGTTACCGGAACCAATACATTAGCTGAAATTGATCCGAGTACGATTGCTTCGGTGGAAGTATTGAAGGATGCGGCTTCTGCTGCTATTTACGGTTCACGAGCCAGCAATGGGGTTATATTGATTACGACGAAACAGGGAAAAGCAGGGGAAGGAAAATTTTCAGTAAATCTTTCGTATTCCTATTCGATTTTACCGGAAACCCCGGTGCAAATCGGTGGTAACGGGGAACGGAAATGGCATTTGTTGACAGCCCGAAAATATCGGTATGGATTCAGGGCTTTCGATCCGGTGACGATGACTTGGGCCACGAAATTTCCTACTTCTTATTATGACGTGTACGGACAGGGAGATGGTGCTTACGACTATTTTTGGAACAACGGGCGTGTTACTGACACGGAGGGAAATACATTTCCCGTTGTCCGTCCGTTGCAAGACAGTTTGAATCCTTTTTTCAATAATTGTACGAATTGGTGGAAATATACTTTCCGGGCAGGAAAAATATTGAATGCCAATATTCAGACATCGGGAGGAACCGAACGGATTCGATATATGGTCGGAGCGGGTTGGTATGACGAGAAAGGTATTATGATCGGAAGTAATTTTAAAAGAGCCAATCTGATCTCTAACCTGAATATCACGCCCCGGAAGAATCTGAATATAGATGCCCGGCTGTCGCTTAGTTATGCGGATCGAAGCAAGGGAAGGGCAAACACGAGTTTCGGTAGTGCCCGAAAAATAGAAGGTCTTACGATTAATCCCAGCGGAACTTCAACCCTTTTACCCGGAGACGGCGAGATCCAGCAAAAACTATTGGAAGAGTTAAACGAGTCCTTGGAGAAAAATATCTCTTTTACTGTTCGGGCCAGTCTTGGATTATCTTATGAGATTGTCAAAGGCTTAGTCGCGAAAGCAAGCCTATCCGGCGATTACAGTTATAACAAGAAGAATGCCTTCACTCCCAGTATCCTGGATTCTGAAGACGGTTTGAGTATTTCTGCCGGGGAAATGTCCGGAGACATGCTTTTGCAAAACGAGGATTTGTTGACCTATAATTTTACGTTGAATAACAATCACCATTTCGATTTGTTGGCGGGATTCTCTTATATGCGGAAAAGTGTGGATTATATGTCGGGACATGGTAAAGGAGCTCCCAGCGATAAGATTCATTACGTTCCTGTCGGTTTTGATGATATCAAATATATCAACGGAGTTCCCGTACCCTTGAAAGATTATGTTTCCAATTTCGAGGAACAGATAATGCTTGGAATTTTTGGGCGTATCGCTTATAACTATCGCCAGAAATACTTGTTTGAAGCGACGCTGAGACGGGACGGTTCGTCTACTTTCGGTGAGAAAGTTCGTTGGGCTACTTTCCCTTCCGTTGCTGTCGGATGGGCTTTCTCGGAAGAGAATGCTTTCAAGGATCTCTGGTGGCTTAGTTACGGTAAGTTGCGTTTCTCCTGGGGAACTTCCGGACAGGCCTTTGCCGATTCTTATCTGGCACATGGAACTTTGGGGATCGGAAGCTCTTTTTTGGGACGCCCGGGTATGGTCCCGACCTCTTTGTTAAACGATCGGTTGACTTGGGAGGAGACGGACCAGTATAATATCGGGTTTGATTTTGATGTATTGGATTACCGGTTGAAGTTTAAATTCGACTATTATTACAAATACTCCAAATCTTTGTTGTTTGATGCGCTCCTCCCGGGAAACGTTTATTTTCATGAGACCGCCTGGAAAAATGCTATGGCCATTTCCAATGAAGGACTTGAACTGGAAGCCTACTTCGATATTCTCAGGGAGTCTGCGGTTAGTTGGCGTGCTCGTTTTAATATTTCGCGCAATTGGAACCGGTTGGAAAAAACGTATACCAATATGGATATTCATTCCAAAGGAACCCATTATGTTTTAGGACGTCCCATTTCCGGCTTTTACGTGTACAAAGCTTACGATTTGGCGCAGACAGAAGCCGATATTCCTAAATATTGGAACCAAAACGGGGTCAACATACCTTTGAACAGCGGTGGTGAAGAATCTCCTTTCCGCCCCGGTATGGTATTGCTGGCAGATTTGAACGGGGACGGAGAAATCACCGGTGATGATACTTATTACGCAGGATCGGCTCTACCCGTCGCTTACGGGGGATTGGCCAACGAAATAAAATGGAAGGGATTTGATTTGAACGTGTTGTTTACCTATACACTCGGGAGAAAAATCATCAACTCCTTGAAACACGGTTCACTTGCTTTCAACGGTCGTTGGGGAACTATCTACAATGATTACCGCAAATTGCATTTCTGGCAGAAGCCGGGAGATATGGGAATGCCTACCCTCGAGGCTGCATCCGATCTTTACAGCGGACAATTTAGCGGAGCCACGGACAAGATGATCGAAAAGGTCAGTTGGGTTCGCTTGAAACAGTTGACGTTGGGATACAATGTGCCTAAAAATCTGTTGAAAAAAATCAATATGGAAGGCGTACGCGTCTTTTTTACGGCGGAAAACCTGTTTATTCTCTCGAATTATTCGGGTATAGATCCCGAGGCGGTCGATCAGATGATGGCTTATGATAATTTGAATAATTATCCCTTGTCCCGGAAACTTACTTTAGGCTTAACCATAAATTTCTGATCTTATGAAAAAATTGATATATATATTTACTATTTTGTTATTCAACTCCTGCAATTTGCTGGATGTAGAGCCGGAAAATTCCGTTACCTATACCAACTATTTTAAATCGGAGCTTGAACTGGAGTCCGTAACGGCTCAAATGCACTCTTTTATCCGGATGTATTTATTGGATAACGATCATCTTCTGCATGAATATGCCGGGGCTTTTGCCGATGAAGTAGACCCTTATTTGGATGATATCCGGAAATTTAACCCGAGTTCATTCCGTTTCGACGATCCGTCCTGTGACTGGCGAAACATGTACGATATCATTTATGTGGCTAACGTGATGCTGGACAACCTGCATCGAGCCGTAAACGTGGCTCCCGACCGGGTTGATTTTCACCGGGGACAGGCTTGTTTCGGGAAAGGAGTTGCCTATTTTTTTATTACACTTCGGTGGGGAGATGCGGTGATTACCAAGGATAGCAAGACAATGACCGCCTACGGTTGCAGTCCGGCCCTTGAGGTGATCGATACGGTTATTTCCAACGCACTTGAAGCTTACCGGTTATTACCTAAATTCGAAGACATGAAAGACCGGAACGGTAGTCCTATTACGACGAAACAATATGGTTGCAAGGGTTCGGCCGCGGCCTTGCTGGTTCATGCCTATGCCTGGAAAGGAAGTTTAATCGGTTTGTATAAATTTCAAGGGGATTCCAAGGCTTGCTACGAAGAGGCTATCGCGTGGGCCGGGAAAATTATCGGCGGAGAGGCCGGTGTTTACGCGATGCAATCTCCGGAAGAGCTTTGTCAGGTCATGAGTAAGGTTCGTGAGTTTAATCCGGAGAGTATATTTGAAATCGAGTTGGACGAGGTCTCTTCCGGCTATATTCAATCCAACGAGTTCGGTCAACATTATATCAGTTGGCCGGTCAATATAAAGGCTTCTTCCGGAGCCATCGCCACGATGCCTTTACGTATTTTGAACGAGACCGTGGACAAGATGTATGATGACAATGATCTCCGGAAAAAAGCCTTTTTTTACACGCCTAAACCGGAAGATAACGTGGAACAGACTACCTATGCATATCCTTATAAATGGCGGGAAGGCTTTTATCGGTCGGCCGATAACGGAGAAAAAGAGTGGCAGACGTTGCGAGCCAATGCTATGGTGTGGCGTTTGGCAGATATCTACCTGTTAAGGGCCGAATGTTATGCCAAGATCGGAAACGAACCGGGGGCTAAAAGTGATTTGAACGAAGTACGTAATCGGGCACATGCCGTTCCTTATCCGTCGTCAGAGGACAGGGATATTCAATATGCTGTTTTCAAAGAACGGGAAAAAGAGTTGATATTTGAAGGACGTCACTATTATGATATCATTCGAAACGGGGAAGAATACATCATGAAAGAGTTACCTGCCGGACAAGCTAATTTAATCAATTATAATGCTATTCGCGAGGGTATTCTTTATTTGCCGATATCGAGCGGGGCTTTTACTTTAAATGAAAAAATACGTCAGAATATATATTGGTCCAGATACCAATAAAACAATTAATCCATAAAAACATATTTGTGATGAAATATATTACAAGCATTATCATTTTAGTCGTACTTGTATCTTGCGAGACAAAATACAACCTGATCGATACCGGATTGGCCAACGGACGTCATGATTGTAGTATGTATGAATACTTCAGGCTTCAGCCCTATGATTGGGATTCTACCCGTCTGATGATCGAGCGGGCTGATTTGATCGATCTTTTTGAGGGAAAACGAGTCGGATTTGAGCATATTACGTTTTTCGGTCCGACCAATAACACGATCCGTCGTTGGATGATCGAACAGGGGTACGAGAGTGTGCGGGATATTCCGGTTAAACTGTGTGAGCAGTTGATGCTGCGTCATGTCGTAAAGGGTAAATACAAACGCAATGATATTCCCCGGGGAACCCATGGAAACGGTTCACAGAAAGGAACGGGTGGAATTGATCTGACGGGAGCTATCGGTAATACATTTTGGGTCTACACTTTCCGCGGGGATTACGAAGGTATTCCCGGAACCGGTTCGGTAGATATTTATATTCTTTCGCTTACAGGAGACCGATTGCGTATTGACGTCGCTTCCGGGGATATAGAATCGAATAATGGAATCGTCCATTCGTTGAGCTATTTCTATCAGTTCGGAACTTTATAAAGAGAAATTTTCGAACTGATGCAAGGACATTTAATCTATAATTAAAAATTCAGCATTTTTTATGAAACATATTTTCATTCTATTATTGGTAATCATGGGGCTAAGTGCCTGTCATACCAAAACGGTGGGTTATCTGAAAACCGACGGAGCTTCTTTTACACCGGATTCTTTGGTGATTCGTAAGGAATTAGATGAAGACGATCCGGTTGATCAAATCCGGATTCAAAACAATGCTCCTTGGGTAACCAATAAATTGCAGGGGGTATTGGGAACGTCTCCCATTAATTATCGTTTGTTGGATATAAAAGCTTTCGAGGGAGGAGATGCGGCCGTTTTTCGTAAAGAGCTTACCGTCAGGGGAATTGGCGTTATGCAGGTGCCTTTGAAGTTCAATGCACCTAAAGGACGTTATTTGATTAGTTTAGAGGCTTATAACGAAGATCATTCTTCGGAGATGAGGGATATTTTTACTTTTATTGTTAAATAAATTACGTAATTATGATTCATATGAAAACATTATTATTAAAAACACTATTATTATATATCTGGTCGGTAGGTTGGAGTCTTCCCGGTTCCGGACAGGGTATTACTTTTTTTCAGGAGGGATTGGAGGCGGCTAAAACCAAAGCTGCGGCTGAGCAGAAGTTGATTTTTATCGATTTTTATGCCGATTGGTGTGGTCCTTGTAAAATGATGGAAAAAGAGGTATTTACGGATAGTTTGGTCGGCGCATATTACAATAGTAAATTCATCAGCCTGCAAATCAACGTGGAGAAGAAAGAAAATCAGAAATGGGTTAAACAGTACAAGGTGACTTCTATGCCTACATTGGCGGTTATTCGACCGGATGGTAAAATCGTATCTTTGGTTACGGGTGCTCGTTCTAAGGAAGAATTCTTAAAGATGGGACAGGTTGCGGCTGGCGATGCGATGAGTTTTGAAGAGCTTTATGCTCAATGCAAATCTTCTAATAACGATCCTCGGGTGGTACGTCAGACTCTGAAAGAGGCCCGGGCATATGTAGGGGGATTGGAAGGAATTGAAGCCCAGAAATGGATATCCCGCGTAAATAAACTGTATAAAGATTATATTGCCGAACAGTTGAAATCGGATACCGCCCTGATCAACCCGGAAGATTACCAGATCAGTTTGGTATTCCACCAGATCAAAAAAGATGATCCGTTGTTGGAATACATCAATTCGCATATGGAAGAGTATATTCAAAAAATGGGGAATGCCCCGGCTGCTTGGGTTATCGAGTATAATAATCAGATTTGTGAAGAGTTGGCCAAAGCCGGGGATTCCGGATATCGGGAATACCTTGACCGGATTTCAGGAGATATGCGCACGGCTTACAGTACGGCACCGGAAGATATCAACAGTATATACAATCGCCAGAAAGGGTATTGTGATGGATTGTATATATTGTATCATAAAAAAGATGCCGGTAAATACATCGAGCACATGAATCATTATTTAAAGAATCTGGGTGATAAGGTCGATGCTACCACTTACGGGCAAGCGGCTCAGAATATGTATTACGCGATGAGCGGTAAATTGACTTCCGATCAACATAAGGCGGCGGCAGAATGGATTGTTAAGGCTCTTCAATTTCCGAATATTCCTCTTATTGACCGGATTAACTACCTGGCCATGTTGGGGGACAGTCACAAAGCTATGAAGGATTATAAAAAAGCGGCTGAGGCCTATAATCAGGCTTACATGGAGTCTTTGCAGATAGAAGGTAAGATGACGGCCATGGAGATACAGATGGCGATCAAAAGTAAATTGGCAGCTTTAGAATTACTACAATGATGATGAAAGAAAGATATACGATACTGATTAGTTTGCTATTTGCTTTTCTCGGTGTTTCGGCACAGGCCACTATGCCGGGATTACGTCAGGGAAAACTTGCCAACGGAATGACTTATTATGTAAAACATTCCTCTTTGGAACCGGGAAAAGTAAGCATATATTTGGTTCAGAACGTAGGAGCTATTCTGGAGGAGGATAACGAAAACGGTTTAGCCCATTTTTTGGAACACATGGCTTTTAACGGTACCCGGCATTTTCCCCGGGGTGTTATGTCGTGGTTACGCGGAAAAGGGATTTATACCTTTAACGCTCATACCGGGGTTAACGAAACGGTATACAGCATAGATGCCGTTCCCCTGGAGCGGCAGGGAATCGTGGATACCTGTTTCCTCATTGTCAAAGATTGGTGCGATGAGCTTTTACTTAAGGATGAGGATATTGACGCCGAACGAGGAGTTATTGTCGAAGAGTGGCGTGTTCGGAATACTCCCGATAGTAAAATTCAAAATGCTGTTGCTCCGGAACTTTATAACCATAGTAAGTTTGCCCGACGTAACGTGATCGGGAATGTCGAATTGTTGAAAACGTTTCATCCCGACGTGTTGAGAGCATTTTATCATAAATGGTATCGTCCCGATTTACAGTGCGTGATTGTCGTCGGGGATATCGATCCCGTCGAATACGAGAAGAAGGTTGAACAATTGTTTGGTACGATTCCGGTAGTTGAAAATGCACCGGAACGTTACGATATTACGATCGATGATAATGTAGAACCTCTTTATAAATTGGTTTTGGAGTCGGAAAATACGGTGCGTACGATCAGTATTGCGCAACGGGTAAAACGTCCCGATTACCCGAACGATGAGGTGCGGCGTAAATACCGGGAATCCGCCCGTCTTTTTAACACGTTATGGGCCCGTCGGATTACCCGATTGAAAAACGCAAACGGGGAGCAATTCTTGGCTGCTAATGTGGATTTTGGACGTTTCGTGAAAGGGTATAATACAATGTCGATGGATATCATGCCTTTTAACGGTAAAGATGCCGATGCGTTTCGGCAAGTTTGGGGGATGTGGGAGGAGATTCGACGTTTCGGATTTACCAAGGAAGAGATCGAACGCGTACTGGAAGAGCAATTATCGGAACTTCAGGAGTTGGAGCGGAATTTGGATCAAAACCGGAATAATTACTATATCGATCTTTTTAAATCCAATTTTCTGCTCGGAACTCCTTGTCCCGATATGGAAGAAGAGATTGAAAAGTCAAGGGAGACTATTTTTGAATTTACTCCCGAAGATATGCAGGAGTGGTTGCGTTCCTGGGCCGATGATAATCGGAATATCACGATCTTAATTTCCGGGAATGATCCTGGTTATGCTTATCTTACCCGGGAGGAGGTCGTCCGGATGATGAATGAAATCCGTCGGGAAAATAGGCAACAACAAGAAGTCAAAAAGGACGTCCCGGTATTTTTCGATCTGAAACTCACCCCTGCTACGGTGGTTAAGACACGGCCTTTAAAACGTTTTAACGCTGAAATTTGGACGCTATCCAACGGTGCCAAGGTCGTTTATAAAAACGTACCGGAAGGTAATGGGACCTTTTCTATGGCATGCAGCAGTCACGGCGGAGCTTCCGTCGTCGCTACCGGGGATTTGCCTTCTTTGACGGCCATGCAGGCTTTGACATTGAAGTCCGGTTTATACAAACACGATCGGAATACCTTGATGGATCTCATGAGCGGGAAACGGATGAATATGACGTTTATGCTGGATGAATACAACCAGGGAATGGGAGGGCAAGCGCCTGTCGAGCATGCCGAGATGTTTTTCCAATATCTTTACCTGATGTTTGAAAAGCCGAGGTTCGACAGGGAGCAGTTTGATAAATACATCGAGCGCCAGCGCTACCTGTACCGGAATACCGTGAAAACGGCTCTTGATAGGGTACGGGATTCCATTCAGAATTTATTGGTATTGAAAGATGCACGGAATCGGGATTTCGATCTCTCGTACATAGATGAAATGGACTTCGATAAACTTGAGAAACTCTATCACGATCGTTTTGCCAACGCCCGTCAATTTACCTTCTGTATTGTCGGGGATATTGACCGGGAGGAGGCCAAGCGATTAGCTTGTATTTATATAGGTAATCTACCGTCACGTAAAGGGAAAAAGGAGAAATTTGTTCTTCGGGATTATTCCGTCAAACACGATTCCTTGATAAAGGAGTATAACGCGGAGATGCCTGACGATCGCGGTATTGTCGAGATCAGTTTTCTCAATGATAAAAAAATGTCCAATAAAGAACAATTGGCTTTTATGATCTATGGAATGATGTTGAAAAATCATTTCTTCGAACTCATACGCGAGCAGGAAGGAGGGGCGTACGATGTGGATGTGACGGCCGGTTATTCTGCTTTTCCTTTCCGAAGAGAGAGTCTCGATGTCAAATTCCTGACGAAACGAGAACGGACGGATGATTTGAAACAAATCGTTTACCGACAGATCGAGTTGATGAAAGAGCGCTTATTTTCTCCGGCAGAGATCGAACAAATCGTGGTTATGCTGAAACAAAATAAGGAAGAAGCCGATAGTTGCATGGATCCGCAATATTGGATGAATGTATTGAACTATTACGTGGTGTATGGAGTGGATATCACTTCGCCGGATAATTTCGAGAATATTATCGATACGATTACCCCTGGATTTGTTCGTAAAACCGTGCTGAAATTTTTTAAAAAAGCCCGAAAACAGGAATTTATCATCAAATCAACTCCGGTGGAGCAAAAACCTGAATGGGAACATTTCTAATATTTATTTAAAAAGGAACGATATGAAAAATATTTATTTGATAATCCTGATGATTCTTGGCATCTGTACTTTTACAGCTTGCTCGAAGGATGACCACGAGAGTGGTCCCGTGAAGATACCCGTGACCGACGTTAAAATCCCTTCGACGATTAAACCGGGTGAAGTTCTGGTTATAGAAGGGAAGGGGTTTACAGAACAAAGCCAGATCTTTCTGCAAAGTGTCAACCCTTTGAAAATGGAGAAAAAGAGTGTTGATAATACGGGCGTAACGATTGATATTCCCGACGATTTGGCAACAGGAGTCTATTTCGTGTTCCTGCAACAGGAGAGTATATGGGAACTTGGGCGGGTTCATGTTGTTACAGGCTTACCTTCTCCGGTTACGGAAACGGTTGTTCCCGAAGAAGCAACGGCGGGTGATTTAATCACGATAGAGGGAACCGGATTCAGTAGTGATTGCCGGATTTCTATCGTGGGATCGACTGCGGAGGAGATTATGGAAATTACCGGTAGAACGGATCATACGCTTACCGTTCGTTTGCCGGTCATGTTAAAAACAGGGGAGTATACCTTACTTCTTCGTCAAGGTGAACAATGGGAGTTGGGTACTATTCGTATTCATGCTAAAACGACTTCGGCTCGATTCGCGAAAATTATTCATGTCCGGGAAGAGAGCGACGGAATGCGAAGTGTCGATACAACCCTATTTATGTATCGCGAAGGCAGGTTGGAATCGCTTATCTTGGGTACGGAATATAGCCGTTCCAAGTATGCATTCGAATATGAGGAGGGGCTAATCACGGTTAATAACTACTTTTTTAACATTTATGACCCTGATCCGGAAACCGGAGATGAGGGCGGATATTGGGAGTGGTCTGATAGTTATACTTTTACTGTAGCGGATGATTTAATTATAAATCATGAAGTATACGGAGAACCTTATGATTGGAACTATGATTCGGATAATCATTTAACCTCCGTCAGTAACGGTTCCACTTCTACCGTCACATATCATTATTTGGATGAGAAGCTGGAATCTATGCAACAGGATGAGTGGGGTTCCGAAACGACGTACAGGTTTAGTTATGCAGATCAGCCAAACGACAAAGCCGGGGTGGGGGTGGATGCAATGGCTGTTATTCTTTATCTATTGAATAATAGTACGAATGAACTCCATGCCCGTTTATTGAATTTATGCGGAAAGGCCTCAGCAGTACTACCTTCGGAGATTATTGTTAAAGGTGAATACGTGGAAGCGACTTATCGTTTTTCATATAAAACGATCAACGGTTATGTTAGTAAGATTACAAAATCGGGTACTGATGCTGTAAAGGATATTTATGACATTTCGTACGAATAAGTATTGAAAGGAAGGAGGCGGTATGCTGGTTTAAATTCGAAAAGATGAATCGTTAATAAACAAAAAATCCGGAAGTAATTCCGGATTTTTAGTTATATGTTTATGGATAATTAGAGGTATTTATGTTCTTTTGATGGTCTTGCCTTTCCTGTGAAATTAGATATTGGAATTGATCTTATTTTTATAAATAAATCATTATTTTGTAAACAATAGTTTTGTGTACTATGTATTGTAATTCACAGATTGTTATAGTATTTGTATATTGGATTATTTTGCAATACGGGTATTTTTTAACTTAAAAATAGGGAGGTAGTAGTAAAAAAATATTTGTATTCATGATAAAAAAAGTTATTTTTGACAAGTGTATGGGTGGTGACTAAAATAAGCAAAAGCATGGTAAAGTCTGTTTTTGATAGTAAGATGTTCGAAAAATTGTTTCATCTTCATTTTGTGGATTTGATGGGTTTTGTTAATAGCTATGTAAAGGATGAAGAAGTAGCTAAGGATATTGTTCACGATGTCTTTTTAGTACTTTGGAATAATAGGAAGCGATTAGACCCTTCTTATTCAATGAAATCTTATTTGTTTACGTTATCCCGGAACTATGCCTTGAACTATTTAAAGCACTTGCGTGTTGTAGCCTCCAATGAACGGGAAGTAACGGCTTTAATAGAAAATGCTAATGATGAATTGGAGCAACACGAAAAGAGATTGTTTCGTCTGCATGAAAAATTGCTTCAATTACCTCAGAAACAGCAAGAGGTGTTGAAAAAATGTTTTATAGAAGGGATGGGATATAAAGATGTGGCCGAAGAGTTCGGAATCAGTTTGAATACGGTAAAAACCCATTTGTCCCGGGCACTGAAGTTTTTGAGAGAAGAGATGCATGACGAGGTGATTTTATTCTTCTGCATGCATAAAAGAATAGGGATAGGGAGATTCTGATTTCTTCCCGAATGATTAAAAAGAGCCGGAGAAATTATACTATTTTCTCCGGCAGCACACTACAGTCGATTGTTTGTTTTTAGGTTTAGGTAATCATTATCCAGTAGTTCTCGAAATATATTGTAGGAGATAAAAACACCTTCTTGATTATCTTTTTGAAAAAAATCGGGAAGGGGAGAATAAAGTCCCCTTCCTTTGTATTTAAAAATGATGATCTTATCTTCCTCTTCTGCGAATCCAGATGATGATGGCGGCAATAGCCAACAGTATCGGGAAGAGTCCCATAAGACCGAGTTTTGAAATATACATTCCTGACTCTCCTATGCGTACGGCGTTGTCCGGTGGATTGGGACGGCGTACGTCTATGGGCACTTCTTCGTCTGACATCCAGAAGAATGATCCGGTGATAAGCGAGTAGTTGGAAGCCCTCACGCCTTTTCGACCGATATTGATCTCCCCGTTA
This sequence comes from uncultured Sanguibacteroides sp., assembly GCF_900543425.1. Lineage (GTDB taxonomy): Bacteria > Bacteroidota > Bacteroidia > Bacteroidales > Marinifilaceae > Gabonibacter. The sequence continues at coordinate 15,995 of NZ_UQRQ01000019.1, read as the reverse complement.
CTCAGGCAATCGGCATCTCCCAAAATAATGATCTTCTGTTCTTTTTCTCCCACTTTCCGGGATAAAGCTAAAGCTGTGGTATAGATTTTCTCTACTTCTCCGGCTTTGGGATTCAATTTAACCGTATCATCCACGAAATCGGTCGTTTCTACTTCGTTCCAGCAATTAATCGTGTCGCTCCTAAAGAGGGGAATAACCGTGAAACCCTTGTTTTCCGTGTATTCTAAGCCTGTACAGCTTGGCATCGTGACTACTAATTCTCGTTTGATCATATTGTTGAAATGATAGGAAAACTCTCCGGCCTCTTTCGTGGGCGTAGCGATGATAAAATCTGCCTGGAAATTTTCAGTCGGTCGAACCAGGCGTCCCGGCATGAATTGCACGCCGAATCGTTCCACGAGCGGATTCATTACCTCTTGCCGTTTGGGTTCTCCGGCAATCAACAGATTGCCTCCCCGTTCGATATAAGCATTTAAATGTTGGTTTTCTTCCGGGGTAAGCGGTTCACGCATGTCGGCAATGACCAGAATATCGACGTTTTCCGGTATCTCCCTATTCAGGGTTACTTCCAGGAAGTCGAACCCTTGGTTGATCAAGGAGTAACGGAAAGGCCTGTCTTGTGCAAAACGGTTGTAATCGCGATCTCCTTCCTTGATACAATCTCTTTCCCCGTGTCCCTTTACGAAACCGACTTTCGGTAGTTCCATTACCAGGCGCTTAAAGGCGGCTGAAATTTCGGATTCGAAAGGATGTACATACATATCATCGAATACGCGCAAGAAGGTTTTTTGTCCGTTCTCTCTCTCCAGTACCCTCACGAAGCGATTTTTTTCCGGGGTAAGGTCTTCCAATTGACGGACGGCTTCCGGGGTAATGAACAGGTTCGAGTCTAAGTTCCATGAATTGCATATCTTTATCATCCTTTCCCGGTCGGAAAGCCCCGGATAGCGCTTATCCAGTTGAGGGTTTTCGGCCTTATCGTAGTAATAGACGTATTTCATCTTAATCTCCGGTTTGAAACGGGTGTACTGTTTAAATCGGTCCAGATCCCGGTTTATACTACGCGGTAAAGCTAATGTATAGTAATTATCCAAGATGTTGGTATAGGTGGTGATGGTTAAACCGCCCTCCATCTTGTTTACGATTTCTTGGCTGTTGAGGGTTAACGTTCGGGCTTTGGTACGCGTGGCATCATAGAAACCCATTAAATGCGGGCGAGAACTCAGGTATCCGAGGGATATGGCAATAAAAACGACTCCGATGTATTTTCCGAAAGAGATCGTCCAAGCACTTTTCTGTCTGACTCCCTGTAAGCGAATGATGGAAAGAGTCAGGAAAAGGGCGATAACGATCAGGAAATACAAAACATCTTCGCTGCAGATCAGTCCGTTGATAAATTCCGAGGCTCGTCCCCGGATGGAGAGCCAGTACGTGATATCCCGTACAAAAGCGATGTCCTGCCACATTCCCCCGATGAAGTTCAATACGGCTAAAATAGCCAAAGTACCCATGGCGGCAACAACCTGATAGGATGTTAGACTGGACATAAACAGACCGATCGCCGCGTAAGCGCAAATCAAAAGGTAAAGGCCGAGTAAACCGGATAATGTAGCGACGAAATCAAACGATTTGATCGTGCATGCTCCATAAATAACAAAAACAAAGAGGATGAACGCAAGCACGAGTCCGTAGATCATCATAGAGAAGAATTTTCCCAAGATGATCTGGGTATTGGTGACGGGAGAGGAGTAGAGTAATTTGATAGATCCGCTTCCTAATTCCCGGCTCATCAATCCCATGGTTAACAGGGGTATATAAAAGTATAGATATTGTTGTACGTTGGTAAAAAGTCCCCACATTCCGGCATAGGTTCTCATGGTGACGTCACGTAGGGTATATCCCAATTCCTGGTTTCTCACGAAACCGCTAAATACATCCGAAAAAGCCATGGCTGTCTGAAATGTGAAAATCACGATGATCAACCAGGCCACAGGAGAATAAAACAGAGTTTGTAATTCCGTTCGGGCTATTTTATATATCATTCTCATAATATCAATTTTACAGGTTATTATTTTTTGGATAACTCGGCGAAAACAGCGTCGAGAGAGCTTTTTTCTATATTGATCTCCGTGAGGCGCCATCCTCTGGCTACGCTGGTTTCAACGATGCGCTCGCAAACATCTTGAGCCTCTCCGAATTGCACTCGGAATTTTGTACCTCCCAATTCTTCTACGCCTAACACGCCTTGGATGGAACGTAACTCATCGGTAGGAGGAGCTGCGGCCATGTTGACCAGTAAAGTGTTCGGAATGATATAATTATCGAATTCATCCACCGTTCCGGCAAAGACAAGGTTTCCCTGCTCGATCATACGGATGTAATCACAGGTCGCCTGTACTTCCGAGAGGATATGGGTGGACAATACCACCGTGCGTTCCTCGGCAATCTCTTTTATCAGGTGGCGTATCTCCACGATCTGGTTCGGGTCCAAGCCATTCGTCGGCTCGTCGAGTACCACGAAATCCGGATTATGAACGATGGCTTGCGCTATTCCCACCCGTTGCTGGTATCCTCCGGAGAGGTTACGGATCAGGCGTTTGTTGAAATGGGAGATCCCGCATTTATTCATTACCTCCTTCACGGCATTATCCACCTCTTTGCCCCTGAGCCAGCGTAAATTGGCACAATGAACCAGGTATTCTTCTACCGTCAGGTCCATATGCAAGGGCGGTTTTTGCGGTAGGAAACCGATATGACGTTTGGCCTCTACCGGTGACTTTCTCAGGTCGATTCCCTTGATATAAATACTTCCCTGGGTCGGTTTCAATACCCCGCACATGATGTTCATCGTGGTTGATTTACCTGCCCCGTTAGATCCCAAAAGGCCGTATATCCCGTTACGGGGAATCTCGAAATTGATATCCCGTATGGCCCACTGAACACTATAGCGGTGGGATAGATTTTCCACTTTTACAATTGTTTCTTCCATAATTTTTTTTGATTACATAACACAACATCCCTATCATACACAATATATGATATACGATAATTTATAAATACGTGATTTGGGTATTCACGAGGCCGTGTTCAAACGGCCTCGTGAATGATTTTGGTTTATTTTTATCTATATCTGTCTTCTGCAGAGGACCAATTAGAGAACCTACCATATTTAAAGATAGAGTGAACAATATTTCCTAATCCTGAATAGTGTTTGATTTCCAATTTTGCGTTTGTTGCAGGATCAGAAGGATCGACATTTCCGCGGGCGATAGCGTTGACTACCTCTTCCGGATCTAAGTCACAAATGTAGAAATGACCGTCACTAAAGGCAATACCCATTTCGGAGACGACAGCATTGGTATGAATGGAAACAATCTTTCCCGTGGGAGGATTTTCTCCTAAGCTACAATCTTTATACAAATAGTATTTGTCGTTTTGTTCCCGGTAGAAATAGACCTTCTTGCCTACGGTGAAGAATACGTGAGGGCTATCTTGGAAATAGGTGTTTTGTCCTCGTAACATCCAGAATTGAGAATCTTCCGTAAGATTATAACCGGCAGCAAATTCTTTTTGTACGGGTTGAGAGACTTTTATCGTGTTGGTGGAGGAATCCCAGGTTAAATAACACTTCTGGAAATAATATTTTCCGGTTTCCGTGTCTTTTAAAATATTTACGAGATAACAGTCGCCTCCCCATTCGTCACAGGTCTGAGCATATACTAACTCCATTTTTTGATCCATTCCGTTACAGAAGTCGAAATAGTCCGGAAACTCTTCTTCGTCGTAGTTTTTAACTAACAAAGGTAACATCTTATCGTTGCTGGAAGATTTGTATATGGCTAACCATCTTTTGTTTTTATTATCGAACATAAGTTGATAATAAGTCGGCTTGGGGAACGTAAACATGGTAATCTCCATACCTCCGGGGTATTCAAGAGGGATCGTGGGATATTGAGCCGTTTGGAATTGACTGGTTACGGTCTTGTTCATACGGGCATATACCTCTCCTTTGGCGGTCAATAACAATTCGACGCCACTAACCGTTCCGTTGGCATAACATACTTGAATAGGGTCAAAACCTTCATAGGGGTATTTTTCACCGATAAACTCGTCTTTCGTTTGAATGACCTGACTGAAATTTCTTCCGTCCAATTCTACTAATCCGGGTTCTCCTCTCTGCATAACCAATATTTCGTCATAGGCCGAAGTAAAGTGTTGTTCCAACCGGAATGGATTGGAGCCAAGAGGTTTATCTGGATGTAAGGTTTTATAAATATCCGGGTATAGTTCATAGGTGTCAATATGGATGAAATCCAAAGCGGAACGTCCGTCTTTGTCGGAAAGAATAAGCCATCCTAAAAGATATTTGGCACTGACCGTTACGGAAAGAGAAGCTCCCCAGCTAAGCCCCGTGGATCTTTGTATCACCTGGAAGGTAACATAGGTACTTCCGGATTCATTAAAAGTATAACGACATACTCTTTCGTTAGAGATCTCTTCTCCGTTGTAAGTCCATTTAAAATCGTATTGAGTGGAATCTTCCGCTCCCCAGTTTACTTTACAATCCAGCTCACACTCTTCTCCTACATAAGCTATTCTGTTGCTCCTGTCTCCGGATAGAGCTTCATCTCCTATGATTGAAATCTTGGGCATAGGAATCCGGGCCGTTTTCGATTTATCATCATAGCATCCTGTAAATAGTCCCCAAAAGACTAAAAACGCACCTAAATAATATATTATTTTTTTCATAAACATCATTTTTTAGTATTAGATCAAATTTCCGAGAACTGCTACTTCCATTTCCGAACCGTCTTTTTCATATACCGTTCTTCCGGCCTCCTTTTCATCATTCAGGTATTTTTTGAATAGAAGTGAATAATTCCGGAGTTCACTGTCCGTTGCATTTGTCAAGTCTACTTTTATCACGTCTAAAAATAATTGATATTTTTCATCGGAATATTTGCCTAAATAGTAGTTGATGACATTGGAATTCCACCATTTGGGTTGTGCGATGATGTTGTGGAACCAGATGATGGCTACTCTATACTCGGTTCTTCCGGCTAAGAAATTCTCGGAATCCTTTATTTCAACCACTAAACGGACTTTTTGCGTGTCTAAAATGGGATTGTATTTCAATTTGATATAACAGGTATCCATATCTCTTCCGGCTCTCATAACCGGATTTTCCGGGATTTCATAGGTTTCTGCCGGGGCCGTGGTATATTCGTCTACTACTGCAATTTTATACGTTTGATCTTGATCTCCTCTTCCTGTACACCTTACACTAATTGGAAATTCGATGGTTGTCTCTCCGGGATAGAAGAAGAAGGAGGTCTCTGTGGAATCGGTCTCGGCCCGATACAGATAGAGATATCTGTTTGAGGTCAAATCGTTGTAGGTGGGAATACCTTCCCGTTCGCAACTGGTCAATAGACCTACTATACTTATTACCAGTAAATATATATTTTTCATATGTTTTTACTTTATAACATTAATAATAAGATGTTTCACTATCCGGGAGAGGTAATACAAACCAGGAATCGGGTACGTCCCAAGGAATATTGGTTCCGTTATACATCTTTTTCCAGTTTAATTTTTTCAAATAGTACCAGGTTTGTCCCCGGGTCAGGAAATCCCGGCTCAAATCATTGACCAGAACTTCCATAAAGGAGTTGTAGTCGTTTACCGTGCTGGGAATGGGAGTGGTGATGTTACGGTTATCCTTTACCACTTTTAAGGCATTGATAGCCTCTCCGATTTTTCCTTGTTCGGCCAGGTATTCTGCTTTGATGTAATAGATTTCGGGAATTTCCAATACCGGTAAAATAACTCGAACCTGTTCGATGTAATTATCTGTTGAATAAGAAGAGTTAGAAGGATCCCATACGCGATAACGAGATGTTGATGCGTTATAGAAGGCTGTATAACGATAATCTTCTTTAATATCATCCGCACCGAACAAATCGTTTAATTTTGTCATTTTGAAATAATTTGTTCCGGCAACCTTGCTATAATTTTCCGCAACTTTTGTATTCCATAGGCATATTAACCCTTCCGGGCATCTTTTACCGTCAATTAAATTCGGATTGTTATTGGGCTTTTGATCCCAGGCAAATTCGAACCCGACACCTGAGTCGATCCAGTCCTCAATGATTTCATTGACATACGGCATGGCTTTGTCATTTTCTCTATTGTAGGAATATACCCGGGCCAATAGACCGGTTACTCCCCAGTAATTCAACCTAAATCCCCGGTAAGCAAAGAATCCGGCTGCATTTCCGTTACTGCGTTGCCCGTCGTCCTGTAAGTTTTGGATACCGTAAAACAACATCGTACTGAAATAAGACATGATACTTTCACCCCAAAGTATATCCACATCGATGGGTTTGAGAATGTCTCGGGCGTATTTCAAATCTTCGATCACATTTTTAATGATCTCTGAAGTTGATTTGTATTCGGGAGAAATGTTAGGATAGGTAGTAACGTAAGGAATAGCCTTATCCGTGTTTCCCAAGATGGGTGCCGGAGCAAAAAGGCGTAAAAGTTCGAAGTGCATCAATGCGCGCAATGCTTTTGCTTCTGCCAATATCATACCTTTTTCCCACGTGTATTCGAAAGGCTTGTCGGTCGTTTCGACGTTTTTGATGATATTGTTGCAGTTTGCGATAACATTATAACCGGTTTCCCAAATACTGGCAATGGCATCTTTGGTATAAGAACTTTCAAAGTTTGTATTGTCCATCGCGTATTTGTATTTGGTAGGAAGAGAACTGGCGGTATAATTTCTGCCCAAAACACTCATCATTCCCCAGGTTAATTCCTGTCCCCATAAAGGATCGGAAGCTGCGATTTGATAAGCTCCGATTAAGGCTGTCCGAAATCCTTTCGTTGTGGCAAAAGCATCTTCCTCAAGTATCTCTTCATTCGAAAGGACATCTAACCATTTGTCACATGAACTGACCAAGATTCCGGTCGATAACGTGAGAAACAGTGCTATGATTTTTATTCTTTTCATATTGATGTGGTTAAATATTAGAAACTGATATTCATGCTAAAATTGAACGTACGTGCAAAAGGATAGCTCGTTCCTCTTTCCTGCTTAATGGAGGAGATGGTTGCGATATCTTCCATGTTGAACTGTAATCTTAACGTACTGAGTCCCCAACGATTTACTAATGCTTTGTCGAAATCGTATCCTACGGTTAAGGAGTTGAATGTTAATGTATTGTCGTCTTGTACGAACCGGGAAGTAGGACGGGTAACGTAAGTTTGGTCTTTGATATCCTTTAACGGGGTTACGTCTCCGATCTCTTTCCAACGATCGGTCAAGATACGACGGTCTCCGCTATACGATTTCAAATCAACGTTTTCAATAGCCTGTAAGGTTTGGTTATAGGCTTGTCCTCCCCAACGATACATAAAGGTTGTATAGAGGGTGAAGTTTTTCCAACGAACATTGAGACCGAAGGAACCCGATATTTTGGGATCGGAATCTCCCAGGTTTTGTTGTTCTTCGGATTTCCACACGTGCGTGGTGGTTCCGTCTCTTTTCACGTAGAGTTCATCGCCGCGTGCGGGGTCGATACCCAAAGATTTCATACCGTAGATAGCAGAAAGCGAGTTACCTACCTCGTATTTCATGAAGGGAGTGGCAACATCCGAGCTCGTACTTGTGGAACCATAACTATTGAAGTGTTCATCGATTCGTTTGTTATAGTTTTCTAATGCTTGGCCGATTTTGGTAATGGTATTTTTGTTGTGGTTGGCATTACCGAAAAGATAGATACTCCAGTCCTTGTTTTCAAGTGCCCTGATATTGATATCGATATCGACCCCCTCGTTTAGGATTTCTCCTACATTACTTTTGTAAGAAATAAAACCGGAAGAAGAGGGTATGGTGACATCTTCAACCTGATCGAGTGTTTTAGCATGATAATAATCTACTTTCAGGGTCAGGGCGTTATTTAATACGGCGATTTCCGTACCGGCATTCCAGGTTCTTACTTTTTCCCATTTCAGGTTTTCATTACCGAGAGCTTTTAGTTTCATCCCCCTGATATTGGCATAATCCACGTCGTATAGAACTTCATAAGTTGTTCTGGCCTGATAAGGATTGAAATTAGCTTTTCCGGTTTGTCCGTAAGTTGCCCTAAGCTTGAATTGATTCAAGAAACCGACGTTTTTCATGAACTCGTAATTGTGAATATTTATTCCGGTACCGAAAGACCAGAACGTACCTGTTTTCTTTTTGCTACCGAAGGCAGAGGATCCGTCCAAACGACCGGAAACGTCGAATAGATAAATATCACTAAAACTGTAGTTGAATTGCAGGTAAGTACCGAAACGACGGCTGTAACTATCTTTATAGGTAGGTTTGGAGCTCACGTCTACGGCACTACTGGGGGAAGGAACGCTTCCGAACGGGAATCCCTGATAGTAAGCATAAGTGGCTTCTTGTTTCGTTTCCGATGCTTCCAATCCTAAAGAGAAGTTTAAATTATGTCTTCCCAGTTGCTGATTGTAAGATAGTAAACCGTTGGCATTCCATTTGCTCGTGCGAATTTCACGATCTGTGTATTTTCCTTTTAAATCGTTTTCGCTTTGGTAGAAGTCTCCTGAAGCCGGGTCCTTGTATTCGTCTTCATCCTGTAATTTGAAAGAAGCACTAAAAGTTCCTTTTAATAACCAGTAATTATTAATGTACCAGCTGATACTTAAGTTGTCGGTAAACTCTTTGTATTTGGTTTTATTGAAACTTTGTAAAGAGGCTTCATACAAAGGATTATTAATGCGCGTTGATCCGTTAGGCGGAACAGAAGTTCTGTAAATTTCAAATTTTTTATAAGGGTTTCCTGTTTCCGGATCATAGGGAGAGAGGTAGGGTTTCATCCTCACGTAATCGCTAAATGAACCGTAAGGAGAATTTTCAGAAGACATAATACTTAATGAAGTTTGGTTTTTAATCTGTAAAGATTTCCATCTGTAATCGACGGTGATTGCGGCTCCATATACATCCCGGAATGATTTTTTCATTACACCTCCGTTGTGTTGATAGTTTAACTCCAATCCCCAACGAAGTTCCTGGGAACCTCCGTCTATGTAAAGGAAATGTTTATGATTTACTTCTGTTTGTAAAGGTTTGGAAATCCAATCCGTATCGATACCGCGAAGGATGTTGTTGTATTGTTCGTCGTAATTGATGATTCCGGCAGCAATGGAACTTGCGTTGGTTCCGGTGTATAATCCGGCTTGATATTCAGCTTCCAATGCTTCTGCGGCATTTAACAGATGGTAACTGCTTAGATCCGGAGCGGAAACGGCTAATGTCCCGGCGTAACTGATTCGGATCTCTCCGGGTTCCGGAGCAGAGGTTTCAATAACGATTACACCGTTTGCGGCCCGTGAACCGTAAACAGCAGTTGCTGCTGCATCTTTTAAGATGGTGACACTCTCGATCCGATTGATATCCATATCATATACTTTGGCCATATCCACTTCGAATCCGTCCAATATAAAGATAGGGGCACTCGGATTGTTTGTTAAGGCGAATTGAGATACGTCGTCGGCAGTTAGCTTATCCAACTCTTTTAATTCCGATGTACCGGAACGCCCCCGGATATAATACTCGGGCATCGTATTCGGGTCGGAACCCATGACGTTGTTCTGAATTAATTTGAAAGAGGGATCGAAGACCTGCAATGCTTTCATCACGTTTTGGCTGGATACCTTCAATAGATCTTCTTTACTGACCCTGGTGGAAGCTCCCGTGAAACTTTCCTTTTTAATATTGGCGTATCCGGTTACCACAACATCATTTAAGGAGGTGGTTTCTTCTATCATGATAACGATCAGAAATTCTTCTTTCGTGTATTTGATCTCTTTGGTCTTCATTCCGATAAAAGAAAATATCAAGACAGGATCTTTTGTTTCCGGTATGGAAAAAGAAAATTTACCTTCCCGGTCGGTAGCCACTCCTATGGTCGTACCTTTTAGACGAATTGTCGCACCGGGAATGGCAATAGAGTCTTTATCCAGAATCTTTCCTTTAATGACCATCTTTTTAATCTCATCCGGTATATTTTTAACAGGAGAGATAACAATGACGTTATCGACTATTCTGAATTTGAATTGTTTCCCAAAAACAATTCGTACGGCCTCTTCCAGAGTTGCTTGCGTTAAATTAATCGTGATTTTTTTATTTACATCGATCTCTTGTTTGCTAAAAAAGAAATCCTGTTTTAATTGCTTCTCCAGTTCTTGGACAGCTTTTTCTATGGAAACATTCTTTAATTTGAGATTAATTAAAGAATTCTGGCTTTTAACTTCGGCTGAAACGTGAGCCAAGCCTACCAGCAGTATAAAAATCACGATTTTCATTACTCGTAATAAGTTAAAGATTTTTTCACGCGTGCATAAAAAGCACCAACTTCGTTTTTTTTTCATAACTTTGTAGTTGAAAATTAATACTAGAATTCTCTTAGGAGGATAAGCGAGGGTTGTTCACGGCAATCCTCGTTTTTCTTCCTTTAGTAAAAAAATAAGTAATCTTTCTTTATCGTTTTGAAATGGTTATTGTCCGGTTATTAATGTTAAATGTTATATTAGTAGTTTCTGATATAATGTTTAAAACTTTATTCAAATCCATGTCTCTATTGATCACGCCCCTGAATTCATATTGTTTTATTTCCGGATTTTGATAGAAGATTTCGATATCATACCAACGTCTGAGTTGTTGCATGATGGACTCTAACGTCATGGAATGAAATACGAAACGTCCCTCTTTCCAGGAGATATAATCTTGAACATTTACTTGCCTTACGCCTGTATTTCCGGTTCTTGTATTCATTACGCTTTGCATTCCCGGTTTCAAAATGACTTCCTGTTTGTTTTTTTCAGAAATGAACTTCACGGAACCGTTAACAAGAGTGGTGTATATATTTTCATCATCGCCATATGTGTTTATATTGAACGTGGTTCCCAACACTTCGACGGATGCATCCTTTACGTGTACGATAAACGGTTTTGTACTGTCTTTTTTCACCGTGAAGTAAGCTTCTCCTTTTAAGGTAACTTCTCGTTTATCGGATAGGAATTTGACCGGGAAACGTAGTTCCGATTCAGAATTCAGCCATACCCGGGTTCCGTCGGATAGTTCGAGCGGGTAGAATCCACCCGTCGGTACTACTAATGTGTTCTGTATTTCCGTTTCGATTAGATTCATATCATTGATTTGAACCTGTCTATAGCTTAATCCTAATAAAGAATCATTTTTGATTCCTTGTACAAGAGGAGCGTCTACCCGTTGGTTGGTCGATTTTAGTTTGGCCACCTTTCCGTCGGACAGGATCAATTGAGCTTTTACCTCACCGGGAGTGATTGCGGCAATCGAAGTCCGTGCTGCAACAGATTCTTTTTCTTTTAGATGATTAATGATTTGACTCGCGAATAAACCGATGACGAGCAGAACGGATGCGGCTACGGACCATCGAATCGTTAAATAGCGATTTTTTTGTTTTTGTATGGATTGTCGAAGGTGTGAATATACCTCTTCTTTTATTTTTTCAACGTTTTGAGAAGAAAGCGATTGTCGAATTGCCGCTATTTCGTCTAATAGTTTTGTGTGTTCCGGATTTTTCAACCAGTTAATAACCTCTTCTTCACGTAACTCCTTCCTATGGTTTAAGATGCGGTAGGCAAATTCTATGTCTTGATCGTTGTAATTCATTATTTTTTTTATTTTGTCAATAACACAACAACCTCCCTAAAATGGGTGACAAGCTTGTAGAATTTTTTTTATAAAAAATAAACTTATTATTCCCTGTTGTTTTTTTAAGGTATAATAGAAATATATGAAGAGGAATCTTCAAATAAAAAGAGGCTGTTCTGTTGAAAAGACAGCCTCTTTAATATTCTATTTCTAAATTCGAGGGAAAAGAGCAGGAGAAGGGTTAAAAATTATAACCAACTCCGATTGAAAAATTGCGGTTTTTAATTTTGTAATCTTTCCATTGATCTTTGTCGGCAATATTTGCCAATCCCAGATCATAATTTAGACCTACATAAAATTTTTTAATGGAAACTCCAACTCCAAAACTTAATCCGGCATCAAATCTTTTTAGACCGCCCTTTCTGTCGTCAGACTCATCTCTGGCTGGTCAATAATAATGGGCGCAGTATCTTGTTCATATCCTAGTATTAAGTCTAACAAAATTGCCGTTTTCCATCCTGGGCTCAAACTGTTAAAATCTTTTCCGTCTTTCGTCACAATCTTATATGAACGTGTGTTTAACTCCATTAATTTCGTATATACTTTTTGAGTCATATCGTTGTATGATTCGACATTTGGATTTTTCTTGAAATAGCGACTCATCAAATTCCATGGTGTAACATCTGTAATAGTATTGATATTAGACTTTAAACAGTATTTCAATGCATCTACTAACACTTTCTCATTAAAACTAAAATTGTTAATCACAGACAATTTATGTCCTCTTGCTTCTATCTCTCTAGTCTGAAAAGAGTATTTTGTTTTAATCAATTCTTGTTTACAATGATTAAAGCCCGTAAGAGCTTTTATATATTCACCTACTGTTTTAAGCAAACTATCCTTGTTTGTGATGCGGGATTGCTGCTGTCCAAGTTCATCTTTAAGTATTCTGTCTACAACTCGTTTATGTTCTTTTACGACCATAGACACATCATCAAACACAGTATAAGCTTTTGCCGCTAAAGCAAGTTTCATTTTTATAGAGTTAATCTCTTCATTTGCATCCTCAACCAAAGGATTATTCTCTAAAAAAGTTCTGATAGTCTCTATTGCTTCTAAATCGATTTTATATTGATTTGAGGGATACTTAACGACACTTTCTTCTTCAGCCGTTGGCATCAATATATTCAATACATTTTTCTTCACTACACCAGTAACAATTAACTGTCCTGGGTTAGGCAACGCATTCAAGGTTCGCTCGCAGTCCTCTATTTTCTCCACGTACTGCAACATTTCACTAATTACCTCATGCAATTTATTTAGCCCCGTTGTAATGCTACGATTAATTTCATCGTCTGCAGGAAAAATGTTCCTTAATATTTCTATTTTATCAATGCTTTTTTCGTTATTATCCGAGATATTTTCTGCTATGAAGTTTTGAGATATATAATATGGGGTCATTCCGCTTGTATTCTCTACAATCATATTCTCTACACCATAACGCTCTATATACTTTGAACCCTCAAAATCCTGATGAATATTTCTATACAACGAATCCACAAATAAAGTTTTTCCAGATGAAGATCCGCCAATTACGACATTCAGACCTTCGGTTAAGTTTACATTCACGTCTATATGTTCATTCTGTAGCTCCACATGCCCAATATAATCACTTCGTCTTATTGGTTTCTCGTGACTAGCCACAAGTCTTGTACTTTCAGAAAGCGAAAGTCGTAATCCATCAAATGTTGGTTGCGCAAACATCCACGTTGGAATGAAATCATCATCATTGCCGCTATGCGAACGAGGATATATATTGGGAGAATAGTTGTCCGAGCAAGTCACAAGATTAATGAATTCTGATATTCCTAGTCGTTCAAAATACCGATGAGTTGCTTCCAGCCCTTTGGTGCTTCTTGACGTAAAACCATCGAATTGATTATAATATATACTTCTATTGATGGCATTATCTAAATTTTCACCATCATTGATGCTATAATTAAATGCTCCATGTTTTTGTGAGCCATGTGGCAATAAGATAAAATCGAAACTATCAAAACTATTGATAACTTTTTGGATATCTGGTGTATTAGAATCATTCCTGTTAGGCAATTTATTAGGATATAGCTCATCCAGAATCTCGTTTAGTGAATCTATTACAGCCTCTTCTATAGGGGCGTTAAAATATATATGACAATGGTACGATTTTGCCTCAGCACGATTTTGGATGTGTAATTCTATACCAATAATTAAGTTAATCCCCAAATTCTTGGCCTTCAAATAGACTGATTTATTAATGGTATTGTGATCTTTAATGAAATCATAAACGGACTGTCGCCATTTAGTTTCTTTATTTGACTAACTAGTTCTGCTATATCGTAGTTTTCATTCAGATGATTTGCATCCTCCGAAGTATGTATATGTAAATCTATGTATATTGGTTGCATAATTATTTTTATTAACAACACTATTTATTCATGTTTCTTATAATTTTCTACCTGCTCTAAAACTTTCTGAAAGACTTCCTCGTCCCACTGGGGCGGGTAGCCCTCTTTGTAGAGAAGGTAAGTAAGCTGGCTGGCGAGTTTGCTTTTTAGGTTGTCATTATTCAACCAATCTGCATAGATGGCGGTATCATCTATTAGAGTTTTGATTTTCTTAGCCAATTCTATACAACGATCATCCGCATACTCAAAGTTATGCTTGTCACGAACTTCTACAAGGACATCAAAAAATGCTTTCTCTTCGAAAGTGATACCCAAAACCTTGAATTTCTCGCTGTCAGCTTTTAGTTCTTTCAGAATATTCATTAACTTGTTCGAAAGTCCGTTGATTTTGTATGAAACGATGTCATATACATCATTCACTACGTTCTGTGTCACTTCGTTGGTAAATGTCAGCTTATCACGTGTATTATAGGCATCTATCGTATCTTCAAGCATTTTCTGGAAATGTTCAGCCTGAATCTTGTTTGTCCGGCTGTATGCTCTGATGGCTTTAGCGACAAGTTTACAAAGAATCTGGAACTTGGTGAATGGCATTTTTATTTCATCGACCTCTTTGGCAAATGAGTCGCTGAATACGTTTTCTTCAACACCTTCATTCATTACTCGTTCTACACCACTTGCAAGAATCGCTTCCTGAACCATCTGTTCCACGTGCCTGTTCATGTTCTCCGTATCGTGCTCTGTGGTGGTCATTTTGTTCACGTATGAGCAGATACCCATAAAGCATTGACTCCATGTTACTTCTTCGTCTGTCAGAATACCGGCTGGGTTACAGATATTATAAGCAGAGCGCAGCCGTTTAACATGTTCCTTGAAAAGTTTGAGGAAGGAAATCTCTCCTTTTCGTTCTATGCTGTTGGCAAGGACATATTCAGCCGCTTCCTGAATGAACTGAAGTCGGGCAAGGTCATTGTTCCCGAAAAAACGGTCAAATACCAACCCAGATAATCGCTCTTGCAAAAGTTGCAATTCGTTCTGCAATACTTCACGTGCAACTTCCAAATCTTCCTGAGGTCCGACTTCACCACCATATTTTTTCATGGCCTTTTTCATCTCTTCGCGGATACCTATGTAGTCGATGATAAAGCCACACTCTTTTGTGCCGAATTTACGGTTTACACGTGAAATAGTCTGAATGAGCGTATGTTTCGATAACGGTTTGTCGTTATAAAGCATCGTAAGGCAAGGCACATCGAATCCAGTAATCCACATATCCACATTGATGGAGATATGGAAATTCGATTTTTCCGATTTGAACTCAGTATCAAGAAATTTACGATATTCCTTGTCCCCAAGCAGATTGTAAAGTTCCTTTTCATCGTCTTTATCCCTGGTCATGACCATATTGACAAATGCGATGTCGTTCAGTTTATTCTTTTCGTCTGCTGTCAATACAAGTTCGTTCAATGCTTTCTTCTTCTCGAACCAATCAGGCTGCATCTCCCGCATGATTTTATACAACCTGAATGCTATTTTGCGGTCAGCGCAAGTAATCATAGCCTTTTGCAAACGGTCTGTTGTCTCAGTCCGACGCTTATAATCTTCGATAATGTCTTTGGCAACACGATGCAGGACATCTTCATCACCGATAATCACCTCCATACTTGACATGGCGGCCTTGCTCTTGGCAATATCCTCCGGCGTTGCCCCTTCGTCTGCACATAGGCGATAATACTCTTCTACTTTCTCTGCCTGTTCTTTATTGAGGAATACACGAGCTAATCGAGGATCATATTTGATTGGGACAGTGATGCCGTCATCCTCCGACTCCTTCATCGTAT
>NZ_UQRQ01000018.1 GCF_900543425.1 uncultured Sanguibacteroides sp. | reverse complement strand
CTCGAACCCGCGACCCCATGCGTGACAGGCATGTATTCTAACCAGCTGAACTACCGAACCTTTTTTGTATTGAATAACCGCTGTTACTCTCAATTGCGGTGCAAAGATAGAGACTTTTTCTTATTCTGCAATACCTGTAGGAAGAAAAATGAAAAAAAGTTATTTTTAAAAAGAGAGAAAAAAAGAAAAAATGGTTTCTGTTGTCTCTTCATAAAAAGCTTTCTTTTGAGTATTAAAATATTAAATATACGGAGGATAAAATAGAGATGTAAAATATTTGATTCCTGTCTTGGAGTTTAATTTTTTGCTTATATTTGTAGCATTAATATACGTCAAATTTAATTTAATTAATAAGATAATGAACGTACCAGCAGAATTAAAGTACACTAAAGAACACGAATGGATTCGTGTTGAGGGTGAAGAGGCATTTATCGGTATAACGGATTATGCACAAAGTCAATTAGGTGATATCGTATTTGTAGAGGTCGAGACCGAGGGAGATAGCTTAGAGGCAGGAGATACCTTTGGAACGATTGAGGCTGTGAAGACTGTATCGGATCTTTATATGCCGGTTTCCGGTGAAGTGATCGAATTCAATGCTGCATTGGAAGATCAACCGGATTTGGTAAACAAAGATCCTTACGGAGAAGGTTGGATTATCAAAGTTAGAATGGACGATGAAGCTCAAATAGACGGATTGCTTAGTGCTGATGCCTATAAAGCATTGATTTAAATATATGGATGATAAAGACTGTACCTTTATTCTTGTTGAGTGGAGGTACAGTCTTTTTTTGTATAAATAATTATGACACTAATAAAATCTATTTCAGGAATTCGTGGAACGGTCGGGGGAAGGCCGGGGGAAAATCTTACTCCTTTGGATATTGTTAAGTTTGTTTCTGCTTATGCGACTTGGCTGAAAGAAGGGGCTGGAAAACAGAAGGCAAAGATTGTGTTGGGACGAGATGCAAGAGTATCCGGTGATATGTATGCCAAATTAGTCGAAGCGACACTTTCCGCTTTAGGACATGATGTGGTGAATATCGGGTTGGCAACGACACCGACGACTGAAATTGCGGTTACGGCAGAAAAGGCTGACGGTGGTATTATTCTGACGGCAAGTCATAATCCCAAGCAATGGAACGCTTTGAAGCTATTGAATGCCGATGGGGAATTTCTCTCTGCCGAGGAGGGGAATAAGGTATTGGAAATGGCGGATAAAGAGTCTTTCGAGTATGCCGATGTGGATGAATTGGGAATGATTACGTATAAAGATTATACCAATTATCATATCCAACATGTTTTGGACTTAAAGTTGGTAAACCGGGAGGCTATCGCCGGGGCTAACTTGAAAGTCGTTGTGGATGCCGTGAATTCCGTGGGTGGAGTAGTCATTCCTGCCCTATTAAAAGCCTTAGGGGTGAAAGAGATCATTCCGTTGAACTGTGAACCGACCGGACTCTTTAGCCATAATCCGGAGCCTATACCTGAAAATTTAACGCAGATATCGGAAAAAATAAAGGCATGTGGTGCCGATTTGGGAATTGTGGTAGATCCGGATGTGGATCGTTTGGCTTTGGTTTGTGAAAATGGTGAAATGTTTGTTGAGGAGTATACCTTAGTTGCTGTAGCCGATTTTGTTTTGAAGCATACTCCGGGAAATACGGTTTCCAATCTCTCTTCTTCCAGAGCCTTGAGGGATGTGACCGTGGGGTATGGGCAGTCTTATAATGCCGCAGCAGTTGGAGAGGTCAATGTCGTTGCCAAGATGAAGGAGACACAAACCGTGATAGGAGGGGAAGGAAACGGGGGGGTTATTTATCCGGAAAGTCATTACGGTCGGGATGCTTTGGTCGGGGTAGGACTATTTCTTTCCCATTATGTTGCAGAGGGGAAAAAAATGACGGAATTAAAGGCAACTTACCCACAGTATTTTATTTCAAAAAATAAGTTGACTTTATCCCCGGGTATGGATGTGGATAAGATCCTGGCAGGATTAAAGCAAAAATACGCTTCGGAGGAGATAACGGATATAGATGGAGTAAAGATTGATTTTGCAGAAGGATGGGTGCATTTGAGAAAATCGAATACGGAACCCATCATCCGGATCTATTCGGAAGCAAAAGACGAGGATTCCGCCAATCGATTAGCCGAAGAGGTTATACAGGTGGCTCGGGGTTTAATTGGATAAAAAAATCGGCATTTGCCGATTTTTTTTATTATTCCACGTATAGAACCAGTCCTTTTAAATACTCTCCTTCCGGATGGTAGATGTTGATCGGATGATCGGCAGGTTGTGTCAATTGATGTAAGATTTTCACTTTTCTTCCCGTGTTGGCTGCTGCCGTGAAAACAGTTTGTCTGAACAGCTCTTTGGTCATCACTTGGGAACAGGAGAAGGTAAAAATGAGTCCACCGGGTTTTACGACTTCAATCCCTTTGCGATTCAGTTTCTTGTATCCTTGGATGGCGTTTCCCAATACGTTCTGGTGCTTGGCAAAGGCCGGAGGATCGAGGATGATGAGATCGTATTTATGTTCGGATTTTTCCAAGAATTTAAAGGCGTCTTCCACGAAAGCTTCATGCCTTGGATCACCCGGGAAATTTAACTCGACATTCCGGTTGGTGAGCTCGATGGCTCGGGCCGAAGCGTCAACGGAATGTACCGTTCGGGCTCCTCCGCGCATAGCGTAGAACGAGAATCCTCCCGTGTAGCAAAACATATTCAATACATTTTTACCTTTCGCGTATTTTTCCAGTAAACTGCGGTTCTCTCTTTGGTCAACAAAGAATCCGGTTTTTTGTCCTTCGAGCCAGTCAACGTTGAATTTTAGACCGTTCTCTATGGCAATGAAATTCTCGGATTCTCCGTATAGATATTCGTTACGGGGATTTAATCCGGCTTTGAAAGGAAGAGTCCCCTCCGATTTATCGTATATAGCCGACAATTGATCTCCCATAACCTCTACGATGGCTTTGGCTATTTCCCGACGGACTTTATACATGCCGACCGAATGGAATTGGACAACGGCAACGCCGGCATAAAAATCAACAATTAAACCGGGGAGATCATCTCCTTCACCGTGTATAAGACGATATACATTGTTATCGGGAGCCTGAGCCAGTCCGATGGTTATCCTGGTGTTGTATGCTTGTTGTATACGTTCTTTCCAAAACGAGTAATTGATCTCTCTTTGTTCAAAGCTAAGTACCCGAACAGCTATACTTCCGATCTGGTAATGTCCGATACACATGAATTCCTGATCGTGATTGTACACTTCGACCACATCGCCTTCCTGAAGATCATTCGTTATTTTAGCTATGGCTCCGGAGAAAATCCATGGATGCAAGCGGAAAAGAGAGCGTTCTTTACCGGCTTTTAATATTATTTTATTCATAATTCTATTTGTCTATCACCTGAGTGATGCGATTTGTTTCCGGCGCAAAAGTAGCTAAAAAACGGATAAAAAAATACCGGGAACTTTTTTCATCGCTTCCCGGTATTAAATTTCTTTGTTTACACTTCCAGCATTTCTTTTGCTTTTTCAAGGATTGTCGTATCGTCTAAAACAACAATTCCACCGTTTGGACCTTGTTCTAAATGAATACCGGCAGAACTGCCCTCTTCATAATTATCACCTCCGAAATAGTTTCTTACGGTATCGGTACTGATTCCCAATTCATCCGCAATTTTTTGCATGCTACCGTGAGGCAACATATCTTTAATTCTTCTTAATTCGTTGAATGTAATCGTATAAGTCATAACGTAGTAGTTTTAGAGTTATTACCTGCAATAAATGTAGAACTTTATTTTGAAAAAAGCAAATAAAATATTTTGTTCTGCGCTTCTAATTCGTAATAGATTTGTAACGTGGATTTGGATAACTCTTTTATAATGAGAGGATATATTTATTGTATTTAGATTCATTATTATTTTATGTTGATTGCTTTTGGGTGGTTTCGTTTATTATTGAGGATTTCGAATAAGATAGATGGTATGAACTCGTACGTGAGACCGATTTCTTCACTTGTAGTCAGTTAAGAAATGAAATGACGAAGCGAAAGAGTTTTCTTACAATTAAATGAGGTTTTTATTTTTCAGGAGAGATGCTTTTTTTACCTTTGTACACTCAATTATTGAGTATTAAGGTAAACAGTCCGGTAGTTGTGATGAGACTTTTATGAAAGATAATCTAAATTGTAACTCTAAATTTGAAGCATGGGTTTTGAAGAATTAAATATAAGTAAGCAGATATTGATGGCTTTGGAAGAGGCTGGTTTTGAAACACCGACACCGATTCAAAAAGAGGTGTTTTCTGTCGTTCGTTCCGGGAAAGATGTGATCGGAATAGCACAGACAGGGACAGGGAAGACCTTGGCTTACCTGATACCGATATTGATGAAATTGCATTACGCTCAGGATGTCTATCCGCGGGCTTTAGTTGTCGTTCCGACCAGGGAATTGGTGGTACAGGTATGTGAAAGCGTAGAGCTTTTGGCAGAATACATGGACATACGCTGTATTGGAATATACGGGGGTACGAATATTCGTACCCAACAGGATAAGGTGTATGAAGGTGTGGATTTGTTGGTGGCAACTCCCGGGCGATTTATGGATATCTATTATAATGGTATTATTCGGACCAAATCGATCAAGACGGTTGTTATTGACGAGGCAGACCGATTGATGGATTTGGGCTTTTTACCGCAATTGAAAAGTATTCTGGAGGTTATTCCCGAGAAACACCAAACTTTGTTGTTTTCCGCTACCTTTTCGGAGGCGGTGAATACATTGGCAGGTGATTTTTTGTATGATCCGGTAAGGGTGGAGGTAGATCGGCAGGCTACCCCGGTAGAGCATGTCGAACAAATTCGGTATGACGTGCCCAATATCATGACAAAGATCAATTTGTTGAAGCTGTTATTAGCGGATAAAGAGGTTTTTAAAAAGGTTATGATATTTACAGAAACCAAAAAGAATGCGGATCGTATCGTGGAGCGTTTGGCAGATTACTGGAGAGAAGAATTAAGTGTTATTCATTCAAATAAGGCTCAGAATACCCGGTTAAAAGCCTTAAATGCTTTTAAAGAAGGAATAACTCGGATTATGGTAGCTTCCGATGTGGCGGCACGAGGTATCGACGTACAGGATATTACACATGTTATAAATTTTGATATTCCTTCTCTCGCGGAAGAGTATGTACATCGTATCGGGCGAACGGCCCGTGCCGGTAAAACGGGAACGGCGATTAGCTTTGTTTCCGAGAAGGAGGAAGAACGTTTTGACGATATAGAAGAACTGATCGCACAAAAGGTGGAATTGGCGGATTTGCCTGAAGGTCTGGAAATATCCCAACTTTTATTGGATGAAGAGCGGGTACAAACCAATAATATCGTTTATCAACGCGGAAAACCACAGGGGGGAGGGGCTTTTCACTCGCGGAAACAAAAGAACAGTTATACGGCGGACGACAATCGTAGAAACGTGAAAGCGAAACGAATGGCTCACCGGAAGAAAAAGTAGATGTGGAAAAAAGATCAAAATTATTTTGATCTTTTTTTTTATTTTCTCAATTTTGTCCACATGAAAGTGAGGAGCGTCATATTAATCAATCAACTTTTCTTAAATATCAAGAAACGGGATACCTTTCTTGTAAATGTGTGAATTTTTCACTCGTTTTCTCATTTTATTCGAAACGACAGTTGATTTTCGAATATCTTGTAATAAAATCAAATTAAAATAACTTATAGTATTTACCAATTTAAATTTTAGGATTATGGAATTGCCATTTTCAGAATCGTATAGAATTAAGATGGTGGAAACCATCCGTAAAAGTACGCGTGAAGAGCGTGAACAGTGGATTAAAGAAGCTAAGTATAACTTGTTTAATCTGAAAAGTGACTATGTGTTTATCGATTTGTTGACGGATTCCGGTACAGGAGCCATGAGCGATAAACAATGGTCAGAATTGATGTTGGGTGACGAGAGTTATGCCGGAGCTCGTTCATACTATAACATGAAGAATGCAATTAAGAACATTTTGGGTTTTGACTATTTCCTGCCTACACACCAGGGACGTGCTGCCGAGAATGTGCTTTACTCTACCATTATCAAAGAAGGGGATATACTTCCCGGAAATTCCCATTTCGATACGACAAAAGGACATATTGAATTCCGTAAAGCTCTTGCTATCGATTGTACGATAGATGAAGCTGCGGATACACAATTGGAAATTCCGTTCAAGGGAAATATGGATCCGGCTAAATTAGAAGCTGTTTTGAAAAAATACCCGAAAGAAAAAATTCCGGCAGTAGTGTTGACTGTGACTAATAATACTGCAGGAGGTCAACCTGTTTCTATGGCTAATATTCGGGAAGTTGCCGCTTTATGTAAGAAATATGGAGTCAATTTGCAAATTGATTCAGCTCGTTTCGCGGAAAACGCTTATTTTATTAAGACCCGTGAGAAAGGATACGAGAATAAGACCATCAAAGAGATTGTTAAAGAGATGTTCTCGTATGCCGATATCATGACCATGTCGTCCAAGAAAGACGCTATCGTGAATATGGGTGGATTTGTTGCTTTCAAAAGCGAAGAATTATGGAAAAGATGCCAGATGTTCTGTATCATGAATGAAGGCTTTATCACTTACGGCGGAATGTCCGGACGCGATATGAATGCATTGGCTCAGGGATTGGATGAGGGTACCGAATTTGATTATTTGGAGACCCGTATTAAACAAGTAGAGTATTTGGGAGCTAAATTGGATGAATACGGAATTCCTTATCAACGTCCTGCCGGTGGACATGCCATTTTCGTTGATGCCAAGAAAATCTTAACTCATGTGCCCAAGGAAGAGTTTATCGCTCAGACGTTAGGGGTTGAGTTGTATTTGGAAGCCGGTATCCGTGGTGTTGAGATCGGTTCTATTTTGGCTGACCGTGATCCGGTTACCCGTGAAAACCGTTATCCGAAATTAGAGTTGTTGCGTTTGGCTATCCCGCGTAGGACTTACACCAACAATCATATGGATGTGATTGCTGCCGCTTTGAAAAACGTGTACGATCGAAGAGAATCTATTACTCGTGGTTATGTAATTACCAAAGAGTTCCCGATTATGCGTCATTTCACGGTCGAGTTAGAACCTGCTAAATAATTTTTGTAGGAGTATAATATGAAAACCGGGTGGCTAATGCCAACCCGGTTTTTTCGTGTGCGAAAATTGAGTAATTGAATATTAAATGAGTCGTGTTGAAAAGTTTTCACTTAAAAACTGAACCCACTTTCAAAAATATTAGATTGACTGTAAGGTAGTAGTATGCCAGAGAAGGTCAATTGTCTTCCGTTCGTGTTACCGGTTACTGTTGCCGTCGCGTAGTTACTCCCGTATGAAAGTTGTACCGTAACTTGTGCGAAAATAGCGGCTCCCATAACATTGAACGTGTAAGTAACATTCCCTTTTTTATCTATTCTTTCATGTATACTGGAAGGCCAGCCGGTGACCGTGATTCCTCCGAGTCCGTTAGGACCGGGATTGAAACCGTTGAAGGCTAATTGTAAAGAAACTCGATTACGGTCCATTGCTATAAAGTTCGTGTTGTTGGTTACAGATATCGGCATGCCATAGTTATTATACAAGGTGTTTGCCTGTAATGCCCAACTATTATTCTTTAGAGCTTGTAATGCGTTTTGATAAGCAATTTCATTTTGTAACTGGCGAACCATTTTATTATGTGCTCTCATCGCCTGTCTGTGTGCTTTTCTCTCTGCTTTTATCTCTTGTTTTGTTTTAGTTTGTGCTTGAAGACTGAAATCATAAAACAAGAATGTAGCCATTGCCAATAAAAAAAGTAATCTTTTCATAGCGTCTCTTTTTTATTTTTTTATGTAGTTTAGTTTAACGAATTTATCCCATTCGATACCCCTCTTGTGATGCTAGTCTCTATCCGTAAGGAGTAGAATATTGAAATTCTATGGCATATACGTGAGGGATGGAAAGAGGGTTAGCCTTCTTTCTTTAAAAAAGATTAATTTCCTTTTTTCCCGTTAGAATAAATTAGAAAACTTTGGATAAAAACAGGTATGGCATAAAAGATAAAAAGTGTTGTAATGTTTTGATTTATAGTGTTATAGTTGCATGGCAAATCTTTTGTAAAGACGGCCTTTTCTATTTTTCTCGTTTTTTTAATCGGTGATATTTGTATACTTTTGTAAGCGTTCGAAAATGGAAGTATATATATTAATGGAAGTATCATGACCTGTTTGTTTTTAGAGTACCCCAAATGCAGTACCTGTCGGAATGCTAAAAAATGGCTGGATCAACATCATATTTTATATGAAGATAGAGATATCGTGGTGAATAATCCGGCATATGATGAATTGAAAGAGTGGGTAAGACGGAGCGGATTGCCTGTCAAGAGTTTTTTTAATACGAGCGGGCAATTATACCGGGCTCTTCAATTAAAGGATAAATTACCCCTGTTGACTGAAGAGGAGCAGTTGAAACTTTTGGCTTCTGACGGAAAACTGGTAAAACGCCCCTTGTTAATAGGGGAAAATCGGGTATGGGTTGGTTTTCGTGTGGAGGATTGGGAAAATATAGGTTGAAATGGTAACACAAATGGAGTTTAAACTTCGGGAAAAAACGAGAGGTATTCATCTGATCACGGATGAAGTTATTTGTCGCTTGCCTCTTTTGCCGGAAACTGGCTTATTGAATTTGTTTATAAAACACACTTCTGCGGCTCTGACATTGAATGAAAATGCCGATCCGGATGTTCGGGAAGATATGGAACAAATATTCAATCGTTTGATAAAAGAGAGGGAACCCTATTATCGTCATGTATTGGAGGGGGATGACGATATGCCGGCACATGCCAAATCTGTGATGACCGGTGTTTCACTTACAATCCCGATTACGAGCGGAAAGTTGAATTTAGGAATCTGGCAGGGGATATACCTTTGTGAATTTAGAGAGAATGGAGGAGACCGACGGCTTGTTGCAACAATAATCGCATAGAGATCGTGTCTTTTTTGAAATAAAAACAGTAGATTGAAAACTTACATTTGTTTCAATCTACTGTTTCGATTTTCCTATTATTCCTATTTCTTATCGTATTATTTTTATTTATTCTTTAGGTCTAAGGGGAACTTTTGTGGTTTTCTTGTTCAATATACCGTTTATGTTGGAATAGTTTGTGGTTATCTTAGTGTTGGCTGAATTCAATGTTTTGGGCATAGCAGGAGGATTACAACGAATGTCTATGATTAGTGATCCCCATTTAGGATCTAGAATTTTATAAAATTTTTCAGGCCAAGAAGGTTCTCCCGCTCCGTATTTGGAGATTAAAATAACTCGGAATTGGAATTCTTTTCCTACAGGTAGATTGTTAATTTGGTAAAGCCCGATAAAGCCCGATACTTTTGCACGTATTGTCCACCTGGATTCTGAATTTTCCCGGCTTTCAATTTGGGTCATCACGACATCGTTTTTACCATTGACAGGTGGTATAAGACTTAGAAGTACAGATCCTTCTGAAGCAAACAAAGAAGAACTGATCGATAACACGCATAGTGTTAAAAAGATTTTTAATGTTTTCATGATTTTACTTTTTTAGTTACACATTTAGATATTGCAAGGAATAATAGCGTCTTGTTATTTATTTATTTATTTATTTATTTATGTCATTAAGAATAATGATATTTTATTTTGACAAAATTAAATCATCTATTTTTAATAAATGTATCTAAACTGTGTTCTTTTTGTTCCTGGATTGTGGCCATTTTAAATGAAATTATGGTTTTCTTTTTTATACAGTCTATGTTTTCCAATAAATAATAAAAGTAAAAGAGGCGAAAAATGTAAAATAAGAAAGGATAAATACCGGAGATTTCGGTGGTATGATGTTCGTATTTTTTTCGTACATTTGTATCTGGGAAATATAGATATTTTGAAGTGTAAATGATTGATAATAATAAGGCAATAGAGATTCATCCTTTAGAGCCGTTCTTACCGGAGGGGGCGAGATTGTTGATGTTGGGGAGTTTTCCCCCGCCCCGGTCCCGTTGGTCCATGGACTTTTACTACCCGAATTTTCAGAATGATATGTGGAGAATCCTGGGAATTGTATTTTTTCGGGATAAAAACTATTTTTTGACGGAGGATGGGAAACGCTTTCAGGAGGAGAAAATACGGGCATTTTTAATGGAGAAAGGAATAGCTTTAAGCGATACGGCCATGAAGGTCATCCGCCATAAAGATAATGCTTCGGATAAATTTTTAGAAGTGGTGGAGTCTGTGGATTTGGAGGTTATTTTGCAAAGGCTTTCGTTGTGTAGGGCCATTGTGACCACGGGACAAAAAGCGACGGATACTTTGATAGCATTAACGGGAACGGACCAACCACCGGTAGGAGGATTTTCTGCATTTTATTTTCAGGGTCGGGAGATAAGATTGTACCGGATGCCTTCTTCTTCGAGAGCCTATCCCAAACCAGTGGAAGAGAAAGCCTTGTATTACCAAAAGATGATGGAGGATATCGGGTTATTGAATAAAGGAAAGGAGTAGTAGGGGCGATATGATTGTAAAAAGTTTTATAGATAACGATTTGTATAAATTCACGACGATGAATGCTATCCAGAAGAAGTTCCCGGATGCGGAAGTGGTTTATCGTTTTGTGAATCGGGGGAAAACATCGTTTCCGCCGGGATTTGCAGCCGTTTTGCGGAAAGAGGTCGATCAAATGGGGAGCTTGGTGCTGACGGAAGAGGACGAACGTTTTATGCGTGCAAAATGTTATTATTTTGATTCCGTTTTTTTTGATCTGTTAAAAGGATTCCGGTTTGACTCGAAGGAGGTAGAGATTTCGCAGACTGGTGGAGAGTTAAACGTGGAAATTCGTGGGTTATGGTATCGTACCGTACTTTGGGAGGTTCCGTTAATGGCCATGATCTCTGAATTGTATTTTAAAATGATGGGATTAGAGGCCCGGGATGTAGAGAAGAATGCTATTTATAAAGCCAAGGAGTTTGTGCGGTTAAAAGCTGAGATTTCAGAATTTGGGACCCGGAGGCGTTACTCTTTCGAGGTGCAGGACCGGGTGGTCGGTATATTGAAAGAACGTATGGGACTCCTTCTTAATGGAAGCAGCAACGTGTATCTTGCTATGAAATATAATTTAACTCCGATGGGAACACATCCGCACGAGTGGTTTATGTACCATGGAGCTCATTACGGTTATCGTTCGGCTAACGAGATCGCTATGGCTAATTGGGTGGATGTATATGACGGATATTTGGGAATCGCTCTTGCGGATACTTATACATCGGCTGATTTTTTTCGAAATTTTAATACCAAATACGCCAAATTGTTTGATGGTTTGCGATGGGATAGCGGCAACCCGTACGAATTTACGGAAAAGGCATTGAAACACTATCGGGATCATCGGATTGACCCGACGACCAAAACAATTGTTTATAGCGATGCTTTGGATCTGGAAGAGGTGAAGAAGATCAAAGCGTTTGTGGACGGCCGGATTCACGATGTTTACGGGATTGGTACTTATTTGACAAATGACGTGGGAGTGAAACCTTTAAATATGGTGATAAAATTGTTCGAGTGTAAACCTAAAGGGCGGGCAGAATTTTTACCCGCGGTGAAGCTTTCCGACATAGAGGGTAAGCATACCGGGGATCCGCGGGAGATTGAGTTGTGTTTGGGGATATTGCGATTATAAAGATATAAAAAACAGAAGAGAAAATATGTTGGTGACTTATGAAGATATAAGAAAGGATGAGGGAATAAAGAGCTATATAGCTCAAGCAGATAAAGTATTGATAACATTGGGCTATACGGAGCACTCGTTTCCTCATGTGGTGAAAGCGGCCAATACGGCAGAGATGATATTGTTGACCCTGGGTTATCCGGAGAGGGTGGCTGAACTGGCTAAAATCGCCGGATATATGCATGATATCGGTAATATCGTGAATCGGGTGGATCACGCCCAGAGCGGAGCCGTGATGGCTTTTCGGTTATTGGATAGAATGGGTATGGAAGCGGACGAGATCGCTCAGGTAATAAGTGCTATCGGCAATCATGATGAAGGTACGGCTGCTCCTGTAAATCCGATTGCGGCGGCATTGATTTTGGGAGACAAGACAGATGTGAGACGTAGCCGTGTCCGGAATCGGGATTTTGTTAATTTCGATATTCACGATCGGGTAAATTATGCCGTAGAGGAATCCAGCATCTATTTCACCGAAGATAAAAGTGCCGTTATCCTCGATTTGAAAATCGATACTAAGATCTCGGCCGTTATGGATTATTTTGAGATCTTTTTGGGAAGAATGTTATTGAGTAGAAAAGCGGCAGAGTTTTTGAATATTCGTTTTGGGTTGATCATAAATGATCAAAGATTATTATAGGAATGGATTTAATTTCGTGGTTATGGGAAAAAATATTTTAGTTTTGGAAGGAAGTCCCCGGATGGATGGAAATAGTGATATGTTGGCAGAAGCTTTTGCCGAGGGGGCCAAGGCGCAAGGACACGAGGTTAGCATCATAAAGGTTTCCTGTTACCGGATAAACGGTTGTTTTGCTTGTGACATGTGTTGGAACATGGGGAAACCTTGTGTACAATCGGATGATATGGAAAAAATATTTACCGAGATAGAACAGGCTGATGCCCTTGTTTTGGTATCGCCTCTTTATTTCTTTACTTGGTCTGCTCAATTGAAAGCCGTTATAGATCGTTTATACTCTTATTATGTCGATCGTTCTCCCGTTAAGTTGAAAGGGAAGGAGTGTGCTTTATTACTGGCTGCGGCAACCGATGAGGTAACGGAGCTGAAGGGTATTCAGGAAACCTACCGGATTATGATTCACTACATGGAGTGGAAAAATCGGGGAGAGATTTATGCCTATGGCGTATCGGAGAAGGGAGAAGTCCGAAATACGGATTATTTGGAAAAGGCTCGAAATTTCGGTGCGAGTTTTTAAGTTTAAAAAGTAATGGATGCATGAATACCTGGGTATTTGTCCAGGATTGCGGGAGTGATACTAACGGTTGTTTTGCCGAATGGTTTGGTGAAAATATAGGTACTACCGACTCCTATCGCCGTTCCGGCAAGAACATCCCACCAATCGTGTTTTTTCCCGTATACCCGGCTCCAAGCCACATAGGTAGAGAGCAGATAGGCCGGAACTCCGAATTTCCAGCCGTAACGTCGTTGCAGAAAAGAGGCTCCCGTGAAGGAGATGGAGGTATGAGCGGACGGAAAAGAGTGGTCGTCACTTTTGTCAGGGCGTTCTTTGCTGATACTGTATTTAAGAATATAGGTCAATCCGACAGCCGTAACGCCCGAGAATACCAATTGCTTTGTGCCCTCGTAGTCTTTTTTGAGTAAGGTCATGGTAAAAGCCGTCACGGGAGCGACGAAGAAAAGGGCGTCTCCTGTTGTGCGAATAGCTTTACGTTGTGCTTGAAGGGGTTGTATGAAAAGGAGTCCTGACAGGATCATCGATATAAAAAGACAGCGTATCATTTTTATTAAAATAAAGTGATTAATCGGGGAATGAAAACAAGTAATCCGACAATAGCAGCGGCAATAGCGGTGAATAATACTCCTCCGGCCGCCACATCTTTGGATTTACGGATTAATTCGTTGTAGTCAGGCGATACCAGATCGGCTAAATATTCGATAGCCGAATTGAAAGCTTCTGCGGAGAAAACCAATCCGATAGCGAAAACGACAGCGATCCATTCGTTGTTTGAAATATCCAGTAAAAATCCGGCCGTAACGACACATAAAGTTGCCAAAAGATGTATACGTGCGTTGTGTTCGTGGATAATAAGTGTTCTAATTCCTTGGAAGGCGTATCTGAAACTACGGATTCTGGCTTTTATTGAAAACTTGCGATCGTTCATCTTTCTGATTATTAAAAAGTCGGGACAAACATACTAAAAAATGAGGAATGATGCGGGAATTTTTTTGATTTATCGTTTTTATGTTTGAAAATTTGTACTACATTTGCAGCCGTGATTGCCAATTTAGCTCAGCTGGTAGAGCAACGCATTCGTAATGCGTAGGTCTGGGGTTCGAGTCCCCAAATTGGCTCAAAAGGATCAGAATATTTTATTTTGATCCTTATTTTTTTGCTTTATAGGAAAGGGTGATATTCCACGGAGTTATAAAAATGTATAATGAGATTATTTAAGACGAAATGGATATGTAACAATTAAACATTACTTTTGTCTAAATTCAAATGGGGTATACATGGAAAAGACGGTGTATTTTTTAGGCTCTGGATTTTCGAAAGAGGCGGGAGGATTGGTTCAGAACGAGATAATCCGGACGATTCTGGATGAAAAGTTTACCGGTGATAATAAAAAGTTGATCCGGGCAAGAGATCATTTCATCGGCTTTTTGAAAGAGGAATTACATATATATGAGGATCACTATTGTAAAGTAGCTCTCGAGGATGTATTTACTCCCATAGATCGTTGTATTTGGGATGGACTTTCTATCGGTCGTTATAGTGCAAGGAGCTTGGTCGAATTGAGAGAGGAGTTCCACGCCTTGATGGCAGCAGCGGTGAATTACAGTTTTAAAAAGAACAGAACCTGCGGGGATTATGTGGATGAATTTGCCGAGTATATTAACGGAGTAGCAAAAAAAAGAATGGATGACGGGGAAGACCGGGTTTCGTTGATTACCACGAATTGGGACGTACTGTTCGATCATGCCCTGAAACGGGCTATTGATAACGGGCATCCGGAGAAGTTGAGTGTCGTGGACTATTGTTGTTACGTGAGTTCCTGGGAAGCGAATGATGATACGATTAAACCCGGTTTGTTGGCGATTGGTTACGGGGGGTACAATATCAAGTATTTGAAATTACACGGTTCGATGAATTGGTTTCATTGTCCCATGTGCCAACGGATGTACGTGAGATTCGGAGAAGAGATAGAGATGATGGAGGCGGCTTACTGTCGTCATTGCCGGAAGAATTACGGGATGGGGGAGATCAGTTCGATAAAATTAAGGAGTAATCTATTATTACCTACTTACTTAAAGAATTTGAGTAATATACAAATTAAGCTGGTATGGCAGAATGCGGCTATCGAACTTTCTGAAGCGACAAAAATTGTTTTTATCGGTTATTCTCTTCCTGCTGCCGATTTTGAAATCCGTCAGTTGTTGGCGCGTATGATTCGTCCTGATGCAAAAATAGAGGCCGTAATATACCCACATGGAAATCAGGTGAAGGCCGAAGTCGACCGTTATAAGAATTTCTTCGGTAGCCGGATCTCGGATCGGGATATTATCTTGAAAACCGTACCTGAATACGTAACGGGTTTAAGAAACGAAATAGATTAGAATTGTACTTTATCTTCCTGATAATATGGACAATATGTCTACATTTAGATGTAAAAATGACATGAATGCGGACATTTTTTCAGTATGGGTAAGCTTTTATCCGTTATACTGGGTTTGGCACATAAGTTGAATTATCCTCTAATGAATTTGAGTTCGTAGTAAAACCCAATTCAAAAGAATTTGAATGTTTAACTTAATAATGGGAGGATATGATTATGATGCCTATTAGAAGATCTCAAAATTGGTTACCGGGTATTTTTAATGATTTCTTTGGTAACGAATGGGTGACAAAAGCAAATGTTACCGCACCTGCTATCAATATTTTCGAATCGGATGATGAATATAAGGTGGAAGTGGCGGCCCCGGGTATGACGAAAGATGACTTTAAAATTAAAATCGACGATGACAACCAGTTGATCGTTTCGATGGAGAAAAAACAGGAACAGGAAGATAAAAAAGAAGGACGTTACCTGAGGCGCGAATTCTCTTACACTCAATTCCAACAGACAATGGTATTACCGGATAATGTCGAAAGAGACAAGATTGAAGCCAAGGTAGAACACGGTGTATTGAACATATCAATTCCGAAGAAAAAGATAGAGGAAGAGGTAAAGAAAGAGAAACAAATAGAGATTAAATAATCTCTGCATAGAGAATAGAGGTCATAAGGATGGCCTCTATTTTTTTTGCATGACTTTTTCTCCCTGTTTAGCGAAAAGATAAAGGACAAGCAATAGAACGACCAGTCCTGCTAAGAAGTATTGCCATCCCCATGTGTCCAGTACGACACCCGTTGCAGATCCCCAAAAGCTGGAACCGAGGTAATAGGCCAGAAGATAAATGGAGATCGTGACGGAACGTTTCATCACATTGTACTCGCTGACAATACGGTTGCAGATAACATGTATGACAAAAAAGTCGAAAGTAAGGATGGCTAATCCCAGCGTGACGATCCAAAAATTAGTGATATACATTAACCCGATGCCGGGAATGGAGATCAGAATTGTCGTTTTCAATACCTGAACGGGATCGAAATAGTAAGTTAATTTTGCTGTGGCGACTGATCCGAAAATACCGAACAGGTACATCAAATAGATGTAATGGATCAGATAAGGAGAGAAATTAAAAGGTTCTTTTACCAGATAAAATCCCAAATAGTTATATAGACTTACAAATATACCCAACATAAGGGAACCGATGATGTAAAACGGGACCAGCTCTTTGATCGTGATGAATTTAAGATTTTCCGTGATCAGGGATTTGAAATTCTCTTTTTTAGGTGTAAAATTGGTCGATCTGGGGCTGAAAAACAGAAATAATAAAGCAAAAAAAGCACATAGTATACCGATGGATACGGAGGCGATTCTCCAGGAATATTCTTCACTTATATAAGAAGAGATGACTCGTCCCGCCATACCTCCCAAGGCATTTCCGGCAATGTATAATCCGGTGATCTTTCCTTTGTTTTGTGGCAAGACTTCTTCCGAGATGTAGGCCAGAGAGACGGAAGTAGCGCCGGAGAGCAGGAAACCTTTGGCGGCACTTAGTAGTACAAGGAAAAAAAAGGATGTTGAAAAAGATGAAATGACGGAAAAAATGGAAGAGGAGAGCAGTGCCCAACTGATCAGTTGTTTTCTCGGAATGCGGTCTGCAATAAACATGGCGGTAAATAATCCTATCACCATTCCTAACGTGGAGAAAGATATGGCAAAACTACTGTGGCTGGCGGTTAAAGAAAACTCTTTAGCCAGATCGGGGAGAAGCGGTTGAAAATAATAAAGTTGGGCAAAACAAGAAAATCCGGACAAGAAGACACATACTGAAATAATGATGTCTTTTGTCATTTTTTCTCGCAGATAATCTTTGGATTTCATGTACACATTAGTTTAATCAAAATGCGGGTACAAATATACATAGATTCTCCGCTCGATGTCCGTTTCCCGAAGCCTTTTTCCGCCTGAAAAATAGATCGGGTAAAAGTCTGTTATAAAACTGGTTTTTATTACTTTTGTGTCGTTCGGTTTTGAGGGAAGTAAATGTTTGTAAGAATTTAATATTTAGGTAAAGATGATACATATGTTATTATTGGCAATTACGGATTTTTCACTTCCTTTGGAAGACCCTGTTTTGAAGTTTTTGTTGATTTTGATTATTATTTTGGCGGCGCCGCTATTATTAAATAAATTGAGAATACCTCATCTTTTGGGATTAATTATCGCGGGGGCGATTATCGGTCCGAACGGTTTTAATTTGGTATTGCGGGATAGTAGTATTATTCTCTCCGGTACGGCAGGGTTACTCTATATTATGTTCTTGGCGGGATTGGAGATAGATTTGGAAGATTTCAAAAAGAATAGCGGGAAAAGTCTGGTGTTCGGGATGTATACTTTTCTTATCCCAATGGCGCTGGGAACCGTAGTCGGACTTTACGTGTTGAATTTTTCATGGATGACCTCCATTTTGTTAGCCAGTATGTTTGCTTCGCATACGTTAATAGCTTATCCTATTATCAGTAAATTGGGTGTTAGTAAAAACCTGGCGGTTAATCTGACCGTGGGGGGAACCATGATCACGGATACTTTAGCTTTACTTGTGTTGACGGTTATAGTCGGGATGTCGACGGGTAATGTGGACGATATGTTTTGGTATCGTTTGGCAGCCTCCGTTATTATGTTCGGTTTATTCGTGATGTTGGTATTTCCCTGGATCGGGCGTTGGTTTTTTAAGCGTTGTGAGGATAATGTATCCCAGTATATTTTCGTGTTGGTCATGGTGTTTTTTGGGGCCTTTTTGGCGGAGGTTGCTGGTATCGAGTCTATTATCGGCGCTTTTCTGGCCGGAATGGCTTTGAACCGTTTGATTCCCAGAACCTCTCCTTTGATGAACCGGGTCGTATTTGTCGGAAATGCTATTTTTATCCCTTTCTTTCTGATAGGAGTGGGGATGTTGATTAATTATCGTGCCTTTTTTAATAGTTGGGAAACGATAGAGGTCGGTATCGTGATGATTGTCGTGGCTACTGTCGCCAAATATGCGGCGGCATGGCTTACCCAGAAAACATTTCGAATGTCGGTGGACCAGCGGCGGGTTATTTTCGGGTTGAGTAATGCTCAAGCGGCGGCGACTTTGGCCGCGGTAATGGTCGGGTATAACGTGATATTGGGACATACCGATACGGGAGAACCTATCCGATTGTTAAATGAAAGTGTACTGAACGGTACGATTTTAATGATATTGGTAACCTGTACCATGGCCTCTTTTTCTGCTCAAAAAGGAGCCCAGAATCTGGCGTTGGCCGATATGTCCGAAACGGATTCGGATCATGGCGATGAGGTTGAACGAATATTGATTTCGGTCAGCTATGAACATAACGTGGATGAATTGGTCAATTTGAGTACGATTATTAAGTCCAAAAAGAATAAAAGCGGCTTGTATGCTTTGAATGTGGTAGATAGCCGAGAGACAGACGAGAAAGTACTCAAGCAAGCTAAGAAAATTCTGAATCAGGCAGTTGTGACGGCTTCTGCCGCAGATAACCATGTGCAGGATTTAATTCGCTATGATTTGAGTATCGTGAATGCCATCATCGGGGTGATCAAGGAGAGGAATATCACCGATCTGGTACTTGGATTACACAAGGAAAAGGGTATTTCGACTTCATTTTTAGGCAAAATAACGGAAGGATTATTGAGTCAAAGCCATACGACGACCTTGATTTATAAGCCGGCTCAACCTTTGGCGACCATAAAACGCCATTTGGTTGTCGTCCCGGATAAAGCAGAGAAGGAGGTCGGTTTTACTCTATGGGTGGCGAAAATCTGGCAGGTGGCTAATAATACGGGAGCTAAGATCGTGTTTTACGCTTCCGGCCAAACCTTGTCCGCTTTAAAGGAGATTTATGCCAAACGTCCTATTGCTGCCGAATTTGTGGAATTTGAAGATTGGGAAGATTTTTTAATCGTATTCCGGGATACCCGTAAGGATGATAATTTGTGGATTGTGTTGAGTCGTCGGGAGGGGCCTTCTTATCATGCTAACATGGGACGTATTCCCGGATATTTGAATAAGTATTTTCAGGAGAACAGTTTTGTACTTATCTATCCTTCTCAAGCCATGGAGATCTCTCATAACCGGTATTATATTTAATGCCATTATTCTTTCGAGATTGTATCCTAAGGTTTTGTTATGGCAGGTTATCTGAATCGTTTGTTACGGGAATGAGGCGTGGGAAGAAACTTTTTTTTGATTTTCTCGTTATACTTTGTGGTTGCCGTAATGATATGGAGCTGTAGAAAAAGAGGATGAAAACAGTATTACGGCAGACAAAAGAGGAGCTGTTTGTGTTTTTCAGACAGCTTTATCTTTCGTCGGACAGAAAATCAAATAAACTATATGAAGATGATGAAGAATGGAATTTTGACGATCGTTATCGGGTTATTCGCTTTTTTTGCGGCTTGTAGCGATGACGATGGAGGGAAAAGTACTCCCGGGAAACAGGTAATTGAGGCGTTTCAGGCAAAATACGCGACGGCTACTAATGTGGAGTGGAAAATGGATAACGGATACGCTCAGGCGGATTTTACTTATGAAGGGAAAAGTTGTGAGGCTTGGTTCTCTTATTCCGGCGAATGGTTATTAACGGAAACGGATTTATCGTATAATCAATTGCCTTCAGCCGTTAAGACCGGGTTTGAATCCGGGACCTATTCCGCTTGGCGAGTAGAGGATGTAGAGATGTTGGAACGGTTGAATATGCCAGTATCCTATCGGATAGAGGTGGAACAGGGACAACAAGAGAGAACGCTTTATTATGATGAAGAAGGAAATTTGAGCCGGGAGGCCGATGACAACAGTACTACGAATTTACCGACGACAATCGTCAGTTTTATTCAGAAGGATTATCCACAGTCCGTCATTATAGATTCCGATTTTTTAATCGATGGACGTAAGATTGTCACTATTTTGGACGGGAGTCGGGTAAAGGAGGTTATATTCGGGTCGGATAACTCGTGGATCCAGACTCAATGGAAAGTGTTGCTGACGGAGCTGCCTCAGCCTGTTCTTAACACTTTAAAAGGAAATGCTTTTGAAGGGTATACTCCGATCGGAGCCGAATTCAGAGAATACGCCTCGGGAGATGATGTATACCGGGTTGAGTTACAAAAAACCGGAAGTCTGAATATGTTTGTCGAGATTTATGCGGACGGATCTTTATTTATCGGTTGATTAAATAAAAGGATAAAAAGAGCTGCTTCAAAATAACTTTTTGAAGCAGTTTTTTTATAGGATAAATTTTCCTTTGATCAGTATTGTGTTATTAAAATGGACCTTATAAAAGGGATAAAAAACGGAATAATTTTCATATCTTTAAAGTATGAAAAAAAGGGGTATAAAAATTCAATACGCATCTGATTTGCATCTGGAATTCAATCAGAATACAAAGTTTTTGGAGGAGATCCCTTTGATTGTTAGAGGAGATATACTCGTTTTAGCCGGGGATATTAGCTATATCAAGGATCGGCGTTTGAATCGTCACTCTTTTTGGGATTGGGCTTCCGAACATTATGAACAGGTATATGTCGTACCGGGGAATCATGAATTTTACGGGGGATACGATTTGGCGAATGTGCTGGAAGGTTTTACGTTGGAAATTCGCTCGAATGTGAAGTGGATTAATAATCGGAGTGTGCGGATAGGAGATACGGAACTCTTTTTTACCACTTTGTGGTCATCCGTTCCGGAAGAGTTGTTGTGGGATGTCGAATACGGTATGATGGACTGTCAACGGATCTATTATTCCGGTCGCCCTTTTGCTGCTGCCGATTATGATAAAGTACACGAGAAGTGTTTGTGTTTTTTGAAAAAAGCATTGGAGAAAAGTACGGCAAAGAAAAGAATCGTGGTTTCTCATCATGTTCCGACCTATTATTGTAATTCTCCTCGGTTTAAAGACGGAGCTTTAACTCCTGCTTTTGTCGTGGAGTTGAAGGATTTCATAAAAAAATATCCGATTGATTATTGGATATATGGACATTCCCATGCCAATATGCCTGAAGTTGAAATAGAGGGGACAAGATTATTGTGTAATCAATTGGGCTACGTGAAATACGATGAACATCTTAATTTTCAATTAGATGCTATCATTGAGGTGTAATCGGCATACATTTTTTCGTGCGTTTATTTGTATATTCAAATGTATGTTTATATATTTGTATGGTAAATAAAAAGAAGATACTGATGGAACATTGTTTAACAAGGGAAGAATTGGAGAAGATGGCTTATGTATTGAAAGCCGTATCTCATCCGAATCGACTGAATATCATATGTTTGCTTTCCAGAAATGCCGAATTGAGTGTTTCTGGGATTTGTGAAAGAATGGAGTGTAGTCAGGCATTGATTTCGCATCATTTGACGGATATGTTGGCTAAAGGGATATTATTAATTCGCCGGGAGGGACGGAATGCATACTATCGATTGGCAGATGACCGCATTACGAATGCCATGCGGTGTATGATGAAATGTTCGGAATAATTTTTTCATCTAAACATATAAATGTATGTTTATGTATTTGATATAATAAATTTAAATTAGATAAGGTTATGGAAAAGTTTAATGAGTTGATTCAAGGTGACAAATTGGTATTAGTTGATTTTTACGCGACCTGGTGTGGTCCTTGTAAGATGATGCATCCTATTTTAGAGGATTTGAAAAAGCGATTGGGCGATAAGATTACAATTATAAAGGTGGATGTAGACGTTCCGGCTAATCGCCAGCCTGTTTATACTTATCATATACAATCGGTGCCGACATTAATACTTTTTAAGCAGGGACGGATGTTGTGGAGTAATAACGGTGTGGTTCCGGCCAACCAGTTACAACAGATTGTAGAAAAGTATTTGTAAATTATAGATAGAGAAGGAATTTATGAAATATGTCATTATCGGGGGTGTTGCCGGGGGAGCATCAACGGCAGCCCGGTTGCGTCGATTGGATGAAGAGGCAGAAATTATTCTTTTGGAAAAGGGGGAGTATATCTCCTATGCTAATTGTGGTTTGCCTTATTATATCGGGGATGTGATAGACGAACGTTCCAAGTTGTTCGTGCAAACGCCTCAGAGTTTTGCTGCCCGTTTTCGGGTAGATGTGCGGGTAAAGTCCGAAGTTACGGATGTTTTGTCGGCTTCTAAGAGGATAATTGTAAAGGATATTGAAACCGGAAAAGAATATGAAGAAACCTTTGATAAATTAGTTCTTTCTCCGGGAGCGGAACCGGTTCGTCCTCCGTTGGATGGTATCCGGAGTCCGGGTATATTTACCCTCCGTAATGTAGCCGATACGGACCGGATAAAAACGTTTATAGAAGAACATGCCGTGAAACGGGCTTTAGTTGTCGGGGCCGGTTTTATCGGTTTGGAAATGGCAGAAAATCTCCAGCGACAAGGGATTGAGGTGACCATCGTTGAAATGGCCAATCAGGTTATGACACCTGTAGATTACGAGATGGCAACATTTGTTCACCAAGAGTTGAGGAATCAGGGGGTGAATTTATTACTGGAAGAGGCTGTGGTTTCTTTCGAAAGAGAGGGAGAGGCAATCCTTGTTACGTTGAGGAGCGGGGAGAGATTGAAAACAGAGTTGGTATTGCTTTCCATCGGAGTACGTCCCGATCATCGATTGGCCTTAAAGGCGGGCATAAGGGTTGGAGAGACCGGAGGAATATGGGTAAACGAGTATTTACAGACTTCCGATCCCGATATTTATGCTGTCGGAGATGCTATTGAGTTTCCGAGTCCCGTTACAGGGCGTCCCTCGTTGTCTTTTTTAGCCGGTCCGACGAATAAACAAGGGAGGATATGTGCTAATAATATCGTGTACGGAAATCAATATCCCTACAAAGGAGCCATTAATACGGCTATTGCCAAGGTGTTTGATATGACGGTAGGCACTACCGGCGTTTCGGCTAAATTGCTGGAAAAAAATCATATCCCTTATCAGAATGTGATAGTACATGCTTCTTCCCATGCCGGATATTATCCGGGGGCTATGCCCTTAACGATTAAAATTAATTTCTCTCCGGAAGAAGGACGTTTATTGGGAGGACAGGTCGTTGGTTACGAGGGAGTCGATAAACGACTGGAGATGTTGGCTTCGGTCATACGTAATGGAGGTAGCGTATTCGATTTGATGGAGTTGGAACAAGCTTATGCGCCGCCATTCTCTTCCGCTAAAGATCCGGTAAATATGGCTGGATTTGCAGCAGATAATTTATGGAGCGGAAAAGTACAAACCATAGAATGGCAAAACTTAAAAGAGGCCCGGAAAGAGGAGTTTATTTTGATCGATGTTCGTACATCGGATGAATGTGCCTTAGGGAGTATTCCCGGGGCTATAAATATTCCGTTGGATCATTTGAGACAGGAGGTAGATTCGATTATACCGGATCGGCCGGTTGTTGTTTTTTGTGCGATAGGCCTCAGGGGATATATCGCTGCCCGGATTCTTTCACAAAGAGGCTTCCGGGTCATGAATTTGAACGGGGGTTTGAAAACTTATAGGATGGCTGTACAAGAGCAATGCAGTCGGGGGCAGGAGAAGATAAAGACAAATAGGGAAGAAAAAACCGAAGCCAAAGAGGTAAAAACAGTATCGATAGATGCTTGCGGATTACAATGTCCGGGGCCTGTCATGAAATTGAAAGGGGGAATCGAGCAATTGAAGGAGGGAGAGCGGATGGAGATAACCGCGACAGACAATGGTTTTTACCGGGATGTCGTTTCATGGGCCAAAATGACGGGAAATCAGGTGGTGAGTTTGCAGCAGGGAAAAGGTGTTATCACGGCTGTTGTTGAAAAAGGTAAATCATCTCAAGAGAAAGAAAAACATTTGTCTGAGAATAAAACATTAATTGTTTTTAGTGACGATCTGGACCGGGCCATTGCATCGTTTGTCATTGCCAATGGAGCCGCTGCGACGGGACGTAAAGTGACGATGTTCTTTACCTTTTGGGGATTGAACGTAATCAAAAAGGAGCATCCGGGAAAAACAGAAAAGGATTGGATTGGGAAGATGTTCGGTTGGATGCTTCCCTCGAGTAGTAAAAAGCTTTCTTTATCTAAAATGAATATGGGGGGAATGGGAAGTTGGATGATGAGGAAAATTATGAAGAGCAAAAAAATCGATTCCCTGGAGAGTTTAATTCAACAGGCCCGGCAAAGCGGAGTGGAGTTTATTGCTTGCCAAATGTCAATGGATGTCATGGGGATACGACCGGAGGAGTTGTTAGAGGGGGTGAATGTAGGAGGAGTGGCGACTTATTTGGAAAGAGCGGAGGAGGCAAACGTGAATTTATTTATTTAATCGAGAGGACAGGTCGAAACAATCCGGTTTTGACCTGTTTATTTTTTTAATTGATCGATCCAGGTTCTGGTTCCTTTATACCTGCAAGAAAGACCGGCTATTTCGGAGGCTTGCCTCAAAGCTTCTAAAAAATTGAAATGTCCGATATAGTAGTGACAAAAAGCCCCATGGAAAATATCTCCTGCACCTAAGGTATCGACAACGGGAAGAGCGGGAACGGTAATTTCTGTTTGCAGGTCGTCTTCGAAAGCCAGAATGGAGTTTTCCCCCCGCGTAAAAGCTACTTTTTGAGGTCCAGCGTGGTTCAAATAGGTCTTTTTTTCCCCATAATTATCTGCAACGAAAGGAATGCGAAACGAATCGGAGCAGATGATGACGGTTATCCATGGTAATAATTTTTCCATTCCTTTTTTCCAGCTTCCTCCGTCTAAGATTGTCGGTATCTTTTGTTGATAAGCTATTTGAGAAAAATGTATGGCCGATTCTAAATAATGTCCGTCTGTCAACAAAACGCGAGTATCGGGAGGAATATTTCCGGGTAGCAGTTCCGATTGTAGAGAACGTGGACCGGAATTGGTCAATACGGCTCGTTCCCCGTCGGGAGTGATTTGGATGGAGGATACGGGTAGTGTCTGGCAGGAATCTTTAAAGCCATCCGTACAAGAGATACGGAAGTCCTTTAGTTCTTTATGAATAATAGACGAAAGAGGAGAAGGACCTATTCCGCTAATCAACAGACTTTCATTTCCTAATGCCGAAAATGTGATAGCGGCATTATAGGCAGGTCCGCCGCCGGATATCAATACCTCTTTCGTGTTGACTTTTTCATTGGCATGTATGGTTCTTTCAACGTAATAAATCAGATCTATGGTGGATAAGCCTATAAATAACCCGTTCATATAGTAGTTTTTTGTTTTATATCCAAAAGTAGTGAAACTTCTTGTTAGAATAATATATAAATCGGGTTTTATGGAACAAAACGACTGAACTTTGCGCTATAAAAAGAAAAATGGAATGAATTAAACGATGGAGATATGAAACAGTTTTTTCTACTTTTGTTAATGATTTTGATGACGTTGAGTTTTTCCCGATGTAGTGACGACGATTCGAATTATGTACCCAAGAGGGATCGTAGTCTGAAATTAACTCTTACGGGAAGAGTGGGTACTGTCGTGGGCGATGAGTTAACCTCTTACGTGAAATCCTTAAATGTTCTGGTGTTTATATTGGATCGTTCCGGAACGTATAGATTATATGAAAAGCTTGTGCTGACGGAAGCTCAGTTGAAAGCCCTGGAAAATAGTACAGAGGACACTCCTGCCGGTTTTACGACTAAAAAATCATTGACAGTGGACGAATTGCCGGTCGGAACCTATCGGATCGTTGGAGTTGGAAATATGTTGGAGGAATCGGGTAAAGCTTTTGAAGATGCTGCATTGGAAGGAGTAACCATAGGGAATACGATGGATAATATTATTGCAAATATTACCGATGGAGCTCAATCTCCCCGTTTGTTCTATGGAATCACATCTCCTGTTGTTTTGGGGGCTGCGCTTGAAGAGGTTCCTGACTTGACCTTAGCGCGAAAAGTTTCTATGTTTGTCTTGACATTGAAAGACGTTCCTCAGGTTGTAACAAAAATAGAACTGGAAACAACGAATACTTACGGTTCGTTTAATATGACGGGGGAATACTTGAATAATCCGGTGATTAGCGTGAGTGACAGTAATTCGTTCACTTTCTCTACCGTACAGGATAGTATATTAATGACATCCGTTTCTTTACCGACCATAGCGAACAATCAGTCCAATTTCACTCTTCATTTCACTTTGGATAACGGGCAGATTATTACATTGGGACTTCCGAAATATGTATTAAAAGAGAATACCATAACTAAATTGACCGCTATTATTAACACGGAGGATTCCGGAGGTCAATGGAAGATGAATTTGATGTTTGATCTTTCGGTGGACGTGGAATGGAATGTAGATCAGGAACCTCCGATCATTATTTAGCATTGTTTTTTTTGTGTTGATAGAGAAAATACATGAGAAATTACCATACTCGCCCGGATTTTTTCCAGCCTTTTTTGTAATAAGGATCGTTCAAATGGCTGATGATGACACCTTTGGATACACTGGCATGGGCAAAATAACCGTTTTTTAGAAAGATTCCCATATGAGTTAATCTCTTTTTCTTTTTCGAAAGGGTAAAAAAGAGTAGATCTCCGGATTTTAGTTTGTGTTTTCCGATACGGCGACAATCTTTTTGGTAAATGTTGGCAACGGTTCTTTCTAATTTCTTGTGATATACATTTTTATAAACGGCTCCGACAAAACCGGAACAATCGACTCCTGTCCGAGTGGTACCCCCGTATCGATAAGGTACTTTTAGCCAGGTGGAAACCTCTTCGAATAGACGTAAATCGTCTTTCCGGCTTACGGTAAAACCGAGTTTCCGGGACAGTTGTGCCGTTTGTTGCTTATTGGAGGCTAATTGTCGACTTGTACTGCAAGAAGAAAAAGTAGCCCATATGAATAGAAATCCAATAAATAGTATGTGTCTCATGATTTGGTAGCAGGTTTAGGGCAAATGTAATAAATTTCATTCTTAAAAACGATTCTCTTTCATCAAGGATTTTTGTAATTTTGTCTTATCTAATATAAAAAGTATGTTTGAGAAGATTGTGATCGTAGATTCTACCGGACTGAGACCATGGGCTGTACAACGTTTGAGAGAACTTGTCCGTCAGGTCGAGGAGTATAAGAATATCCCGGAGAATAATAAGATCCTTATTGAGCGAATCGGTGATGCCGAGGGCGTTTTGGTGTCCTATAATACCCGGATTGACCGGGAAGTGATAGAAGCATGCCCTGCTATTCGTTATATCGGAATGTGTTGTACTTTGTATAGCGAACAGAGTGCTAATGTCGATATTGCAGCCGCCAGGGAACGTGGAATTGTCGTGACTGGAATTCGTGATTATGGGGATGAAGGAGTCGTCGAATACGTGATTAGTGAGTTGGTTAGACTGTTGCACGGTTTCGGGCGACAACGGTGGAGAGAAGAGGCTTACGAGTTGACCGGGTTGAAAGTCGGGATAGTAGGTTTGGGACGAACGGGAAA
Organism: uncultured Sanguibacteroides sp.; assembly: GCF_900543425.1. Lineage (GTDB taxonomy): Bacteria > Bacteroidota > Bacteroidia > Bacteroidales > Marinifilaceae > Gabonibacter. Next base: position 34,354 of record NZ_UQRQ01000018.1, on the reverse strand, counting down.
TATGATTGCCAAGGGATTAAAGTTTTTAGGTGCGGAAGTATATTACCATAATCGCCATCGTAAACAGGAGGCGGAACAGGAAGGGATGGTTTATCTGCCTTTAGACCAGTTGTTACAGCAGGTGGATATTTTGGGAACTTGCTTGCCGAGAAATACCTTTGTCTTGGGAAAAGATGAGTTTGCTGCTCTTGGAGAGGGAAAGATATTTTTTAATACTTCGGTAGGACCCACTTTCGATGAGGAGGCCTTGGTGGAGTGGTTAAAGGGAACCGGAAATTTTTATATGTGTGATCAAGTCGGAATGGGAGATTTAAAAAGCTCTCTGTTGTCTTTGGATAATGTTTTATTTACGGATCGGGTTTCCGGGCACTCCGCCCAATGTATGGAACGGCTTTCCCGAAAAGTATTGGAAAATTTTTGTCGTTACATGGAAATTGACGAATAGATGAATTATTTGGCCCATATACTTTTTTCCGGGGAAAATAAGGACGTTCAGCTTGGAAATTTTATCGGAGATGCGGTGAAAGGGAGTTATGATCGGTATCCGGAACGCGTGCGCGAAGGTATTGCCTTACATCGTAGGATGGATCAATACGCGGATCAGCATCCTTCGGTGCGGGAAGCTGTCTCATTATTGAGACCTGATTTCGGGCGTTATTCCGGAGTTTTGACGGATATCTTTTTTGATCATTTCTTGGCTGTTAATTTTCAAAGATATACCTGTAAGTCTTTGCAATGCTTTGCACGGGGATTTTATTGGAATTTATTGAGACATTACGCGATACTTCCTCCCAGGATAAAAGGTTTTTTGTGGCATTTTATAATTACGAATCGATTGTGTCGTTACGCTTCTTTATCCGGAATAGGGGAATCATTAGCTATTATGGTAAAATACAGGAACTTGATCGTAGATCCGGATAAGGCCGTTACTTTTGTTAAGAATCGATATGGGGTGTTTAATGATCTGTCTGTTATTTTTTTTGATAGTTGTAAGGAGTATGAATTGGGTGATATGATACGATAATCTTATTTTGTTGTTTTAAATAAAGGTTTGTATATTTGTAAAATATTGGAAAGTTTAATGAAATAAAAATTAAATTATGAATGAGTTTTTAGGTTCGACATCAGCTATGTCATGGGATGTTTTTTTAACTAAAGTGATTGATTTAGGGGTATCTTTGGGATCAAAGTTATTAATTGCATTAGTCGTTTTCCTTGTAGGGCGTTGGATTGTCAAAAAATTGAATCGATTATTGTCTACTATCCTCGAAAAAAGAAAGGTAGAGGCTTCCTTGTCTTCTTTCGTGAGAAGTTTGGTAAGTATCACGTTGAATCTGTTATTGATTATTATCGTGATCGGAGTGTTGGGAATAGAAACCAGTTCATTTATAGCTTTGTTTGCATCTGCCGGTGTTGCCATTGGTATGGCATTGAGCGGTACGTTACAGAATTTTGCCGGTGGGGTGATGATTTTGTTATTCAAACCTTTTAAAGTAGGGGATTTTATCGAAGCTCAGGGGCAAAGCGGTACGGTAAAGGAAATACAGATCTTCAATACGATTATAACGACGGCAGATAATAAAATAATTATTGTTCCTAACGGGGGCCTGTCTACCGGTATCATGAAAAATTACTCCAAAGAGGAGACTCGGCGTGTGGATTGGCAGTTCGGAATTGCATACGGGGATAGTTATGATAAAGCTAAGGAAGTAATAGGGAGGTTGTTGGACGAAGATCCCCGAGTGCTCAAAACCCCTGCTTATTTTATAGCTCTCACTTCTTTGGGAGATAGTTCCGTAAACATCGTGGTACGGGCGTGGGTGAATGCTTCCGATTATTGGGGAGTATTTTTTGATATGAACGAAAAAGTCTACAAGACCTTTGCTCAGGAAAATCTGAATATTCCGTTCCCGCAGATGGATGTCCACGTGTATGAAACAAAATAAAAATTGTGTGAGATAGAGAGATTCTTAATTTGTAATCAAAAAAGCCATTCATCAAAACGAATGGCTTTTTTGTGGGGAAAATGTATCGTGCTTTTTGGGGATTGTCTATCTTTGTACAGTAACGAAAAGATAAAATAATTGATGCAACAGAATTGGAAACCGGGGATTATTGGAATGAGTCCCTCTCTGGTTGGATTTGATTAGATGGAAGAAGTTGGTAATCAGGAATTTGAGTTTGATAAAGGAAAGATTGCAGCGGGAGAGGTGGGATATGGACTGATACCTCTTAATGACATAAGACGAGTCGTACCTTCTATCAATTACTGGAAAGGCGTGAAAGCTAAATCCATTACTCCGGATACTGTTAGAATGATTGCACCTGACGATCCCAGGTTATCGTTGAGACGGGTAAAATCTGATATCCGGTAAAGAACATTCTGCTTTGCCTTTCAAATTTTCTTATCTTTGTTTTAAATAAAAACGAAATGATGCGATTACTTTGGTTGGATCTGAATTCTTCCTATGCACATTCTTCTTTGGCCTTGCCTGCGATTCATGCTCAAGTGACGGGAACGGAGAACGAGGTTGAGTGGGTGAAGGTTTCGGCGACAATAAATTCGAATGTAGGGAGTGTTGTGGCGGAAATAGTCGGTCATAATCCTCAAGTGCTTGCGGCAACTGCTTGGTTATTTACTCGTGAGGTTTTGCATAAAATCATTATTCGGGTTAAGGCTTTGTTACCCGATTGTGTGGTTATATTGGGTGGGCCTGAGATGCTGGGAGATAATAAAGCCTATCTGAGGAAGTTTCCATTTGTGAATTGTGTGTTCCGGGGAGAAGGGGAACTCGGTTTTCACGAGTGGTTATCGGTCTATGATCAACCTGCTATGTGGGATCGTGTAACGGGTTTATGCTGGTTGGATCGGGAAAATATCTATCGAGATAACGGAATAGCTAAAGTCGAGGCTTTCGAACAATTGAACATACCCGAGCGAAGTCGTTTTTTTGATTGGAGTAAGCCTTTTGTACAGTTAGAAACGACGCGCGGATGTTTTAATACCTGTGCTTTTTGCGTGAGTGGAGGAGAAAAGCCGGTTCGGATTTTACCGGTTGAGCGAATTCGGGAACGATTGGATTTGATTCGGGCGAAAGGAGTCCGTGATGTTCGGTTACTGGACCGAACCTTTAATGGCAGTTCACGTCGGGCTATAGAGCTTTTGTCCTTGTTTCGGGAATATGCCGGGACACTGCATTTTCATTTGGAGATTCACCCGGCACTTTTGTCGGAAGACGTGATGTCTTTATTAAAGGAGATGCCGGATGGTTTGCTGCATCTGGAAGCGGGCATACAAAGTTTACGGGAAAAGGTGTTATCGGCCTGTACGCGAATCGGGAATTTGCAATTGGCATTGGAGGGCTTGCGTTATTTGTCTTCGCTTCCGAATCTTGTGGTACATGCGGATTTAATAGCGGGATTACCTCTTTATTCGTTAAAAGAGATGTTTGAGGATGTTCGCACGCTAGCTTCATTCGGCACGGGAGAGATTCAATTGGAATTGTTAAAGTTGTTGCCGGGGACCGTTATGCGGCAAAAAGCGGAAGAGTGGGGAATCGTTTACGCTGAGGATCCTCCTTACGAGGTATTACGAACGTCAGCCATGACCGTTGAAGATTTGAGGGAAGCACGGTTGCTTTCTCGTGTGATCGATGGTTTTTACAATGCTTTGGCTTGGCAACCCGTCACGCGTAAATTAATTGTGGAACAACCCTTATTCTTACGTGATTTCCTGTTTTGGCTGGAAGAACGGGATCTATTGGAACAACCGTTGAGTCTGGAAAAACGAGGAACTTTGTTGTATGAATTTTGCCGTCAGCGCTACACGGTTTATTTGCCTGAAATATCCGTGGCCTGGATCGCTTCCGGTATACCGTTCACGAAAGAGCCTGGTGGACGTTTGGAAGCCTGGAACGGAAACTTACCGTCAGATCTCCGGGTCTTGTCGGGAGAGTGGACCGCAATTATGCGTCTTTATCGTCTGCCCTTTGAAACTGAAACGTACTGGTTTGGTTTTGATCGAAGCAAGTCTCAATCCAAACCTCTTTTTATAGCCAGAAATTAGTTAATGGATGATTTCGTTTCAGCATCCGGGAAGTCGGCATGAGAGGATTAAAAGATGTTATTCGTTTTTTAGCGCTTCGACCGGATTTCTTGTTGCCGACCGGATACATTGATACAATGTAGTCAACAACACGATGATTGACATGAGTAGTAGGGAAATGCCGAAAATCCACCAGCTTAGGGTAATGGAGTATTCGAAATTTTGTAACCAATGTCTCATAACAAAATAACTCAGGATAATTCCGATGGGGAATGCCGGTAGTATTCGAAGCAGGATGTATTTGTTCAGATCGTATATGATCTCGTTTATCTGGGCTCCCATTGCCCGGCGTATACTGATCTCTTTCCGCTTCTGGCGGGTTACAAATCCGCTTAAGGCCAATAAACCGAGTAAAGCTAAGGTTATCGCCAGAATCGATCCGCTTATTAGAATGCGGGATGTGATCTCATCCTGCTTGTACTGGTATAGAACAGCATCACTCATGAGGATGAACGTATAGGGTGTTTTGCCAAAGTATTTTTCTAGAACGCTGTTGACATTCATTTTGGTTTTCTGGTAGGTACCGGGTTTAAACTTTACCGCGAGAGTCCAATAGGTCGTTGCGTAAGCCGTATAGGCTAACCGCTCGGGTTTTTCCCGGGCCGATGTTTTTATGTCTTTGGCTATTCCGATAATTTTGAAAACTTGATCGTTGAAAATGATATTTTGTCCTACAGGTTCTTTTAATCCGAGATCTGCCACGGCTGTTTCCGTCAGAATCAGGCTTTTGGAGTCTGTCCGATTCTCGTGGATAAAATCGCGACCTTCTAAAATCGGAATCCGGAATAGACTGAAATAACCGGGTCCCGTTCTTCTATTACATATACTTAATTCCTCTTTTTCGGATTGTCCCATTTTTCGGATACCTTCTTCGCTACATCCATTCAATGGATCTTCTTGACTAATAGCTATATTTTCTATTTCGGGGTATTGTAACAGATCGGAATATAATCCGTTGTATTGGGATAATTGGGAGGCGATTTTTACTTTCAATATGTTCTCGGTCTCAAATCCCAGGGGCATAGCTTTCATAAAATTCAGTTGTCGCCAAACAACAAGCAAGGCTGAAATACAAAATATGGCGATAGCGAACTGTATGACGACAGAGGTTACGGTTAATTTATATTTTCGTAATGTTGATTTGGAAATTAACTCGGCGGGATTAAAGCGAGACAGGTAATAGGCCGGATAACTGCCGGCAATAAAACCTACTAACAGGAAGAGTAGGATAAAATTACCCCACATAAACCAACCTATACTTAGCTCTTCCGGCAGATTGAAATTAAGCAATAGGCCAAACCTACTTGAAAAAGAGAAATATAATATAATGGCAATCAGGAAAGCGATGGATGTAATGATAAAGGTTTCTCCGAATATCATACAGGCAATATTGGTTCGGCTCGCCCCGTTTGTTTTACGTATGCTGATTTCTTTGGAACGTTTTTCTCCCTGAATGATGTAAAGGGAGATAAAATTGGAGAGAGCTATCGCCAAGATAAACAGCGTGACCAGAATGATGAATGTAAGATTTGTTTTATCCGCTTTGCGTTTTAAATCATAATCTGCTTTCGTCCGGATATGAATGTCCAATAAGGGTTCCATTGAGCTTCCGAGCTCATAGTTGTTGGAGATGAATCTTGTTTCTAGTAACTTTTTATTTATCGCGTTGCATTTGCTGATAGCTGCTTTTTGATCTATTCCCGGACGGAATTTGATATAGGTATGATAGGCTAGACCGTACCAATCGTATGCTGGTAATTTGGTAATCAAATCAAAGTTAAAGTGTGTATTAGCCGGTATATCTTCTATGATGGCTACTATTTTCAGTACTGATTTATTATCATCGTCTATTAAACTTTTTCCGATAAGATCGGTTTCTGTGCCGAAAAAACGATTTGCCGTGGAACGGGTAATAATGCAAGTGTTGGGCTCGTCCAGTGCTCCGTTCGGATGTCCGTTTAAAAATTTGAAATTGAAAATCTGCAGGAATGTCGAATCTACCATGTATGCTTTTACGCTGTTTTTTTCTCCCTCGTTGTTTCTTAAATTTAGTGTATTAGGATTATATAATCTGCTGGCAGTTTCTACTTCCGGAACCTCTTTCATTAATCTGGAGGCTAAAAGGTCGAGGTTGGTCGCGTAATATTCTGTATGTCCGCTTTCTTTCCATGCACACAATATTTTATAGATCCGGTCCGCATCTTTGAAGTGTTTATCATATGAAAACTCGAATTTGAGGTATACCAATAAAAATAGAGCTATAGCCAATCCCAGGCTTAAGCCGGTAATATTGATCCATGTCAATCCTTTATTACGGAAGGTTGTCCTGAGTATACGAGTAAAGTTGATCATATGCAATTATAACTATAGTGTATGTGTTCCTGAATTATCGTACAATTGCATCAAAAGTTGTGCTATTCTTGTTGTTGATTGATAATAAGGGTGTTGTGTTTACGAAATATGGGTTAGTTGTCTAATTCTTTAACATGAAATGTATGATATGTTTACACTATTGGGACTGCATGTGTTGAAAGATAAGGTAAGCTATCAGGGGATGCGGAGCGATATGCAATCGGAAATATTCTCTCTTTATTTTATATTTTAGAACCAAGTATACCCATTTTCTTGTCGTTTGTTACCGGATTTATTTTCACCTCTTTTTTCGAAGATTCATATGATTACCTGATCATATAGCGGGATAAATGTATCCGATTCTTTCCTGTACGGGATCTCTTTTTCCGGTATAAAAAATTCCCAGATTCTTTCAAGGAAAGATTTAGAAATCAGTCTTAATCTGAAGGGGACGGTTATTTGTACAATATTGTCATTACTCTTTACTTTAACTTTGTATTCTTGTGATATGTAATTGTCTTTATTGACCATTATGGTAATAGTGCACTCCCCTTCTCCTACGATTTTTAATTTGAATCTTTGCTCTTCATATTCACCCGATACATCTAAATTACCGTCTTTTTCTACTTCGCATACATTCGTATTACTGGATGTTGCTGTAATTTGGGCATGATGTGTAATTGTTTTTGGAGAAACCAATACTACTAATTGAACTATATCTCCTACAGCTGCAAAGGTAGAAGTACTACAACAAGTTATGAATAGTAATAAAATAACTTGTTTAATAAATAATGTTTTTTTCATTTTATTGTTTTTGGTTGGTAAGTAATTTTTTTAATCGATTATCCCGTTATATTTGAATTAAGAATAATATAATTATTTTAGTAAAATAAACGAAACGAATATAATATAAAATGTTTATAAAAGCAAAAGGGATAATTGGGGGTATCGATTCTGTGTAATATATGAGCTTAATAGTTTGAGGAGATGCCTTGTTTAAGTGTGTTCGGTTTATGAATGAGTCGTTTTTTTAATAATTATTCTATCCAATTGTTTATAAGGAGAGGGCCGATGTTGGTAATGATGGATTCGGGATGAAATTGCAGACCGTGAATGGGAAGGGTCGGGTGATAGAAGGACATGATATGTCCCTCTTCATCGATGGCACTAACTTTTAGGGTGGGAGGAAGAGAGGAAGGGGTTACCGTCCAAGAGTGATAACGTCCGATAATCGCCTGGGGTGGAAGATTACGATAGATCGGATCTTCCGTATCCTGAATAATTAAAGGGCTTTCGTGTCCATGCCTGGGAAAAGGTAATTGTTCTAATTTTGCCCCGAAACTTTCCGCAATGGCTTGATGACCCAGACATATACCTAAAATCGAATGGGTAGTTTTACATTGCTTGATAACACGAATCAAGTCTCCGGCTTCTGAAGGTATGCCCGGACCGGGAGAAAGCAGTAAACCGTCGTATTGGCTTAGTTGCGAGAAGTCAATGCAGTCGTTTCGAACGATGTCGAATCTACATTTCCCGTTTTCTCTTAAGAGTTGAACCAGATTATACACGAATGAGTCGTAATTGTCGATAACCAGAATATTTTTCATGTTTGAAGCTCTCCTTTGCAGGGACAAAAATAGGGAAAACAGGTCTATTTTAGTTTTTTTCACCGGTTTAAATGATAAAATTGAATACCTTTGATCCGGAATTAGGGGAGAATGGTGGAAAACGATGCGATAAAATTCGGATTATGAGTAAAAATAAAAACTGGTTATCTCTTTTTATTACGAACTATTTGGGAGTATTAAACGATAACTTCCTGAAGACTTTGGCATGTTTTATATGTATCGCTTGGGTCGGAAAGGAGTATGAATCGATGATCGTTACCTTAGCGTCTGCCGCCTTAGTAATACCTTATTTGCTATTTTCCCCTTTAGCCGGTCGGTTGGCAAAAATTTATAAGAAGCGTAAAATCGTTGTATGGGCGAAATTTGCCGAACTATGGATTATGGTGGTGGCAGGTATAGGATTACTGACGACATCGACCTCTGTCGTACTGATTGCTATTTTGCTGATGGGATTACAGAGTGCGCTCTTTTCTCCTTCCAAATACGGGTTGATTCGAGATATCGGAGGTGAGGAAGGTATATCTTTCGGATCGGGAGCCATGGAGATGTTTGCTTTTGTCGGGATATTATCGGGAACCTTATTAGCTGCTTTTCTTTCCGAGAGTGTGAGTATTTTAGGGTTGTGCGGGTTATTGTTTCTGGTTGCTTTGCTGGGGTGGATCGGTAGTTTGACGATTCGGGCCCGGGAGAGTGAACCGTTGAAAGAGAGTCATGAGACTTTGAATCCGGTTAAGTTCGTCCGGGACATGTATATCCGGGCAAAGGATTTTAAAGGATTGAATCTGATTATTATTGGATTGGCTGTATTCTGGTTTATCGGCTCGATGATTCAGATGACTCTGATCGTCTATTGTCGGGGAGAGTTAGGTATGAGTGATTCGGAAACCGGTATGGTCATGTCGTTGGCTGCCGTCGGAATAGGGGCTGGGTGTTATCTGGCCGGTGTATTTTCTCACCGGGAAGTAGAACTTGGACTGGTCCCCTGGGGAGGGATCATGACCGGAATTGCTTTTGCAATTATTTTCTTGTTTAATCTGCAGGGAATTGCTTTTGCCTTATTGGTGTTTTTAGCCGCTTTCTGCAGCGGGATGTATAAAGTGCCTTTGGATGCTTGGATACAGGCAAATGTGAAAGGGAGAGAGCTGGGAGATATGCTGGCTTATTCCAACCTGATTACTTTTTTGTTCATGCTTTTTGCCTCGGGCTGTTTCGGTACGATGGAGATGTTGTGGGATACCAAATATATATTTTTGTTTTTAGCGATCCTGACTTTTTTCATGACTTTTGTTTTGTATAAGCGGGTGAAAGAGGTGAGGGAAAGATTTAAGAGTTTAAAAATACGGAAATAATGGTAAGAGTATTTGCTGCTATATATCGTTACCTGTTGGCATTGAGGTATAGAGTGAAATTGGAAGGAACCGAGCTTTTGACTTCTTCTTCGACGAAGTTGTTTTTGCCCAATCATCAAGCGACGGTTGATCCTCAATTGGTTTTTGCCCATTTATATAGATACACGAAGGCTTCTCCTTTAGTGACGGAGGCTTTTTGTAAAGTTTGGGTGCTGAAGCCGATATTTCGTTTGATGGGAGTTGTATCTGTTCCGGATCTGGAAAAAAGCCGGAAAGAGGTAGAGGTGGTTGCCAATCTTTATAAAAACGTACTTGAGGCTCTCGCCCATCATCATAGTATGTTGATTTATCCGGCGGGTCAATTGGCCGGGCAAGGATACGAACGGATTTATAATAAACAAAGTGCTTGGCAGGTGTGCCGGCAATTACCGGAGGGTACCCGTATTATTGGCGTACGCATTCGGGGATTATGGGGAAGTATGTGGTCCAGGGCTTGGAGCGGGGAGTCTCCTGACTTTTTATGGACTTATTTGAAGGGGATTTTTTATGTTTTGGCTAATGGCATATTCTTTTTACCGCGAAGAAATGTTACGATCCGTTTTTATGATATTACCGATACGGGACGAGAAAAAGCGGCTGAAGGTCGTCAGGAATTTAATCGTTATTTGGAGGGTTTTTATAATGCAGAAGGCGCAGAACCTGTTTTGTTCCTGAAGCATTTCTTTTATTCTCCGGCTTTAAAGCGTGTATTACCGAAACATATTAAAGGAGCAGACCTAAAAGAGCATGATGGAATCAGCGAATAGAGTCAGGGAATTAATGAATCGGGCAGGTGCGTCCGGAAGTCCTTTTCTTTTCGGAGTTGACTTCGAATTGACACGCGGTTTTTTTGTCGAGAACCCGTTAGAACAACAAAAGATTCTTTTTGATGTACGGGGAGTTTCTAACGTGGAAACAGTCAAGGTTAATGGAGAAAAAAAGCCGTTGATGAAAAAACCGATTGACTTTGAAGAGTATGAACGTAAATTCAGAGAGGTAAGGAGAGGATTGATGCGTGGAGATTCTTTTTTGTTGAATTTAACGGTGGCCACGGAGGTTGAAACCTGTTGGTCTTTGGTAGAGATATTTCATCAAAGTCGTGCTTTATATCGGTTATGCATTCCGGAAAATTTTGTTTGTTTTTCCCCGGAGCGCTTCGTGTTGATAGAGGAGGGCAGGATCTCTTCCAATCCGATGAAAGGAACTATTGATGCCTCTATCCCTTTTGCCGAGAAGATTATATTATCCGATTATAAAGAGCGTTCGGAGCACAACACGATAGTGGATTTGATTCGTAACGATTTGAATCGGGTGTCGGAACAAGTACGACTGGAGCGTTTCCGGTACATAGATCGTTTACATACCAGTAACGGAGATATCTTGCAGGTCAGTTCGGAGATTGCGGGTACATTGCCGGATCACTATGAAGCTTTTCTGGGAGATATCGTGTTTGCCTTGTTGCCGGCCGGGTCTATATCGGGAGCCCCCAAACCTTCCACGTTGCGTATTATATCTCGTGCAGAGGGAGAGAAGCGGGGATTCTATACGGGAGTTTTTGGCCTGTACGACGGGAAACGTCTGGATACGGCCGTTATGATTCGTTTTATAGAGGAGAAGAAGGGAAAACATTATTTTCGTAGCGGGGGAGGAATAACGATTAACAGCTCTTGCCGGAGTGAGTACGAAGAGGTGTTGGAAAAAGTATATTTACCTTTTTAATCGTAAACAGGATGCCAACATTTATTGAAACTATAAAAGTGATTGACGGTGAATTTTGTGATTTTTCGTTCCATGCGGCTCGAATGAGAGAAACCTCTTTCGCTTTTTTCGGACAAAAAATTGTTTTTGTACCGGATGAATTCATTCTTCCCGAAAATCTGCGGAAGGGTGTTATAAAGTGTCGGATTATTTATGATTATGCTATTCGGAAAATTGAATTTATTCCTTATCATTTTCGGAAAGTAACCAGTTTGAAATTAGTGGAGGACAACGAGATTGTTTATCCCTTTAAGTCTACGGACCGGGATGCTTTAATGCGATTGTCAGACGCTCGGGGAGATTGTGATGAGATTTTGATCGTGAAACACGGGCAGATAACGGACACGTCATTTTCAAATGTTGTTTTTCAGGCTCATGACGGTCTCTATACTCCTTCTGCTTTTTTATTAAACGGGACCCAACGTCAGCGTCTGTTGCGGGAAGGTGTTGTTCGCGAAAGAGAGATTCGTGTTGCGGATCTTTCCGATTATCAAGGAGTATTTTTGATCAATGCTATGATCGATTTATCGGATCGAATATATGTTCCCGCGGGACGAATCTATTTTTCTTGATAGTGATATATCCGTTTGCTGTTGATAAAGGTAAGCTCTTTTGTATTGTAATTGATATATGCTTTGTTCTGGTAATTGGTGAGGGGTGTTATTTCCAGTGCGATCATATCTTCGGATAGCTGATACCAGTTCCCTTTTGCTTTCCGGGTAGAGTTGGACAGCATGTTGAATATGGTGAAGGTATAGGTATAATCCGGATGGAGGTTCAGGGTAAATTTATCCGTCGGTTGTTGGCGGTTAGGAATCAATGCCACGTATTCTCCGATAATCTTTCTTTGCGGATCGCATTCGTTTACCGTGTCAAAGCGAATAAAATCGGTCAGAGTCAATTGGAATGTTTGACTTTTCTCTATATCGTTTGAAGAAGAGAGTAAACCTTTGAATATTCCTAATATACTTGTATTTGTATTTTTTTGAATTTTCCGGTATTTTTCAATAACCTCTTTCGCAACACTATCCATGGTAATAGTTAATTCGCTTCCTGTGGCACAATCCACGAGAACCGGATGATTCCGTTTAAGCGAAAACTCTCCGTTGAAGTAATGTGGTACGGATAATTCGATTTGTGCCGGAAAAGTGGTATGCTTCGGCTGTTGTTCCTCTTTTGTTTTCTGTGGTTTGCAACCTGATAAAAAGAGGGTAATGAAGCAAATGCTTACGATTCGTATTGTATTCATATCATTTCGTTTTCTGGGTATAACGGAATGACAAAGATAAAGTTATACCAGTCCCATTTTCTTTAAAAGAATGGAAGCATTCATTGTTTTACTGATACCCGGTTTTAATTTGTAATCGTAAGCTATTTCCGTCCCGGAATGTGTGATTTCAAAGCAGTTGTTGATAAAATGTTGAGGGGAGGTATCCGCCAATTTTCCTAACTCTAAATCGTGAGTTGCGATTAAACCGGAAATAGGGAGAGACAGTAATTTTTGTAGAAAAAGGCGTGAACCGTTTAATTTGTCAACCGAGTTGGTTCCTTTTAGAATTTCGTCTAAAATGATAAAGAGCTTATCTTCTTTTTCGGCTGTTTCAATCAGCTGTTTCAAGCGTAATAGTTCCGCGTGGAAATAGGAGGTACCTTCGGCCAGATTATCGGCTGTTCTCATGCTTGAAAAGATTGCTATGGGTTGGAAACGGAATGTTTTGGCACATACAACGCAACCGCAATTGGCCAAGATCAGGTTTGTACCGATCGTACGTAAAAACGTGCTCTTCCCTGCCATATTAGCTCCCGTGACAATATAGAATTCATGCAAACGGGTCACCCGGAAATCGTTGGTTACTCGCTGTGAGACCGGAAGCATCGGATGGCCGATCTCTTCTCCGCACAAGATCACCTCGTCGTCAGGAACGGGAAAGATGTAATCGGGATGGTTGAAACGGTAATTTGCGAAACTTACGAGTGCATCTAATTCTCCTGTTGATTCTAACCATTCCGGAATGGAAGAGGCATATTTTTCTTTCCATTTGGTTAATCGGCGGATAAGATGAACATCTTTCATAAAAAGTCCATTTAACAATATAGTGGCCAGTATATTGCCTCGTTGGTCAAAACTTTCCGACGTTTTGTGAAGTGAACGGAATGCTTCTTCTGCATTGTATTTCTGTTCGTATAGTTTGTAATGTATCTCTTTCAGTCGTTCCGAATGTCTTTTCCTGGATCGAACGTGTTGCATTAATTTGTGGAGATTGCTGAATGAATGGATAAATTGATCCAGTTGTTGTTGGACCCGGTTTATTTTTTTTACGGAAGAGAGTACGATAGTTAATTGAATAAATGATAGCAAAAGCGGTAAAGAAAAGGGTATAATTGAAAACAGACATAGGCTCCAGCCTGCTATTGTCACGATCGGAAGACAATAGGACAGTTTGATCATTACGGTAGGGAGCTGTAATCGCTCTTCGGACCATTCCCGTATCTCTTTTACCGCGATACCGGACAGTTTATGGCTGGCACCGATGGCTCTGAAACTATGACACCAGTCCGGGTCTTCGCTTAACTCCTGAACGGATTGCTGTCTTTGAATCAACCTTTCTTTTGATTTTAGTGGAGAACGTAGCCAGTCGGATAGTTGTTGAGTTCCGTTAGGAGTAACGGTCCGGTTGACGGATTGAAAAAGTGAGTTTTCGCCGAATAGATCCAGATCATGAGAGTAGGCATGTGATAAATCCTTGAAGTTGTCGCCCCTGGATAAGTGGGTCATGTCTCCTGCCAAATACTCCACCTCCGTTTTTGCGCAATGACGTAATTCGGTGTAGTAAGTTATTTTTTGTAATAATTTAGTTTCCGCATAATTGATATAGATGAAGAGAATAACGGAAAGAATTCCGGTACATAAGGCAAAAATATTTCCTGTTGCAAACAGGGAATATAAAAAGTAGATGATGAGTAAAAAGAGTATAATTTTGGTGCACGTAATGTAGTTACGCGTTACTTTCAATTTTTTTACCTGTAGGGTTGATTCTGCTATTTTATCTTGATAATATAATTCTGCATGCATGGATATAGGATTTTTACAAAGATAATTCAAAATGAGAAATAAACGGGATTAAGAGCTTTTTTTAGCAGGTATGTGTTGGAAAATCCAGGCCAGACTGATTCCAATCAGGGCCCCGACAGTTGCTTCCGTGAATCTCAACAGACCGTTTAGCAAAGGAGGAATGTCCGGAGACATGATAGAGACGATCATGATTACAACCAGGGTGATAGCGGCCATTTTACTACCGTCTGGAAGTCCGATCGCCATGCATAGTAAATCGAGTATAAGTACGGAGATCACCATTCCTATAATGGTAAAAGGGAACCAGGTAAGATAAGCGTAAGCAATACAACTTCCGATAAATGTGCCTGCGACTCGTAGCCATCCCTGGTGAATGGATGTTTTGAAATCGTCTTGAAGTACTACAATTCCGGAGATAGCGGCAAGCATTGCTCCCATGTATCTGGATCCTTCATGGAAGCTTCCCGTAATGTACGCTCCCAACAGGTAAGAGAGCAGTACCGCAATACTTTTTGCTATGGCGGGTCCCGGTTTAATGCGGGTTAAGATTGTTTTTATCCGAAATTTCATACTCTCTTTTATCGTCAGACTTAATGAAAAGTTGCACTTTAGGGTCTTTATATCATCAAGGTCCGAGAGTATTCGGAATATTGGCCGGTAACGTAATCGAAGCGGATTTGTCCGTAGTTACCGGTTGAACGGATGTTTTATCAATTACTCATGCGGTTTTTTACAAGCAGACTGAAACGTTTCGGAACATCCGTTCTGAAATTCATGACCTGACCGGTCGAAGGGTGAATGAATTTTAATTGCCGGGCATGTAAGGCCAAACGGTTAATCGGGTTGCCGTGTGCACCGTATTTTGAGTCTCCGGTTACGGGATGTCCGATTTCAGCCATATGAATACGGATCTGGTTCTTGCGTCCGGTTTCCAATTCGAGTTCGACCAAGGAGTATCGGCGATTGGATTTTATCACTTTATAATGGGTAACAGACCATTTTCCACGATCGGAGGTGTAAACATTCATGGCTTCATTTTCCTGAAGATAGGTCGATATTTGATCTTCTGCTTTTTCCGGTTCTCCTTCGATGACAGCCACGTATTTCCGTTCGAGAAGCATTTCGTTCCAGTGTTGTTGCATCCTTTCCTGAGTTTGCTGATTTTTGGCGAACATCATCAGGCCGGAGGTTTCTCTATCCAACCTGTGAATGATGAATATACGGTTTTGGGGATCACAGGATTTTACGTAGTCACTTAAGATATGGTAGGCTGTTTTCTTTTTTTCATTTTGAGTAGCCATCGAGAGCAGGCCACTTTTTTTATTGATAATGATAAGATCCGAATCTTCATACACTATGTCCATGTGCGGACTGGAAAATTCAACGCTACCTTTTTCCATGTTTATGGAAATGTAATCTCCCGGTTTTAACGGTTCGTTGAATTGTGTCGTTACTTGGCCGTTTACATTAACCTGTCGGTTACTTAAAATGGATTTTACGGTCGTTCTGCTCTTTTCCGGAAATTGTTTAAACAAATAGGACAAGAGTTCTGCCTCCTCTTCAACCGTAAATTGACGAATTTGAGGCTTGTGGGGTGTATGTTTTCGGGGATTATTGGTTTTATTCATGCTGCCTTTTATTTGCGGCAAAAGTAGTAATAAAAAGTGACTTCCCGAGAGGGAAGTCACTCTTTTCAAAATTATTTTATTGAAGGCTTAAACCTCGATCTCGATTAATTTACTACCTGCCGCAACGGTTGATCCCTCTTTTGTCAAGATTCGTTTAACCTTACCGGCGTAATCCGTGGCAATACTGTTTTCCATTTTCATGGCTTCGAGTATGAGTACATTTTGTCCTTTCGTTACTATATCTCCCGGTTTTACCAGAATTTTGAAAATACTTCCTGGCATGGGAGCTTCAACCACTTTCCCTGTAATCGGTTCTTCTTTTTTCTGCTCGACTACGGTTTGGGCCTCTTCTTGCTTATGCGTAGCCATGTAACGAGCTTCTTTTTGTTTGGTCAGGAATGTTTTGGCTACGGCCGGGAAGAGCTCGAGCAAAAGTACTTCTTTTTCGTTTTCTGCTAATTTGACACCTCCGAACTCCGTTAACACGGGATTCTCTTGCATTTGGTATTTTGAGGTATCATACGGCGTTTCTTCTCGCGTTCCGGCAATTTTCAGCCGGAATTCCGGATCAACGGGAACCGGAGTTTTTCCATATTCCCCCTTAACAAGAGCGACGAATTGATTGGAAACATTAGAATACATGGGTTTGCCGTGTTTGATATCCAAAGCACAGTTTACAGCTTGTGCCCCGACAATTTGGCTCGTGGGGGTAACCAAAGGAGGAAGACCGGCAGCTAAGCGCACCGTCGGGATCAACTTCATGGCATCTTCCAATATATCCATGGCATTTAATTGTTTCAATTGAGCAACCATATTGGTGTACATACCTCCGGGGACCTCTGCTTTCTTAACCAATTCGTTCGGTTTCGGAAAATTGAAATAGGCCTCAATGGCATGACAAGCATTTAACAATGCCTCTTCGTCATTGCGTTTTGCAGCTTCAATGGCCTTATCAAACTCTTTATCCACTTCCGCGGGTAATTTGTCCGTGAGCGGATTGAACGGATTCGGGAATTGCTTAACGGCATCAAAAGCTTCCAGTTCCTTACGAATCGTATAAAGTTCTTTATTGATTTTGGCTACGGCCTCCATGTTTACATCCATTTCAATACCTAATTTTTGGCAGAAGATGTAAATCAATTCGATAGCCGGAGCGGCAGGACCTCCCGCGAAGTTCCATATATTGGTATCTACAATATCGACTCCTTTGATGATAGCCATTAATACGGCTCCTAAACCATATCCGGGAGTACAATGAGTATGGAAATCTACGGGAATTTTCAGATTTTGTTTAAACAATGGAATCAATTCTGCAATCCGGGCCGGGTTGATCAAACCACTCATATCTTTGATGGTGATCATATCTGCCCCGAGAGCTTCCATCTCTTTGGCTTTGTTAAAAAAATAAGTGTTGGTGAATACCGGTTCCGGATTTTTCTTCCCTTTTAATTTATCCATTAAACTAAGTTTCGGATATTTCGGATCGATAGTGTAACAAACAGCACAGTCGGCGATACCACCGTATTTCTTTACGTATTTGATGGTTGATTTTACATTATTGACGTCATTCAATGCATCAAATATACGCATGATTCCAAGCCCTGATTCGATAGCATCTTTACAGAAACCTTCGATAATTTCATCCGTATATGGAGCATAACCGAAAAGATTACGGCCTCTGGATAAGGCGGTCAATTTTGAAACATCTCCGATACCGGCTTTGATTTTTTCCAAACGGTCCCAAGGATTTTCATTCAAATAACGCATTACAGAGTCGGGAACGGCACCCCCCCAAACTTCCATTGCATAGAAGTTTGCATCTTTGTAATAAGGTAATACCCGGTCTACCTGCTCTTGTTTCATTCGTGTCGCAAAAGCAGATTGTTGACCATCTCTAAGAGTTAAATCTCTGATTAGTAATTTTTGTGCCATGTTTTATAAGAATTAATTGTTATGTGTTGTATTTTTCTATTTCACAAATATATCTAAAGTTATTTTTTTATCCTAATAATTTTCAATGAAATCAAGGAGAAATAATAACAATTTCTTTGTTAATTCAGAAAAATAGTTTTAATTTGTAACATGTGGGGGAAGTTGCTTATGTATCGTATTGTATGTGCGTGCAAATGAGAAAATTAGGGTTTATTTTTTAATCATAAATGAATTGTAATGGAAAAAATTGCCGTATTTCCAGGCTCGTTCGATCCTTTTACCGTGGGACACGAGGAGATTGTAAAAAGAGGATTGAAGATATTTGATCGTATTATTGTGGCTGTCGGTATCAATGCTGTTAAGAGAGAATTTTTGGATATAGATACTCGTATTGCTATTATACAGAAAGTATTTAAGGATATAGAACGGGTTCAGGTGGAAAGTTATTCCGGTTTGACAGTTGATTATTGTAACCGGATAGAAGCCGGTTTTATTATTCGAGGCTTGAGAACAGCAGCTGATTTCGAATATGAAAGGGCTGTCGGACAGATCAATAAGGCAATGGACTCTTCCGTTGAGACTGTATTCTTGTTAACCTCCCCGGAACATACCTTTATCAGTTCGACCATTGTGCGGGATATCATCATGAACGGAGGGGATGCTACCAAATTTTTACCCACGAATATTTCGACTGAGGATCTGATTTGTTTTCAGTAGATATCTTGCGACAAAACAGAAGAATAGTGGTCATAGTTCCTTTTGTAGTTTTGATTTGAAACTTTAAATGATAAAATAGAATGATAGAGGCTCCGGAAGCTTTGTGTTTAGCCGAACAATTAAACCGAACGATCAAAGGAAAGCGAGTTACGGATGTAATCGTGAAAAATACACCGCATCGGTTTACTTTTTTTTATGGAGATACGGATGAATATGAAAAGCGTTTGTCCGGTAAAATCTTGAAAAGGGCATGTGCTCACGGGGGGATGGTTGAAATAGATGCTGAAGAAGTTCGTTTGGTATATACGGATGGCGTAAATCTCCGTTATTATGGGCCGGAAGAGAAACTTCCTGCTAAACATCAGTTGTTGGTTGGTTTTGAAGATCAGAGTTGTCTTGTTGCTTCTGTCCGGATGTACGGTGGAATCTGGTGTTTTCCGACCGGAGATTTTGAGGGTTCTTTAAAACCTTATTACGAGAGCGCAAAATATAAACCTCAAGTAATGACGGATGCTTTCGATATATCTTATTTTATGGGGTTGTTTAAAGGGAAAGAGCAGGAAAAAAAGAGTATTAAAGCTTTTTTGGCAACCGAGCAGATGATTCCCGGCTTGGGAAACGGGGTATTGCAGGATATCCTGTATCACGCAAGGATCCATCCGAGAAGTAAGGTCTCTTCTTTATCTTTTGGGCAAAAAGAGAGATTGTTTGATGCGATTAAGTTGGTATTGAGAGAGATGTATTGTTTGGGGGGTAGAAATACCGAAACCGATTTATTCGGAAAACCGGGAGGGTATATTCCCCATTTATCGAAAGCGACGCTGGGAAGTCGTTGTTTGTCTTGTGGAGAGATGATATTGAAAGAAAATTATATGGGAGGTAGTATATATTATTGTCCCGGTTGTCAAAAATACGAATAAAAAAAGCTGCTTCAAAAGCAGCTTTTTTTATTCGTATTTCGATCATTACCAAGCGAACATCGGTCTGTCGCTCATCATGGCGTTTACCTCTTTTCTTACTTGTGCAATTACGTCGGCATTATCGACATTGCTTAATACCCGGTCGATCATGTCTACGATGATTGGCATGTGCTCTTCTTTCAAACCACGAGTTGTGATGGCAGGAGTACCTACCCGCAAACCGGAAGTGGAGAACGGAGTACGCGTATCGAACGGTACCATATTTTTGTTGATAGTGATGTCTGCCAATACCAATGTATTTTCGGCCTTTTTACCGGTTAAATCCGGGAATTTGGTTCTCAGGTCAATTAGCATGGAGTGATTGTCTGTACCTCCGGAGATAACTTTGTACCCTTTGTCCATGAAAGCTTTTGCCATGGCTTTGGAGTTGGCTAACATTTGTTTGGCATAGTTGGTATACTCTTTGGATAATGCTTCTCCGAAAGCAACGGCTTTAGCGGCAATTACGTGTTCAAGCGGTCCTCCTTGTTGTCCCGGGAATACGGCAAAATTGATTACCTGTGACATCATTTTGATTTCTCCCTTAGGCGTTTTCAATCCCCATGGATTTGGGAAATCTTTAGGAAGAAGGATCATACCGCCGCGGGGACCGCGAAGTGTTTTATGGGTCGTGGTGGTCACGATATGACAATAATCCATCGGGTTGTTCAACAATCCTTTGGCGATCAGACCGGCCGGATGAGACATATCACACATTAAGAGGGCACCTACTTTATCAGCAATCTCCCGCATGCGTTTGTAATCCCAGTCCCGGGAATAAGCGGATGCTCCGGATACGATCATTTTAGGCTTGTGTTCGATGGCTAATTGTTCCATTTCATCGTAATCCACCATACCGGTTTCCTCTTTCACGTGGTAAGCTACCGGATGGTAGTTGATTCCGGAAAGATTCACAGGTGAGCCATGAGAAAGGTGACCTCCGTGTGCCAGGTCTAATCCTAAGAACGTATCTCCCGGTTTCATGCAGGCGAAGAACACGGCCGCGTTGGCTTGTGCTCCCGAGTGCGGTTGTACGTTGGCGAATTCGGCACCAAATAATTGGCATGCGCGATCAATAGCTAACTGTTCTGTCTGGTCAACAATTTGGCACCCTCCGTAATAACGAGCTCCGGGATAACCTTCGGCATATTTGTTGGTTAAACAGGAACCCATTGCTTGCATTACTTGCTCACTTACGAAGTTCTCAGAGGCTATTAATTCCAACCCCTGTTTTTGACGTTGACACTCCTTATCAATAAGGTCAAAAATTTGCGTATCTCTTTTCATTATTTAGATTTTTAATATATAGACGTTCTAAAATCTTTGCCAAAATTATATTAATACTCGTTGTAAACAAAGTATTTCAAGTTTTTTTTTAATCCTAAAAACCCTTTCTCCTGTAGATTCGTAAGGAATAAGAAAGTTGAAATATAAAAAGAAAATGATGAAGAGAGAAGAAAAAGAATTGTCCGACGGAGCTTCTTCTGAAGAAGTATACGAATTAACGAAAACAGGGCAGAATCGTGGGGCGGATATACGTGGAGGAAGTCGGGAATTGAAAAGGCCTGCTTTTCTAACAGTACTTTGTATTTTGACCTTTATCGGAAGCGGATTTACTCTTTTAATCAGCTTCGCGAGCCTGTTGATGTCCGGTTATATAGAACAATTGTTTTGGATGAACGGGATGGTTCCTCGGGAGTATCTTTCCGGACAAACTGTAATGATGGCTTCTTTTATTTCTCTCGTGTTAAGCGGAGCTTCTCTTTACGGGGCGTATCGGATGTGGCGATTGGATAAATTCGGTTTTTTTGTTTACACGACAGTACAATTTGTATCTGTATTTCTTATTTATAATGTATTAGGTTTATTGGTGAATGCCGCTTTTGTTTTGATGTATTATGCAAATTATAAATATATGGTAAAATAATTCTAATATTTTGTATATTTGATTTCAAATTTAATTTTGAATACTATGGAAAATCCTTTTGAATCGAGTAAACCGAAACGTTCTACTTTTTTACTGGTACTTTGTATCCTGACTTTTATCGGAAGCGGTTGGGGTATTTTGAGTAATTTGATAGGGCTATTTACAGCAGAACTTCAGAATTCTACTGTAGAAATGCAGCAGTTGTATCAAAGTGCCGGAAGTTCGGATTCCGGCTTTTTAAAAGCATGGATGAATTCGAGCATGGATCTTATGCAGGTGACGGACATGCATGCGACTGCCATCAATCTATCAGGTTTATTTTTGTCTTTATTTAGTTTGATAGGGGCTATTTTTATGTTTAATTTGAAGCGGGTCGGATTTTATATTTATACGGCGGCTCAGATTTTAGCCCTGTTTGTACTTCCTTATTATGCCGGGTTTTCGATGCTTGTTTGGGTCTCTTTCGTTACTTCCGGTTTTTTTACCTTACTCTTTATCATCCTTTATGCGGTCAATTACAAACAATTGAAATAAACGCAATAATTGATAATGAAAAAAGCCCTTGGAAACAAGGGCTTTTTTATGGCTTTATCCTCCGAAATTGTCGTACATGACATTTTCATCGGGAACACCTAAGTCATATAACATTTTGGTGACGGCCTGAATCATCATAGGAGGTCCGCACAAATAGTATTCGATATCCTCCGGATTCTCATGATTTTTGAGGTATTGCTCGTAGATTACCTGGTGTACGAATCCCGGCTTGTAAGCAACTCCTGCCGCATCAGCTTCCGGATCCGGTTTGTCGAGAGCCAAGGTCCAATGGAAGTTCGGGTTTTCTTCCTGTATCTTGTTGAATTGATCCACGTAAGGAGCTTCCTGTAAAGCACGGGCACCATACCAAAAGGTTACTTTCCGTTTCGTATGCATGGTTTTAAATAAATTGAAGATGTGTGAACGCATCGGGGCCATACCGGCACCTCCACCGATAAACATCATCTCGTTATTGGTATCCCGCAGGAAGAATTCTCCGTAAGGTCCGGAAATGGTCACTTTATCGCCCGGTTTACGAGTGAAGATATAAGATGAGCATATACCCGGGTTTACATGGGCAAACCCACCGATTGCCTTATCGAATGGGGGAGTGGCGATACGGATATTCAACATGATAATGTTCCCTTCAGCCGGGTGGTTGGCCATGGAGTAGGCTCTGTAAGTGGCTTCCGGATTGTGCATTTTCAGATCGAACATCTTCATGCGCTCCCAATCTGCCCGGTATTTTTCGCTTATTTCGATATCTTTGAAATCAACGTCGATAGCCGGTACATCTATTTGAATATATCCACCTGATTTGAATTTTAACGTTTCTCCTTCCGGTAACTTCACCACGAACTCTTTCAGGAAGGTTGAAATGTTGTTATTGGAAACGACCTCGCATTCCCATTTTTTGATTCCCAATACGGACTCGGGAATTTTCATTTCGATATTTTCTTTTACTTTAACCTGACATGCCAAGCGCCAGTTGTCGTGTTGCTGTTTATAAGAGAAAAAGCCTGTTTCCGTGGGAAGAATAGAACCTGCTCCTGATTCTACTTGGCAACGGCACATTCCGCAAGAACCTTTTCCTCCGCAAGCCGAAGGAAGAAATATTTTATTATTTCCGAGAGTAGCCAATAAGGTCGAACCCGGATCCGTTGTTATCTCTTTTTCGCCTTGGTTAATGCTGACCTTCACTTCTCCCTTGGGAGTTAGTTTTGCCTTGGCAAACAGGAGCATACCCACGAGAATGAGTGTTACGATAAGGAACACGATTACTCCTGCCGTGACGATAGCTGTATTTATTACTAATAATGTCATCTTACTAATTTTAGATTTACTGATGAAGTGATTCCGTGATTTTTGATTCTGTGATTATAATCTCCGAATCGGCAATCTCTAAATCACTGAATTGTTTTACAGATTGATACCCAAGAAACTCATAAATGAAATAGCCATTAATCCCGTCACGATAAACGTGATGCCGATACCTCGCAAGGGAGCGGGGATATTCGAGTATTTTAGTTTTTCACGGATAGCGGCGATTCCCACGATAGCGAGCAGCCAGCCGATACCGGAACCCAGTCCGAATGCGGTGGCTTCCGCCACGTTGGCATAGCCTCTTTCCTGCATAAATAACGATGCACCCATGATAGCACAGTTAACGGCAATCAACGGTAAGAATATTCCCAATTGATTGTATAAAGCCGGTGCGAATTTTTCAACGACCATCTCTACTAATTGTACCATAGCGGCAATGACAGCGATAAACATGATAAAACTCAAGAAGCTGAGATCGATGCTGGCTGCACTCTCCCCTAATAGCCAGGTTAATGCTCCGGCTTTTAGCACATAGTTATCCAGCAAATAGTTTACCGGAACGGTAATCAGTAACACGAAAACGACAGCTATACCCAAACCGAAAGAAGTCTTAACGGTTTTCGACACGGCCAGATAAGAACACATACCCAAGAAGTACGCGAATATCATGTTGTCGATGAATATAGAGCGAATGAATATATTTAAAAGGTTTTCCATATCTTCATTTTATCTTTTGGTTAACTACTTCTGTTCGATTAAATCTTTGTTTCTGGAACGATGGATCCATATAATAATACCCACGATGATCAAAGCCATCGGAGGAAGGATCATCAAACCGTTATTCATGTATCCCATATCGTAAAATGCCTGCGGTACAATTTTCACACCGAAAAGCGTTCCGGAACCGAGTAATTCCCGGAAAAAGGCCACGATAACCAGAATGATACCGTATCCCAAGCCATTGCCGATACCGTCGAGCAGGGAAGGCCAGGGCTTATTTCCTAATGCGAATGCTTCAATCCGCCCCATGATGATACAGTTTGTAATAATTAAACCGACAAATACGGATAATTGTTTACTTACATCATAAGCATAGGCTTTTAATATTTGATCCACAATGATTACTAAAGCTGCGACCACAACCAACTGCACGATAATACGAATACGGGTCGGAATGGTATTTCTCAACAGCGAAAGAATCACGTTAGAGAAGGCGGTCACGGCAGTTACAGATAGTGCCATAACAATGGCCGGTTCTAATTTTGCCGTAACAGCAAGAGCAGAACATATACCCAAAACCTGTACGAGGATCGGGTTATTCTTACTCAACGGACCTAACAATAATTGCAGGTTCTTGGCTGAAAATAATGCTTCTTTTTCGCTCATCAGAATTATTTTTTTAAGAATGGTTCGTAACAGGTTAAGTAATTTTTAAGCATGCTCTCGACTCCTTTGGAGGTAATGGTTCCTCCGGAGATGGCATCCACTTCATGCGGGCCGGTAGCTCCGCCGCCTTTTTTCACGAGTATGGAGACCAGATTACCGTTATTAAAAATCGTTTTTCCGTCAAATTGGCGCCGGAAGCGATCTTGGGTGATTTCTGCTCCAAGACCGGGAGTTTCACCTTTGTGGTCAAAAACAGTTCCGTAAACGGTATTTTTGTCTGCATTTAGAGAAATATACCCCCAAATAGGTCCCCATAGTCCGGTACCTTGCAACGGTAAGATATATTTGGTTACACCATCGATATTGGCCACGTAAACCGGAAGCTGCCTCTCCTCACACGATTTTTTCACTTCCTTGCTAAGATCTACCGTAAAGGCGTTTCCCGCTACTTCTTCACCTTTCGAATTGACGATAAATTGTCTGGTAATGTATTTATCGAACAATTCTTTGGAATTTTCCGGGGTAGAAGTAATATTTACGGAACGTAATATGTTCTGTCTCTTTTCATTCTCTATATTTTCATTTTGAGTAGGTTGTAACCATAGAGCTATCACGGACAGCAGAACGGCAACAATAACAACCAGTATAATGGAATATATAAAGGTGTATGTATTTCCTTGTTTATTCATCTCTCTTTGATTTAGAATTAGATCAATCTACCATGACTTTTGCCCTTTTCAATCGGCGTTTAATGTTGCCTTGTACAACAAACCAGTCGATAAGCGGAGCGAACGTGTTCATTAACAAAATGGCTAACATCATTCCTTCCGGATATCCGGGATTCAAGGTTCTGATAAGGATCGCCATTACTCCGAGAATAAATCCGTAAATCCATTTTCCTTTTTCGGTTTGAGCTGAAGTTACCGGATCTGTAGCCATGAATACGGCACCGAAGGCAAAACCACCCATTACCAAATGATCAATTGCGTCTATGGCTGCATACGGGTTTGTTGCAGGTAAAGTTAGGTTTAACAGGTAAGCCATACAGAATCCCCCGATAAAGGTGGATAACATGATTTTCCAGCTTCCTATTCCTGTTGCGATCAACAGAATGGCGCCGAGTAAGATGCAGAAAGTCGAGGTCTCTCCGACAGATCCGGGAATCAATCCCCAGAACATGGTACTGAAGTCGGCTGTCATAGGGATACCCTGTGCTGCTTGGGCCAATGGTGTCGCCTGTGAAAAACCGTCAGGCATTCCTGCAATCCATACTTTATCACCGGAAATCATAGAAGGATAGGAGAAAAAGAAGAAAGCCCGGGCCAATAGAGCCGGATTCCAAATGTTCATACCGGTTCCTCCGAATATCTCTTTTCCTATGATGACGGCAAAAGCCGTAGATACGGCAATCATCCATAGCGGAGCATTTACCGGCATGATTAACGGAATTAACAGACCGGACACAAGGAACCCTTCGTTGATTTCATGCCCTCTGATTTGTGCTACTGCGAATTCTATACCCAATCCGACCACGTAAGAGACAATAATCATGGGAAGAACTCTCCATAAGCCGTAGAAAAACAGTTCAAAAAATCCGGTTTCTGCTAATGAACCAACAGCTTTAAAGTGTTGATAACCTACATTATAAATGCCGAATAATAAAGCCGGAATCAGGGCCATGACCACAATAATCATGGTTCTTTTTAAATCAACGGCATCCCTGATATTGCTACCTGAAGTGGTTGTGCGATTAGGCACAAAAAGAAAAGACTCGAAACCCGTGAAAACGGAATGCAGCTTGTGTAGCTTGCCTCCTTCCTCGAATTTAGGCTTTTGCTTATCTAAATAATTTCGTAAAAAGTTCATTTTCTATTGTTTTGAATTTATGATTTATGATTTCCAGAATCTAAAATCTAAATCGTCAATTAACTCAGTTCTTTCATCATCAGTTCGATACCTTGTTCCACGATTTGTTGTACCGGAGTTTTAGACGTACAAACAAATTCACAAAGAGCCAGGTCTTCTGGTGCAATTTCATACATACCCAATTGTTCCATCTTATCCAAATCTTCGGCTAAAACAGCTTTTAGCAGGTAGACCGGCAAGATGTCCATTGGTAATACCTTCTCGTATTGCCCGGTGACAACAAAAGCTCTCCCTTCCCCGTGGTAATTTGCGTTCAACGTGTACTTCTTGTTTGGAAACAAGAAAGAGGGAAAGGTTTTGGACATGGAGAATTTGTTGAATCCGGGGGTAGCCCAGCCTAAGAATTCATATTCGTCCCCTTCCGGAATAACGGTTACCATATGATTATAGTATCCTAAAAATGATTCCGGACTTACTTTATATCCCGTGAGGACATTACCGGAAATGATTCGTTGATGTACCCGGTTTTTTAATTTGTTCTTTACGATGCAACCGATGTTTGCTCCGAGTATTGTTTTATAGTATGCCGGCTTTTCCACTTCAGAACCTACTAAAGCTATAATTTTACGGGCATCGAAATGACCTGTTAGAAATAACCGGCCTATGATAGCTACATCCATGATGTTGACAACCCATACGATATCTCCTTTGTTGATCGGATCTAAATGATGGATTTGTACGCCTACGTTTCCTGCAGGATGAGGACCGCTAAAATAGTTGATCTCGACGTTTTTCAGTTTCGTGAGGATAGAATCGGAAGGAGTTCCTTCGCGGAGGTTGAGATTGACCTCCTTATTGCAAAGCTTTCTCAGACAATCGATACCGGTCTGTAGCGCTTCTTTTTCCCCCTGTAAGGTGATCTCATAATCAGGAGCTAATGGGGCCGAATCAAAGCCGGAGACAAAAATGGCTTTCGGTGTGCTTTCCGGATTTGCAATTACGTCGTAAGGACGTTGTTTGATCATAGGCCATATACCACTTTCAAGCAATTTGGAAATAATTTCCTCCCGGTTTAATTTGTTCACATCCGCCTTGCCAAAATCCTTGTAACTGATTTCGGCATCCGCTTTTATGACAATCTCTAATAATTTTCTCCTTTCTCCTCTGTTTACAGTATCCACGATACCGCTAACCGGAGCCGTAAACTGGACTTCAGGTCTGTATTTATCCGAGAATAATACGTCACCTGCTTTTACTTCATTGCCTGCTTTTACCATTAGTTTGGGAGTAAGCGCTCGGAAATCAGTAGGCTTTACCGCGTATAGATTACATCCTTCCACGGGAATCACCGTTTTTTCCGCTTCTCCGTTTAACTTGATATCAAGGCCTTTTTTCAGTTTTATTACCTTGGACATTGTTCTTTTATATTTTTGATATGTAGATAATTATTTATTAATCTATCGTTAAACAAACGTTTTCAAAATACCTGCAAATATATAACCTATTATTGAATTTTATCCGTAATTGTCTCGTTAATTCTTGCAATGATTTACTTTTTTTTCGAGAGCTTTTTTTCGTCGTTTTTATGAAACGAACCTTTAAATGTATTGTTGGCCGTTTTGGCATATTATTTGTATGAATATAAAAACTAATCAAAGGTTAATTAAGTATCCAAACAATAGAGAAATGAAAATATGAAACAAATCTTGTTTTTTTGTCTGGTAGTATTGGGGAGTGTTTCGTGTAAATCGGCCAAAGAGAATTTACCATTAACGGGAGTGAATTGGATTGCCGAAAGTTTAAACGGTAAAGAGGTAAAATTGAAAGATAGCGACCAACAGGTCAGTATCACTTTTGAGAAGGCGGGGAAAAAGGTTGCGGGGCAAGCTGGATGTAACCGTTTTTTCGGAACCTACACTACGGAGGAAGATAAATTGACCTTCAGCCAGATGGGAGCGACAAAGATGGCTTGTCCGAATATGGATATCGAAGTAACCTTTTTTAAAATACTGGACGAAACAAATCGTTTTGTGATTAAAAATGACAAGTTAAGTCTGAAAAACGACGGAAATGTAATTGCTGTTTTTAAAGCGGAAAAAGCGGAAAAAGTAGAAAAGAAAAAGTGATTGAAACAAATATTTACAATTGATTCTTTAGTACAAGAAAAAGCATCCGGTATGTACCGGATGTTTTTTTATACGATTTCGGCAACGACAAAAGTACTTCCTCCGATGTAAATCATATCCCGGGGAGAAGCTGCTTTTTGTGCGGCTTGATATGCGGCTTCGACGGTCGGAAAAGTCTCTCCTGTCAGTCCGATGGACCGGGCTTTTTCAGCTAAGATATTTTCATCCATAGCCCTTGGTATGGATGCTTTACAAAAGTAATATATAGCGTTTTTAGGTAGGATATGCAAGACGCTGTCGACATCCTTGTCGTTGACCATACCAATGACAAAATGCAATTTTTCGTATTTGCAAGCATTTATTTGGGTTACCACTTCGGTCAACCCGTCTATATTATGTCCGGTGTCACATACCGTATACGGATGTTCTTTTAATTCCTGCCAGCGTCCCAATAAGCCGGTATTTTGTATCGTGTGGGCAATTCCCTCGTGAATGGAACGATCCGGGAGGGATAATCCTTGTTCTTTTAGTACTAAAACGGTCTCTAAAACGGTCGGAATGTTTTTTCTTTGATAAAATCCTTTCAAATCCGGTTGGATGTTGAATACGATACCGTTCCGGCGGTAGAGAGTATAGGTATTTATGGCGTCCCGTTCGATCTTCCAGTTATCGGAAGCAAATTCGATCGGCGAGAGACATTCGTCAGCTTTATTCCTGAAAACAAAATCCGTTGCGGCGTCCCGGGTGCCGATGATTACCGGAATTTGAGGTTTTATAACGCCGGCTTTCTCATGGGCTATTTTCTCGAGCGTGTCTCCAAGAAGAGCCATGTGATCGAAAGAGATATTTGTAACGACAGAAACCAAAGGTGTAATGATATTCGTGGAATCGAGTCGTCCGCCTAAACCGACTTCTATGACGGCAATGTCTACTTTTTGGTCTGCAAAGTATTTGAATGCCATGGCAACGGTCATTTCAAAAAACGAGGGTTTTATTTCAGCAAACAGATCCTTGTTGTTCTTTACGAAATTCACGACGTATTCTTCGCTGATCATTTTTCCGTTGATTTTGATTCGCTCGCGGAAATCTTTCAAGTGTGGAGAGGTATATAATCCCGTTTTATATCCGGCTTCCTGGAGGATAGATGCCAACATATGCGAGACAGAACCTTTACCGTTCGTGCCTGCCACGTGTATGGTTTTGAATTGGCGATGAGGGGCGTCAAAATGTTGATCTAACTTTAACGTGTTATCTAAATTGGCTTTATAGGCAGCTTTTCCTTCTCTTTGGTACATCGGTAGTTGTGCAAAAAGCCATTCTAATGTTTCTTTGTAATTCATGATAAATACAAAATCTTTTTATTTGAGCGTGCAAAAGTAACAATAATCGCGGTAAGGGAGAATATGAAATCGGAAATTTAATGTGATACTATTTTTTGCTCCCTATTAAATTTTAAGAGATAGGGTTATTTACGGGAGAAGCATGATGTCTGGAATGTGGGGATAAAGGGAACGAATATGGAATGTTAAAAAAGAAATAAGATGATTTTTTGCTGATGATTCGCGAAAAGATGTACCTTTGTAGAAATTATTGAACACTTTATGAGTAGTGATAATAAAATAGTTCCAGTTCCTGTATTAAGGCGAATGCCGGCTTATCTTTCTTTTGTGAAGACTTTACAAAAACAGGGGGAAAAATATGTTTCTTCAACGCGAATTGCCGAATATATGGAGATAGATGCAACACAAGTAACCAAGGATTTGTCTCATACTGGAATATCGGGCAAGACGAGGGTAGGATACGAGGTGGATAATTTTGTCTGTATTTTAGAAGATTTCTTAGGGTTCAATAAAATCAATAACGCTTTTCTCGTCGGAGTAGGTTCTTTGGGAAGTGCATTACTTCAGGATAAAGGACTGCGTAATTTCGGATTGAATATAGAAAAAGCATTTGATGTGGATCGTTCCAAAATCGGGACCAAGATCAATGATATTGAAATTTATCATATCGATCAATTTCGCGGAATGCCTGCCGAATGTAACGTGGCTATAGGAATTATTACGGTACCTGCCGAATGTGCCCAGGGTGTGGCTGATCTGATGGTAGCATGGGGGATAAAAGCTATCTGGAATTTTACTCCGGCCCGTATAAAAGTCCCTTCTCATATTACCGTGCAGAACACAACCATTTATACCAATTTAGCCATATTGTTCAATAAACTCCATGCTCAGGAGTAATCATGTATTTTTTCTTATCAGATTCTTTTGCGGGTTGTCTTTACCGGCCTTTGGATAAGTGGAATATTTTGTATACAATTGAATGAACGTTTAAAAATAACGTATGTAGATTCTACTATTGGATGTGACTATCCGTGATTTTTTTCTATCGGTTCCGTCGTTCATTGAGACTTCGTTTAAAAAGAATTTGTCGTTTGGAGGTTAAGGATTCGGATACGGGAGAAAACGGGAGAGAGATATGAGCTTTATTTCATGTTGATTTTGTTGATAAAGATCGTTTATTGGTGGGCTTTTTCTTTTGTTATTCCGATGGTTTTTGCTACCTTTGCAAATTGTAAATTACATTAGTAGTAACTAAAAGAAAGCGTAAATGGTAAAGATTAAATTTCCTGACGGGAATGTAAAAGAGTTTGAATCCGGGATTACCGGTTTGGACATAGCGAAATCGATTAGCCCGAAGTTGGCTAAGGAGGTATTGTCAATATCCGTAAATGGTGTCACGTGGGACCTGATGCGGGGAATTACGACAGATGCCGAGATTAAGCTAAATACGTGGGATGATGAGGAAGGACGCCATGCTTTCTGGCACTCGTCTGCACATCTTATGGCAGAAGCTTTGCAAGAACTCTATCCGGGTATAAAATTCGGGATAGGACCTTCTATTGAAAACGGTTTTTACTATGATGTAGATCCGGGTGAGGGGGTGTCCATCCAGGAAAAAGATCTTGTGGCAATCGAGAAAAAGATGTTGGAGTTAGCGAGAAAGAACGAAGAATATTGCAGGATAGATGTTAGTAAGCAGGAAGCGTTGGATCATTTTTCATCTTTGGATGAAACCTATAAAGTGGAATTGATTAATGACTTGGAGGATGGTACGATCACCTATTATCGTCAGGGTGATTTTACGGATTTATGTCGTGGCCCGCATCTGCCCAATACTTCTTATATAAAAGCTATTAAGTTAACCAGTGTTGCCGGCGCTTACTGGAGAGGGAACGAACACAACAAGATGTTGACCCGCGTATACGGAATCACTTTCCCGAAACAGAAGATGTTGGAGGAGTGGGTGCAGATGATGGAGGAGGCTAAGTTACGGGATCACCGGAAAATAGGTAAAGAGATGGAGTTGTTTACTTTTTCTCAGGCCGTGGGTTCCGGTTTGCCCATGTGGTTGCCGAAAGGGGCGATGCTCCGGGATCGTTTGGAGGCTTTCTTGCGTAAAGTCCAGAAAAAGTATGGATACGAGCAAGTCATTACTCCGCATATCGGTAATGTAAATTTGTATAAGACTTCCGGGCATTTCCAGAAATATGGAAAAGATAGTTTTCAGGTAATCACCACTCCGCAGGAGGGAGAGGAGTTTATGCTGAAGCCGATGAACTGTCCTCATCATTGTGAGATTTATAAATTTAAACCTCGTTCTTATAAAGATCTTCCGGTTCGTTTTGCCGAATTCGGTACGGTATATCGTTACGAGCAGAGCGGGGAGTTGCACGGGTTGACGCGGGTACGCGGATTTACGCAGGACGATGCTCATTTGTTCTGTACCCCGGATCAGTTGAAAGATGAATTTAAAAAGGTAATCGATATTATTTTTATTATTTTCAAAGCTCTTGATTTTAAAGATTATACAGCACAGATCTCTTTACGGGATCCGAATAATAAAGAGAAATATATCGGAACGGATGAGAACTGGGAAAAGGCCGAGCGAGCTATTATAGAGGCTGCCGAGGAGAAAGGATTGAATACTACTGTCGAGCTGGGAGAAGCTGCTTTTTACGGTCCGAAGCTGGACTTTATGGTAAAGGATGCTATTGGCCGGAAATGGCAATTGGGAACGATTCAGGTGGATTACAATTTGCCGGAGCGTTTCGAGCTGGAGTATACCGGAGCCGATAATCAAAAACATCGTCCCGTTATGATTCATCGGGCACCTTTCGGCAGCATGGAGCGCTTCGTTGCCGTTTTGATCGAGCATACCATGGGAAAATTCCCCTTATGGCTGACTCCGGAGCAGGTTGTTATTCTTCCGATCAGTGAAAAATACAACGAATATGCTCAAAATGTTTTGAATTTGTTAAATAATTACGATATTCGCACCGTCTTAGACGATCGTAACGAAAAGATTGGTCGGAAGATACGTGATAACGAGTTGAAAAAGATCCCGTATATGTTGATTGTCGGGGAACAGGAAATGAATGACCACAGGGTTTCCGTGAGACGACAGGGAGAGGGAGATAAAGGATCTATGACGCCGGAAGAGTTTGCGACAATGATAAATAAAGAGGTAGAATCCCAGTTGGACTCTATCTATAATTACTAATAAAGGAGGATTAATTATAGCACGAACAATGGAAAGTAGGGGCTTTAGAGGTCAAAATGACAAGCCACAACACAGAATAAACGAGCAGATCAGAGCTGCCTCTGTGAGAGTCGTTGGAGAGAACGTAGAACCAGGAGTTTATCCCTTGAAAGAAGCTTTGGCGATAGCAGAGGCTGCGGGGGTCGATCTGGTAGAGATTTCTCCTAATGCGGATCCACCTGTATGTCGGGTGATTGATTACAGCAAGTTTCTGTATCAGTTAAAAAAGAAGCAGAAAGAGATCAAAGCTAAAAGTGTTAAAGTGGTAATAAAAGAGATTCGGTTCGGACCGCAAACAGATGAGCATGATTTCAACTTTAAATTAAAGCACGCCAAAGGTTTTTTGGAAGAGGGGGCGAAAGTGAGAGCATACGTGTTTTTTAAAGGACGTTCTATTTTGTTCAAGGATCAGGGATCCGATCTTTTAGAGCGTTTTATCAGCGAACTGGATGATTACGGAAAGGTAGAGTCGACTC
This sequence comes from uncultured Sanguibacteroides sp., assembly GCF_900543425.1. GTDB lineage: Bacteria > Bacteroidota > Bacteroidia > Bacteroidales > Marinifilaceae > Gabonibacter. Next base: position 577 of record NZ_UQRQ01000018.1, on the reverse strand, counting down.
CGAAATTGGAAGGAAAAAAGATGATTGTGGTTATTGCTCCTAAAAAATAATTTTGATCGATATTTTATGATTATATTTTTCTGAAAACAATTAAAATTAGAACAGATGCCAAAGATGAAGAGCGTAAGTAGCGCGAAAAAAAGGTTTACTTTGACCGCTACGGGGAAGATTAAGAGAAAACATGCTTTTAAGAGTCATATTTTGACGAAGAAAAGTACCAAAAGAAAGAGAAATCTTACTCATACGGCAATTGTAGCTCCCGCGAACGTAAAGGGCGTGAAAGAGATGCTTTGCATGTAAGATTATTTAAAATTAAACAGTTATTAACCAGAATGTTAAGCTTAAATAGAAGTTTCCATTGGAACGCTAACATTCAAAAAACAAAAAAGTATGCCAAGAGCTAAAAATGCCGTTGCTTCGAGAGCACGCAGGAAAAAGATTTTAAAACAGACCAGAGGAAACTTTGGAGCAAGAAAGAATGTCTGGACGGTTGCCAAAAACACGTATGAGAAAGGTTTATTATACGCGTACCGTGACAGAAAGAAGAAAAAATCAGAATTTAGAGCATTGTGGATTC
>NZ_UQRQ01000017.1 GCF_900543425.1 uncultured Sanguibacteroides sp. | reverse complement strand
ATTCTAACTGGTTCGGCGGTAAAAACTATGGTGATAAATTGGTGGAAGATTACAAAATCAGAAAGTATTTGAACGCCCGTCTCGCCAAAGCAGGAATCGCCAAGATTGTTATCGAGAGAACCCTGAAGCTAATCACGATTACCATTAACACCGCACGTCCGGGAATCATTATCGGTAAAGGCGGTCAAGAAGTGGATAAATTGAAAGAAGAGCTGAAGAAGATCACAGATAAAGAAGTTCAAATTAATATCTTCGAGATCAAACGTCCGGAGTTGGACGCGGTGATCGTGGGTAATAACATAGCTCGTCAGCTGGAAGGTCGTGTCGCTTACCGTAGAGCCATTAAGATGGCTATCGCTTCTACCATGAGAATGGGAGCAGAAGGTATCAAGATTCTGATTTCAGGTCGTTTGAACGGAGCGGAGATGGCAAGAGCTGAGATCTACAAGGAAGGTAGAATTCCATTACACACTTTCCGGGCAGATATTGATTACGCCCAGGCCGAGGCATTGACTACATATGGCCAATTGGGTATCAAGGTTTGGATCTGTAAGGGAGAAGTTTACGGCAAACGCGAGCTTGTTCCGAACTCGTTAATTAGTGCCCCGAAAGATGGCGGTCGTCCGAATGCTGGAGCCGGCAAAAAGGGTGGGTTCAAGAAAAGAAAAAAGTAGTCTTTTAACTTATAAATAGATTAGAGCTATGTTACAGCCAAAAAGGACTAAATACAGAAGATCGCAAAAAGGTAGAATGAAGGGGAATGCCCAGAGAGGACATGAACTGGCATTCGGATCTTTCGGAATTAAGGCGTTGGAAAGTACGTGGATCGAACAACGTCAGATTGAAGCAGCCCGTGTTGCAGTGACACGTTACATGCAGAGGCAAGGTCAAATATGGATACGTATATTTCCAGATAAACCTATTACTAAAAAACCCGCTGAGGTTCGTATGGGTAAAGGTAAGGGATCTCCAGAAGGATTCGTTGCCCCAGTTACTCCAGGTCGTATTCTCTTTGAAGCAGACGGAGTACCGTATGCGATAGCTAAAGAGGCTTTGCGTTTAGCAGCCCAAAAGCTACCCATCGCTACTAAGTTCGTGGTTAGACGTGATTATTCGGAATAGTCGGGAGGCTATTTTAAGTTTCAAAACAAAAAATTGTTAGTGAGATGAAAAATTCAGAAATTAGAGAGTTAACCACTGAAGACCTGAAAGAGAGAATTTTGGCAGAGAAAGCAAATCTGACTAAAATGACGATGAACCATGTTGTTTCTCCTTTGGAAAATCCGATGCAAATTCGGGCCGTCAGGAGAGATATCGCAAGAATGTTAACGGAATTGCGTAAGCGAGAATTAACGGTAAAGTAATAAAGTATGGAAAGAAATCTTAGAAAAGAGCGTGTCGGTCTTGTCGTAAGTAACAAGATGGAGAAATCTATCACTGTTGCCGTTCGCTTCAAAGAGAAACACCCTATTTACGGGAAGTTTGTCAGTAAGACCAAGAAATTCACTGCTCACGATGAAAAGAACGAATGTAACATCGGCGATACAGTGAGAATTATGGAAACTCGTCCCTTGAGTAAAACCAAGAGATGGAGATTAGTTGAAATCATTGAAAGAGCTAAGTAATCATGATACAACAGGAAAGTAGATTGACCGTAGCAGACAACAGCGGTGCTAAAGAAGTGCTTTGTATTCGCGTACTTGGAGGAACCAAGAAAAGATACGCGCGTGTAGGCGATAAAATCGTTGTTGCCGTGAAGAACGCACTCCCGAACGGTGAAGTAAAAAAAGGTTCAGTTAGTAAGGCAGTAGTAGTTCGTGTAAGCAAGGAATACAGACGTCCGGACGGATCTTACATCCGCTTTGATGACAACGCTTGTGTGTTGTTGAATAATGCAGGTGAAATGAGAGGAACCCGTATTTTCGGACCTGTAGCCAGAGAAGTTCGTGAAGGTTACACCAAGATCGTATCTTTGGCACCAGAAGTGCTTTAATTATTTACGATTTATGATTTTGGATTTAAGATTAAAGTAGGCTTAGGCTTCTATACATCTAAAATCTGAAATCTATAATCTAAAATTTTATAGGTGATGAATAGAAAGTTTCATATAAAGAAAGGTGATTTAGTTCAGGTAAATGCCGGCGAAGATAAAGGAAAGCAAGGCAAAGTACTTGAAGTGGATCCGGAGAAAGAGAGAGCCATCGTTGAGGGAATTAATATGATCAGCAAGCATACGAAACCCAATGCCGCTCATCCACAAGGTGGAATCGTGAAAAAAGAGGCTCCGATCCATATTTCAAACTTGAACGTGGTTGATCCTACTACCGGAAAACCGACGCGTGTCGGAAGAAAACGGGTAGAGACGGAAATTACGAAGGACGGAAAGAAAGTAACGAAAATGAGATCCGTTCGTTACGCGAAGAAATCCGGAACTGAATTGAAATAACAGAGGATTGCTGGGAAGCATATCCAGATTGAAATTTTAATTTTTGGTTTACGATAAACGAAATGTTTGATCGTAAATCAAAAATTATAAATTAATTATGGATTTCTGATTTTAAATTATATCTTTGCAGCCTTGAAATTTTGCGGAATTTCGACTTGTGAAGTGTTAATGATAAAATGACGAATCAAAGATCATAAATATTTAGATGAATTACGTACCAAATTACAAAAAGAAGTATAACGAAGAAATTGTACCGACTTTGATGAAAGAGTTCGGATACAAGTCAGTTATGCAAGCACCCAGATTGGAGAAGATAGTAATCAATCAGGGCGTAGGAGCATCCATTCAGGATAAGAAGATTCTTGAGTTTTCCGTGAGCGAGTTAACGACAATAACGGGTCAGAAACCGATCACTTGTAAATCAACCAAGGATGTTTCTAATTTTAAATTGCGTAAGGGTATGCCGATTGGCGTGAGAGTGACCTTACGTAAAGAACGTATGTATGAATTTTTGGAAAGACTTATTGTATCTGCCCTTCCGCGTATCCGCGATTTTAAAGGTATCAACAATAAGTTGGACGGAAGAGGAAACTATACTTTAGGAATAGAAGAGCAAATCATATTTCCGGAAATCGTGTTGGATAACATCCACAAGATCATGGGTATGAATATCACGTTTGTAACTTCGGCTAATACCGACGAAGAGGGTTTTGCACTTCTAAGAGAGTTTGGATTACCATTTAAAAAGAACTAAAAGAAAAGCGAAATGGCAAAAGAATCAATGAAGGCCCGTGAGGTAAAGCGTGCAAAATTGGTAGAAAAGTACGCCGCAAAGCGAGCCAAATTAAAAGAGGAAGGAGACTATGTTGGATTGAGCCTTCTACCTAAGAACTCCAGTCGCGTTCGTTTACATAACAGATGTAAATTAACGGGAAGACCGAGAGGGTACATGAGACAATTTGGTATAAGCCGGATTCAATTCCGGGAAATGGCTTCCGCCGGACTTATACCTGGAGTTAAGAAGGCTAGTTGGTAAATTTAAAAAATTAGAAGAGATGACAGATCCAATAGCAGATTTCCTTACGCGCATTAGAAATGCAGTAAGAGCTGGTCATAAGGTAGTAGATATCCCCGGATCCAAAATGAAACGGGAAATGACCAAGATTTTGAAAGAGAAAGGATATATCCTGAACTACAAATTTGAGCAGGATGGCGTAAGAAGCAATATAAAGATTGCTTTAAAATATCATCCGGAAACAAAGATGCCCGCCATTAAAGCATTGACACGTGTTTCGAAACCGGGTCTTAGACGTTATACCAACGTGGACGAGATGCCACAGGTATTAAACGGATTGGGAATCGCGATTTTATCTACCTCATTAGGAATAATGACGGATAAAGAAGCTCGCCAAAAGAATGTAGGCGGGGAAGTATTGTGTTATGTTTATTAATAGAAAGGGCTTAAGATGTCACGAATAGGAAAATTACCAATAGATATACCACAAGGGGTTACAGTAACGGTAAACCCGGATAACACGGTGATTGTTAAAGGTCCGAAAGGAGAACTTTCTCAAAATGTAGGAACCGATATTACCGTAAACGTGGAAGAGAATCAGGTGACTTTAGAACGTCACACCGAAGATAAAAGTCATAAGGCTCAGCATGGTCTTTACCGTGCTTTGGTACATAATATGGTCGTAGGTGTTTCTGAAGGGTACACGATTAAACAAGAGTTGGTCGGAGTAGGTTACCGTGCGAACGCCGAAGGTCAGGTACTTGAACTTGGATTAGGTTATTCACATGGAATCTTCCTGGTGTTACCGAAAGAAGTTAAGGTGAGTGTACTTGCTGAAAAGCGGTCTAATCCGATTATTACGTTGGAGAGTTGTGATAAGCAACTTATCGGTCAGGTTGCAGCGAAAATTCGTTCATTCCGTAAACCGGAGCCTTACAAGGGTAAAGGTATTAAATTTGTGGGTGAGGTTCTTCGTCGTAAGGCTGGTAAGTCGGCTAAAGTTTAATCACCTGTAAAAAAGTAATGTTATGGCTTTAACGAAGGTAGAAAGAAGAATAAGAATAAAAAGAAGAATACGTAAGGTAGTCTTCGGAACAGCAGAGAGACCCCGGATGACGGTTTTTCGTTCCAACACGCAGATCTCTGTTCAGTTGATTGATGATAATGCCGCCAAGACATTAGCATCGGCATCCTCTCTTTGCAAGGAGATTGCAGAGAAGAAAATCACTAAAATCGAACAAGCTCAACTTTTGGGTGCTATGATTGCCGAAAAAGCAAAAGCAGCCGGGATCGAGAACGTGGTGTTTGATAGAAACGGATATTTATATCACGGAAGAGTAAAGGCATTAGCAGATGCCGCTCGTAACGGTGGTCTTAACTTTTAATCGTAAGCAAGAATGGAACAGAAGATAAATAATACGTCTGACTTGGAATTGAAAGACAGATTGGTTGCTATCAACCGCGTAACCAAGGTTACTAAAGGAGGTAGAACCTTCAGTTTCTCTGCTATTGTGGTAGTGGGTAACGAAAATGGTGTTGTAGGTTATGGATTAGGTAAGGCTAACGAAGTAACGACGGCTATCTCCAAGGGAATTGAGGCTGCTAAAAAGAATTTGGTAAAAGTTCCCGTGTATAAAGGAACTATTCCTCATGCACAAGTGGCTAAATATGGCGGAGCTGAGGTATTTATGCGTCCTGCTTCTTCCGGTACCGGTCTTGTAGCCGGAGGTGCTATGCGTGCCGTGCTGGAGAGTGCCGGGGTAAAAGATGTGTTGGCTAAATGTAAAGGTTCTTCCAACCCGCATAACTTGGTCAAAGCTACTTTTGCCGCGTTGAAAGAGTTAAGAGATGCACGGATGGTAGCTCAACAAAGAGGAGTCAATCTTGATAAAGTGTTTAACGGTTAATTTGAATGACGATGGCAAAGATTAAAATTACATTGGTAAAAAGTAAGATCGGCAGCGATAAGCGTCAGATTAGAACGTTAGATTCTCTGGGATTGGGAAAAATGAATAGTAGCGTGGAGCATGAAGCCACTCCTCAGATCCTGGGTATGGTTGCGAAAGTAAAACACCTTCTCCGCGTGGAAGAGGTAAAGTGATTGTCAAACTATTTTAATGATAATAAAATGGATTTAAGTAACTTAAAACCGGCAGCCGGATCAACTCACAATACAAAGAGAATTGGTCGTGGACAAGGTTCGGGAAAAGGAGGTACTTCTACAAGAGGACATAAAGGTGCTAAATCAAGATCCGGTTATAAAAATAAGATCGGTTTTGAGGGTGGACAAATGCCTTTGCAGAGACGTGTGCCTAAGTTTGGCTTTAAAAATGTAAACAGAGTAGAATATAAAGCTATCAATGTTGGTATGCTTCAGGCTTTGGCAGAGAGAGATAATCTTACTGTAATCGATAAGGAATACTTGATCAAAGCTAATTTAATGTCTAAGAACGAATTTCTTAAGGTATTAGGTGATGGAGTATTGACTGCCAAATTGGAAGTAAAAGCGGACAAGTTCTCGGAAAAAGCAAAAGCTGCTATTGAGGCTGTCGGCGGTACGGTAGTTGAATTGTAAGATTAAAAATTTGGGGGTTTAAAGTTGTTTTTAGAATAGATTTACTATTTTTGAAGCAACTTTAACAAAATCCCAGATTTAATGCCTTAAAAGGAAGAACTTATGAAGTTATTTGATACATTAAAGAACATTTGGAAAATCGAGGAACTCAAGACTAGAATTTTAACTACGCTTGGGCTCATTCTCGTTTATAGATTAGGAACTGAGGTGGTACTGCCGGGTATCGACCCTCACATGTTGAATGCGTTGAAGGCACAGACACAAAGTGGTGTTCTGGGATTGTTGGATATGTTCTCCGGAGGAGCGTTCTCGAATGCATCGGTTTTTGCGTTGGGAATTATGCCGTATATCTCAGCGTCAATCGTGGTGCAATTATTAGGAATAGCTGTTCCTTATTTTCAACGTTTGCAAAAGGAAGGTGAGAGCGGTCGGCGTAAAATAAACCAGATTACACGGTATTTGACCTTAGTTATCCTTGTTTTACAAGGTTCAGCGTATCTTACCAACTTATATGCTCAAGTGCCTGCTGAGGCCTTTGTGTTAACAGGTGCTTTCTTTAAGATTTCGTCCATAGTTATTATGGCTGCAGGATCTATGTTTGTCCTGTGGTTGGGTGAAAGAATAACGGATAAAGGTATTGGTAATGGTGTTTCTATCATTATCATGATCGGTATTATCGCTCGTTTGCCGTTTGCTTTCTTTGCGGAGTTGACTTCTCGGGTGACTCAACAGGGAGGTGGTTTAGTGGCTTTGTTAATCGAGTTGATTTTACTCTTTTTGGTATTTTGCGGTACGATTATGCTGGTACAGGGAACCCGTAAGGTGCCCGTACAGTATGCCAAGAGAATTGTCGGAAACAAACAATACGGGGGAGTACGGCAATATATTCCGTTGAAGATAAATGCCGCCGGTGTAATGCCTATTATTTTTGCTCAGGCAATTATGCTTTTGCCTATCTCTTTGATTAACTATGCTAATTCAGAGTCTTTATCCGGCTTTGCTTCGGCTATGTCCAATTTTACCGGTTTCTGGTATAATGGAGTGTTTTTCGTGATGATTGTAGCGTTTACTTATTTCTACACGGCAATCACAGTAAATCCGATGCAAATGTCTGAAGATATGAAAAAGAACGGCGGTTTTATTCCTGGTGTAAAACCGGGAAGAAAAACAATGGAGTTCCTTGATACGATTATGTCGAGAATCACTCTTCCCGGTTCTATATTCCTTGGAATTGTAGCTATTTTGCCTGCATTTGCTCAAATTTCCGGAGTAAATCATCAATTTGCACAGTTCTATGGCGGTACATCCCTGCTGATTTTGGTCGGTGTTGTACTGGATACGTTGCAACAGATCGAATCTCATTTGTTGATGCGTCATTATGACGGTTTGATGAAATCGGGACGTATTAAAGGTAAGACTCCGGGCGGCCCTGCTGCTTATTAATTGGAAGTGAAGGAATAGAAAATTGAAAATGAAGAAGATTGCTATTAATTTTCCATTTTCAATTTTCCGTTTTCAATTAAAAAGTATTACTTTTGCGGCATGATTTTTTTTAAGACACAGGAGGAAATCGAGTTATTACGGGAAAGTAACCGTTTGGTTGGAAAGGCTTTAGGAGAGGTATCTAAATATATACGTCCTGGGATTTCAACTTTGGAATTGGATAAGATCGCGGAAGATTGTATTCGTTCAAATGGTGGAGTTCCCGGTTTTCTTGGATATGGAGGATTCCCTAATACGCTTTGTATATCAGTAAATGATGAAGTTGTACATGGAATTCCGTCTTCTCGGTGTCTAAAAGAGGGGGATATCGTTTCCGTTGATTGCGGGGTTGTAAAGAATGGCTTTTATGGTGACAGCGCTTATTCTTTTGCCGTAGGGAAAGTTAGTGAAGAGGTCGAGAAGCTTTTGAGAGTGACTCAAGAGAGCTTGTACAAAGGAATAGAGCAGGCAATATCCGGAATGCGAATAGGTGATATCGGGTATGCCGTACAATCTCACGCGGAAGCAAATGGTTTTTCTGTCGTGAGAGAGTTGGTTGGACACGGGGTCGGCCGAAATTTGCATGAAGAGCCTCAGGTTCCTAACTTCGGAAAACGGGGGCAAGGGTGTAAGTTGACGACGGGAATGGTTATAGCTATCGAACCGATGATAAATATGGGGAAACGTTATGTTTATCAGTTGTCCGATGGTTGGACGATCCGGACCAGAGACCATATGCCGTCAGCACATTTCGAACATACCGTAGCGGTAGGTAAAGGGAGTGCTGATATTTTGTCGACGTTTGAGTATATAAGGAGATAGGAATAGTAAATTGTGAATTTTGGATTGTAAATTAGAAAATAAAGGGTTTAATTTAAAATCTAAAATCTAAAATCTAAAATTAAATTATGGCGAAACAGCCTTCAATAGAGCAAGATGGAGTAATAACGGAAGCATTGTCAAATGCTATGTTTCGTGTTGAACTGGAAAACGGGCATATTATAACGGCTCATATCTCCGGAAAGATGCGAATGCACTATATAAAAATACTTCCGGGGGATAAGGTACGAGTAGACATGTCACCGTATGATCTCACGAAAGGTAGGATAACATTCAGATATAAAAATTAAATTGTTGAACCATGAAGGTAAGAGCATCTGTCAAAAAGCGTAGTGCTGATTGCAAGATTGTTAGGAGAAAAGGCGTTTTGTACGTCATTTGCAAAAAGAACCCGAAGTTTAAACAACGTCAGGGTTGATTATTAATTTAAGTAAAAAGAGTAAAGAAATTTATGGCAAGAATCGTTGGTGTAGATTTACCCTCGAACAAAAGAGGAGAAATAGCTCTAACCTATATCTTCGGAATAGGTAGAAGTAGTGCCCGGACCATACTTGAGAAGGCGGGCATCGATTTTGACACTAAGGTGAAGGATTGGAATGACGATCAACTAGCTGCTGTACGTAAAGTCATCAATGGTGAGTACAAAGTAGAAGGAGAGTTGAGAACTTCAGTCCAGATGAACATTAAACGACTGATGGATATCGGTTGTTATCGTGGAATCAGACATCGTATTGGTCTTCCGCTTAGAGGACAAAGTACGAAGAATAATGCCCGTACGAGAAAGGGTAAGAAGAAAACTGTTGCAAATAAGAAAAAAGCAACTAAATAATTGAATTGAGATTGAATTATGGCAAAGAAGTCTACATCAAACAAGAAACGGCTAGTTAAAGTAGAGGCCGTGGGACAAGCACACGTTCATTCGTCTTTTAATAACATCATTATTTCTTTGACCAATTCCAACGGTCAGGTGATCTCTTGGTCATCCGCGGGTAAGATGGGTTTTAGAGGATCGAAGAAAAACACTCCGTACGCAGCTCAAACGGCGGCTACCGATTGTGGTAAAGTTGCCTTTGATTTAGGTATGAGAAAGGTGAAAGTTTACGTAAAGGGACCAGGTAATGGTCGTGAATCGGCTATTCGTGCTATTCACGCTTGTGGAATAGAAGTGGCTGAAATCATTGATGTTACTCCGCTTCCGCACAATGGATGTCGTCCTCCTAAAAGACGTAGAGTATAAGCGTGAAGCTTAATCTAAGAATTTTAAAATACAGAATAAAATGGCTAGATATACAGGACCCAAGTCTAAGATAGCAAGAAAATTTGGTGAGCCCATTTTTGGACCGGACAAAGCGTTGGAACGTAGAAATTATCCTCCCGGACAACACGGTTTAGCTCATCGTAGAAAGAAAATCTCCGAGTATGGAATGCAGTTGAAGGAGAAACAAAAAGCAAAATATACCTATGGATTGTTGGAAAAACAATTCCGTATTTTGTTTGAAAAAGCTGAGAGTAGCAAGGGTATTACCGGTGAGGTATTACTTCAATTATTGGAGTGTCGTTTGGACAATATCGTGTATCGTTTAGGTATCGCTCCTACCCGCGCCGCTGCCCGTCAGTACGTATCGCACAGACATATCACGGTTAATGGTAAGGTATGTAACATTCCTTCTTGCCATGTACGTCCGGGAGATATCGTAGGTGTGAGAGAGAAATCTAAATCTTTGGAGGTGATCAATGAATCTTTAAGAGGTTCGAAGACCAGTAAGTATTCTTGGTTGGAGTGGGATGCTGCTTCTATGAGTGGTAAACTTCTTAACATTCCGGAAAGAACGGACATTCCTGAGAACATCAAAGAGCAGTTAATCGTAGAATTATATTCTAAGTAGTAAAATAAAAATATATATGGCAATATTAGCTTTCCAGAAACCGGACAAAGTGATCATGCTTGAATCAACGGATAAATTCGGAAAATTTGAATTCCGTCCGTTAGAGCCTGGTTACGGTATCACCATTGGTAATCCACTACGCAGAATCTTGTTGTCTTCTTTGGAAGGCTATGCGATTACCGGTATTAAAATTCACGGTGTTGAACATGAGTTCGCTACAATTCCCGGGGTTATCGAGGATGTAACCGAGATCATCTTGAATTTGAAGCAAGTTCGGTTTAAAAGAAAAGTGGAGGACGTGGAGAATGAGAAGCTGACCGTTGTAGTTTCTGGACAAGAGACGTTTACTGCCGGTGATATGAACCAATTCCTGTCTGGATTTGAGATCCTGAATCCGGAACTTATCATTTGTAATATGGATTCCACGACCACCTTGGAGATGGAAATTACCATACAGAAAGGACGGGGATATGTTCCTTCTGCTGAAAATATGCCGGCAGAGGTTGAAATTGGATTTATTCCAATCGATGCGATATATACTCCTATTCGGAACGTAAAATACGAGATTGAGAATTATCGTGTAGAAGGGAAGACCGATTATGAACGTCTCCTTTTCGAGATTGAAACCGATGGTTCGATTAATCCGACAGATGCATTGAAAGAGGCAGCAAAAATTCTAATTCATCACTTCATGTTATTTTCGGATGAAAAGATTACTTTGGAAACCGAAGATAAGTATGGAAATGAAGAGTTTGATGAAGAGGTATTACACATGCGTCAGTTACTGAAAACAAAATTAGTGGACATGGATCTTTCCGTTCGTGCCTTGAATTGTTTGAAGTCAGCTGAGGTAGAAACTTTGGGAGAGCTGGTTCAATTCAATAAGAACGACTTGTTGAAGTTCAGAAACTTCGGTAAGAAATCTTTGACAGAATTGGAAGCTTTACTTGAGAATAATAACCTCGAGTTCGGAATGGACGTTGCCAAGTATAAATTAGACAAAGAATAAGTAAAATGAGACATAAAAAGAAATTTAACCACTTAAGTAGAACGAGTGCCCATAGAAAAGCGCTACTTTCTAATATGGCTTGTTCTTTGATTCTTCACAAGAGAATTAAAACGACAGTAGCTAAAGCTAAAGCCCTTAAGATGTATGTTGAGCCGCTTTTGACAAAGAGCAAGAACGACACGACCCACTCTCGCCGAATGACATTCTCCTACCTTCGTCAAAAAGAAGTAGTATCTGAATTATTCGGAGATGTGGCTCAGAAGATAGCTAATCGTCCGGGAGGTTATACCCGCATTTTGAAATTAGGTGCTAATCGTATCGGTGATAATTCTGAAATGTGTATTATCGAGTTGGTTGATTATAACACTACTTACACGGAGGTGAAGAAAGAGGAGGTGAAGAAAACTACCACTCGTCGTCGTAGAAGTACGACGAAAAAAGAGGAGGCTCCGAAAGCCGAGGCTGCCGTTGAGGCTCCTAAGGCAGAAGAAACTCCTGCAGAGGAAACTCCGAAAGCTGAGTAAGTTTTTACTTCGAAATATAAAAGCCGTCCTTTTCAGGGCGGTTTTTTATTTTTCCTAATTATGCTTCTTCGCGGAAAAGGGGACAGAACAGATCGGAGGATGCCTTCCTTTTCGGGTATTTTTTTTATCCGGTAGATTAGAAACAATTTGTAAGAAGTAATGCAGGTTATTTCTTTTGTTTTTCGTATCTTAGTGACTCTAATTTATTATGAACTTAAAAAGCAAAAGAGATGTATATTACAGAAGTTGTAGGAAGAGAAATCTTGGATTCAAGAGGAAATCCCACGGTAGAAGTGGATGTTATGTTGGAATGTGGAGCTATGGGACGTGCAGCAGTACCGTCTGGAGCTTCTACGGGAGAAAATGAAGCGTTGGAATTGCGGGATGGAGATAAAAAACGTTATGGGGGGAAAGGTGTTACCAAGGCTGTAAATAACGTGAACACGGTGATTGCCGATGCCTTGTTGGGCATGAGTGTCTTGGATCAGGTAGAAATAGATCGTGTATTGATCGAGCTGGACGGAACTCCGACTAAAAGTAATTTGGGTGCCAATGCGTTATTGGGAGTTTCTTTAGCTTGTGCTAAAGCTGCTGCCAATGCTTTGGAGATGCCTTTGTATCGTTATTTAGGAGGAGTGAATGCTAAGGTTTTACCTGTACCGATGATGAATATTATTAATGGAGGTTCTCATTCGGATGCTCCGATTGCTTTTCAGGAGTTTATGATCCGTCCGGTTGGAGCAGATTCTTTCCGGGAAGCCTTGCGAATGGGAGCTGAAGTTTTCCATAGTTTGAAAAAAGTATTACATGACCGGAACCTGAGTACGGCGGTTGGTGACGAAGGAGGATTTGCTCCTGCTTTAAAAGGAACGGAAGATGCTTTGGAGTCTATTATTAGTGCTATCAAGGCCGCGGGTTATAAGCCGGGAGAAGATGTTATGATCGGTTTGGATTGTGCTTCTTCCGAGTTTTACAAAGACGGTATATATGATTATTCTAAATTTGAAGGCCCTCAGGGAGCCAAGAGAAATTCTGAGCAGCAAGCTGCTTATCTGGAAGAGTTGATTACAAAATACCCGATTGATTCCATTGAAGATGGTATGAGTGAAAATGATTGGGACGGTTGGCAATTATTGACAAAGCGTATAGGCGATCGTTGTCAATTGGTGGGAGATGACCTTTTCGTGACGAACGTACAATACTTGAAAAAAGGAATCGAATTGGGATGTGCTAATTCCATTTTGATCAAAGTAAACCAAATCGGAACTTTGACGGAGACTCTGGATGCGATAGAAATGGCTCAGCGTGCCGGATATACGACAGTAACCTCTCATCGTTCCGGAGAGACTGAAGATGCTACGATTGCGGATATCGCCGTGGCAACGAATTCCGGTCAGATAAAAACGGGTTCTTTAAGTCGCTCGGATCGTATGGCTAAATACAATCAATTGCTTCGTATAGAAGAAGAGTTGGGAAATAATGCTAAATTCTGCGGTCGTAAGTTTAGTAAATAAGTATAATTTATACACGAGAGAGCCGTTCGTTATTTTTCGAACGGCTTTTGTTTTGGCTATTTCTGTCGTTTATGGGTCTGTTCGTAAAAATTTTTATTTAAATAAAGCGATCTTCTTAAAAGATTTTATTATAACTTTCCGGAAATTTAATTTTTTAAAACTTAAATAGGAAAGGTATGAAAAAGTATGTGGCAGAGATGATTGGGACAATGGTTCTCGTTCTTATGGGATGTGGTAGTGCTGTTATTGCCGGTAGCGAAATAGGTTTCTTGGGTATAGCCTTTGCGTTCGGTTTATCTGTTTTGGCCATGGTATATACTATCGGGAGTATATCCGGATGTCATATTAATCCTGCCATAACTTTGGGGGTATGGTTATCCGGGAGGATGTGCAGTAGAGATGCAGGTATGTATATGTTGTTTCAGGTCATAGGAGCCTTGATCGGTTCCGCTATCCTTTATATTATCTCTTCCGGAATGGGATTAGAAGGAACCGGGGCTAATGTATACGCGGATGGAGATGCTTTTCCTGCATTTGTGGCAGAGTTGGTATTTACCTTTATCTTTATTTTGGTTGTGCTTGGTTCTACCAGTAAAGGAGCTCCGGTGGGCTTTGCCGGTTTGGCGATCGGTTTGTCATTGGTTTTGATTCATATCGTTTGTATTCCTGTGACGGGAACTTCCGTTAATCCTGCCAGAAGTATTGCTCCCGCTATTTTTGCAGGAGGAGAGGCGTTATCCCAGCTTTGGTTGTTTATCATTGCTCCTTTTTTAGGAGCTGTTTGTGCTGCCGGGGTATGGAAGTATTTAGGAAAAACAAGTGATTAAATGATTTAGTGATTAAGAGATTAAAGAGATTTACGATTTCGGATTTTAGATTTACGATTTGAAGAGACAAGGGATTCGGGGATTAAAGGATTCAGTGATTGGGATTAAGAGATTTGGTGATTCTGTGATTGGAGAGAAATTTACGATTTCGGATTTTAGATTGATGATTTAAGGATGGCGGAACTGGAGACTCAATCTAAACCGTGATTATAAATCAAAAGATAGCACTTTACCCCCGTCCCCAAGTGCTATTAGATTTAAAGAGAAGGGCGAGTGTGCGTGTTCGATTTTCGGAACGTCCGGACGACGGATTGTTCGAGCGTAGCGAGTCCCGGAGGACAGTAAACGAAAAGCGTTACACGACCGTCGGAAACGTCCCCGCCCCGGAGGATTAGCCCATAGGGATTGTAGATTTTAGATTCACGATTTTAGGTTAAAGGAGATTTACGATGTTGGATTTCTGACGTTATAAGCTTTAGCTTGTTGACTTACATGTGTTTATTCTTCTTCTGTGTTGTCTTCTATATTTTCTTTTTTGGGTTTTCCTTCCACGATTAATACGATTTCTCCCTTTACACCTGTTTCGGTAAAATGTTCGACCAGCTCTCTAAGGGTTCCCCGTTGAAAATCTTCGTGTATTTTACTGATCTCTCTTGCAACGCATGCTTTTCGATTCTCTCCGAATAATTCGGCCATTTGTTCCAGGGCTTTGACCAGACGGAATGGGGATTCGTAGAATATCATTGTCCGTTCTTCTTCTGCCATTAGGATTAGTTTTTTCTGCCTCCCCTTCTTTTGAGGCAAAAAGCCTTCGAAGCAAAAGCGATCACAGGGGAAACCTGAATTCACCAGGGCCGGAACAAAAGCCGTTGCTCCTGGCAGGCACTCCGTTTCTATGCCTTGCTCCACACAGGTGCGCACTAATAAAAATCCGGGATCTGAGATCCCCGGGGTGCCGGCGTCGCTGATAAGGGCTATATCTTCTCCCCGTAGGATTCGTTCTGCTATTCTTTTTACTTGTTGGTGTTCATTGAATTTGTGGTGCGAGAGTAACGGTGTGTTGATATCATAGTGTTTTAGAAGTTTTGCAGAAGTCCGCGTATCTTCCGCCAGAATGACGGAAACCTCTTTTAAAAGTCTTAAAGCTCTTAGCGTGATATCTTCAAGATTACCCACGGGAGTCGGGATCAAGTAAAGTTTGGCCATATGAATATTTGTAAAATTAACTTCAATCGATTGGAAAACAAAAGTAAGGTATTTATTTGAAAAGCGATTGCATAGAGGCTAAAATGTATTGATTGGAAATCTCGAGCAGGAGGTTATTTAGATGGATTTTAAGGTCTGTATCCGTATAAAATGCTGGTATTTATAATTTTATGTTCTATTTTTCGTGAAAATTGGTTGGGGGTGGAAAAATATGCAAGGATTTTTTTGGTAGGAATGAAAATTGCCGTATATTTGCATCCGCTAAAGGCAAACGATGGTCCGTTCGTCTAGGGGCTAGGACGCAAGATTCTCATTCTTGTAACACGGGTTCGATTCCCGTACGGACTACTAGGGCAAAAAGCAAAATATTTAACGATGGTCCGTTCGTCTAGGGGTTAGGACGCAAGATTTTCATTCTTGTAACACGGGTTCGATTCCCGTACGGACTACATAGTTTTTAGGATTATTACGATGGTCCGTTCGTCTAGGGGCTAGGACGCAAGATTTTCATTCTTGTAACACGGGTTCGATTCCCGTACGGACTACGAAAGTTGAATTAAATTTATTTGAAGAGATGGCAAATCATCAATCATCAGAAAAAAGAATAAGGCAGACACAGAAAAGAAGATTGCACAATCGTTATTATGCAAAAACTGCGAGAAATGCTGTTAGAAAATTGCGTGCATTGAATGAAAAAGAAACTGCTCTGGATTTGTTTCCGAAGGTTGTAGCTATGTTGGATAAATTAGCGAAGAAAAATATTATCCACAAAAATAAAGCTGCAAACTTGAAATCCAAGTTGGCTTTGCACGTGAACAAACTATAATCTTTTCTTGTGTTTTAAGATATTGAGGTAACGGATTTCCCGTTACCTTCATTTCTTTATTTGTCTGATCTTGAGATTTTTGTCTCAGGATTTTTTTTATTTCTTAAAATGGATTAACTTACCATATCTAAAAATGATCGGATATGGCTGGTAAGTATATTCCAATATCTTCTTGGGCAGGAGATGATAAACCTCGGGAAAAACTTTTGTTTAAAGGGGTTTCGGCTCTTTCGACGAATGAACTGCTGGCGATTTTACTTCGTTCCGGCAGTGACGGGGAATCAGCTTTGGATTTGGCGCGTAGAATCCTTTCGGACCATAATAATGATTTAAATGCTATCGCCCGGCTTGGTATTCGTGATTTTATGAATGTTTATAAAGGGGTAGGAGTTGCTAAGGCGGCTTCCGTCATTGCTGCTTTTGAGCTTGGCCGCAGGAGAGGGCTTTCCGGAAAATCTGATACGATGACACTTGTTTCCAGCCGGGATATTTACGAGTTGCTCCAACCTCGTATAGGTGATTTGGATCATGAGGAGTTCTGGGTTATTTTCCTGAATACAGGTTGTAAAGTGAAATCCTGTGAACGATTGTTTTCCGGAGGGATGGAAGGAGCCCTTGTCGATATGCGAATACTTTTCCGGAAAGCCTTGGAGATAAAAGCTCGTTCTTTTGTTATTGCTCATAACCACCCGAGCGGGAATCTCGAACCGAGTAATCAGGATATCGAGTTAACCCGGAAGATTCGAAAAGCAGGAGATACGTTAGATATTATCCTATTGGATCATCTGGTCATTTGTAATCATGGTTTTTATAGTTTTGCGGATCACGGTATTTTGTAAATAAAAGGCTAAAAATGGAAGTTTTGGTAAGATTATTGTATAATTAAGGATGAAAAAGAGAGCGGTATTTATTTGTCTGTCAATGAGCAAATCTCTACCTTTGTGGCTGACATTTGTGCCATGTTGGCATTTTGCGGTATTGTCAATGTGGCATACCCTATTATTGGCAAAGATTTTGTTTACTATAAAAATTGCAGGAGTAGAACTTAAAAAATTATATAGATATGTCAGAAGAGAAGAAAAGAAAACAGGAAGAGGAGTTGACCGAAGCTCAGCATGTATCAGAATCAAAAAGTGAAGGACATGAAGAATCTTCAAAGAAGAAGGATAAATCTTGTAAGAAAGAGGAGAGTCAACTGGAGGAGATGGGACAGAAATTGATGGAGATGAATGATAAATATCTTCGCTTGTCTGCGGAGTTCGATAATTATCGTAAGAGAACTTTAAAGGAAAGAGTAGAATTAACGAAAACGGCTGGAGAGCAGGTTTTAACAGGGATATTGCCTGTGGTTGATAATTTCGAGAGGGCTTTGGCAAGTATGGAGAAGGCTAAAGATGTTGTTGCTTTAAAAGAGGGGGTTGATTTGATTTATGCTAATTTTAAAGACTTTCTGATGCGAAACGGCGTGAAGGTGATTGAGACGGAAAATGTAGATTTCAATACGGATTTGCATGAAGCTGTGACCACTATTCCCGCTCCGACGGAGGAACAAAAAGGCAAGGTTATCGATTGTATAGAAAAGGGATATACGTTGAACGATAAAGTGATTCGTTTTGCAAAGGTTGTTGTTGGAGAATAATTGATTTTAGATTGTAAATTGTAAATTTATAATGATTTACGGTGTGTGCTAAATCTAAAATTTAAATCTAAAATTTAAAATGGAAAAGAGAGATTATTATGAAGTGTTGGGGGTATCTAAAAATGCAGATGCTGCTGAGATAAAAAAGGCATATAGAAAATTAGCATTATTGTACCATCCGGATAAAAACCCCGGGGATAAAGAGGCCGAGGAGAAATTTAAGGAAGCTGCGGAGGCCTATGACGTGTTGAGCAACGAGGAGAAGAGACGTCGATACGATCAATTCGGTCATGCAGGAATGGGAGGTGGAGCAGGAGGTTTCGGGGGCGGAATGAGTATGGATGATATATTCTCTCATTTCGGAGATATTTTCGGCAGTTTCGGTGGCTTCGGAGGTTTCGGAGGCGGGGGAAGAAGTGCTCGTCGGGTAAATCGAGGAACCAATTTGCGGGTGCGGGTAAAGATGAACCTAAAAGAGATTGCTACCGGTATAGAGAAAAAGATTAAGGTAAAGAAGTATGTGACTTGTGAGCACTGTAAAGGGACCGGGGCGAAAAATGGCACCTCTTTTTCAACTTGTAGTACTTGCGGGGGAAGTGGACAGGTAACACGGGTACAGAATACTATTTTGGGAGCGATGCAGACAACTTCAACTTGTCCGACGTGTCAGGGAGAAGGAAAAATTATTAACGATAAATGTACTTATTGTAATGGCGAAGGAGTACAGATGTCGGAAGAAGTAATTGCAATCAACATTCCAGCGGGTGTGGCAGACGGTATGCAGTTGTCTTTGGGAGGTAGAGGAAATGCTGCCCGTAGAGGAGGTGTAAACGGAGATTTGATTGTGATGATAGAGGAGGAAGAGCATCCGGATTTATTACGTGACGGTAATGACTTGTTGTATAATGTGTTTGTCGGTTATCCGGAAGTTGTATTAGGAGAAACGGTGGAAATCCCGACGATTGATGGCAAGGTGAAGGTGAAAATAGAACCGGGAACCCAGCCAGGTAAAATTTTACGTTTACGGGGTAAAGGATTACCCGATGTTAACGGATATGGTAAAGGCGATCTGTTAGCTAAAGTAAATGTTTGGATCCCGAAAAATTTGTCGAAAGAAGATAAAAAATTGGTGGAGAAGATGAAAGAAGGAGAGAGTTTTCATCCGGGAGCCGGCGATAAGAAAAGCTTCTTTTCCAAAGTGAAAGATTTTTTTGAATAGCATATAGGAATATGATTACACTCACTCAATTGGAATATATTGTTGCCGTTGATGAATACAGGCATTTCGCTACGGCTGCAGATAAATGTTTCGTAACTCAGCCGACGTTGAGTATGCAAATAAAGAAGTTAGAGGAAGATTTGGGTGTAATTATATTTGACAGAAGTCGTCAACCGGTTGTCCCGACAGATATCGGAAAGAAATTGATAGATCAGGCGAGGGAAGTTTTGGTGGCAAATCAGCGAATCAGGGAGATTATCAATGAGGAGAAAGAGGAGGTTTCAGGTTCATTGAAAATAGGAATAATCCCAACCTTAGCTCCCTATTTGTTGCCTATTTTTATTGGTAATTATGTTCGTAAATATCCTGCGGTAAAGGTGGAGGTGGAAGAATTGGTTTCCGAAGAGATTATTTATCGATTGAAACGTGATACGTTGGATGCGGGAATTTTTGTAACTCCTTACGGGGATGAAAAAATCATTGAATGTCCCGTGTTTTATGAAGAGATGATGATTTATGCTCATCCTGAACATGAATTGTTAAAGAAAGAGGTCGTAGAGGTAAAGGATATAGCTACTCCTGAGATATGGATGTTGGGGAATGGTCATTGTTTTAGGGATCAAGTGATTAATTTATGTGAAATGAATGCTGTTCAGCATAAGGATTTGCCTTTTGAATTTGAAAGCAATTCGTTGGAAACTTTAATGAAGATTGTAGATCAGGAGGGAGGATTTACCTTAATTCCGGAATTGGCAACTCGTGATATGAGCGAGAAGAAAAGGAGACAGGTAAGATCTTTTTCTTCGCATCTTCCGTTAAGAGAAGTGAGTGTTATTTATTCAAGACATTACGCGAAACAAAAGTTGATCGATTTACTTTGTGAAAATATAAAACAGGCTGTTCCTGCGACTATGTTGAAAAAAGGTCGTGGAGAGGTTGTTGAATGGAGAAAAATAAATAGTTGAGAAAGGATGAGTATAATAGAGAAAAGTTTTGAAGATGCTCGGCAGGTATTAACTGATTTTATAGCAGATAAGAAAAATATATATCAGGTTGAAAAAGCTGGGGAGATTCTTGTTGAAGCCATACAAGAGGGGAAAAAAGCGATAAGTTGTGGAAATGGAGGCTCTCTCTGTGATGCGATGCATTTTGCTGAAGAATTAACCGGTCGTTTTCGCGAAAATCGAAGAGCATTGCCGGCAATAGCTATTGCAGATCCTTCTCATTTGACATGTGTTGCCAATGACTTCGGATTTGAATATGTTTTTTCTCGCTACGTGGAAGCTCATGGTGTGAAGGGAGATGTGTTGTTGGCGATAAGTACTTCAGGGAATTCGTTGAATATAATTAAAGCTATTGAAGCTGCCAGGGAGAAAGAGATGAAGGTTATCGGATTGACAGGAAAAGATGGGGGAAAAATGAGGGATATGTGCGATGTGAATATTTGTATCCCCTGGAATGGATATTCGGATCGAATACAGGAAATTCATATTAAAATTATTCATATTTTAATTGAGTTTATCGAGAGCAAACTTTTTTCATAAAAAGAATACACAAACAATAAAGGCTAAGGAGACTAATCTTAGCTTGTAAAAATTCAATTATAAAAGTTATGGGAAATAAAATTAATGATCCGATTGCCCGATTGATGGGTTTGAGGTATAAGTCACATCCGTGGCACGGTTTGGATATCGGAGAGGAATCTCCTGCGGTCGTAACGGCTTTTATCGAGATGGTTCCTACGGATACGGTAAAGTACGAGTTAGATAAAGTAAGCGGTTATATAAAGATAGACCGCCCTCAAAAATACTCTAATGTCGTTCCGGCTTTGTACGGTTTTTTACCTCAGACTTATTGTGGCGGTTTGGTAGCGGAATATTGTATGATGCAGTCACAGCGGACCGGGATTCATGGTGACTCGGACCCGTTGGATATTTGCGTGTTGACAGAGAAAACGATTTCGCATGGAGATATTATTGCCGATGTTCGTCCTTTAGGAGGATTTCGTATGTTAGATGGAAATGAAGCAGACGATAAAATTATAGCCGTGTTGAAGCATGATGCTACTTATAGCGTATATAATGATATCGCGGATTTGCCACATATTGTAGTTGATCGCTTGAGGCATTATTTTTTAACGTATAAGGATCTTCCGGGTGAAGAGAGGCATACAGAGATTATTGATGTCTATGGGAAGGAAGAAGCCTATGAAGTGATTCGCCGTAGTGTTGAAGACTATAAAAATCATTTTCAAGGTCTGGAAGATATCCTAAGTAGAGTGTAGTAATTGTAGATTGATAATTGTAAATTAAAGGATTAAGTGATTGGAGGATTCTGTGATTAAAAAAACATTTCCTAATCTGCAATTTGCAATGTAATGCTTTTAGTTTCCCCACCCTTCGCGGTCGAGGCTTCTGTACTGAATGGCTTCGGCAATGTGCTGGGGCGTGATAAGGTCACAGTGATCCAAATCGGCGATCGTGCGGGATAATTTAATAATACGATCATAAGCTCGGGCGGAAAGTCCGAATTTTTGCATAGCGGTTTTTAATAAGGCTATGCATTTTTCATTTAGCAAGCAATATTCTTTTAATAGTGGGGATGTCATTTGGGCGTTACAATATATACCGGGATATTTTTTGAAACGGAGGTTTTGAATCTTTCTGGCTTCAACGACTCGTTTTCGAATCAGGGTACTGGGTTCACTTTCTGTCCGGCTGGCAATTTTTTCCAATTCGACGGGTATTACTTCTATATGCATATCGATACGGTCGAGTAAAGGGCCGGATATTTTAGAAAGGTATTTCTGTACGCTTCCGGGAGGGCAGGTACAGTTTTTTGCCGGATGATTATAAAAGCCGCAAGGACAGGGATTCATAGAAGCAATCAACATAATGTTTGCAGGATACTCCACGCTGAATTTTGCCCGGCTAATAGATATCGTACGGTCTTCAAGCGGTTGACGTAAGACCTCTAATACGGCTCGTTTAAATTCTGGTAATTCATCTAAAAAAAGGACCCCGTTATGGGCAAGTGATATCTCTCCCGGCTGTGGCCAGCTTCCACCTCCTACCAGAGCGACATCGGATATGGTGTGATGGGGAGACCTGAAAGGACGATGAATAATAAGTGATGTGTTGTGTTGTATTTTCCCGGCGACGGAGTGTATTTTGGTTGTTTCGAGAGACTCTTCGGCTGTCATGGGAGGGAGAATGGATGATAATCTACGGGCTAACATTGTTTTTCCGGAACCGGGAGAACCGATCATGATCAGATTATGACCTCCGGCTGCGGCGATTTCTAAAGCTCTTTTTACATTTTCTTGTCCTTTTACATCTTTAAAATCCTGCATTTCATTATCGAAATAATTGCTCTCTTCCGCGAATTGATAAGAAAACGGCGGGTAATCTTTTTCTTTTTTCAGGAATGCAATTACCTCTTTCAGATGATGAAATCCGTACACATCAAGACCTTTTATTACGGCAGCTTCATTGGCGTTTTGGATGGGGAGTATGATCCCGTTGAAATTTTCTTGCTTTGCGTTAATTGCAATGGGAAGTACTCCTTTTACAGGTTGTAGGCTTCCGTCTAGGGAAAGTTCTCCCATGATGACATAGTTTTTTAATTCTTCATGTGGTATTTGTTCGTTTGCGGCTAAGATTCCCAAAGCTAAAGGAAGATCGTATAATGATCCTTCTTTTTTCACATCTGCCGGGGCAAGGTTAATGATTACTCTTTTGCCCGGAATTTTAAGCCCGATTTCTCTCAGGGCGGAATCAATACGCTGTTGACTTTCCTTAACAGCGTTATCGGGTAATCCCACGATGATGAATTTGGCCCCCCAAAGAATATTTACTTCAATTGTGATGGTGATGGCGTTAATTCCGTAGACGGCACCCCCAAAAGTCTTTACTAACATGAATGAAAATTTTGATTACAGATATACCGATCTGTAAGTTAAGACCTTTTTATATAAAAACAATACATTTTTTGAATAAAATGGAATATGAATTCAGTAATTGATGTTTAATTTTCAATTTACAATTAATAATTGTCAGCTGTCTTTAATTCAACTTTCTCCCCGTTGAAAACGGCATAGCTAAAATGAGAAATCCAATCTCCTGTATTGATATAATGACTATTTTCGTTCAATGGCAAGTCGATGGGAATATGACGATGTCCGAAAATGAAGTAGTCAAAATGCCGTTGCTGTAAAATTCGTTTACAATAAAGAACGATCTCTTCTTTGTCTTCTCCTAAATATTCCAGCGCTTCTATTTTACCGTTGTCTTTTAAACGGGAATGGGAAGACCAGGCATGAGCTAATTTGATACCCCAATCGGGATGTATAAGACGAAAACATTTTTGTAGGAAACGGTTATGGAAGGCTCTTTTAAGGAATAGATAACCTTTATCTTTAGGATTTAATCCGTCTCCATGCCCGATCATAAAACTTTTACCGTTGATTCGGGTTTCTTCTATGGCGGTGTGTAAGATTACGCCACACTCTTTGCTTAGATAATCAAAAGCCCATATGTCATGATTGCCGGTAAAAAAATGTACTTTTATACCGTTATCCGTGTAGCGGGCTAATTCTGCCAAAAAACGGACGTGTCCTTTAGGAACGGAGCGTTTGTATTCAAACCAGAAATCAAACATATCACCAAGCAGATAGAGTTCGGCACATTCCGGTCTGATCTCTTCCAGGAATGAAACAAGTTTTTTCTCTCTCTCCCTATTGTTGTCTAAGAGTTTAGCTCCCAGATGGGCGTCGGAAAGGAAATAAACCTTTTTATTCTGCATGGTGATTTGTTTGTTTATTTTTTCAATAGATCATTCAGTCGGTCTTCCAATCGGCTTCCCCATAAATTTTTTCCGACAATCTCCATATTTTGGTCAATGATATAATTGGCCGGTATTGTTTGGACATTCCATGTTGCGGCAATCCGGCTTTGCAATGCATATTCATCCCGTACGCATTTCCAGTCAATCTTGTTTTTCTTCACAATGTCTTCCCATAAAAATTTATTTTTATCCAGACAGACCTGGTAAATTTCCACCCCTCTATTTTTAAATTTCTGATATACCTTTTTAAGATCGTTGATATAAGTTTGACTCTGTTGTGCGGTTAATACTCCGAACTCAAGAACGACAAATTTGCTTTTAACGGGAAGTAAGGACAATGAATCTCCTTTAGCATCGGGCAATTTTATATCGGGTAATGATTTTTCCGAGCTATTGATCGCTTCGGCCAATTGTTGGTTACGTATGGTTTGTCCGATTTGTTTCAAATGATTCATGATCGCCTTGGTATATTGTGATTCCGGGTAAAGAGCACTTAAAGAAGAGGCGACAACCTTGAAATAATGTAGGTCGTTGATTTCGTCTAATACGAATAGATTGTTATTTATTTTTTGATAAAGGGCATAATAAGCAGCCAAAGAGGTCGCATGTTTAATGATAAAGTCTCGTGTGAAGTTAACTTGTTTGGTCAAGGCTTCGCTCCATGCTTTAGAGTACTCTTCCCGTTGACCATCGTAATTCTTGTCCTCGGGGAGGGCCCGGTATGCCTTTTGTAGCGAATCTGTCAACGTTATTGTCCGTTGAAGTTGAAAATTCAATAATTTGATCCATAACGAATTTTCTGAACCATCGACCCAATAATTGTTTTGAATGTCTTTTAAGGTTCCGCTAACTTCAATTTTTTCGTCCGGACTGGCAATAATTGTTACTTGTTCGTTATTTGGAAATTTCAACGCGTAAAATGAAGGATAAGTGGTGTTGAGTTTAAAATTAAAATGTCCTTGCTTATTCAATTTGGTTGAATCTATGATCTTTTTGCCGGCTACGTCAATCTGTTCCAGATATACTTTTGTCCCGTTAGTAGCCTCTTTAATAGCTCCTGTTATCTCCACGTTAGATTTTTTCCCGCAAGAAACGATAAGGAGAATAAACAATCCTGATAATAATAAGTTTCTCATAGTTGACTGGAATGATATGAATAATCCATTTGTACATGTTTGGCGTTCGAAAGTAATACTTTTTTCTGTTATTTAAATATAAATAAGTGGATATGATGGAAAAAAGAGTTAATAATTTTTTAACTGCTTTTTCTTGCATCTTATTTTTGGAGAAAAAGAATTATTTTTGCTTCGATGAAAAAATATAGGATAAACATACCGGCATTATTACTTTTGTTTACATTTCTCCTTGCTACGGTCGGGATAAATGTAATTAAAATACAATGTTTCGGTTGTCGGATGGCCTATGTAGAAGTACAAATATTTCCGAATGAAGACATTTCCTTATGTGAAAATGACTGTTGTTCTTCTTCTTGTAAGAATCCTCAAAAAAGTGCTTGTGAACAAGAAAATGCCGAACATGATTTTTATAAGCTATCCGGAGATTGGGCTGTCTCACATATGGAATTTCAATGCTTGGATGCACAGGATTGGAAAGACGAGGTGTGTTTTGTTCCTCCAATAACAGGTATTGTTTCCTGTTCTTCCGATATTGATCTTTCTTTCCTTAACGACTTCCGGCCTCCGGAGTTACTGTGTATTTTTCGCTGTTGATTTTAATCTGTTTCCCTACAAAGGAAAGATGAACGAGATTTATCCTTTGTTTTTGGTGTGTTTGTAATGAGGTGATATGCCTTTCAGGTGAGGTATATTTATTGGAAAATGCAAGTGAAAAATAATAGATGAAATATATATTGATTGTGTTATTGATGCTGGGAGCTTTTATGGCCCGGGCAGAGATAATTAAGGGCCGGGTTATGGAAGAGACGGCCGATGGTTTGAAACCTATACCGGGAGCTAATGTATATTGGTTGGGGACTTCAAAAGGTGTAATAACAGACGTAAAGGGTGAGTTTAAAATTAAATGGGATGTTAGTGGGAAATTGGTTGCCAGTTTTATCGGATTTCAATCCGATACGGTAGAAGTAAAATCTACGGATAAGTTTGTAGAGTTCGTGTTGATCGAGGGACAACAATTAGATGAAGTAAATGTCGTTTCCAGAAAGAGGTCTACCGTTATGAGTACGAATCGTCCCGTGATAGAACAGGTCATTACCGGTACTGAACTTTTAAAAGCTGCTTGCTGTAATTTAGGCGAAAGTTTTGAAACGAATGCTTCTGTGGATGTTTCGTATGCTGATGCTGTGACCGGGGCTAAGCAGATCCAATTATTAGGATTGACGGGAAAATACATTCAATTAATGACGGAAAACTTTCCTAATTTTCGGGGACTTTCTTCTTTGTATGGATTGGGTTATATACCGGGTCCTTGGATGGAGGCAATCTCTATTTCAAAGGGAACGGGATCGGTTGTGAACGGATATGAATCGATCGCCGGACAAATTAGTGTTGATTACAAAAAACCGCAAAATAGTGAAAAACTGTACTTGAATGCCTATTACAGTGATGATGGTATGTTCGAATTTAATTCTAATTTCGGAATTAAATTTAATGATCGCTGGAGTACGATGTTTTTGATACATGGCGACTGGTTGGATAAGGTACATGATGGAAATAAGGATGGTTTTTCGGATATGCCGGAAAAGACTCAGTACAATATCATGAATCGCTGGGCTTATAAGGATGATAAGTGGTTTTTTCAATTCGGGGGGAAATTTTTGGATGAGAAACGGAAAGGAGGAGAGAGTAATCACAACTCGGGCCATATGGGTTCGGACCCATTGTATCGAATCGGAATAGACACGAGACGCTATGAGGGTTTCTTGAAATGGGGTTACCTTATGCCGCAGTACGAATACACGAGTATGGCCCTTATGGTAAATTATACGGATCATGATCAGGATTCGTATTACGGACTCAAAAGATATGATGCCCGTCAGAGGAATCTTTACTTGAATTATATCTTTCAGTCTATATTCGGTTCCAATCCGGATCAGCAGTACTCGACAGGAGTGAACTTCAATTACGACGATTATGACGAAGATTTTCAGGATCGTTACTTTACGGGTGATATTGCTATGGTTACGAATCCGGCTAATTTTGAACGTCAAGAGAAAGTTGTGGGTGCTTTTTTTCAATATACCGGAATGTTTTTTGATAAAAAATTTACCCTTATGGCCGGCTTAAGGTACGATCATCATAATTTGTACGGGAATTTTATAACTCCCCGGCTTCATCTCATGTTTAGGCCGGACGAAATGACCCATTTGAAGCTTACAGCCGGAAGAGGATTACGTATGTCTAATATTTTGGCAGAGAATAGCTATCTATTGGCGTCTTCGGCGGGTATCTATGTTAATGGAAAAATATTGGCTGAAAACCCGGGTGAATTAGATCATTTAAAAATGGAAGATGCTTGGAATGCAGGTGTAAATCTGAACCGTAAATTCTATTTGTTTGATCGGATATTATCGATTTCTGCTGATTATTATCATACCAGGTTTACGGATCAAGTGGTAGTTGATAACGAAACGGCTTTTGATCGGGTAAATTTTTATAATTTAGAGGGAAAATCTTACTCCAATAGTTATCAAATCGAGATGCAATATGAGGTAATTCCTCGTTTGGACCTTTTAGCCGCTTATCGTTATAACGATGTTAAAACAACGTTTCATGGAGGAAAGACAGAAATGCTTCCTTTGGTCAGCCGTTATAAAGGGTTGTTGAATTTATCCTATCATACTAATATGAGAAAATGGCAGTTTGATTTTACGACTCAATTTAACGGGGGAGGAAGGATGCCTCGCCAGACAGGAATCCATGAGGAGTATCAAACGGGGAGTAGTTTTAGAGCTTTTCAGTTAATGAATGCACAGATAAGTAAGTTTTTCCGTCGCTGGAGTGTATACGGGGGATGTGAAAATATTGGCGATTTTAAACAAAAACACCCGGTGATAGCCTCGGACGATCCTTGGGGAAAATATTTCGATTCCTCGAAAATCTGGGGACCTGTTCATGGGCGTAAATTTTATATCGGAATACGCTTTGCCTTGGATAGGGAATCATAAACAATAATCCCGAATTTAAAAATAGAATACATATATTTGAAATGCTCCATATTAAACAATTAAAAAACATTTGATCATGAAAACAATAAAAATGATTTGTACGTTAGTGATGTTTCTAACCGTAGGGTTGACAGTAAATGCTCAGACCAAAAAAGATACGACTGTGATTTTTAAAACGGATATTCATTGTCCTAAATGTAAAGCAAAGGTAGAAAAGAATATTCCTTTTGAGAAAGGGGTAAAGGATCTTAAAGTTAATCTGAAAGATTCTACTATTTTATTGACATTCAGAATGGATAAGAATACCGTAAAAGAGTTAAGTGCAGCTCTTGCGAAGTGTGATGTAAAGATTCTGGGGATGTGCTCTAAGGACGGAAAACTATTAAAATGTAAGGATTGTAAGTTGAATAGTTGTAAAAAAGAAAAGCAAGATTGTACAGGAGACTGTGATAATTCGTGTGATCAAAAATGTGAAACGTCGGATTGTAAAGAAGGTAAGAATTGCTCTAAGGCGGGAACGAAGGAGGATTGTTGCAAGGATAAAAAGTGAAGAAAATACGGAGACGAGCTTGAATTTTCTCAAGCTCGTCTCCGTATTTTCAATTCTCTAAGATAAATTGGGTTATTCGATCTGCTTGTTTTGAAATGTCTTGCAGTAACTTTATCTGAACCTTTGCGCGTTGGAGATTTTGGTCCGCGTAAGATACGGGGTAATAAAGATCTCCTTGAAGATAGTCGGTTAAAAAGCGAGTAGCTTGTAGATAAGTCATTAGCTTACAAGAAAAACCGATTGTTTCTTTCTCTTTGCGGGTTAGTAGATGTTTGGTTTTTTCCATGAATCCGGTGCAGAAAGCTTTGAAATATTCCATGTTAAAATGGACTTGCTTCAGGTTTGTTGCTTCTTCTCCGGCCGTGTTGCAACAAGATCTTACGGCATCTCCGAAATCGTAATGTACGATACCTGGCATAACGGTATCCAGATCGATCATGCACAAGGGGTGATTATTCCCATCGAATAAAAGATTATTTACTTTGGTGTCGTTATGGGTAACTCGTAAAGGAAAATGATTATCGTCCTTCATTTTTTGAAATTCAAGCATCTCTGCGTCTAAGGAAAAGAGATATTCTACCAACTCCCGGCTCTTTTCTTTTTTCTCGTCTTCTGCTTTCGAAAGGGCATTCTGTAACTCTTTTTGCCTATAGACGACATTATGAAAACCGGGGATGGTTTCGATTAAAAGCGAGGCATCAAAATCGGATATGCGGTTTTCAAATTCTCCTAATCCTATGCCGAATTCATATGCCATAGAAATTGAGGTGATTACCTCATAGTTTTTTGATCCTTTGATGAATAGTGCAAGAGTCCAATAATTACCGTCGTAATCTTTATAATACGGTTTTCCTTTATTCGTGTAAAAGTAAGTGATGTACTTTCTGGTAATATCGTTAATCTTGTGTTTGATCAGGCGGTTGCGAATATGGCCGCAAACCAGCTCTTTATTACGGACCAGTTTCGGTATATCCGTGAAAATATTCCCGTTGATGCGTTGGAGAATATATTCTGCCTCCTCATCTACTTTCACCAGATAAGTATCGTTGATATGTCCTGAACCGTATGGGGTAGCGGAAATAAATCGTCCGCTACTCTTAAAGGCTTCGTATATCCGTTTAATTCTGTCCATTGTCCGTTAAATCCCCGTTTTTGATGTTGTTTATTTGTTTATGTCTGTATATACGCCTTCCGTTTCAAAACGGTTTAATGCTTGATTAACAAATTCGGTATCTTCTTTATAGGTTACGCCAAACCATTTGGCGTCTGTTTTTAGGATTTTCACTTTTATTTTTTTCTGGTTGAGAAGCGTATCTACCACTTTAGGGATATATATTTCTGCTTTTGGGTTTGTTCTGTTTTGATGATAAAATTCAATGAATTGTTTTTCAATTTCTTCAAATAACATAGGCGTGAATCCCCAGAAATTCATGGAAACAATATCATCGCCTTGCAATATCCTTTCTGTCGCAAGGTCTTTGATCCCGTTATTATCCCTGATGATTTTTGTACATTCTGTGATACTTGTCATAAAATAGTCTTTGTCGAAAGTACAAATTCCTCTTGAAACGGAACCGTTTTCGGATAAGGTGGAATCTAAGCGATATCCGGCAAGACTGAAACAGGTATCATCCGGATTGTAAGCGGTGAATTTATGCATTTTTTGAAAAGCATCCCGACCGTAAAAATCGTCTGCGTTAATGGCAATAAAAGGTTCTTGAATCGCCTCTTTGGCAGACCATATGGCATGGGCCGTTCCCCATGGTTTTTCACGTTCTACGGGAGGAAGGTTAGCGGGCAAACGATCCATTTCCTGAAAACAGTAATAGGTCTCCGCGTGATTTTCCGCGTATTTTCCTACCGCTTCCCTAAATTCTTTTTCAAAACTCTTTCGGATGATAAAAACGACTTTATCAAATCCTGCATGAAGGGCATCGTAAATGGAATAGTGGAGTAGTGTCTTGTGATGTGGTCCGAGTAATGCCAACTGTTTTAAACTTCCGAATCTGGATCCCATTCCGGCTGCCATGATAAGCAGGGTTGTTTTGTTTTTTCTTGTTTCCATATATTTTAATATATAAACTAAACTTCTATTCATACAAAACTAATAAAAACTTTACAATTGAATAATGAAACGTCGATTTTGTTTTATATTGAAAATATTCTATCTTGCTGCACATAAATCAGAGGTGTACATGTTTTGGGATGTCAATATCGAAAAACTTAAAAGGGATGATCATGCTTATTCTGAATATGTCTTCAAAGCGTATTCAAAAGGGTTGTATGTATTTGCTTATCACATGTTGGAAAATAAAGTGGTGGCAGAAAGTATCGTACAAGGTTTTTTTGTGAAATTATGGCTTAATAGGCATGATATCTGTCAGGGGGCTTCTTTTCGTTCCTATTGTTATACTTCATTTATCACGCGTCATTAAATGTATTACGAACCAAGAATCGGTATGCGGAATTGTCCGAAAATATAATTGGTTCTATTGATATTCAATTTGAAATGGAACGGGCAGATTTACGTTTTAAACTAAAACAAGCGATTGCAACTTTACCTGAAAGATGTAGAGAAATTTTTATCGAGATATGTGTTGAAGGAAATTCCTATGCAGATACTGCTGAGAAATACAATTTGTCTGTAAATGCCATAAAAGCACAAATTAGTAGAGCTTATAAGATATTGCGGGAAAAGCTTTCTCATGATGAACAATTAATATTGCTTTTATGGTGCATGCAGCAAAATAGCTTTCGATATAATTCAGGTTCCGAAAGGTAAATCTTTACTATTCGGATTAATATCGTTTATTACCTGATTTATTTCCTACGATGTATTTGTGGTCATGAATCAACATGTTATTTTCTTGCAAAAAAATGAAGGTCGGATAACACGTTTTCTGATCTTGTGTTTTACTGGTAAATTAAGGGAAATTATCCGGAGGAAAACGTTGCATTCGAGTTTATTGCAAGAGGTACTATGGAGACTTCCAATGGTAGGTTTTGAAGAGTGGTTCGATTAATCTGAGGATAATCGTCAACAATTTGAATTTGAAATAACTCGATTGTCAAGGGAGATTCATTCGGAGAAAGACTTGAATGTTAAATCCTTATGGAATGGCTCCTCCTGTGATTGTAGATTCTATATAGACTATAAGGAGTAGCTCCCAACTTTAATATACCCTCGAAAGTTAGGTAAAAAACTTTCGGGTTTTTGTTATGAAATGCTTTTGAGGATACGGTTTAATTCTTTGTCTGTTATTTTTTGTGTGAATAAAAGAGAGAATACGCTTATTCGGGGCATTTTACCCATTTTACGGCATCGACGGCAAGGATGTCAGCGGCCTCTTTCGCTTTGTCGTTTAAAATAACGGTTGTTTCTCCCGGGGTAAATCTGAATTTACCTAAAGAGTTCCATCCGATTTGGAATATCTCTTTGTCGATATCATCTTTCCCGTCTGCGTGAGATACGGTATAATACTGGAAACAAGGCTTAGGCTGTCCTGTTTCCATGTTATATTTGAGCATGACCGGGTAGAATACAAAAACCTCGTAAGTACCTGCTTGTGGGATATTGGCTTTCCATTCCACTTTTTCTTCACTGAAACCTACTAATTTGAAACGGGCTTGTTTTATAAATTGACCGTAATACTCGTTGGCATACCTTATTTCCCATTGTTTCCCGAATCCTTGTTCGTTTCGTTGATTGTTCTTTTCATTTTTAAAAAGCCGTTGAATTATTCCCTGGGATTTAGGGTTAATAATCCGGAAGCCGGGGTCTACGTCGTCGACGATAATCTCATCGGGAGACGGGGTAAAACGGGCAGGGTCTACGTCGAATATTCCTTCCTCTATTGTTTTTCCCTGTTTACGGGGAAGAGTGTATAACGAAATGTTTTGGCTGGTCGGGAGGTTAAGAGCCATTCCGGTTTGCAGTAAAAATTGAATAGGAGATGCCGTGGCCGGTAATCTGATTTCATTATAGCTTCCTGCTTTTATTAAGAAAATATAAGGCGTGCGTTTGGGATTATTACGTTTCCCATCGCTTCTGACATGGTATTCAGATAGATAGAGCGATATGGCACCATCTGCATCAGAATAGTTATGAACGGGCAAGCAGACCTGATAACGGGTAAACTCCTTATCCGGGATCTCATAGATCTCAGGAGCGCCGAAGTTGAAGCGGGCAAGTTGTTTGGCGTGATACCATTGTTCTATAATCGGGGATATACTGAAATTATACGTTCTCTCAAATTCTTTTTCAAATGCTTCAAGGTCCGTATGCCGGAAATAGTTGTTTTGGGAATACTTTCCTAAAAACCGTTCAAAATCATGTGAAGGAATTAAGGCATTGACAATGTCTTTAAAGGCATCGCTCTTTAGACGTATAATGGAATTTAAAGTGATTTCGTCTATGGCCGGATCATTTATTGCTTGTTGCAGGCTGTGATTGGCAAGATATTGTAGTGCACGGTAATCTTTATCATTTATATTCGACACGCTACCGGTAGTGCGTTTGTAGAGCATGTTTTTAAAAGTGGCATTAGCGATAGGATAGCGATCCGAGTGAATATCGATGGAGAAATTAAGATACATGGGGAAGATGCACCAGGGATTGATTTTTTCGACATGATTGTCTTTACGGAACAGATAAGAGAAAAGCCAGTTTCCCTGTAATACGGAGGATTCATTCCAGCCAAAGGCAAAACATGCGGTTTGAAATAATAAATTTTCAACTTGTTCGTCGATATTCCCTTCGAATGCGGTCATTAATGATTCTATATTTTTGTATTTGTGTCTTTCGCAGGTGAAATTAAAAGAGGGAAACGATATCCCTTTTTCCGGAATAAAAATTGTTCCCGGTTGTATGAATTCACTGTTTTCTTTCCATAACCTCGAGTGAGATCTGAATGTTACGGGAACCTCTATTACATTTAATTGGGTAAAAGGAAATTTTTGTCCCACGATATAACTCGAGATCATGTTTAGTTGGTTTTGAATAGCTTCGGCCATTTTTTGCTCCGGTAAATTTAACCGGAGGGAAGGGAATACATTATCTCTAAAATAGTATAGTGAGACTTGTAACGTTGAATCGACCCGAATGTTTTTTTGTTCATATTTTCCGATACACAAGCTGAGGGAGGGTAGAGGCTGGGAATTTTTAAATGTTGTAGTATCTTCATGGATCGTTCGGATCCCTTCTGAAATGGCTAATTGATTTGCCGACGTGATAACGTGTAACGTATAGTTCGTGAAATTTTTAGGAACATTGAATAGGGAACCCGGGTTAACAGTAGGGGTAGTTATCGGATACCAGAGGACTTCCGGAGTAAGTAAGGTAAAATCTTTTCCCGTGAAAGCGTACTTGTTTCCGTAATTGAACAGATTATTGGAATTATGGGGAGAGTAATATTCATCGGGACCTAACTCCGGATAACAAATATCTTCATCGATTTTTCCCATGTATGTAATTTGAAATATTTTTGAGGTCTGGGGAGATAACGATTGTGTGACCCGGATCACCTGGTGATCTCGTTCGAACGGAACGGGAGAGCCTGCTTCATCGGTTAAGCGGGTTACTTCAAGCCCGGGATTCAAATAAAAAATAAGAGGGGAAATAGACTCTGCATGGTCATTGAATACCGTGATGCTGGAATGGACCGATAGGATATTGTTTTCCTGTAAAAAGGTAATTTCTTGAGCAGATAAGGATACCTTAGGGGTTGAAGCATATTTTTTATAGACTTCCGTGTAAGTTTGTCTGATACTGTTTTTTTTCGAATAAATCGTATGATAGCCTGTAAGACAAATAATAGCCAATAGAATAAAAGTGATTGCTGTTATTTTGTATCGGATAAGGTTACCGTTGGGTAAACGCTTGTACAATGATATGGCGAAAATAATGAATCCGCTACCGAGCAGAAAAATACCTGCTCTTTGGATAAGGTAGAGGGGTAAACCGGCATGTCCCGTAATGTCGGAAAACGCATTGGGAAGGGAATTGCCCATAAAATCGAAAATCCCGTATAAAAACCGGGCAGAGTAAAAAGAGCCGAAGATGTAGAAACCGAGAAGTACACATAACGCCAGGGCGTATTGATTTAAACTGTAGTTGACGATGACACAAATTCCTAAAATAAAGACAAGGAACGGAAGAAGTAAGGTTACGAAATAAAATAGATAGATGAAAGGATTAAATGGAGACTCACTTAAAAACAGATTGATAAAAGCCACCAGTAAGAGCGTGATGAGATCGAGTGAAACAATCGTTTTGAATAGGCCTAATAATTTTCCGACAATGTATTCTCCGTTACTGATAGGGCGAACGAGGAATACGTCGTGAGTATCTATCATCCGTTTTTTATTCGTAAAAGATTCCATGCTGGAAATAACGATAATACCTTGTGCAAGATTAAGCAAGTAACAGCAAAGAAATGGAAAAGAGCAGGACAATACGATCATATTCCATTGGAAGTTGTAAGTCAAAGAACTTTGCGAGATCACTTGTATTGCCAAAATAGCAACTACGGCTAAAGAAGAGAACATTTTGAATACCCAACTTCTTCTTAGTATTTTGGCTTCATAGACAGCGACAGAAAAAATT
The DNA here is from genome assembly GCF_900543425.1 of uncultured Sanguibacteroides sp. Classification (GTDB taxonomy): domain Bacteria; phylum Bacteroidota; class Bacteroidia; order Bacteroidales; family Marinifilaceae; genus Gabonibacter. The sequence continues at coordinate 37,578 of NZ_UQRQ01000017.1, read as the reverse complement.
TGACGTAAACACATACCCCGATTGTTTTTAATACATCTCGAAAAGTAGATAATAATTTTTATATTTCAGCTCTTTTTGATTGAAAAAAATTATTTTATTATTCATTTTCAGGAGAATCCGTATTGTCGAGTGTCAATCGTATTTGGGATTCATCGGTAGGAAATGCTTCGACGGAACGTAGTTGTCGCTGTATGGCACGGGTACGTTTTCCCATGACCTCCTCCAGTTGATTATTGGCTGTTTGAATACTTTTTTGCGCTTTTTCAAGCATGCCTCCGAATTTATCGAATTCGTTTTTGACACTTCCGAGGATACGCCAGACTTCACTGCTTCTTTTTTGGATGGCTAACGTGCGGAATCCCATTTGAAGGCTATTGAGGATGGCTGCAAAGGTCGTTGGACCTGTGACGATTACCTGATAGTTTCGTTGGAGTTGCTCCAGTAAAGAGGCACGACGGACGACCTCGCTGTATATGCTTTCAAAAGGTAGAAACATAATGCCGAAATCCGTTGTGTACGGAGGATCAAGATATTTATCATGAATATCTTTAGCCATATTCTTGATGGTTTGTTCTATGTTCTTGGATGCCGTATCGATTCGTTGCGGGTCTGCCGATTCGTAAGCATCCAACAACTGTTCATAAGCATCTTTGGGAAACTTGGCATCGATGGGTAAAAAAATACATTCTTTGGATTCTTCTTTACCCGGAAGTTTTATGGCAAATTCGACAATGGCGTCCGAGTTCCTTTTGGTTTTTACATTGGCCGTGTATTGTTCCGGAGCCAAGAGTTGTTCCAATAGCATTTCCAATTGGATCTCGCCGATAGACCCTCTCATTTTTACATTGCTCAATACGCGTTTTAATCCGCCTACGTCATGAGCTAATGTTTGCATTTCTCCTAATCCTTTTTGTACATGTTCCAGTTGTTTGCTGACTAACTCGAAAGATTGACCTAATCTTTCATGTAATGTTTTTTGTAGTTTCTCGTCTACAGTCTGTCGCATATCCTCGAGTTTCTTTTCTGTGGATTGTACCAGATTTTGTTGACGAGTGGTTAACTCTTCCATTTTTTCTTTCAGCAAATGTTGGAAGAGTTCCATATGGTCGGAGAAATTTTTTTGAAACGAATGGATAACCTGAGTATTTTGGTCGGAAAGATTTTTTAGAATATCCCGATGCTCTGTTCTGAAATCCATGAGATTCCGGGAGAGCTCCTCCCTGTTCTGTCCGGATCTGGCAATTTCGCTTTCTCTGGAATAACGAATCTCGTCCTGAATATTCTTTTCCAATCGGAAGAGCTGTTGTTGAAGTTGCTCTAATTGTTTTTTTGTCCCTCTATCTTTATAACGAAAAATAAGGATGAGGTTGAGAGCTAATATGATAATAGAGAGGGTTAAAATAAGAATTTCCATATTTTTGATAATTGTTTGTCAAAAATATGGAAATAAAAAGGGATGATAAAAATTTCCGGGAGTTATTTTAAAATAGCGGCCGGAAATCTCAGAGGTCTGCAAGTTCCCGCTCTACGTCTTTGGATTTGTGGGGGACAAAAATGAGAGCTTGTGTATCGTATCCTCTTTTTTGTGCCCGTTTTAATAAATCGTTTAATTTTTTCTTGGGGAGTTTTGGTGATCGGCTTACGATCCACAAATGATCGATCTCGGAGCTCCCTATCAGAGCGGCACTATAATCTTTTTCTACTTCCAGGATATAATAGTTTGTACTGAAGATTAGAAAAAAAGTAACTTTTAAAATTCCCGGTTTATCTTTATCCGGGATATGTACCTTCCCTACGATTTCTCGCTTCTCTCCGTTCAGACTATCCCGGTATCCGCATCCGATAACCTCGATGTCTCCATTGGATTTAATAATGTATTCCGTCGTAACCCCTACCATGCCCCGCTCGAACGGATGGTCGAAACGGGCGATCTCATACCACAGTCCGGCATATTTATCTATGTCCAGACTGTCCACTGCAGTGTTGTCCACTTTCCCCTCGGTTTGCCCGATGACTTCTGTGATGCTGATTCCCGCAAGCAGCATCAGAAATAATAATGACTTCATGACGTAAGTATTGAAAATTAGATGTTTACTCTAATTTCTACGAACGTCAGAGGCAAAATGTTATCATTTTTTATTGGCTAATTGACCGCAAGCGGCGTCAATATCTTTTCCTTTGCTATGCCGTAGATTGACGACGATATTTTTACTTTCGAGAAAGCGAATAAAGGAGTCTCTGTTCTCTGCCGGACTATGTTGGTATTTTGCTCCTTCGACTTGATTGTATTCGATAATATTGATTTTAATCGGGAATTGTCGGCAGAAAGAGGCGAGTGCTTTTGCTGCTTCCAGGCTATCGTTGACCCCTTTCAAAAGAAGATATTCAAATGTCGGACGGGTTCCGGTTTTTTCCACGAAATATTTAATGGCCTCGGCCAGTTGCGGAAGAGGATATGCTTTATTGATCGGCATGATTTGATTTCTGGTCGAATTAATGGCAGAGTGTAAAGAGATGGCCAGGTTAAAACGAACCTGATCGTCTGCCAGTCTTTTTATTCCTTCCGGGATACCGGCAGTCGAAAGGGTGATTCGATAGGGAGACATGGCTAACCCCTCTTCGGCTGTTATTTTTTGGATGGCTTCCATTACATTGTCATAGTTTAGGAGGGGTTCTCCCATACCCATAAATACGATGTTGGAGAAGATCAATCCCCGTTCTTCTGCCATCCTTTTTACGGCTACTACCTGGTCAAAAATTTCTTCCGGTTGTAGGTCCCGGATAAAACCTAATCCTCCCGTGGCACAAAAACTACATTTTAATTTGCATCCTGCCTGAGACGAAATACAGGCTGTGGCTTTATCCCGTGAGGGAATAAGTACAGATTCGATCAGTTGGCCGTCATCCAGCGTGAAACCTAATTTAGTCGTTCCATCGTTACTTTTTTGGATGTGGGTTAATGCTGCGGTTTTGATAACAAAATATTTGTCCAATAATTCCCTTGTATTTTTGGACAAGTTGGTCATATCCTCGAATCGGGTTACGCCTCGTTGCCAGAGCCATTGCCAGATTTGTTTCGTGCGAAACGCTTTTTCTCCTTGTTGTTCGAGAAAATCGGAGATCTCTTTTCCGCTACATTTCCTGATATTTCGTTTTTCTGCCATAATCGTTTTTCTGTGATGACAAAGATAGAAAGAAAACGATTTCTTTTGGAATCGCATCTTATTTTTCTGTTTGTCGGCTGTTTTTAATAAAAGGATTGCTTGCTTCTACTCGTTCGATTTTTAACAACAAGTTAAATAAAAGTGAATATGCTGGCTCTAATTGATTTTATTGTATATTTGCCGACGTTTGCTTAAAAGTATGGTAAATAGGATTTGTGTACGTGTAAATTGAAAATTGAATTATATAAAATGAATGTTTAAATGAAGCAGATGAGAAAAATTTTTATTATTGTTTTTGCTTTGCTTTCAGCGTCTATAGCTCGGGCGGATGAAGGTATGTGGTTGTTATCCTTGTTAAACAAGAATATCGACACAATGCAAGCCATGGGTTGTAAACTATCGGCTGAAGATATTTATTCAATAAATCAAGCGTGTTTAAAAGATGCAGTCGTGGGATTAGGACGGGAAGGTCGTCCTTTCAGTCATTTCTGTTCCGGTGAGATTATCTCTCCGAAAGGTTTGGTAATGACCAATCACCATTGTGGTTTCGGGGCGATACAGTCTCATTCTACGATAGAACATGATTATCTTTCCAATGGTTTCTGGGCATATAGTTTAAAAGAAGAATTAGCTAATCCGGGAATAACCGCTTCTATTCTTCAATGGATGGAAGACGTGACGGATCAGGTAAATGCCGTGTTGAATGATGATATGACGGAATCGGAGAGAGCTGTCGCAATTGATAGCGTATCTAAATTGATCGTGGAGAAAGTAACCAAGGGTACGAATTTGAGTGCTCAGGTACAGGATATGTTTGAAGGCAACCAATTCTTTTTGTTGGTATATAAGATTTATAGAGATGTTCGTTTGGTAGGAGCTCCTCCCCAAAGTATGGGTAAATTCGGCGGAGATACCGATAACTGGATGTGGCCTCGCCATACGGCGGATTTCTCCTTATTCCGTATTTATACGGGTCCTGACGGAGAGCCTGCTTCTTTCTCTGAAAAGAATATTCCGTTAAAACCCAAACATCATTTCCCGGTTTCGGCTAAAGGGATTCAAGATGGAGATTTTGCTATGACGATGGGATTTCCAGGATCTACGGATCGTTTCTTAACCTCATTCGGGTTGAAAGAGACGATGGATGTAACCAATGATATCCGCTATAAGGTACGTACGGAAAAACTTCGGGTGATGAAAGAAGGAATGGATGCTTCTCCTAAAACCCGTATTCAATATGCTTCTAAGTATGCCAGTTGTGCTAATTATTGGAAATATTCTCATGAGCAGAATATAGCATTGAAGAAGTTGAACACGATGGCCAATAAGCTTGAAATTGAAAATGAATTTACTGCTTGGGTCAATGCGGATGCTGCACGTAAAGCTAAATATGGAAATGCCTTGAGTCTGATCAAAAAGGGGTACGAAGATATGGCTGATTATTCCGTAGCTCTTGCTTATTTACAAGAAGCTTTGGGAGGACCGGAACTTCATATGTTTGCTTTCCGTACGAGCAATTTGCTCGAGAAGTTGTCCAAAAAAGATACTCTTTCCAATGATAAAAAAGAGAAGATAAAGGAAGCTTTGAAGAAATATGCTAAGGACTTTTACAAAGATTTTAATGCAGAGATAGATAAAAATTTAGTAGCTACTTTGTTTAAGATGTATAGTGAATCGGTGGGAGAAGAGATGTATCCGGAGATTATTCAATTTGTGAATAAGAAATATAAAGGTGACTATGAAAAATTCGCTCAGGATATGTTCAATAAATCGATCTACGCGAGTGAAGAGACCTTTACTGCGTTTTTAGAAAAGCCGGATATGAAGAAATTGGAGAAAGATCTGGCCCTTAAAGCTGGAAAATCGTTCTTTGAATTCTATATCGGCATGAGTGCCCGGACAAGTGAAATGAATCAAAATATAGCTAAGGGTAATCGCTTGTTTGTAAATGGGTTGATGAAAATGAACCCGGATAAGGTATGGGCTCCGAATGCCAATTCCACGATCCGATTGTCTTATGGTAAGGTCGGGAGTTATAAACCGAGAGATGCTGTGTTCTATGATTATTACACGACTTTGACGGGAGTAATGGAGAAGGAAGGACCTAAAGGCGGAGAATTTGAAGTACCGCAGCAATTGAAAGATTTGTATGCCGCTAAAAATTTCACTCCTTACGGAACAGATAATGTTGTAGCCTGCTTTATTACAAACAATGATATTACCGGAGGAAACTCCGGGTCTCCGGTGATCAATGCTAACGGAGAGTTAATCGGCGCTGCATTTGACGGGAATTCCGAAGCGATGTCCGGAGATATCGATTTTGAAGAGAATTTGCAACGTTGTATCAACGTGGATACTCGTTATGTCCTGTTCATCATCGATAAGATGGCCAAGGCTAAGAACCTGATCGACGAAATGACGATCGTATATTGATAGAGAAGTTTTTATATTTGTAAAGAGTCGGCTGTAAACCTGCCGACTCTTTATTTATGTTATATATCTTTATCAGGAGAGTCATGTGGTTTTGCCGGAAGATTATGCTTTTTTCGACCGAGGCGTTCTTGTAAGGATTGCATCATGTAATAAAAGTTAGGCATAAACAGAGTACCGACCAAAGAGCTCATCAGCATACCGGCGAAGACGGCAATACCGAGGGAGATACGACTGGCCGCACCGGCTCCGCTGGAAACGACCAAAGGAAAAGTACCGAGGATAAAAGCGAAAGAGGTCATTAAAATCGGGCGTAGCCGGACTCTTCCTCCTTCCAAGGCAGCTTCATAGATAGACTTTCCTTCGTTATGATAATCCCGGGCAAATTCGACAATCAAGATGGCATTTTTGGCCGTGAGTGCAATTAACAGGATAATACCGATTTGCGTGTATACACTAATAGGTAAATTCATAACCATAACGCCGATCACGACACCTAAAAGAGCAATGGGTAATCCCATAATTACGGCAAACGGAGTGGTCCAGCTCTCGTATTGAGCGGCTAAGATCAGGAACACGACGATAATGGCCAAGGCGAAAATAAGAGAGGTGGTGGATCCGGCACTCTCTTCCTGATAAGCCAAGGCTGTCCATTCGTGACCAAAGGAGGTTCCTAATTTTTCCTGCATGAGTTGGGTCATGATGTTTAATGCCTGACCGGAACTGTAGCCGGGTGCGGCTTCTCCGGAAATCATGGCTGCCACGTAAGTATTGTATTTGGGTAGTAATTCGGCTCCAAGTTGTTGTTTTATAGTTGTAAATGCCGAAAGGGGGACCATATTGCCATCGGCATTCTGTACGTTCAAATAAAGGACATCTTGGATTAACCGGCGACTGTCGGGAGCACCTTCCAGTTTAACCTGATAAGTGCGTCCGTATTTAACGAAATTATTCACGTAAACAGAACCTAAATAACTGGATAGGGCATTGAATATGTTTCCGATGGGGATTTGCATAAGTTCGGCTTTATCCCGGTCGATATTTAAAAAATATTGGGGCACATTGGCACTGAACGTGGATCGCAGGGAGGATAATCCCGGATGGGCGTTCCCTGCCTGGACCAATGCGTCTGTTACCTGTTGCAGCATTTGAGGTCCGTAACTGTTGATGTCTTCTATCATGACCTGAAAACCGCTACTCTCTCCTAAACCGGGGATAGGTGGAGGTGAAATAGCATAAGCCTCTGCCTCTTTGATTTGTAAATAGGCCATTTCGTTGAAGCGATTAACAATAGATTCGACGCTAAGGGCTTTACTTTTGCGTTCGTCCCAATTTTTTAGCATTACGAAAATAGAGGCGGCATTAGAGCTTTCGGCATTGTCCATGATGGAAAAACCGTTGATGGTAATATACGTTTCTATTCCATCCAATTCATCTAATATCTTGCTGGCTTTTTCGACGGCTTTAGCCGTTTGGAAGTAGGAGGCTCCGTCCATCAGTTGCATGGAGATGATAAAATACCCTTGATCTTCATTGGGAATAAAGGTCCGGGGTTCTCTTGAAAATTGGATAAAGGCAATGGCGGATAGAAGAAGAAAAACGATAAAGGTCAATACGGATTTTCGCATAAAACCTTTTACTACCCACAAATAACCGTTTGTGGTTTTTTCGAAGAGACGGTTGAAACCTTTAAATAAAAAGAATTTAGACGGTTGTTTGGGCTTAAGGAAAAGGGCACATAGGGCCGGACTTAAAGTTAAAGCGTTGAATCCGCTGATTACCGTGGCTACGGCTATTGTCAGGGCAAATTGTTTATAGAGCGATCCGGTGATTCCTCCAATGAATGCCGTCGGAATGAATACGGCCAACAGGACTAATACGATACCAACGATGGCTCCGGATACTTCTTTCATTGCCTGTTTTACGGCTTCTTTCATGTTATTATATTTCCCGGTTTCAATTAACCGGTAACTGTTTTCTACAATCACAATGGCATCATCCACGACCAAACCGATAGCTAAAACAAGGCCGAAGAGGGTCAGGGTGTTGATGGAAAAACCCAATAGCCCCATGAAGGTAAAGGTACCGATCAGGGACACCGGAATCGTGATAAGGGGGATCAACATGGCCCTCCAGTTTTGTAGGAATAACAAAATGACGATAAGTACCAATACAAAGGCAGAACCCAAGGTTTTGTATATCTCTTTGATGGATGCCTTAATAAATTCTGTCGTATCCAGGGTAATATTGTAATGAACACCTTCTGGGAAATAGGATCCCAGTTTTTCCATCTGGGCTTTTACCCGTTTCGCTACATCGAGAGCATTTGCCCCCGGGAGTTGGTAGATGGCTATAGCGGCTACGTTTTGTCCCTTTAAGGTAGCTTCCACGTTGTAACTTTCATTACCTAATTCTATGGTAGCGACATCTTTTATTCGTAAATATTTTCCTCCGGGTAAAGCTTTTATAATGATATTTCCGAATTCCTCTTCGTTCAATAATAAGCCTTGGGTTTCAAGGGTATATTTGAATGCTACTTTTTGATTTAGCGGTAGAGAACCGACCGATCCCGCCGCTACTTGTATGTTCTGGCTTTTAATAGCGGCAATAACTTCTTCCGGCGAAACTCCCCGGATCGTGAGCAGGTCGGGATTCAGCCAAATACGCATGCTGTAATTTCCGGCTCCGAATAGTCCTACATTTCCGACTCCCTTGACGCGCCCCAATTCGTTTACCAAATTCAGTTCCGCGTAATTGGAGAGGTAGAGTGCGTTGTAATTCGGATTATCGGAGGTAATGGAAAGAAACATGACCACGTTGGTCGATTCTTTTGTCGTGGTAACTCCGATTTGGGTCACTTCTTGCGGTAAGGTACTAAGAGCCATGTTTACTCTGTTTTGTACCAGTACGGTTGCCATATCAAGATCTGTTCCTACTTCGAATGTAATAGTTAACTTGTATACCCCTGCGCTGGAAGAGGTAGATGACATATAAAGCATTCCCTCGACCCCGTTGATTTGTTGTTCGATGGGAGTGGCTACCATTTGAGAGATGGTTGTTGCATTTGCTCCCGGGTAGCTCGCCTCTACCACTACGGTTGGAGGAGTAATGGTGGGGTATTGTTCCACGGGCAAACCGCGGAGGGTAACCAATCCGGCCACGACGATCAATACGGATAATACCGTGGCAAAGATAGGTCTATTAATGAAAAATGTAGACATCATAGGATTTGAAGATTTAAATTAAAATTGATCATTGATGGTGCCCGTTATTTAGGAACGGAGAGTACGGGAGTTACTTTCATTCCGGGACGAACGTTCACGAGTGCTTCTACTACATATCGTTCTCCCATTTCAACTCCTTGTGTGATTTCCCGCATTCCGTCCGGAGTGAGTACCCCTACGTCCACATGCCTGAATTCTACCGTATTATCAGGATTGACAATGTAAACAAATCTTCCGCTCAGGTTTGTCCCGATGGAACCTTCCGGAATAAGAATAGCTTTGGTAACCGTTTTATAAGGGATGATCACTTTCACATATTGTCCGCTAAGTAGCTCGCCGTTAGGATTTAAAATACTGGCTCTAAGGGTAAGACTTCCTGTTGTCAAATCTATATTGGGAGCGGTATAGTCTAATGCTCCCACCCATGTTTTTTCCGGGGTGTTTACATCTTGAATCGTAATCTGTTGCGATGTCCGGTTCGGGGTCGGTTGTGACATTTTCACGTAATCCTGGTAAGCCATATTGAAATATAGAAACATCTTGCTGTCCTTATATATAGTGGCCAACGTGGTCGTTTCCGTGCCAACAAGGTTGGCTTGGTCTATAAGATTCCGGGATATTCTGCCGGAGAAAGGTGCTTTGATGTAACAATAATTCAGATTAATATGGGCTAAATCCAGTTGGCTGTGGGCTTCTTCGTAGGAGGCCATGGCTTCCCCGTAATTGGATTCGGCTTGTAGGTAGTCTATTTCACTGACGGCATTTGTTTTTACAGCATCTTTCATCTTTAGGTAAGAAGCTTTACTATAGGCCAATTGGGATTTGGTGCTTTCCAGAGTAGCTTCTGCCTGACGGACTTTATCTTTATAAGGTTGGGGTTCAATGACAAAAAGAAGTTGTCCTTCATGAACGCGTTGACCTGGTTTGAAATGGATCTCTTCCAGAAATCCAGGGACCCGGGCTATTAAGTCCACCGTTTGTTCTGCCTCCAGATAGCCTGGGTACTCGAACGTGTATACGACCGTCCGTTGCGTGGGATTACTTACTTCGATAGAGGGGGCAGGAGGTGTTTCTTGTGGTTTGGGCTTTCCGCAACCTCCCGTAATAGCACTAATCGTTATAAATGATATTCCGAGGAAATGAGTCAGTCGTTTCATTTTATTTTATTTTTATGGATTATTCTTTATTTTTCAAGATGGTCTCCGATCGGCCATCCGCCTCCTAATGCCTGATATAACTGGATGAGGTTCCGGAGTGACATGCTTTGAGCTTGGATCAGAGAATTTTCGTAGTTTAGCAGACTTACTTGAGAACTGAGAACATTTTGGTAATTTGTCAATCCGCTTTTGTATAGATTGATGGCCAATTCCAACGTAAGTTTAGATTGTTGAAAGGCCTCTTTCATGGCTGAGATTTGTTGTAATGATTTGTTATAGGTGACCATGGCATTGTCCACTTCTTGAATGGCGGTCAATAGGGTTTGATTATAATTATTAATCTCTTCTTCCAGTTGTAATTGTGCTGTTTTTTCTGCTTCAACGAGATTGCGACCGCTGAAAATGGTCCACTTCATCGTGGGAGCAATTTGCCATATCATGTTGTCCCGGTCTGTGAAGTTTTCAAACTGTTCCGAGGAATAACCGAAAAATCCGGTAAGTAGGAATTTGGGCCACCAATCGGCACGACTGGCCCCAACGGCGGCAGCCAAACCGTCAATGGTTCGTTCTGCAGACCGGACGTCCGGACGTTGGCGAATAAGATTTGCCGGAATACCAAGAGCTGCTTTTCTCGGATTGACGGGGATGGGTTTGGCTTTTAATAATTCCTCCCGTAGAAGGCTCGAGTGTTCCCCGATTAAAACACTAATTAAATTTATTTCTTCATTAATGGAAGATTCTATTCCGGGAATACTGGCTTTCGTTTGTAGATACAAGCTTTTGGATTGTGCCACATCTAATTGCGATACTAATCCCACATCAAATTTAGAGATAGTCAATTCCATAACTTTTTTTTGGGACTCTAAATTTTCTCGTGTTACCTGAAGCTGTTTTTGTGCCGTGCGTAAATTGATATAAGCTGCCGATAATTGAGCGGCCATGGAAACCATAACTCCCCGGTAGTCTTCCTGAGCTGCCAGATAGAACTCTTTTTGCGAAGAACTCTCTTTACGAATCCTTCCGAATATGTCCAATTCCCAATTTAAATTAAGTGTCGCTGTTCCATTCCGTTCGATGATGTTTTTTTTGTCTGCACTCAGACTGCTTTTTTCAGGAGCATAATTTACGGTGAGGTCGATAGAAGGGTAGTAAGGACTACGATCTACTCTCAATTTCGATTTTGCCATTTCGATTTTACGAATAGCAATCCGTACATCGTAGTTTTTGTTTACTGCTTTAATAATTAACGAGTCGAGAATAGGATCTTTGAATAATTTCCACCACTCGTCTTGCGAGGGAAGGGGTTGTTGCAAATTAGAATTTTCATTTCCCTGCTTCGACCGGATCATTTTGTTTTGGCCAAAGGTTGGAAGGAAAATCATAAAGGTAATAATCAGAAGAAAAACTCCTGGTTTCATCGGTATTGCTGCTTGTCTCATAAACGTATTGTTGGTCGTTTAATACAATTTAAAGAAAGTCGCCCGGGTGAAAGACGACTTCCTCTTTTGCAGCTATACGATTTTTTAATAGAAAAGTTAGAACCCGAATATCATTTTATCGACAACGATAATGACTTTAGCCGACGGGTATCCCAGTATTTTACTCTCGCTTTCGGTTATGGGACGGATTTGAATAATATCTGCCGGATTGATATCCAAATTTCCGGTTAATTGGTTGTTAATGATTAGAATCGGTTCATTCAATTTGTCCAGATTAAAGGTGTAATCCTGATTTTCGTAATTGAATTTTAAAATACCGTTGGCATAACTGATGAATTTTCCGGCTTTTTGTTTGGAATTGATCACGACATAAGACGTTCTGGGGTCTTCGGGAGAACGAACCATATTTACAGTGGCAATTTCATCCGGGATACGATTACCTATGCTGTCGGCGGTGAATTCTTTTCCGTCGATTAAATAAATGATCTTCGAATTTTGAGAATTAACTTTAATCTTGGTTTTTCCGTTTTCTTGAATGACCTCTAATCCGTTAGACATAAATTCTTCGAAGCCATCGCCTGAAGTCATTCCTTGTCGGTGATCAAATGAATTTCCCATGTTTTGCATCATTTCTTGCATTCGTGTAAACATTTCGTCCATACGACCCAATTGTTCCTGATGATTTCTTAAAAATCCGTTTAGCATTGTAGAATCGCCGGGGAAAGTGTCGTCTTGTAAAAATCTTTTCAAAAGTTCTTGATGCCTGCTCAGTAGATTTTCTTCTTCCTGTTCGGGAGAATTGACGTAGGTAAGAGCGTCTATCCCTTTTACCTGGAGGGCGTTTGCCAGCAAATGAATTTTATTCAATTCAATATCCCCCTTCAGTTCTATAATTATAGCTTTATTTCTCTCTTCTTTCCATAGAACCAAAGAGGTGATTATATCGTCGTTTTGCGTGACAAAAAGACGTTCGTTCCCTGTGGCTCCTCGATAACTTTGTACCTGATTGTATTTCGACTCGTTTTCCAGTATGGAATTTAAACGATAGTATATATTCTCGAAGACATTGGTTTTTGTTTGTTGACGATCTATCTGAAGAACATTGATTTCTTCAACTTTTTTAAGTACTTCTTCCGTGGCAAGCGAAAGGTCGTTCTTTTTATATAATCCGTAAAGTGACGGATTCAGCATGGTCACGGTTACTCCTTCTTTGTTACGGAAGGCTTTCATCTCTTTTCCAATTTGTGCTTGGAGTGGGAAAATCAGGATGATATTCATCATAATACCCATGAATAGATTTAGAATCTTCATAACTTAAGTTTTAAATTTATGTTGTGACTGATTTTTGTATAAATTCTCTGGTAAAATTAATGAATAATTGAGATGATGGTTTGTGCTTAACGTTATTTACAAAAGTGATGCTATCGGGTTAGAATTTTTATACCTTTGAGGCGTGGTGAAACATCAAAGAGATCACGGGGAAAAAATTATTTGAAAGAAGAAAAATATTAAATTTGAAGTAGGAATCGGAGATACATAAGTTAAAATCATAAGGATATGTCTGTATTTGTATATAATATCGGTATTGTATTTTATCTTTTTGCAATTCGTATAGCGGCTTGTTTTAATGAAAAAGCTTCTTTATGGATAAAAGGGAGAAAAGGTCTTAGGAGCAAGTTGAAGAATATAGATCGGGGAGAAGGTAAATTGGTCTGGTTCCATGCTGCTTCGTTGGGAGAATTCGAGCAAGGACGTCCTGTCATGGAGATGCTACGTGTTAAGGAACCGACGACCAAAATAGTATTGACTTTTTTTTCACCTTCCGGTTATGAAATCCGTAAAAATTATGCAGGAGCGGATTATATATTCTATTTACCTATAGATACCCCTTCGAATGTTCGGCATTTTCTGGATTCTATACGTCCTGATGCTGTCGTTTTTGTAAAATACGAGTATTGGTATAATTATCTGTACCAATTGAATAAACGTCGGGTTCCCATTTATTTGATTTCAGCGATTTTCCGGAAAGAGCAACCTTTCTTTAAATGGTGGGGCGGTTTACACCGGAGAATGTTGAGCTTTTTCACAAAACTTTTTGTGCAGGATGAAGAGTCTGTCCGGCTCTTGTCGTCTATTGGAATTACAAATGTCCAGAAAACAGGTGATACGCGGTTTGACCGGGTAAAGCAAATTGCGGATATTGCCAAACAAATTGACCGGGTAGAGGTTTTTTGTTCGGATAAACGTGCTGTCGTTTGTGGAAGTACCTGGCCCGGAGACGAAGAAATTATTCTCGATTATATCAATAGGCAAGATAATACTTATAAATGGGTCATCGTACCGCATGAAATTGGAGAGAACCACCTGAAGCAAATTATGGACGGTTGTAAGAAAAAGATAGCTCGTTTTACCGATGAGCAAGCGGATCTTTCCGCTTGTCAGGTACTTCTGGTTGATTGCATAGGACTACTCTCTTCTATCTATCGTTATGGGTCGATCTCGTATATCGGGGGAGGGTTCGGTAAAGGGATTCATAATACCTTGGAAGCTGCCATTTATGGTGTTCCGGTTATTTTTGGTCCTAAATTTCATAAATTTAAAGAAGCCGTAGATTTATTAGAATGCGGAGGGGCATTTACAATAAAGAATGCGGATGAATTTACTGCTCTTATGGATTCTTTAATAAAAAATCCGGCTATCACGGAGACAGCCGGAACGAATGCTTTAAAATTTGTTCGTAGCCGATTGGGAGCTACCGATCAGATTATTCATCAATTAATAAATTAATTCCTCCGATTCTTCTTCTTCAATTCCTTTGATCCAGCTATTTAGCTTTTTTAGTATAGCTGACTTTGTCAGGTTTTCGAAACTCTGAATCCGACATCTGTGATCCATGTCTGCTTTCACGTATTTCGAACATTTCTCATTCTTCTTTAAATCTACCGCTGTCCCACTCCAAGGATCAAGTCCGCCGTATATGAACAACATGTTTTGGGCACTCGTCTGAAGCCATTTGTTGATCGCTTGTAATTGCTTGGCGTTGAATGAAACTTTTTCCTGTCCTGCGGGTAACGCGAAATGGAAATCAATGATATTATCAGGTTCTTCTTTAAAGTATTTCTTGAACGGTTTGATATTGTAGGCATACATGCCGGTTTCCGTCAGGGCTGCATAGTAGAAAGGTTGGAGCTTCTCGATGGATTTATCATTGAAAAAATCGGGAGAAGATACGGTTACCAGATAATTAAAAATCTCATTTATATCTTTGGAGTCTTCTGTCGGCATATCGTTTATGTCTGCTCCCCATTGCCAGAATGAAAATGGAAATTCCAGAATAACCAATTTTGTAGCTCTCTCTATTCCGCCTACTTTGTGGAAAGTGTAATTATGACTTTGAGCCAATTCTTGCATCTTGGGAACAAGTGTATTTAAATTTTCAAAACATCGCTTTTGGAAATCGAAGATTTGCCATTTGATATCCTTGCCTCCTCCTTCGAATAGTTTTCGATGTTCGGGAGTTCCTCCTAAATTATTCAGGTATTTTTCCAATCTGGGATCTATGGCTTCCAAGTTCATGGGGGCCACGTAAGGAACACTTATTTCTACGTCTTCAGGATAAAAATAACGATGATATATAGTTGTTTGTCCGCCTTTACTGATTCCCGTGGATATCCATTTGGTCCCCGGGTATATTTTCCGAATGGCCTGTATGATGTTATGCTGATCGGCTGCCGCCTGTTTAATCGTGAGGTCATGCCAGGGTATTCCGGATGAGGGCACACTTTGATTAAAGAATCGATGTTCTATCGTGATCTGGTTTGTGTTGAAGAATTCGGAGAGTTCGCTTTCTTTTGTCGTATGGATCCCGTAACCTTCCAAAACGGCAACCATGGGGGCATTGAAATCACGGTGGCCCAACAAAACCCGTTGTTTAAAACTTCCTTTGCTCGGATTCGAATGGTCAATAGGTTGTTCGAACCAAAACTCGTAATATTCCGTGTATGGAGGAACGTCTATTTTTTTAATGTCAGAGATTTCTTTAATTTCTTGCAGTTTTTTTAATAGAGAAGTGTCAGCTAATGAAGTAACTGACATAAATACCATTGTAATAAGAAATAGAAATAGATGTTTCATGACCCATTGTTTTATTTAGACGGCAATTTATAAAATATTTTTATTTTTTCTTCGAGTTATGATAGCTTTTCGTGTAAAATCGATATACTTGCATAATAATTTAAAAATGGATTTATGAAAAAGATTATGATCATGGTTGTTTTAACCCTTTTTGTATGGGTTGGAACAAAAGCACAAACGACAGCACCGGCTACCCAGCCTTCAAAAGAGTATGTTGAGACATTGAAAAAAATGATGCAAGTTTCAGGAGCAGACCTTTCTTTTAAAATGATGGTTCCCCAGATGTTTGCAGCAATTAAACAACAGCTTCCTAATATCCCGGCTGATGCTCTTGAGACTATTCAAAAAGAGGTAGAAAAGACGGCATTGGATGATTTGATAACGATGATGGCCCCTGTTTATGAAAAACAATTAACCAAGGCAGATCTGGAAGAGATCATTAAGTTTTACGAGACTCCGATTGGAAAAAAATTAGCTGCTGCCCAACCGATGATTATGCAAGGCAGTATGCAGATTGGACAACAATGGGGTCAACAAGTTGTCATGAAAGTTCAGAAAATGTTACAGGACAAAGGTTATTTGCCCATGCAATAATACCTGTTTAACAAGATACAAAAATGGGATCATTCTTCGTTGGATGATCCTTTTTTTATTGCAGGTTTCGAGTTTACCTGATAATATAATTTTCCGTTTGCAATTCCATACCAACAGTTCATAATCTCCAAGTATGCTTTGCCACATATGCTGGAAAATTGATTTTCAGAGATTCTTTATAAGTAGAATAGTATATTTCACTACTGCTTTAAACTTGATTTTATATCTTTTTTAAGAAGTTCTTTTACGATAGATAATTTTGATCTGACCAGCAATTTGTTTTCTTCCGGATGAAAAAGAATAAATAAGTTGTGTTGTCCTTGTTAAAGTGATCCATGAAATAGAGGTAATTTTTTCCTTCAAAAAAACAGGAGTCCCCGACGGACAATTTGAATAATTATGTATCTATTAGCTACAAATGAGTTGTATTTAAATATTATTCTTTATAAGCCAGAATGTAAGCCAGAAAAATTATAATCCTTTGAAAAAAGGGTGTTCCTGTAATTGTCTTGCGTTGTCTTCTTGAGTGATTCGGATATAACGTAAAAATACTTTTTCAGAAGAGTGTCCCGTGATTTTCATGATGGCAAGTGTCGGGACATGCGCCAGATAAGCATTCGTGGCGAACGAACGACGGGCCGTGTGAGCAGTTACCAATTGCCATTTTTCCACAATCTTTTGTATTTTCTGATTTTTTCTCGTCTCTTCAATAATGATTGCCGATTTTATACCCGCCCCTTTAGCTATTCTTTTGATATATTCGTTAAACAAACTATTAGAAGGTACGGGGGGAAAGCCGAAATCATATTTTCGAATAATTCTTTTTACAATCGGATGTAATGGGATTTCAATGATTTCGTTTGTCTTTTGTGTTTGAAGTCGGATGGTATTATTCTTTGTTATATTTTCTTTCTTTAGCCTGGAAAAATCGGAGAATCGTAATCCCGTGTAAGCAGCTAAAATAAACATGTCTTTTACTTTTTCCAAATTGACGGGACAATCATATTGATCGATTTGTTTCAATTCCTGAGTTGATAAATAGATTGTTTCTTTTTCTTCTACAGGTTTTTTGAACGGTTTTTTTCTATAATCATCACTTACGGTAAAGCCTTTTTCATAAGCACTACGCATCCACGTTTTTATATGTTTAATAATTTTTCCGATCGTATTTAATTTGTAGTTGTGAACCATTAAATATTTTGTAAAATCATTATAAAAACTGAGATCTATCTGATCTAAACGAAGTCTTTTCCGCTTATGATCAAAATATTGCTTCAAAATTTTGACACTACACCAATGACTTGTCAGGGTAGAGGGACGATAATCCGAAACATCTTCCAAATAATACTGGACAAATTTTAAAAAATCGTAAGACGAAGAAAGATCTGTTTTTTGGTCTAATTTGAAACGAATTTGATATCTTACATGCGAAACTGTAGGAGCTTGTTTTTTCCTTTGACATTCTTGTAGAATATCAATAAGTGTATTTCGAGTTCGCTCTATTTCTGAATTTATATTTAGCAGATGTTTTTTTAATATCGGATTACCTTTTAAATCTGAATTTACTCTGCTGTCTATAATGGCACAACCGTTTTGATTATCCCAGTATAAAGGATTAATTTTTAATTGACGCGGTAAATAATAAGTAAATCTACCATCTGACAACATCATACGGATTTGTATCAAACTCCAGTTTGTATTTGGCCTGAATAAACTAAATCTGATTCGGCCAATGATTCTATCTATATTTGTGTTCATAAATTATGTTTTTCTAAACAGATCATAAATATGCCAATTGATACGCCAATTTGATAAAGATCAATTCTTCTATTATCATTATTTATTCATTGTCGATATGAGGGAAAAAATCCCCAGGGGCACATTCTAAATATTGTGCGATTTGATAAAGTTGCGTTACACTATATTTTGCCGGATAATGTACACTCTCAACTTGCCCAATAAAACCTAAGGATACACCTATGCCATAAGCTAACTCCGCTTGGGAAACTTTCAATTCCAAGCGGCGTTTTTTGATTTTTTCAATGACCTGTAGATCTATCTTAGATTTCATACCAACAACTTACCTATGCGAAGTAACTGAAAAATAATATTTTTGTACTTAGCAGTACTAAGCAGAATGTTATGTACCACTAAGTCAATAAGTAGTAATGTCTGTAATATTAACGAGTAACGACTCTTTTTGTTACCCAAAAAATATTTTTTTGATATAATGTCACCCGTTTGTTAATTTTTTTTGTCATATACAATACGGATATGTATATTTGTTATAAAATACATCTAATGTATGACGGAATTAACACATTATACTTCAATTTTCTCAACGGATGAAAAATGCAAAGAGATGTTTTGCAAATTTTATCCGGGCCTATGCCTTTTTGCGCATCGAATCGTAAAAAATTTTGATGAAGCAGAAGATATTGTCCAAAATACATTTATTGTTCTGTGGAATAAAAGTGTAGAACTAACAAAAAAGACATCCCTGAAATCTTATTTATATAGCTCCGTATATAATGCTTGTATAAATCACATGAAGAAGCAAGCTTATGTCGGTGAAAAGATGAAAGAATTTCAGCAAGAAGAATATGATGACAAGAATTACTTATTACAACGTATCGAGAACGAGGTAATGGAAGAAATTTTCAACACGATTGAGCGCCTTCCTGAAGAGTGTAAGAAAGTATTCAAATTAAGTTATATTGAAGGATTTGAAGTTAATCGGGTAGCCGAAATTTTGGATATTTCAGAGAATACGGTGAAGACTCAACGATTACGAGCACGCAAATTTTTGAAAGAAAGTTTGAAAGATCTTTTTCCGTTATTGTTACTTTTTATCCCAAATCTATAAAATACACAGACATGTACTGATGTGGCAGGGTATTGATAATCAGGATATCATTCTTTAAAAATATTTTTTATTTAAAAAACAGACAAGTATTGTCACCCCCCGAACGTTATTTTTTGTCTTATATGTGAAATGTAATCCAAAGTAAGAAATGGAAAAAGAAGCAACCATAGAAATCATATCAGAATTAATCATAAAAATGATTAAGGGAACTATTGATAAGGATGAAAAAGTTGTTTTAGACAAATGGATTGCACAATCTTCTGAAAACAGAGCATTATACGATCATCTATTAGATGGACAGTATGTTTTGAAACAATATCAGGTTTATCAACAGATCGAACCGGAAAAGATCTGGAGTAAAATTATAAAACGAGAAAGGAAGCAACATTACTGGATTCGACTTATCGGATATGCTGCTTCTGTTTTATTATTAATAGGAGGGGCTTTTCTTTATTGGCCTAAACAAGATCAGAAGAACAAAAAAACGGAGTCCGTTACGACTACACTAAACAATATTTTACCAGGCACGGGAAAAGCGACCTTAATTCTCTCTGACAAACGAGAAATTCAATTAGGACAAGAACATCAAGTTCAAATGATGGATAGTACAGGTATGCGGTTCAAAAATGATTCTTCTACTTTATATTATTCGACAGAAACATTGTTGACGGATACAAGTGCAGAAAATGACATCCATACCTTAGTCGTCGGACGTGGTGGAGAGTTTTGTGTACAACTACCGGACGGAACTGTGGTTTATTTAAATTCAGATTCTAAGTTAAGATATCCGTTGGCTTTTAATTCTGAAGAACGCAAAGTTTATTTAGAAGGAGAAGCTTATTTTGAGGTAAAGCCTGATAAAAATAGAACATTTATTGTTGAAAGCAAAGGCTTTTCGATTAAAGTCTTGGGAACTTGTTTCAATGTTTCGAATTACAAAGAAGATGATATATCGCGGATTGTTTTGTTAAGCGGAAGCGTAGAAGTTGCTAAAGCAGACAAGAATTATAAACTTACACCAAACCACGCGTTAGAGATTACCGGAAATAAAATTGAAATAAAGAAAACCAATGCAATAAATTCAATTTCGTGGAAAAATGATAAATTTTATTTTTCAAACGAACGTTTAGAAGTGGTCATGAGAACATTGGCTCGTTGGTATGATGTGAATCTTTTTTATACGAATCAATCTATTAAGGACTATCATTTTTCGGGATTTATTCCAAAATACGAGAAGATATCGAAAGCGTTTGAAATTTTGGAGTTAACAGCTAAGGATGTAAAATTTGATGTGAAAGACAAGACCGTTACGGTCATGAAATGTGAATAATTAACAATATCTGTTTTGAAATAAAATTATTTATCTTAATAATAAGATGAAATAGGGAGTTGTATGCATTAATTACAAGTATGTAAAATCTAATTAAAAAATTATGAGGTACGAATTAATTTTGATCATCTTGTTTTTCGTGGTGGCTGGAGTCATGGAGACGCAAGCTGCAGCAAGAAAGAAGAAGAAAAACAACAAGGAGACAGAAGTCAGTTATAACGGGGATGTTGTCGTGGGGCAAAAACCTAAAGAACCATTAATTCAGTTTACGAAAATAGACTCCACGATACAATTACGTCAAATCTTTAATTATTCCATTACTCGTAAACAGAATGAGAATATTGCAAAAGCAATCGAGAAAGCTAATATAGGAGCTATTATTGGTGTTTATAAAATAGAAGCTTATAATCCCGATAGTACGGCTGTTGTTATTGAGATGACTAAATTGTCCGTCGGGGACAATAAATTTTTGATTAACGAGCCATTGGTTATTATGAAATCGGCTGAAAGTACCTCATCGGAAGATTTTGTATGATGTCAATGGACCCGATAGAAATGCGTGAATAATTATTTATAATTTAACTACTACAAAAATGAGAAAAAACGATCATTCATTCTTTAGGAACAAGTGTAGAAAGTTGTTTTATAAAGGGAGTATAGTTCTCTTTATCCAGCTTTTTACGGTCTTGTCTATTTTCGGAGAAAATCTGTATGGTCAACAAAACAAGATCGTTACAGTACATCTTAAAGATGTAACTTTACTCTCCGCGTTGGAGTATTTAACGAACGTGATAGGGTGTGAAATCCTTTACAATCACGAGCAGGTGAAATCTACGACCAAGTTTGACCTGAACATGAAAGAAAAGACTATCCGGGAGGTATTGGACAAATGTTTGGAAAATACGAATCTGACCTATAAGGTAGTCGATGATATTTTTGTTCTGACGACTCGTTCGGCGGATGAAAAGAAGGAGAAAACGGTTACAGGGGAGGTTATGGATGAGGCAAAGCAGCCGCTTCCCGGTGTTACTATTAGAATTAAAGGGACAACCATAGGGGTTAGCTCCGATCCTCAAGGAAAGTTTAAGTTATCTGTGCCGGATACAACAAAATTAACGTTGATTTTCTCTTTTATCGGTATGGAGACCCAAGAGATTGTTATCAAAGACTCTCTTCATATCAAGGTAATCATGAAAGAGATGACCGAAGCGTTGAAAGATGTTGTGGTTACGGGATATGCCAACATTAAGAAATCCAGTTTTACCGGAAATGCTATTCGGATCGGTAAAGAGGATCTGCTGAAGGTTTCTTCCCGGAATGTAATTAACGTATTACAGGTGTTCGATCCCTCTTTTCGGATCATGAGAAACAACGATATGGGATCAGATCCGAATACCATGCCGGAATTTTATATTCGCGGTCGTTCCGGAATCGGTGTAAAGCAATTGGATAAATCTTCTATTTCTCAGACTGCTCTGAAAAATAATCCGAATACACCTATTTTTATCATGGACGGCTATGAAACGACGGTGGAAAAAGTGTATGATTTTGATCCCAACCGGATAGAAAGTATAACGATATTAAAGGATGCTGCCGCCACGGCTATTTACGGTTCGCGTGCCGCAAACGGAGTGGTCGTTATCGAGACCAAAGCTCCGACTCCCGGTAAATTGAGGGCCTCCTATAATTTTACCGGCGGTTTGACTGTACCCGATCTTTCGGATTATAACTTAATGAATGCCCGGGAAAAACTGGATGCGGAAATTGCTGCCGATTTTTATGAAAATGATGATGATTTACAATATCAGCAATTGCAACAAGAGCTGATCGCTAAACGGAATAATGTTTTAAAAGGAGTGGATAGTGACTGGATCTCCCAGCCTCTACGAAATGAATTCAATCATAAACACAGTTTATATATCGAGGGAGGAGTGAATGATATTCGTTTCGGTGTCGATTTGAGATACGATGTTCAGAATGGTGTGATGAAAGGTTCGGGACGTAAAGTTGTCGGAACAGGTATTTTGATTGACTATCGGAGCAAACATCTTCAAATTAAGAATAAAGTCAGCTATGATGTGAAAAAATCAACTAATTCTCCTTATGGCAGCTTCAGCGAATATACGACGAGATTACCCTATGTGCCTTTTGTGGATGAAAACGGGGATTATTTGAAGACTCTACCCTGGCATTTGGGTTCTAATACAAAGAATCCTTTTTATGAAGCTAAGATTTTAAATAATTATGACAAAGGAGGATATAGCGATTTGACCAATAATTTTCAGGTCAATTGGTACGCTTTTACCGGGATGCAGGTACAGGGGCAGTTTTCAATTACAAAGAAGGACGAGTGGACGAAAGTTTTTACGGATCCTTTGTCTGATAAATTTAAAAGCGTGTATGACTCAAAGGCCTTGCGCGGTGATTTGACGAAGACAAAGATGGAGTCGATAAGTTGGGATTTGAAAGTTATGGCTAATTACGTGCAGTCATTCGCTAAGCATAATATAAACTTTTCTATCGGTATTAATGCTCGGGAAGAGCGTTATGACCAAACCTCTACTTATTATAGGGGATTCCCGTCCGGAACGTTAAGTTCACCGAGTTACGCGGAAGAGACTCAGGAACCGACTTATGCCGATAATCATACCCGGTTGTTCGGTGGCTTGATGGCATTGAATTATTCGTATGATGATATTTATTTGTTCGATGCTTCTTTCCGTTTGGATGGTTCTTCCGAATTCGGATCAAAGAAAAGAACAGCCCCATTTTATTCCTGCGGAGTCGGTTTAAATATACATAATTATCCTTTCTTGAAAGGAAATCCGACACTGAGTTTGCTGAAAATTACCGGGACCTTCGGACAAACCGGAAAAGTTGATTTTGAACCTTATGCGGCAAAACATACTTATGAGATTACCAAAAAATATTATGGAACCGGAAATGCATTACAACTCTATTATATGGGTAATGATAATTTGACCTGGGAGATAACGGATAATTATGATGTGAGATTGGAATTGGGCTTTTTACAGGATGCGATTGAATTTAAGATCGGTTGGTATAATAAGATAACCAAAGACTTGATTTCCGATGTAACCTTACCGGCTTCAACAGGTTTTACAAGTTATAAGGATAATATCGGAGAAGTTCAAAATAAGGGAATTGAGTTGGATATTCGGGCTAATGTTTTGAGAAATCGAGATTGGAATGTGATCGTATTCGGAAATTTGGCCCATAATAAAAATAAAATCCGGAAAATCTCGGAATCGCTCAAAGAATACAATGACCGGGTGAATGCAGAGTTTGCGGATTATGATTCAAATTGGAAAGATTCCAAATACAGTAAGCCTTTGATGAAATATATTGAAGGTGGATCGTTAACTTCGATCTGGGGGATGAAGTCGTTGGGAATTAATCCGAGTGACGGTAAAGAAATCTATGTTTATCGAGATGGAACAATCGGTTACGATTGGATCGCTTCCGAACAAATGATTCTGGGTGATACGGAGCCTGATGTGACAGGTGCTTTCGGTGTAAATCTGCAATATAAAGGATTTTCATTGTTTGCCACCTTTACTTATGATTTCGGGGGATACGAATACAACCAGACGTTGGTGGATAAGGTGGAAAATGTGGATTTAAGATACGCGAATGCGGATAAACGCGTTCTTACTCAACGTTGGCAAAATCCGGGAGACCGTACGAAGTTGAAATCTATTAAAGAGAGAGAGTACACGACTCGTCCTACTTCTCGGTTTGTGCAAAAGAACAATCGGGTAGACTTCAAAGCTTTGACATTAAGCTATGATTTTAACACGGATTTGATCAATCGTATGGGATTGAGTATGTTGAGATTGCAATTCCAAATGAATGATGTGGCTCATTTCTCAAGTGTAAAACAAGAAAGAGGGTTGTCTTATCCTTTTGCCAGAAGTTTTGATTTTACATTAAACGTAAGTTTTTAAAATAGTTGGTTATGAAAATAGATAGAAATATATTTATAATAATCCTGCTGCTTATATCACTTTCTTCATGTGATAAATGGTTGGATGTTTCGCCTAAGAATCAGGTGACTGATGAGGAGCTTTTTAAAAATGGCGAGGGTTTTAGGAACGCCTTGAACGGAGTTTATGAAATGCTTTCCTCGCAAGAGTTATACGGACGGGAATTGTCCTGGGGGTTCTTGAGTGTCTTGGCTCAGACCTATGATGATAATGATATCGAACAGGCTTATTCCGGGCTGGTGAAATACCAATACGGATTAGAAGGGAATAAAGAAATTATTTCCACCATCTGGTCGAAGTCCTACAAAGCGATAGCCAATTGTAATAAACTGATCAGTGAAATAGAAGGCAAAAAAGGTTCTTTCTTTGAATTGGGCGAGGCTGAAAAGAATTTGATCATGGGAGAAGCTTATGCTTTGCGGGCCTTTATTCACTTTGATCTGTTACGTTTGTTTGCTCCGGCGCCAGTAACAGGTGATGGAGGTAATTATATCCCTTATTTTAGTGTTTACCCTTCTAAATTTGAAGGTAAAAAGACCGTTTCCCAGATTATGGAATTGGTAATACAGGATTTTTTAACGGCTAAAGATCTGGTAGCTAGTTATGATACGGTTTATAATAAGTGGTATATGGCAAGTCCGGAAGCCCGTTTGCAGGTTTCTGAGGCTGCTGATGGTGGTCGTTTCTTTACTTTGAGAGGCGGACGGATGAATTACATGGCGATTCAGGGACTCTTGGCACGGGCTTATATGTACGCGGGAGATTTGACAAATGCCGAGAAGTATTGTCGTGGAATCCTAACACGCTATGTATTGGACGAGGGAGGAGAAGATATGATCAATTTCACGGAAAAGAATTTTGTTTCTACTGTAGATAAAAAGTTCTACGTGAAGTATTGGAACGATATTATTTTCGCTTTGTATGACGATCATTTATTGGAAAAAATTGCGGATTTTAAAGTCTCAACGAAGGCCAGTATGTATGTAAAAGATTGGGATGCCATGTTTACGGGCCGGAATGACGGGTTAGATTATCGTGCCTATCAAAAACAATCGATTCCGGGATCGAGTAATGTGGTAACTAAAAAATGGCTGGATTTGGATACCGATGAACAGTTGGTTCATGCTCAGGAACCTTTGATTCCTATATTACGTTTGAGTGAAATTTATTATATTCTGAGTGAATGTCTTGTGGCTAAAGAGACTACAAAGGCAGAAGGAGTGGCTTATATGAATAAAGTTAGGGCAAAACGAGGAGCATTACGGGAAATTTCTGTCGATAATTATATGGATGAATTGATTTGGGAAGGAAAAAAAGAGTATTTGGCAGAAGGACAAGCCTTTTTCTTGTTTAAGCGTTTAAATCGACCGATCGTTAGCGGAACACAGGTTATTCAAATGGATAAATCCAAATTTGTGTTGCCTATCCCTGAAAATGAAAATATTTACTAATAAAATGAAATCGTTATGGGAAGATTATGTTCTCTTTTGATAGGAATATCTTTACTAATGTCTTGTAGTAAAGAGGAGATTCCAATGTATGGTTCTGAGCATTATGTGCAATTTACAAATATATGGACCGATTCCCTTGAATACTCTTTTTTCTTCTATTCTTGGGCGAGTGATTTGCAGATACCGTTGGTCGTGAAGTTGGTAGGTGATCCTCTGAAAGAAAAAACGAAGTTCGTGATAAAGGTAGTGGAGGACGAGACAACGGCTAAACCGAGCCAATACGGACTTCCGGAAGAAGTGTTTTTTAAACCCAACCAGACGGAAGATACGCTATATCTGACATTGAAAAAAGTAGATTTAACACGAAAAGTCAGACTCGTCATTGAGATAGCCGGAGGTGATTTAATGCCGGGGCAGACGATTTATACACGAAAAATTATCTGGTTTAGTGATGAAGTAACTCGTCCCACGTGGTGGCCGGAAGGTGGTCAGGTAGAAAAAATATTTTTAGGTCCCTATACAGAGACAAAGTTCAGAAAGTTTATGGAAGTGACAAAGGTCGGAGATTTGACGGATTATGATTACGATGAGAGACGGGCATTAGCCCTCGAATTTAAAAATGAATTGATTCGATTGTCGGAAATTGGAGAGCCGTGCTATGATGAGGATAACTCATTGATGTTATTGAGTGTGCCGGTATTAGGGAATTAAGAATCATTAAATATAGAATGACAATGAAGACAAGGTATATATTGATTTTGATAGCGGGACTCTTAGGCTTTTGGTCCTGTATCGATGATGAAGGGAATTACAAGTATATTGAATTGCCGGGATTGACTATTAACAAGGGAACTATGGCTACTTTGCAAACTATTGTCGGGGAGCCTGTTACGTACGACCCTAAAGTCGAATATGAAGTTCCTGCCGATTCGATCTATTTTACGTATATATGGTACGATGGGAAAGACTCTGTTTCCAATAAGAAAATATTGGAATTTACTCCTTTACAAATTCGCGATTATCGTTTTAGATTGGAGGCAACGGATACCCGTACGGGGGTTCAATACGTCGGAACTCTATTACTGAGCGGTGTTTCTCCTTATCAGGATTGTTTCGTAATCCTATATAAGGAAGGGGATATTTCCAGGCTCGGTTTTGTAAAAGTACAGGGATTCACGGCCCAAGGTGATCCGAAAGATTTTACGGACTATAAAGTCTATTACCACGTGTATAAGGATGTGAACGAAATTGATTTGGGAACTGATCCGCAGAAGGTGATTCAACATATTGCCGGAATGAATAAAAGCGAGTTCTTAGTGATACAAAAAGGCGGGGAAGGATGTATAGAGGTGGATGGAACAACCATAGAAAAGGTACTTACAACAAAACAAGAGTTCGTGAATGAAAATCCTCCTGCTAACCTTGAACCTATAGATGTTTGTTATCATCCTTCGATTAATGTTCTGTTGAATGCGGATGGTAAACTGTATAACCGGGAGATGTTGTCTAATGAAGGTTTTCATTCCAATGCTTACGTGAATGTTCCTATGTATATCGATGTGGATAACGGAGTAAAAGGGGGTAAGATCGAACGGTTGATTCAGCCGATTTACACGAATACGAATAACTTTTTATTGCATGATGAAACCAATCGTCGTTTGATCTATTCGGCTTGTTTCGGTTCTAATTTAGCCGCTATGGTGGTTTTATTCTGTGAAGATGGCTGGCCGGCAGAGAATTATACTCCTCTGGATAATTTGGGAGATATGGAGTTGACTTATGTCGCTGCTTATGGCGATTACGAATGGGATGGCGGAAGTAGTAAATACGTGATGATATTGAAAGACCCTTCCGGGAAATATAAGATCCAACAATTTGGCGTCCCTGCAAGATCGAATGGAGGCGTGACCATTGAAGACGAATATTTGCAAAAGGATTTTTCGGGTGGAGAATACATTACGTCAAAAAGTAAATTCTTCTTGTACAAGACGGGAGAGTATCTGTTCTTTAGCGGAGGAGCAAATAATGATCTCTTGTGTTGTTATCGTATGGTGGACGGAGTGACATTTGTGCATGATAATTATAATGGAAAATCCATAACGGCTCTTTGTCCGAATGAAGGGTATACCTATTCTATGTGGTCCGGTTATCCCGGTTTAGGTGTTGGACTTTCAAATGGAGAGTTTTATTTTTATCATATGACCGATGCGGCGTTATACTATAATAGACCGGAAGTTTTGTACCATTGCTCGGGGTTTGGGGATGGAATTGTTGATGTGATCTACAAACATACCTCGGAATTTTCGTTCTGGCAGTAGTGTTTGTAATAACGTGCAAAGTGTGCAAAGAGCCGTCGTCCCGACGGCTCTTTTTTGTAATTTGCGGAATGCGGGATACCGGGAAGGAAAGGTATAAATCATAAAAAAAGTTAAATTGCAAATAATAGTAAACAAAAACATATACAAGTGAAATAAATGTCTTAATTTTAAAAACAAATTTGTTAGTAGACCATGTCGTGTATTAACTTTTAAACCTAAGATCATGAAAATTAAAATTGAGCATTTGGATAAAGTTTATCCCGGAGGAAAAAAGGCACTGAATGACCTTAATCTGGAGATTGAGTCGGGGATGTTTGGATTGTTAGGACCGAATGGGGCAGGAAAGACTACTTTGATGAGAATTATGACGCTCTTGCAAGAGCCGACGTCTGGAACTATATTCTTTGATGATTACGATATTGCAAAAGATCGAAAAGCTATCCGTTCTTTATTAGGGTATTTGCCACAAGATTTCCGTTTCTTTGAAAAGTTGAAGACTTGGGAATTTTTGGATTACGGTGCAGGCCTCGCCGGAATTGAAAAGAAACAAAGGAAAGAGCTTGTAGATGAAATGTTGCGTAAGGTAGGGTTATTCGAAGTGCGCGATCGTTGGGCAAATCGCTTATCCGGTGGTATGAAACGAAGATTAGGAATCGCACAGGCCATTATCGGTAACCCGAAAGTAATCATTGTCGATGAGCCGACAACCGGTTTGGACCCGGAGGAACGTATCCGTTTCCGGAATATTTTGTCCGATATTAGTGATAAAGATGCGATTATTTTGTTATCGACTCATATCGTGGGTGATATCTCCAGTACTTGTAAAAATTTGGCCTTGCTGAACAGGGGTGAATTGAAATTTAAAGGTTCTCCTGATGAAATGATTTCCCAAGCCAGGGGAAAAGTATGGGAATTGTTTGTTACAGAAACGGAATACGAGGAAGTAAAAGAGAAGTATCCGGTTGTATCCACGATCCCGACAGAAGGCGGTATGGAAATTCAGGTTGTGGCAGAGAAGATCGATGAAGGATTCTCTTGTAAAGCTATTGAGCCGAATTTGGAGCACGCTTACGTCTATTATATGGATTTTGTATTGAAAGACAAAATGGATATGCAGGCGGAGAAAGAACTTGCCGGAGAGTTATTCAAATAAATATAGAACGATATTTTGCTTACCATTCTTTCTGTTTATCTTTGCTCGTCAAATAAACAGAGGGAATGGTAATTTATTTTCAGCAGTATAGAAAACATTACGTAGACACGATACGCTTAGGTATTCCTATCGTTTTGGGACAATTAGGAATCGTGTTGGTGGGATTAGCCGATAATATTATGGTCGGACGTTATGGAACAGCCGATCTGGCGGCAGCTTCGTTTGTCAATAGTGTTTTCAATATTCCGATTTTGTTCGGTTTGGGTTTTTCTTACGGATTAACTCCTTTGGTCGGGCAATATTATGGTCGGGGTGATAAATTTCGGGTAGGAGGATTGTTGAGAAATAGTTTGCTGGTTAATCTATGCATCGGGGTTTTGTTGTCTGTGATCATGTGGATCCTTTATCTCTATGTGGATAGAATGGGGCAACCCGAGGAACTGTTACCGATTATTCGTCCTTATTTTCTCCTGCAACTGGCTTCCTTGGTTTTTGTAATGATGTTCAACAGTTTTAAACAATTTGCCGATGGAATAACGGATACGATTACTCCTATGTGCATCATGCTATCGGCAAACCTGCTTAATATTATCGGAAATTATATTCTCATATACGGGAAATTTGGAGCTCCGACCTTAGGATTGGCGGGTGCCGGGATTTCGACGCTGGTTTCTCGCGTGCTTATGTTTGTTGCTTTTATCATGCTGTTTTATCGTAGAAGCGGTTATCGTCGTTACTTGGTAGGGTATAAACGTACGAACTATAATAGGAGTGATGTAGGAATATTGAATAAAATGGGAATGATGGTAGGCCTGCAGATGGGGATGGAAACGGCTTTGTTTAGCGTGAGTGGGGTTATGATCGGTTGGCTGGGGACAGTAGCATTAGCTGCACATCAGGTCGTGGTTGCTGTCTCTACCTTAGGTTTTATGGTTTATTATGGTGTCGGGGCTGCTATCTCCGTGAGAGTAAGTAATTTTTACGGAAGAGGAGATGTTATTAACGTGAAACAGGCGACGATGGCAGGATTTCATTTGATTTTTGTTTTGGCTACCGTGATGGCGTGCTTTTTCTTCTTTAGTAGAGGATATATCGGATACATCTTTACCACCTCTCCCGAAGTCATACATTTAGTTGCCGTATTGATGATCATCATGGTGTTCTATCAGTTCGGGGATTGCTTGCAAATCACGTATGCTAATTCTTTACGAGGAATTGCGGATGTCACCTCTATGGCTGTTATTTCATTTATCGGCTATTTTGTGATTGCACTGCCGGTCTCTTATATTTTAGGTTTTGTGTTAAATTGGGGTATCGAGGGAATATGGATCGGATATCCTGTGGGATTGACTCTTACGGGAGTGATGTTATGTTCCCGTTATTATTATGTTTTACGGAATCGCTAAACGGGTTCAGTAATACTCCTTTTGGATGTCTTTAGGCAATTTTTAATTTCCTGATATGCTTTTTCTTTATCCGTGAAGTGTACGGTATGTATTCCTACCTCTTGAGCTGTCCGGATATTGGCGGCTAAATCGTCAATAAATAAGGATTCTTCTGCTTTTAAATGATAACGATTCAGGAGCAGTTCATATATCTCTCGATCCGGTTTGACCATCTTTTCGATAGCAGAAATAATCTTCCCTTCGAAATAATTGAAAACTTTTCTTGAACTCAGGTATTCATAAAAATCTTCGGACATATTAGAGAGACAAAATAATTTATAGTCTCGTTGGGATAGTTCTTGAATCAGTTTTTCCGTTTCCGGGATATTGGTTAACGAAACTTTTACGAATTCTATAAACTCGTTGCAATCTTCCACGGGGCAACCTGTTAATGGTGCGATCTTTTCTATAACTTGTTCTCTGGTCATGATTCCCTTATCGTATGCCGACCAATAATTTGAAAAAAAGCCGTTCGTGTGAATGTACCGAATGAGATTCGGATTACCGGGAAAGGTTTGAAGGATGTGTTCCGGATTCCATTCTACGACAACCCCGCCTAAATCAAAAATAATATTTTTTATCATATGGTTCTTGTTTAAAAATCAATAATAATTCCAATGGATGGAAGTAATGTGCCTGTATCGTTTTTAATGTATCTCATAATATAATGGTCCGGATTGTTTTTATCTACGATGTAGCTACCGTCCGGGTTCTCTGCCGGAACGAGTAAATCCGGGCTTTTGGTTTTATGATTGTATATATTTTGGATATCCGCGTATAGGATCAATGACCAGCGATGGAAATAAAAACTTCTGTCTACTCTTACGTCCAATTGGTGGAAGGCGGAGGCCCGTTCGCTATTGAAACGGGAATAATCGTAATAGGGTTGATGTTTGGCATCCCATGCGGCGATTAGAGAACTGGTCTTTTCGTCATAAGGGGTAGAAGGAGCCCCGTTTGTGTAACGCCATTTCATTCCGATATCCCAATTACCGAATTTCCGTGTCGCCGTTAATGCAAGGATGTGTCGATTGTCCCAACTACTCGGGATATAAACGGATGTCGGTCGTAAATCTTTATCCATTTTCTTGAATTCCGAGTAATAATAAGTATAGGCAATAGAAGCCGTGAGCCCGAATAGTTTCTGGGTTCGTAACATAAACTCGATCCCGTATGCTCGTCCTTCTCCTAAAGATTTTACCGGTTCGTCTCCTACGGCAACATAATCCGTACCTTTATTGGCTAAAACAATACTGTCTAATAAAGAGACCGGATAATGATTGTATTCTTTATAGAAACCTTCGAGGGTTATTCGGGTAAGGTCTCCTACACGAAATTCGATCCCGGCGACGTAGTGGTCGGTTGAAATATATTTTAAATGATTGTCTTTGTTCACGAGGTGGCCTTCTTCGTTCGCGTATCCCATAGTGGTGTAGGAGGGCAGCTGATAATAACGTCCCACGTTGAAATTAATGAACCAGAAGGGTGTTAATCCATAGGATAGAGAGAAACGGGGGGAAAATTGTTTAAGAGGATTCTGCATGTCGGAAGAGTAATTGTTTCCATCTACACGGAGTCCTAAAGAAAGAGTTAGTTTTTCGTCCCCGAATATTTTACTTGCCTGTCCGAAAAAAGACCATTTGAAAAAGTGAAAATCGTGATTATAGTGAATGGGAGTGATATCCCCCTGCGTGAATAGTGTTTTGACTGTTTTATTTTTATAACTGGCCTGTTCCAGACCTGCTCCTATATTTAATCGGATATTGGTTTTCAATAAACGTTGGTGTTCAAAACGGAACTTGTTTTCTGTTTCGCCGGAACTGTAATCTGTCGATTTCGGGAGACTTTTATTGTTGTCTTTGTATTTTTCGATCTCATTTTGCAACGTGCTTCTACTCAGAACGAAAAGGTTATTCCAATGTTTTCCGTAATGCCTGTAGGTGATGCCTATGGTATAGCTCCATTGCCTGCTTTCCGGTAAATAGCGGAGTAAATATTTTTGATCATCGTCAGGGTCTTTCATTCCTTTATTCAAATGATTTATATCGTAGGCTCCCAGACCGATGACGGTCAACTTGTCTTTATCATTGATTTTTGTTTCGGTTTTAAATTGAAAATCGTTATACACGGGTAGAAACGGTAACCCGATCATGTCAAATAGCATTTTAAGATAACTTCGGCGGGCAGAGGCTATGAATGTCGTTTTGGGTGTGAGAGGACCGTCTACCGAGAGGCCGAAATCGGTTGCTCCCAATGTGCCCCTGAATTTTAATTTATCCGGATTTCCTGCAATCTGTTTGAATTCCAATAAGGAACTCATCAGGTTGCCCCTCGATGCAGGGAAAGCTCCGGCATAAAAATCGACTTCTCTGACGAAGTCCACGTTAATAATACTTACTACTCCTCCGGAAGAACCTTGTGTGGCAAAATGATTTAAATTAGGTATTTCTACGTTGTCTAAGTAAAAACGATTCTCACTGGGGCCTCCTCCCCGGACAATGAAATCATTTCGGAATGCGGGAGAAGAGAGAACTCCCGGCATGGATTGTAATACTTTGGAAATATCCCGGTTTCCTCCCGGATTTTTCTCTATTTCTGCAATTCCGATCCGTTGTAGAGATATAGGACTACTACTGGTTTTACGAAAGGGGTCGGCTTTTATGGTCACTTGCTCCAAGGCAACGGCACTCTCTTCCAGTTCAATATTGATAGTCTTTTCCGAAGCCGTATTGACCATGAACTCTTCCGAAACGATCGTTTTGTATCCTATGCTGCTTACTTCGAGCCGATTGAACCCGAGGGGGACTTTCTCTATCCGGAAATAGCCGTTCGTGTCGGTAGCGACTCCGATAGTCGTTTTCCAGATAATGACATTGGCAAAAGGGATGGGTTCGTTATTTTTGCGGTCGACGACTCGTCCTTTGACTACTCCTTTTTCCTGAGCAAAGGAAGGAAAGATGAAAAGAGTAAAAAACAAAAATAGAAGTACAGATCGAACGTTCATAAAAATTTATTTGAGTTCAGATTTTACAAATATAGGGAAAAATATCCCATTTAATTCCATTTGTGGATTTTAATCGTTTTATGGAATGAATGATCTGTCACTCTCTTCTGAAATCTGTCATTTTCTTGTAAAGAATATATGTAAAAAAGAGTCATTTTATTTGGATATTCCGAGAAAAGCACTACTTTTGCACCCGAGTTCTTGCCCAGGTGGCGGAATTGGTAGACGCGCTGGACTCAAAATCCAGTGTCCCTTAAAGACGTGCGGGTTCGATTCCCGCCCTGGGTACACAAAAATCGAAAGATAACCCTCTTGGTCAGATGATCGAGAGGGTTTTTCTTTTGATAGTGTGATTCTAGTTCTTGATCCCCGATAAATATTTTGTCCTATTATATCCATCAAATGTATTGTTCATGTCAACCAAAACGTCACCCAAATTTCTCTATTATTAAATTGATAATTAGTTTGTTGTATTGAATCTTCGCGTAGTTCCTGTTTACTTTTTAAGGAAATCCTTTTATTTGATAAAGTTTCATGGTATTATAAATTTAATAGGTTATGTATTAGACATTCGTTTATATCTCTACTTCTAATATGCTAGTTGGTGACTTTTCCCCTGTATTGGTATATAATACTAATATGAAGTAAATAGTACACCACTGTAAAATCCAATAATAATAAGCACTTAAATTAGATACATCCTATTTGAACAAGCTACCAGAATAACAATAAACCAGTACATCATCATAAATGTAAATATTTGATATTCTGTAATATTTACTTTCTTATATCCTTTACAAGCAGTACCTTTGCTATATGTGAATGATTGATCTGATGTTCTTTTCTCAACTAGATACTCTTTTGTTTGTTAGAAAAATGTATTCCTATGAAATTACGTAAGAAAGGAAAAAACACCGATTCAGAATGGTTTGGTATTGAACACTACCATGTTTTCCATGAAATGGATTTATTTAAGTGTATAAACATGGAAAGATTGCAAATGTTATATCCTGATATATTTGGGAATCCCAAACCAAAGCTTGTTAAAAAGAAGCATAATTAAATGATTGAAGCCAGTACCTATGATATGTTTTAGGTGCTGGCTTTTTTAATTAGGTTAATATACCTAATTTTTTAGGAACACTATTTCTTTTTATTTTCTTTTTTTATTGCAGCTAGAATTCTTTCCACGCATTTTTTGGATAATGCTTTATTAGATTGATTATAAACAGCTCTAAAAGCACTATTAATTTCAGAATAAATGACAGCTTCTGTTTTCTCAAAAAGGCTTTCTACCATGTACACGCAAACACTTAATTGTAAATTTTTGTTCCATACCTGCGTTGATTTTCCTGATTGAGCCATAGCATAATTGCCTGCGGCATACATTTCCACGACGTTTTTTTCTGTTACAGTTTGGGTAATATCACCGATTGCTATTACCATTATTGTTTTAATATTGTTCTCTTCTACAATTTCTTGTAATTTTTCATCCGAAATCTCTTCTCCAGGTAAAATGAAATCATACAAAGACACTGCTTTTATCTTGTATTTCTTGAAAGTTTTCAACATTGCAGAACTCATTTTAGGATCTGCCCCTTGAAAAAACACACAAACGTTGTCCTTAATTTTACCTTTGATATTTCCATACATATAAACATTAGTAGCAATTTTTCTTTGAGCGAAGGTTTTGTTACAAAAGAAACTGCTTCCCAATAAAATAACGATAATCCATAATAAATTTTTCATGATAATTTGGTTTTAAAATTAGACAAATTCTATTTCACTTTTATAAACACTACGTATTCAGATAGCTTTTTTATTTTATCCACGAATGATAACTTTGAAATTGCATTATTGCTAGGCAAATAGACCGTGAATGGAAGTGCGTCCACTAAACTTTTTAAATAAGATGTTTTTATAGCATATCCCACATTATTTGCTTCTGGAACTCCTGCATTTGTAATTCCGACTAAATTTCCTTGTTTGTCAAATAAAGGTCCACCGCTGTTGCCAGGCTGAATTGGAGCAGATATTTGATAGGTTACAACATCTCCTTGATAACCCGTCTTAGAGCTAATAATGCCATCCGTAACTTTAACTTCTTCCCCTAATTGATTAGACATGGGATACCCCATTGCAAAAACACTTGTACCCACATCACAGGTTGAAAGATTTATAGCGTAAGATATAGTATGGAAATTTTGGAAATTGGGATCTTCTATCTTTATTAATGCAATATCATTTATTTTGTCTGATGATATTAATTTGGCATTGTAACTTTTTATGTCACCTCCCATTTTCAATTGTACATTGATAACAGACATATCCTTTACCACGTGATAATTAGTTACAATTATCCCATTATCCGTGAGCACGAATCCACTACCGCTTGCAAGGTATTCATTTGAATTATTTGAGGGGTGTTCCGTGTAAATATTTTCCTCGTAAGAAACAATTACTTTCAAAAATATGGAATTTTCACTTTCATGTTCATAAGGGTACAAACGAATAATAAGGTTATTTGTCATCCATATCGCCTCGTTTGCCTCCGTTACTTGATATGGTTGCCCGTATAATGTAATAAGTTTAGCATAGCATTCTTTGAATTTTTGGGAGGCAATATTGCATTTCCTATTATATTCTTGTCGTAATTCATCTTGATTTTTAGATACAAATCCTAATATGCCTGCTCGAACTTCTTGAATATTTGCAGCTCTAGTATAATTTATAATTTGCTGATAATAAGATGATATAGAATATATCTTTTCTTGCAAAAAATTTATCTCTGTTTTTTGAAGAGGAGAGAATACACCTTTTTGTACATGAATAATTTCAGCTTGTTTATTTGGGGAATAGAGATCTCTAAAATATTGCTGACACACACTTAACGCTCGTATCCAAGAATCTTTTATTCTGAAGTTTAGAATTTTACTATTGGAATTAGGTATTGGTTGACCTTCATATTGTTTTGCCAAACAATTTTTAGTAATATATCCAATCTGTCCTCCTACTTGCACTAAATAGTAATTATTTTCAATATCAACATCTAAAACATAAACAACCTCTCCCTTTTTACAGTTCCTAATTACATCAATGCTTTTTGGATCTGAACGAAGATTTGCAAGAATTTCATTTTGAATAACGGTTTCATAAATATAGTTCTTTTGAGCTTTTAGGGAATGACAGACCAATATGATTCCAATCATTACCATGATTTTTACAGTATATCTCATAGTTTTATGTGTTTATTGTGTTGCACAATCATCTTTTTAACACGTGCTTCCTAACCACCCAAGAAGTAATTAAATATAAAAAGAAAGCGTGGTGATTAACAGTCTATTCAGTAAGAGGTACGACCAAGTAACCCATGCAGAAATAAACAGCAACCCCACGCTAAACCATGTATATAGTAGATATATATACGGCAAGCATCGACGTTCGTATTGTTTATCCCTCTGCATAAAAATTGGTCGTTTCCTTACCGAGGATAAAGCTAAACGCTTCCATTAATTCAATATGTCTGCCATCCAGTAAACCGAATGACAACACAAATGTAAACAAATTTCAGCATTCAACAAACGCTATTTAGGGTTGCTGTGTCACAAAATTAGATTAATCGTTTTAATTTAAAGAATTAATTCCTAACGGTTTTACTCTATAAACCATTTATACGTGGAATCACCATGTAACGCTCTATCTATTCCCTCTGTTAAGTATGTGACATTTAGCGATCTATCCAAGAAGTTATCTATGTAACTACTTTTATTCGCACCTGTCAACATGTTGTAGAATTTCCATAGATTTATTTCATTCTCTCCATGCTCCCTCTTGAAATTGTCATCATTGTAATACGCTTTAG
>NZ_UQRQ01000016.1 GCF_900543425.1 uncultured Sanguibacteroides sp. | reverse complement strand
CGCAGGATACATCGTATTTGGCAGATTCTGCCAGTATTTTTAGTTTTTCGAGAACACTTTCCTCCATAATAACGGTTTTCTATCTCCGGTTGATCTTTTACAAAGATAAATGCTTACTGTTATTTCGGTAGATAAAAAGGAAGAATTAACGTTAAAATAACCCACAGGGACGGGTACAAAGTGCTATTTAATTGTAAATTAAAAAATTCTGAGATTAGGAGATTGAGTGATTTTGTGATTGGAGATTTGTCTTGTCCTAAAAAAAGTTTACATTTTAATCTAAAATTTTTCTTTTATTTTTCATCGTCCTACAATGACTTTACACGTTATAATCTGTCGCTATCTAATTCTATAATAGTTTGTCACGTGTGACGTATCTGCCTATACATATCTCTTGAATATTTAGCTATATGATATATTCGTGAAAATAATTTTAAATAACAAAATGATACATAATCCCCGGATGTCTACTAAGGAAATCACAATCACGAAAAAACGAAGACTTTTCAATTGTTCCAAAATAACCGAATGGAGAACAATTCCTTTGTTAATATGCAAAATCTTTTTCGGTGTGACACAGGCTATTCTTCTTCATTCTTTTCATTAATTACCGATAGTGTTCCCAAAAGTGTTCAATCCAGACGATACTTTTCAAATCGTAACAGACTGATTCAATAAATGTTCCAATGTACTTTTGATAAAAATGTGTGAAGAATATTGAAAATACACCAATTTAGTTCTATCTTTATAGCAAGAAGTGATTTCGGAGGAGAATGTAAATATATAAAAATAATGAATATGAGAGCATGGCAAACCGTTGTGACTTACGAGAGTAAGCTGGTAAAGAGGAACTGGTTGTTCCGCCTTTTTATCGTGGGAGTATTGAGCTACATTTTGGCGTTTCTCGTCCCGTGGGACATTCAGCGGGAAATATGGTGGAATATAGCGTTTGCATCCTCTCTCCCGGCGAGAGGGGTCTATTTCCTGAACTTGTTCCAGTCTTTGGTCGTGGTGCTCTTAACTTGTGATATGCAGAGGAAGAGGAAGAAAGTAGAAAGCCGGGAGGTGCTTTCAGTGAAGCCGTTAAGCAATAGTCAATTTTTTTGGGGGGAATTAGCGGGAATGGCACTCCCCTTTTTGATTGCGGATGTCGTTTTCATGGCGTTTTGCCTATTCATTCATTTGATGATTCCAGATTCGCCAGTGAACCCGTGGGTGTACTTGTCCTTCTTGTTGAAAGACATGTTGCCGACATTCGTATTCGTGACGGGGCTGTCGTTGTTGGTGAATAGGATTCTGCGACATCCATTCTTGAGTTGGTTCGTGCTGACCGCATTCCTTTGCGTGTCGTATGCTTACCTGACGAAACCATTTCACGGGATATTGGATTTCCGGGGAAGCCTGTTACCGGAATCTTTTTCCTCGATCGTGGGGTTTATGCATTCCGACGTGTGCCTGTTGCAACGGGGAATGTTCTTGTTGCTGGGGCTGGGATTGTTGTGCGTGGCAGTTCCTTTCACGAGGCGGTTGTCCGAAATGCCGGGACAAAAAGTGTTTTACCACGCGGCAGGTTGTTTGTTGCTGATGTCAGCCGTGGGGACGGGATACGTTTATATCGATAAGTTCCAAACCCGCCGGGAGAACCGGGAAGCGTACCGGGAGGTTTTTTCTCGTTACGAGGCGTATCCCAAAATGCGAATCGCAACACATGATATCACGTATAAGCCGAAAGGAGAGACTTTTTCTGCCACGAGCCGGATGACGGTGGTGAACCGGAAAGCAGAGAGGATGGAGCAGTTGATCTTGTTCTTGAACCCCGGGTTGGAAATCAGCAAGCTGAAGTCGGGGGAAGAGAAAGTGCCCTTTCGGCGGTACCGACAGGTGGTGGTGGTCGAACGATCGCTGGCTCCCGGGGATAGTGTGGTGCTGGAGATAGACTACGGCGGATGTATCGACGAGGATATTTACCAGGTGGACATCGATGAAGAGGATTATTTTGCTCCCGAGCGGCCATTGACAAAGGTGGATCGGTACGGGAAACGTTCCGCGTTCGTGTCGGGGGATTACACGCTACTCATCCCGGAGGTGTTGTGGTACCCGGCGGCAGTGGCCCCGGTAGCGTTGCAGCCGTCACGAGAAATGAATTTCACGGATTACACGCTGCGCGTGAAGAATCCCGGCAGGCAGGTAGTCTTGTCGCAGGGCATCCCGGAGGAGGGGGAGGACGAGGTGACGTTCCGTAATTTGCAGTCGTTGACCGGTCTGTCGCTTTGCATGGGCGATTACGTGAAGCGGTCGGTGACGGCAGACTCCATCACGGTAGAGTTCTACACGTACCCGGGCAATGATTTTTATTTGAAGCCGTTTGACGGTTGGTTGGATGAAATCGCAAAATACCCGAACGCAAAGGAGTACCGGAAGGAGTTGGTGAACAAGTGCCGCAATCGCATAGAGGGAAGCATGCCTAACCCGTACCCGTTCAGGTTTCTTAAATTAGTGGAGGCTCCTTCTTCTTTTCTTAACCAGTATTCATTCCATAATAACATCCAGCCGGAAATGGCGTTTTTCGGGGAACGGATGTTGGAAGAATCTTATAAACCGGGAGCCCCTTCCGTTGACAGATTAAGAGATATGAATAAACAGGAATACCTGTTACTCAATGATTTTCCTTTTTTCCTTGACGATATACACGCAGATCGGCTTTTCTCTGATTTCCACTGGAGCGTTGCTTCCGACAGGTACGCGGGGATAGACATGTTGTTCGGTAAAATAGCAAACCCGTCGCTTGACAAGTTGATTTTGTTCCCGTCGATGCTGGATAGTATCACGAAAGGAGGATTGGAGGGACTAATCCGGAGAGGGTATTCGCGGGGATACGATAAATTGATTAGCATGAAAGTTTCGCAGTTGCTGGCTTATCTGACGACGATTACCGGCTGGGATTCGTTGCGGTCCTACACCCGGGAGTTCCACGAGAGTGCCCGTTTCCGGGAAGTAGATTTTGATTTGTTTATGGAGGGGTTCCGCGAGCGTTTCGGGCGGGACATCAGGCCATTCGTGGACGACTGGTACACGACGCGAGAGATACCGCGGCTGGTGATAAAGGACTTGACATACCGGCAAACGGGGGAGGTGCAGGCGGTTGATTTTAAAGTGGGTAATACCGGTGAGGTGGACGGGTGCGTTTCGGTAATTGAGGCTTTTTCTGATGATTACGGGAGGTGGGTTATTGTCGATTGGCGGAGCTTCCCGGTCAAGCCGGGAGAATACAAGCGAATCATCGCTCACGAGGTTGATGGATACTCTTTTTTCTTGTCCACCAATTTTTCGAGACGCATACCGGAACGTGTCGAGTTCCATGGCACCTCGTTATGGAAGGGAGACATTCCCGCTGAACGTATCATTCCGCTTGACAAGAACCAGTTTTATCCTCCCGGTGAAATTATTGTCGATAACGAGGACGAGGGTTTTCATTTGATCGATTCGTCGGGAAACAGGTTGAAACGATTGGCGGAACGGTTGGCAGAAGACAATATGAAGGAATATAATCATAGTATTAATTTTAAGAAGGACACGTGGGGAAGACCATCCATAGAAGTTGAATTTTACGGGGAAGAGGTCCATAGCGCCTTTACCAAAGTTGCCGGGAACGGAAGTTTTAAGGCTGAATGGATAGCGAATCTTCCGGAAGCGGGCAGGTACGAGATTTTTGTTTACCTGCCTGATGTTAGAAATGGAGATGCGCTTTATACCTATGAATCGAAATACCCGGGAATGAAGCATTATTATACCGTCGATACCCCGGGGGGAAGCAAAGAAGTCGCGCGGGAGGTGGCAAAGGGAGATGCCGATTGGGTGTCTCTGGGTACGTTTGTTTTACCGGCGGGGGAATCCCGCGTTGTTTTGGATGACCGGGGTGTTCCTCCAGTTGATGATGAAGAGTATGAAAGAGAAGGGTTTTCAAATGGTAATGGAAAGTATGCCCAGTTGGTCGTGGCGGATGCGGTAAAATGGGTAAAAGTAAAGTAGGTCGGAAAGAGTATTATAAAAAGCCAACTAATTCATTGTTGGCTTTTTATAAATGATACTTTTTTGAAATAGTATTACCTACTGGAGTAAGACCATTTCACTCGGTTTAGATGAATCACCTTCTCCTACATCGTTTATGGCACTAACACGAAATTCAACTTCTTCGCCTTCTTTAAGACCCTTAAGCTTTACTTTGCACACTTTTACATTAGAACCCACCACTTTCCATAATCCACCTTTATATCTATAACCAATGCGATAACCCGTTATAGCACAACCGCCGTCATCATCCGGTGCAGTATATTCAATTATACACCAAGTTGGTCCAATCTCTACAATTTTGGGTGGCTCAGGTCGTCCGGGAGGTCTACATACTGTTGCACTTATAAGTGTTACAATCATTAAGCACAAACAGATAAACATGGATGACTTAAAAAAGTTTCGATTAATTTTTTTCATAGCTTATTAATTTAATATGTTTACATTATGCAATATACAAAATTTATCGAAACTTTACAAACTTATAATTAAAAAAATATTACAATTAATATAAACTTATATCCATAAATATGGTTTATTTTACATTCTACTTCATTTTTTTTATTTTTCAGGTCACGTTTTTTGGGTTGTTACGGATTTCGAAAGTGCAAAACTGAAACAATGCCAGCACACTTTCCGATCTCCATTCCCTTCGAATACTTTCAGGAAACCCGAGATGGTTTCAGCAACTCTTTGCATTTGACCGACTGATATGCAGTAGAAGATTCAAACGTGTTGAGGCTGTAATCAACGTGAAACTCATCCTTGTCCGTGTACAGATCTATATTCTTACTGATACTGATGTCATATTCGTCATAGCCTTCAACTTCACATGTAAAAGGAGCTTTCTCTCTCTATGGAAGCACACGGGGCCGGGGGTAGTCATGTTCGGAAGAAAAAATATAGTACAGATTTGTCTTTTTGTATATCTTCTTTTTTTAGTAACCCACAGGGACGGGTACAATGTGCTATTTAATTGTAAATTTTAGATTGACAATTGTAGAGTAAAAAATTCTGAGATTAGGAGATTGAGTGATTTTGTGATTGGATAGTCATAAATTGTGACCATAAATCTAAAGGGAAGGGGAAAGGAAAAAAACGGAGAGGCATAAATAATGAACAGCGAACTGATAATTATAAATTGTGGATTAAAAGAATTCAACGATTTTGTGAATGGGATTGTAAAACACCTTGATAGCACTTAGGGACGGGGCAAAAGTGCTATCAAGGTGCGTTTGATTATTCGATTGCTATATCTGCAATCGTTAATCTACAATTGTCATTTCTTTTGGGGATATCCTACCGGGTTATTCATCAGAAGCAGTTGATGCTCCTTTAAGTTGAGGACTTTTTTCAATTTATCTTTGTCCATAGAGGCCCGGGGAACCGTAACCAAGTTGTTGGCTGCACAGAACAGATTGATATTTTGTGAAACGATTCCGGCATCCATAGCTGCCATTAACCGGACTTGTTCGTTATCGCCCATTCCGAAGCGGGAGATATCCGAAACCAAGATAAGGGAAACGGGAGCTGTCTGGACGAAATCCTGCTGGCCTCCGACTGCGGCCCGATGATCTCCTTCTGCTACGGGTTTTAAACTGTTTTTTTCCGCATCGTATAGATAAATTCCCTCGGGGAGGCAAACATAGATATCGACATCTTGTTTATTAAGAGCCGATGGGGCGGTACGTTTTTTTGAATCCGGTCTGTTGATGCCATTCGCGGCCCATAAAAGATCGCTTAAATCCTGAGTGCTTAACGACTTATTAGAAAATTCCCTGACAGATTCCCGATCGTTCAAAGCTTGCATTAGGCTTGCTCCCCTTGTTTTATTCGGAGCATTTAGTTTAATCTCTTTCATGTTTTGAGCATTTAGCGTGTTAGTCATGAATAAAATACCGATAAAAAAAAGATAATGTTTCATGTTTTAAGGTTTTTAGTTAGGTAAAATAAAGCCGGATGGCCACAATAATTAAAATAACAAGT
This sequence comes from uncultured Sanguibacteroides sp., assembly GCF_900543425.1. Taxonomy (GTDB): domain Bacteria; phylum Bacteroidota; class Bacteroidia; order Bacteroidales; family Marinifilaceae; genus Gabonibacter. The sequence continues at coordinate 67,799 of NZ_UQRQ01000016.1, read as the reverse complement.
AGGAAATATCGAATGTACTTCGCTCCCCATTTTATGCTGAAACGGACTCCGAGCCAAGCACCGAGCATATTTCCACAAGCAAGTATCAGTCCTGTTTTCAGATCGACTAATCCATAATAGAAAAAAATACCCAAGGCAATAATGGTATAAAATAGAACGATAAATAATTTGATCGCGTTGGCTTTTATTAGATCGTAACCGCATCCTAATACCAATCCTGCCAATAGAAAGAAGCCGATTCCAATCTGAATAAAACCTCCGTATATCCCGATGATAAAGAATACCAGATGGCGCAACCAAGGGTTTTTTACTTTTGCCCTTTCTGCGTTGGCTTTTACCCAGGAATTAGGATCCAACAATATCATAAAAAACATAATGACTAATAGTCCGGCAATTACTTTTCGAAAAATCTCTTCGTTAATATCCACGGCAATGAAGGCTCCGACAATACTACCTATGGCTACTGGCAATAAAAGCTTCGAATCGGTTTTAAAGTCGAGTATCTTTTTATGTTTAAAGCTACCTACGGATACGATGTTTTGTAATAGAATGGCGACCCGATTTGTTGCATTGGCTACGTTAGCCGGTAATCCAATGAAAATTAAGAATGGAACCACTAACATGGAGCCTCCTCCGGCGAAGGTATTGATAAACCCTGCGGCCGTCCCGAGTAGAATGGTAATCAAAGCTTCCGTCAAACTCATGGTCATGGTATTTATTATACAAAGTTAAAATTTTTCGGGGAAAAGAATCAATAATTCGAGGGTATTATCAAATAGGTTTTGAATTTGTAGGTGCGGTCTGACCGCAACAGTTTTTTGATATAGGCCTGTTTAAAGAAGGTTATAAATTTTATTGGAATGACATTAAAAGACCTGTTTGACAATTTCTTGAATATTTTCAGATTTTCCTATCGTGTAATAATGTACGGCCGGTGCCCCTTTGCGGATAAGCTCCCGGCTTTGAGCGATGCACCATTCGATGCCTACCCGGTTGACTTCTTTATTCGTGTGGCATTTCCGGATAGCGTGTTCCAGACCTTCCGGAATATCGAGGCTAAAGGTTCTGGGAAGGGTCTCCAGGTGTTTAAACGTGGAAATGGGTTTTAATCCCGGGATGATGGGAATAGTAATTCCGATAGTTCGGCATTTTTCAACAAAAGAAAAATATTTGTCGTTATCGAAAAACATTTGAGTTACAATATAATCGGCTCCTGCATCTACTTTCCGTTTGAGGTTTTCAATGTCGCAGGTCGGATTGGGGGCCTCGTAATGTTTTTCGGGATAACCTGCAACACCTATGCAGAAATTGGTCGGGACTGCATCGGTAAGCGTGTCGTCCAGGTATTTTCCTTGATTCATCCGTACTATTTGCTCCACGAGTTCGTAGCTGTATTTATGGCCTCCTTCTTCCGGAATAAAGTGTCGTTGTCCTGAAACAGGATCTCCTCGTAAGACCATTACGTTTTCTATGTCGAGGAAATGCAAATCTATCAAATCGTTTTCAATCGAGTGGCGGGTAGCTCCTCCACATACGATGTGAGGAACGACTTCTACAGGATAACGTTTCATAATGGCTGCGGCCAGGGCGACAGAGCCCGGGCGTTTGGTAACCGTAACCTTCACGATAGAGCCGTCGGGACGTTCGCGATACTCTTCTTCATCCCGGTGAAAAGTGATGTTGATAAAGGGAGGGGCGAACTTTATTAGGGGTTCTATGGCTTCATAAATTCGGTGTATATCTCCGCCTCTTAGAGGAGGAACCAGTTCGAAAGAGAATATCGGGCGGTCGGATTTTTGGAGTATATCGATAACTTTCATGATCGTATTATTTTTAGTTTATAATTCTTCCATGAAACTGTCCGGGAAAACATGAAGTAGTTGATCATTTATAATTTGCAGTCCTATATTGAAATTATATTCTTTCTCAACTCTACATGATACAGACAATCTCCGCAAGAGTAAAAATGCTATTCGTTTTTTCTTTGTGTCGTATTTATTTGTTCAACAAACGTTTTCCTTCTTTTAACGGAATACCTCTGCGTCGGCAGTAGTCTGTTAATTGATCTTCGCCGATCTTACCGATACTGAAATAGTGTGCTTTCGGGTGTGAAATCAGCATGCCGCATAGGCTTGTTGTCGGAACTATGGCGTAGGAAGAGGTTAAGTGAACTCCTATTTCTTCCGTGGCATTCAATAGTTCGAAAACTTCTTTTTTCAGGGAATGATCAGGACAGGCCGGATAGCCGAATGCGGGACGGATCACAGGCAGGCCTTCGCTTAGTTGTTCCTGCATCCATACGGCACAAGCTTCTGTAATTCGGGCACATAAACTTTCCCTTAGCAGATGCTTGAAATCGTGGCAATCGCAGGAAGGACGTCGGTCGGAAACTTTCAGACAAAAAAGTCCTATGCTGTTCTTTCCTTCCGCCTTTGGGCGGATAAAATCGGCCAACGAGATGTATTCGCTATTTTTTGCCTGCTGCCTCAGCATCGGAAGAGTGCGGATGTCGTTTAAAACGATATTATCGTTTTCCGAATAAGCATCATAGAAACGGACAATGATAGAAATGTCGAGTTCTTTTTGGGTAATGATTTCTCCCAGCATTTCCATGGCTGCCTGATGGATTTTTTCTGCTTCTTCATTGATAAAAACGATCTCCGGGTAACGGCCTTTGAATCCCCAGAAATGAAAGAACGGAGTCCAATCGATTCGATCTACAAAGTTTTCAACACTCATGTGTTTTCCCAAGAGATTATGTTCCCCGAATTCTGCCGGCGGATAGGAATCCGGAGCAAAGTGAGGGGCTTTTTTCCTGGCCTCCGCTAAGGATAGGAGTTGAGAGGATTTTGAATAATAGTGTTGTCGAATTTCTTCCTGTTTTTCCTTGATTTTTGCGATAGTTCCTTTTGGGTCTTTCAATAATTGTTTTAAAAGAGTCGTTGTCCGAGAGGCATCCCCACCTTCGACAACGCAATAATCATAAAGAGGTGCCAGTTTGACGGCGGTATGCACGGAGGAGGTCGTGGCTCCACCGACAATTAGCGGTATTTGTAAATGTTCGGTTTGTAGCAGGTTACACAATTGTTCCATCTCTCCGAGAGAAGGAGTAATCAATCCGCTGACTCCTATAAAATCGGCTTTTTCCCGTTTGGCTGCTTCTACGATTGTATGGTGATCGATCATCACGCCCAGGTCAATAACCTCTATGTTATTACAGGAGAGTACGATATTAACGATGTTTTTTCCGATATCGTGTACGTCCCCTTTTACCGTCGCCAGTATGATTTTCGGCCTTTTTGCCGTTTTCAGGTTTTTATTGGCATTGTAACGTTCGATTTCCGGTTGTAAAATAGAAACGGCTTCTCTCATCACTTTGGCTGATTTTACAACTTGGGGTAAAAACATTTTGCCTTCACCGAATAATTGGCCTACCCGTTCCATACCTTTCATCAAAGGTTGTTCGATGATCTCTATAGGAGTGGGGTAGTGAAGAAGGGCTTCCTTCAGGTCTGTCGAAAGATATTCGGTAATTCCTTTGCCGAGTGCATGAATAAGACGCTCTTCCGGGGAAGCGGAACGCCACTCCTCCGTTTTATTTTGTTGGCTCGGTGTCGAAGTCGTTTTGTATTTTTCAGCGATTGCAATCAAATTTTCAGTTGCTTCCGGTAAACGATTCAATACGACATCCTCGACGGCCTTCAATAATTTCGGCTCAATTTCATCGTATATCTGTAATAGGGACGGATTAACAATGGCCATATCCAGTCCGGATCGGATAGCATGATAGAGGAATACGGAATGCATGGCTTCCCGTATCGGATTATTTCCCCGGAAGGAGAAGGACAGATTGGAGATACCTCCGGAAGTGTGACATCCTTTCAGGTTTTGTTTTATCCAACGTACTGCCTTTATGAAATCTACGGCATAATGATTGTGTTCTTCAATGCCGGTTCCGATGGCGAGAACATTGACATCGAAGATAATATCTTCCGGTGGGATCCGGGTTTGCCGGGTCAACAGATCATATGCCCGTCGGGCAATATCTATTTTGCGTTCGAATGTAGCAGCCTGTCCTTCCTCGTCAAAGGCCATGATCACAATAGCGCCTCCTAAACGATGAATCTCCCGTGCTTTTTCTAAAAAAGCTTGTTCTCCCTCTTTTAGGCTGATCGAATTGATAATGCATTTTCCTGGACTGTTTTTCAGACCGGAAAGAATGGTATCCCAGTCGGAAGAATCAATCATAAATGCGGCTTTGGCGATATCCGGTTCGTTATTGATGATCCGGATAAAATGTTCCATCTCTTTCGGACCGTTAAGTAAGGCGTCGTCCATGTTGATGTCTATGACGGATGCTCCTTCGGAGATTTGTTTGCGTGCAATGGAGGCAGCTTCCCGATAGTTCTTTTCCCGAATGAGTCGTGCGAATTTGGCAGAACCTGCAACGTTAGTGCGTTCACCTATGTTCGTGAAATTATTTTGAAGAGGATCGATGGTGATCGTATCCAATCCGCTTACGGTAAGTAAGGGGTGTTTGCGGGGACATGGCCTGGGAGGTTGATTCCGTAGAATACTGGAAATTTTTTTTATATGCCTGGGAGTTGTTCCGCAACAGCCTCCGGCAATATTAACCAAATCCTCGTCTGCCATTTGTTTCAATTGTTCGGCCATATATTCCGGAGATTCGTCATATTCACCCATTTCATTCGGTAATCCCGCGTTCGGGTATACGCTTAAAAAACAGGGAATTCTGGAAGATATTTCTTTCAGGAACAAGCGGAGGTCGGCGGCACCGAAAGAGCAATTCAATCCGAAAGAGAGTATAGGATAATGGGATACAGCCGTATAGAGAGCTTCGATGGTTTGTCCTGTCAGCGTGCGTCCGCTCCGGTCGTTGACGGTCGCCGAAAGCATCACCGGAATTCGACTTCCTTTTTCTTCCTGTACTTTTGAAATAGCATAGAGAGCCGCTTTGGCATTTAATCCGTCATATACGGTTTCTACCAATAGTAGATGAACACCTCCGTCTATTAATCCTCGTACTTGTGTTTCGTAGGCGGCGGCTAACATATCGAAATCTATCGGTCGAAAGTCCGGCCGGTCATTATCCGGGGAGAGGGTTAAAGATTTGGAGGTAGGGCCTATGCTTCCGGCGATGTAGATATTCTTTTCGGGGTGAGCTTGTATTGTTTTTACGGCGATACGAGCCCCTTCCAGATTCAGCTGATAAACTTCATCGGCACAGCCGTAATCCTTTTGTGAAATGGCATTCGAATTGAATGTATTCGTTTCGATGATATCGGCCCCGGCTTCGATATAACTTTCATGTATTTCCCGGATGATATCGGGGCGGGTAAGATTTAGGATATCGTTATTTCCTTTTAAGGGGAGCGGATGGTTCATAAATAGTTCTCCCCGAAAATCCTTCTCGGTCAGGTCATATTGTTGAAGAGTCGTTCCGACGGCCCCGTCCAGTATCAGTATTCTTTTATGTAGTTCTGTCTTTATGTCCATAGTATATGTTAATTGCATAAAACAGAGAGTCTCGTTGATCGGTCAACGTAATTACGACCACCCGTGTTTCAACCGCTCCCGTTTTCAAAGTTACATATTATGTTTTATTTCCAAATTTTAAAATCAAATTCTCCTAAAATTCCGATTTTATCCTCTTTAATGCAGATTGCGGCTAAAATTTCCGGAATCATTCCGATCTTTTCCAGACAAGGGTCTATGTCTTCTGCCTCTTGTATTTGATTGGCAAAGGCTGTTGCATAAGTATCGGCCAAAGCACAATCTTTACATACAATCATAACCGCATCTGCTTTGCCGAAGCTTAAAGAAGGACCTACCGTACCGGAGGAGGTACAAATTCCCAAGGGAGAGCGATGGGCACGAATCGTGAAACCCACTTTTTCGGACAAGGGAGAAGTACCCGCGAAAACAGAGAGATCTATATCTTTACAGATATCCGCGTATATGTCTCCTCCGTTTTCAACGACAATTTCCCGGATAAGGAATTTACTCTTCAATTCTTCCGCTATATGTTTTGCAACGGCCCCGGCGACGGCACTCATGGGCCCGATACCCGAACGGAAGGATACATCGGACATTCGTTGAAAGATGAGCGGAGCTTTCTCTTGAGGCGGGTAAGGGGTTAAAGCCTTATGGTATTCCGGATCTTTTTGTAGGTAACGATCCATCTCTTCCCGTAAGTTTTTTGTCCGGGAGAAAGCGTAAGTTTGCATCTCTTTCCGGTAAGAGGTTTTATCCACACCGATCCAAAGATCCGTTTCTTTGTAGGTAACCGTGAAAGATTGCCAACGATCGGAACAGAGGTGTTCCCTGTAAGTACGATTCGTGTATTCCCCGTTATTCATAATTTATTGGATTTCTGAAAATTCGATTTTAAAAAGCTTAAGCGGACAAGCTTTCAAACATAGTTTACAAGCGATGCATTTTTCCGGATTGAATCGGAGTTTCCAGTCCGGGACACCAATCGTCAAGGCGTGGGAAAAACAAGCCGACACGCAGTTACCACAATTTACACAACGACTTTCGTCGTGGGATACCTTGCTGGAAACCGGATTTGCAATGACTCCGTTTTGATTTAAAAAGGCAATGGCCTGTTCGATTTTCAGTTCGTCGGCATCAAATTCAGCCAATAAGGTTCCTGTTTTTCCAGGTTGAATTTCAGCTTTTAATATATTGATTTTTATATCATAAATGCGAATAAGGTCGTATACCAGAGGTCTGTCTGTGGCGTCAACCGGAAATGATAGTATTAATTTTTTTGCCATGTCTTCTGTTTTTAGGGATTGAATCTTACTCTTTTTCTTTTAAATTCTTTAAAAAGGTACCGGTAGGCATAGGACGAACCGGTTCTGTCAATAGAAAATTGCCTTGTCCGATCCACTCTTTTAGTATTTGTGCGATTTCTCTTGCTTTGGCTATACTGGAAACGGGCGCTGTCCTGATTTTTTGTCCGTTGAGTTCTATCTCTCCCGACTGAAGGGCTGCATAATTTGTTTTTCCCAATATTTTGTTACCGTCTCCGTAATCCACAATAGTCGTCTCTATTTGTTCGTTTCGGATAGAAACCCGTCGGGCCATCTCTTCATCCAATATCGGTATGGGAATGCCGATTCCCACGAAAAGACTTACCCCGTATTTTTCGTAGTATACTCCTCGTAGAAACTCCGTACTCATCTTTTTCAGATCTCCGATAACGGCTAAGGTACGGGCATTGCTTGTCGGTATACCGTAAGCATTTACCTCTTTCGTGGAGTGGAATTGCGTACCGTTCCAGGCAACATAACCTTCCGCTCCGCAAAGAAAGATACGGGTTCCCAGGCCGATGGTACGACATTCCGGGTCGTTTAGCAGGGGAGAGAGCTCTCCGGCCGTACTGTAAGCTGCGTTGCGTAATCTGGGTAATAACGTACCCATATAGGTATATTTGATTTGATCCGTAGAGTTTGTGGCAACATTGTAATTTTGATAAGCGTTTCGCGGGTTATAGAGATAGGCTTCGTTGATGGTTTCCTTGGATATTTTGGTTTTAATATGTTTTCTCGGGTAACAATCGGTACCCTTACCCCATGCTTCCAAGGTTATTTCTTTTCCGGCAATCAGATCTTCTATCAGATGCGCTCCTCCGTAGGAGGGTATTTCCGGGTTACAATCAGTAGCTCCGATATAGGTGTCCACGGCAGCCAGTCCCCCGCAAACCCGTATCCCGTTTAATTCAATTTTTTCCATGCGGATGGGAGGATTGGCATGTCCGAAATTTAGGAAAGCACCAGAAGAGCACATAGCACCGAATGTTGCTGTGGTTACTACATCTACTTTCTCTGCAATTTCTTTGGAAGAGCAAGTCTTCGCCAATTCGGAAACTTCTTCTGCTGTTAGGACAACAGCTTTTCCGTTTTTAATTTTTTCATTTATTTCCGTATATGTTTTTGTCATGATCGATTCTTTTATGAATTTATAAGATAAAACAAAGATTTTAGGGTAACTGCCTGGCAATTACCATGATTATAAGGTGGTCTTGAATGGATTGCGATATAGAAATTTATCGGGAAGTGTATTAATTAACTTCCTATTGAAAAAACTTTTCAATACTACCTTGAAATCAAAAAATCAAAAAAAGTCTGGGGTAAAAGAATATTAGCGCATGCAGCGCATACGCATAGACATGACGAAAAGAGGAGAGAAGGAATTTTGACTGTTAAGGGTGATTCCGTTCCGGTACTGATTTTTCTTTTCTGTTTTCATGCTTTTGGGTTTTAAATTATAACTCCTGTATTCAGGTCGGGTTTTGGCACCTTTCGAATTTTCGCAGGTTGCCGGAGTTTCCATGAGCCCGTTCTCTCTACTCCTCTTTATAATTCAAATAATCTTTTGAAGATTGAATTGATATGACAAAGGAAAAGATAAAAATAGAATAAAACAAATCTCCTGGTGATTTTTAATGAAAGTAGTTTGTAAACGACTGATTATTATAGATATAAAAGTTGTCTCCAAAATAAACGGATCGTTTTTTATAAATTGGATGATTTAGTAATTCCCGATTCAGAGATTATTTCATTAATCATCTGGTTGCAGAATTTTTTTGATCTGCAATTCTTTAGTAATATTTTTACACAAAAAATACTGCCTAAAAGGAAAATTAGGCAGCATTTTTAGGTTGTATTTTTTATATGATTCTGAAACCGAGAGTCAGATTAACAGTACTCGGAGCTTTTACTCCGTCACCGAATTTCTTCAAACCGAATTCATAATCCACATCAAAGGTCACTTTCCATACATCGACTCCGGCTCCAACTTTTCCGTTCCACATCATCTTGTCGGTATCGAAATAATCTTTGGAAAGTCCTTTTATTTTCACGTCTTTGGTTATAAATGAAGCGACCGGGCCTACAAATCCGCGTAATTTCACGACTGGTAGTTTCAGAATATAATAACCGACCATAACAGGAATATCAATAGATGAGTATTTTAGATTCCGTTTTTCAGCAGTTGCCTTGTCTTTTGCTTGCGTTTCTTTGTGTGCGAAATTCAAGGCCGGTTCCAGATAGATTTTTCCGAAGTTGACCCTGACAAAGGCTCCGAACATATAGCCACCATGAGATTCGACTTTTAAGTCCTTTACTTTGATTTTTGTGTCGTTCCAGCCTCCATGAATTCCGATACTGATTGGAAGCGATTGTGCCATTGCCACAGCACTAAAGAGACAGAATAAAGATAATACTACAAGTTTTTTCATATTACGTTTCATTTTAGTTCCGTTGTAAAAGTATGAATAATTTTTAATTTTTAAATCTGTTTACGTTTAAATTCAGATAGAATAATACCTGTGGCAACACCTACGTTTAAGGATTCTGTCGAATAAGTACTATCGGCAAAGCTGGGTATGGTTAATTTCCGGCTTACGAATTGTTCTATTTCCGGGGATATACCTTTTCCTTCGTTTCCCATCACGATAAACCCTTTGTCTTCCAAATGGGAATGATAAATGTTTTCACCGTCGAGGAAAGTACCGTAGCATATGAAATCATCTTTCACGAACTGCGGGATAAAGGAGAGCAGATCCACGTAAAATACGTCTACTCGAAAAATAGCTCCCATACTGGCTTGAACGCATTTAGAATTAAAAATGTTTGCACAATCATGGTCGCAAAATACGGAATGAATACCGAACCAGTCACATATTCTTAGGATGGTTCCCATGTTGCCAGGATCTTGAATACCGTTCAAAACAAGAGAGAGGGTATTCCTGATTTTTTCCGGTTGATGTGTTTTATCGGGAATTTCAGCCAACGCAATTACTTCCGGCAAGGATTTGAAATTGGAGAGAGGCTTCATTTCAGCCTCGTTTACCTCTATGGTCCGGTATTGTCGTGGAATTTGAGGGTGGCAACCTATCCACTCCGGGTAAGCGACAACGGTATCGATTTTCAGGTCAGACAAAAGCAATTCACCGACTAATTTTTCTCCTTCTATTTTAAAGAGATTATATTTATCCCTGAATTTCTTTTTTTCGAGGTTTTGGATTACATTTGTTAGATGTTTGCTAAGCATATTTTAGGCTTGCTGGTTAATAAAATACAAACATAATATTTTTTTGAGATTTGAGCATGGGTGCGGCGTGTAAGATAGGTATTATTTTGTCTATATTTTGTTTTTTCTATTCTTGTTCTCCAACCAAGTATGTTGGAAAAGACGAGTATCTGCTGGATCGGGTACGGGTAAAGGTGAGCAGTCACCAAGTGAATAGGAGTGATATAAAACGAAATATACGCCAGAAACCGAACACCCGTATATTAGGGGCAAGTCGTTTTCATCTGGGTTTATATAATTTAAGCGGACGAAATGAGAAAAGGTGGCTTAATAGACTGTTGCGTCGTATCGGAGAGGCTCCTGTGATTTATAATCCTTTTTTAACTACCAGAAGTAACGAACAAATTAGTTTGTATCTTCGTAATAAAGGTTTCTATAAGAATCAGGTGATGGATACCGTGTACTATAAAAAGAAAAAAGCGATTGTCGAATATCGGATTAATACGGGGCCGCAGACGAAAATAGACGATGTTTTGTTTTTGCAAAAAGAGAAAAAGAAGAGTACGGAACTGACGGGGGAGAGTGGTCTATTGGGAATGTATTATCAGGATACGGTAAAAACCTTATTACATAGAGAGATGCCATTGGATATGGATGTGCTGGATAGTGAAAGGGAGCGAATAACGCGAATGTTGAGAGAAAAGGGATATTTCAATTTCTCTAAAAATTTTATTCAATTTTTTGCCGATACCTCTTCGGTCAATCGGGCCGAGATGGCAAAGTTATTTGTCCGTATCATTCAGACGGCTGCGGATAGTACCGCATTTCAACGTTATTTCCTGAGGGATATTCATTTGGATTTTGATTACGATCCTTTGCTGAATGTAAGTGGAAGAGACTCCTCTCTCAGGCATATGGAATACGACGGATACAAAATTACTTACCGGGATCGGCTGAAGATAAAACCTAAGGTCATTACGGAGACTATTCAGATGGAACGTATGGAGTTGTATAACGTGCAACGGGTGTTAGAGACTTATTCTCGTTTACAGGCGTTGAATCTGTTCAAATTTATTAATATTGATTTTAAGGAAGTCGAGACGGATGATGAGGTAAAAGCCTTGGATTGTTATATTCAGCTGTCACCGGTCAAACGACAATCCTATAATGTTTTTTTGGAGGGAACCAATAGTTCCGGTAATTTGGGTATCGGGGGAAATTTTACTTACAATCATCGCAATCTTTTCAAGGCGGGAGAAAATTTTTCCGTGAGCGTGTGGGGAACATTGAAGAAGGAACAAATTGATGAAAAAGGAAAGATTTTTAATACGAAGGAGATCGGGGCCGAGATCAAGTTTGTTACTCCTCAGTTTTGGATGCCTGTTTTCAAAATGAAGGATTTTAGGCGTAACTTCGCACCGAAAACTTCTATCTCTTTTTCATACGGGTATGAATATACACCCTATTATACCCGTTCCATTGTGAATGCTCGTTTTGGTTATCTTTGGAGGCTTTCTAATAAACGATGGAGATATAATTTCGATTTAATCGATTTGAATTACGTGTTGATGAAAAACGTAGACCGGAATTTTGTCGATAGTTTGAAAAACGAATACATTAAAAATACGTATACCGATCATATGATTTTTTCGGCTGTTTTTTCAGCAACCTACACGGATCAGATCGTCAATACAAAGGAGATGAGTTATAATTATTTCCGGGCCAATTTGGAGTCTTCGGGTAATGTGTTGTGGGGTATCGACCGATTGTTCGGGGAGAGGAGAAAGGGAGAGAATCCGGACGATAAGTACTACAAATGGTTGGGTGTGCGTTATGCCCAGTTCATAAAGGCAGATGCCGAATATCGCTACAACTGGTATATTAATCAGGCTAACTCGTTTGTGACACGGCTCTTTATAGGTTGTGGTTATCCGTATGGGAATATGAAGGTATTGCCTTTCGAAGAGTCCTATTATTGCGGGGGAGCAAGTGATATCCGGGCGTGGCAGACCCGGACGCTGGGACCGGGTTCTTATGACTTGGGGAATAAATATCCCAATAGTGTGGGAGATTTTAAATTGGAGGCCAATATAGAGTATCGCTTTAAGTTAATTTGGTTGTTGGAAGGGGCATTGTTTGTGGATGCGGGAAATATCTGGAATATAAATCCGAAGGAAGACAGGCCCGGAGCACAATTAAACACGGAGTTTTTTAATCAGATAGCCATAGGTACGGGGGCAGGATTGAGAATCAATGCTAATTTTTTCCTTTTGCGTTTTGATTTGGGTATTAAGGTGAAGGATCCGACATTGCCTGCCGGAAATCGTTTTGTGATGTTTAATTCAAAAGGAGGGTTCCGGCGTTCCGTGTTTAATATTGCTATCGGTTATCCTTTCTGATAGAAAGTATAGAATATTAAAAGTATAAAGGTATGGTTTCTCAAATTGTCGTTTATCTCTCTTTATTGTTTCAGGTTGTGGCCATGGGGTTTGCCATTAGTTTGTTCAAACGGACAAAATTCAATGCTGCCTGGATTCTTATTTCTACCGGTTTTTTCCTGATGACGATTTATCGGGTGATCGAATTGTTTCCTTCCATGAGACGAGGAGAATATGAGGAGCTTTATTTGACGAAAGTATGGTTGTCGTTTATAATCTCTTTAGCTTTTGCTATTGGTGTATTTTATATCCGTAAAGTTTTTCAGTTTTTACGTCGTTTGGACGAGATCCGGGACGAGTCTGAAAAGCGGGTGGTTTCGGCTATCATTCGTACGGAGGAACAGGAGAGGCAACGTTTTGCCAAGGAGTTGCATGATGGATTGGGGCCTTTGTTGAGTGTCATTAAAATGTTGTTGTCCGGTTTTAATACTCAAAACAAGGAGGAGGTAAACGAGCGGATAAAAAATAACTTGAAACAGGCTGTTGACGAGGCTATCGTGAGTGTCAGGGAAATATCGGCCAATATCAGTCCTCATATATTGAATAATTTCGGATTGAAAGATGCAACGGACTCTTTTATTCGTAAATTGCGTCCGGCCGAAGGGATCGATATCAAATTTAGGACGAATATTGCCGGGAGGCGGTTTACCTATAATGTGGAAGTGATCATGTATAGGGTGATTTGTGAGTTGATAACTAATACCTTACGTCATGCGGAAGCTACCAAGGTACGGATCGATCTTCAATATAAAAATGATATGCTTTATTTGGAATACGAGGATAATGGTTTGGGATTTGATATGCAACAGGTCGAGAGTGAAGGAGGAATGGGATTGAGCAATATGCGTTATCGCCTGAATTCGGGAAATGGGGATATAAAGATATTCAGCTGCGAGGGAAAAGGAATGAAGGCTACTGCTTTTATTAAATGTAATGTATAAGATTATGGATAAATTGAGAATATATTTGGTCGATGATCATAAACTATTTCGGGAAGGGTTGAAGTTATTGCTTTCCAACCAAGATTTTGTGCATCATATTTATGAAGCTTCTAATGGCAGAGAGTTTATAGAAAATTTGTCGTTTGTGGATTGCGATGTGGTATTAATGGATATTGAAATGCCGGAGATGAATGGGATCGAAGCCACTATCCAAGCCATGAAGATGAAGCCGGAGTTGAAAATCATTGTACTCTCCATGTACGGAGACGAACAATATTACTATGAAATGATTGATGCCGGAGCGAAGGGGTTTATGCTTAAGAACTCCGGTATTGATAAGGTCGTAACCGCTATTCAAAAAGTTTCCGAAGGGGAAAGTTTCTTTTCCGAGGAACTTCTCGTAAATATTCTGAATAATATGCGGGATAGTAAAGCGGAGAATCATGACGTGGTCGATAATGACATATCCGAACGGGAATTGGAAATTCTTTGTCAGGTATGCCGGGGATTATCTAATCAGGAGATTGCGGACGAGCTGTTTATCAGCAAACGAACGGTGGATAAACATAGGGCTAATTTATTAAGTAAAACAGGATGCCGGAATACGGCGGCTTTAGTCATGTACGCGATTAAAAACAAATTGATTCAGATATAAAAATAGGACGGATGATTGTTATTCAAGAACGATTACAATGAATGGAATGATATTTGCGGCAGGTTTGGGAACTCGTTTACGACCCTTAACCAATGATCGGCCTAAAGCGTTGGTAGAGATTAACGGCAGGACTCTATTGGAGCGAGTTATTGAGAAGATGAAAGCCGTGGGAATCGAACGTTTGGTCGTTAATATTCATCATTACGCGGATCAGATTGAAGCTTATCTGAGGGAACATAATTGTTTTGGCATGGATATCCGTTTGTCAGACGAACGGGAGTTATTGTTGGATACGGGAGGAGGAGTTCGGAAAGCCCGTGAACTGTTTATTCCGGAAAAATCGGTATTGATTCATAACGTGGATATTCAGACGGATGTGGATCTTTTGCAGTTGATCGCTCGGCATGAGGATCGAAAAGCGTATGCATCCTTAGTCGTACAAAGAAGCCAGGCTGATCGGGTATTGAAATTTAATCGGAACGGAATTTTAAAAGGATGGGAAAACAAGAAGACCGGAGAACAAAAGATTGTCGATGGTGATTTCTATCGTTCCCAGGAGTATAATTATTGCGGTATACAAATATTGAGTTCGGAGTATTTGAATCATATGATTCATTCGGGCGTGTTTTCTATTATTGACGAACATTTGGAACAAGCAAAAAGTCACTCGCTCGAAATGTTTTTAAACGAGGGGCAATGCCTGGATCTGGGGACTCCGGAGGCTATCCGGCAGGCTTCTCTGTCAGAGCCTGCCGCTTCCCGGTATTAATTTGACTTTATTGGTATCTTCAAAGAATTTGAAATACATATAAAGCTTGTAATTGAAATCGAAGCCGTAATCTATCCTCATACTATAATCGATATAACTGTTTACGCGAGGATCTCCGCTTGCGTATCTGCGATTCCACTCCTGGGCGTATCGGTAGTTGGTAAATTGGTAGTATTCGTTATTGTGTTGATTTACGATGCTTTTGTGGGTGGCCATCCAATAATCGAAGCCGGGATCAAATACAATAAGTTCGTAATGCGTAGAATCTTTGATTCCGAGACGTCCTGTTTTATTGGTCATATTCTGCTGTGATGCACAGGAGAAAAAGAGTGCGGTTAATACAAGAATGCCTAACGCTTTCATCGGATAAAGATTTAATTTATAATTATTATTATCTCCCAAGTTACGAATTTTATGTAATATAGCCATAAAAAAAGGAACAAAATTTTTTGTTCCTTTTTTCATCTATTCAGGATAGAATTATTTTACCGCGATGGTTTCAATTTCAACCATGGCTCCCATCGGAAGGGCTTTCACGGCAAATGCGGCCCGTGCGGGACAATCAGTCTTGTAATATTTAGCGTATATTTCATTCATATCCGCAAAATAAGACATATCTCCTAATAAACAAGTAGACTTGACCACGTTTTCAAAAGTATATCCGGCCTCTTCGAGAATGTAGCCGATGTTTTTTAAACATTGTTCTGTTTGTTCCTTAACTCCTCCTTCCACGAACTTTCCCGTGTTTACATCAATGGGAAGTTGACCGCTGATGTAAAGTGTTCCGTTTGCTTCTATAGCCTGACTGTATGGACCAATAGCTTTGGGTGCTTTTGCCGAATTAATTACTTTTTTCATAATTGTCATATCAATGTTTATAAATTACGGTAATATACGCGAATATACATAATTTGTTTAAAAGAAAACGAAGCTGCCGAAGGGTTTTCCGGCAGCTTCGTTTTTTAGTGATAAAGAAATATCAATAGTTATTCTTTTTTTCTTCGAAATAGGCTTGGGGATGAGCACAAGCGGGACAAGCCTTAGGAGCTGTTTTGCCTTTATAGACATAACCGCAATTCCGGCATTGCCACAAAATTTCTTCCTCTCTTTCAAATACTTTTCCTGCCTCAACTCTTTCTAACAGTTTCCGGTATCGGGCTTCGTGTTCGGCCTCTACGGTTGCGATATTACGGAAAACAGCGGCGATAGCATTGAATCCTTCTTCTTCGGCCACTTTTGCGAATTCAGGATATAACTCGGCCCACTCTTCGTTTTCTCCTTCAGCGGCAGCTTTCAGATTTTCTGCCGTCGTTCCGATTTTTCCGGCAGGATAAGAAGCCGTGATTTCGAGCATTCCGCCTTCTAAAAATTTAAAGAAACGTTTTGCATGTTCTTTTTCCTGTTCTGCAGTTTCGGTAAATACAGCTGCAATCTGTTCAAAACCCTCTTTTTTGGCTACGCTTGCAAAAAAAGTATAACGATTTCTCGCTTGTGATTCTCCTGCAAATGATTTTAATAGGTTTTGTTCTGTTTTAGTTCCTTTGATACTCATATATTTTATGTTTTAGTGTTTTTGGTTCTATTTTGATGATACAATTGTACAATAAAATACAATGAAAAACAAATCTTTATTTTTTATAAATGAATAAATAAAATCTATAAGTGTGAAAATTTATTGGATATAAAAATATATCCGAAGAGGCAGTCTCTCTTCGGATATATGAAGAATATCAGGAATATTCGTCAACTATTTTTTTGCATGGAATAGTTTTCTATACCCAGACTTTCATAGGTCTTTTTTAGCTCCTCGTCATTGTCCGTGATCACGAGTAATTTATCTCCTTCATGGAGTTTCGTTTTACCCTTGGGAACACAGAAGGATCCTTCTACTCGTTTAACCATCACGATCAACGTGTTATCCGGTAGGACAAGGTCCATGAGAAATTCTCCTTTGGCAAGCATCGAAGGGGTAACTTCAATTTCAGACATAGCCGTTTTAATATCTTCCGGAAGCTCTAAATTAAATGCCGTTTGTTGCGGCTCGGGAGTCGATAGTCCTAAGAATTTTGCCATATAACTAACGGTCGTTCCCTGAATGATTAAAGAGAGAATGGTGATAAAGAACACGACATTGAATATTAAAGAAGCATGTTGAATATTAGCGATTAGCGGATAAGTTGCAAAAATAATGGGAACGGCTCCTCTTAAGCCTACCCATGAAACATATACTCTGGATTTGGTGCTCATTTTTCGAAAGGGGAGTAGGCAAAGAAATACGGTTAAAGGGCGGGCCACGATGATCATGAAAATGCCGACCAATATACCTAAACTGGCTACAGGAATCAAATCGGCAGGATTGACCAATAGACCTAACGTGAGGAACATCACAATCTGGAAGAGCCAGGTAAAACCGTCGAAAAAGGTCATAAGACTCTTTTTATGTACCATCTTGTGATTTCCGACCATTAATCCGGCAATGTATACGGCCAAGTAGCCGTTTCCTTTTAATAAATCGGTAAATGAGAATATAAAAAATACAAATGCCAGCAGCAGTACGGAATATAACGACTGATTGATGTTGATTTTGTTGATCGTGAAGCGGGCCAAATGTCCTAATAGATAACCGGAGACGGCCCCGATACTCATTTGCATGATAAATTGCAGGATGGTACCGCTTATACTGGATTCTCCGGATTGAATGACCTGTATCAATAATATGGTGAGCATATAGGCCATCGGGTCGTTACTACCACTCTCCAACTCTAAAAGAGGACGAAGGTTTTCCTTTAATCCTTGCCGTTTGGATCTTAAAATCGAGAAAACGGATGCCGAATCGGTAGAGGACATAACAGCGGCCAATAAAAGAGATTCGGCAAATGACAAAGAGATAAAATCGTTCGTTAGTCCTGTTATCTGGTATATGAAATAACCAGTTACGAGTGCTGTTATCATTACCCCCAAAGTGGCCAGTACTACACCTTGTCCCATCACGGGTTTTATTTCGGACATTTTGGTGTCCATACCGCCTGAAAATAGAATAATACTCAAAGCAATAACTCCGATGAATTGGGCGATTTCCGGATTGTTAAACTGGATACCGAGTCCATCGCTACCGAATAACATTCCGACTCCTAAGAATAGCAACAATGCAGGTACTCCGAATTTGAATCCGGCTTTCCCGGCAATGATACTTGTAAATAATAGAATGGATCCGATCAGTAAGATATTTCCTGCATTGAGAATCATAATGTAATGTTTTAAGGATTGATGGTTGAGTTCGGGTTATCTTTGCGTTTAGAGAAATTTTTCTTCTTCACGAAAGAAGGTTTCTGGGATTTATGATTGAATCGTCTTTTGGGTTTACCTTCAAATGCCTGAGGATTGTAAGTAGGAGCTTCTCCTAATTCGGGGGGAAGCGGAATTTTGTATACTTCTTCTCCTATAAATTCTTCGATTCGGTGGAATTTACCTTGTTCGGCGTCTGATACAAAAGTGATCGCCACTCCGTCGGCACTGGCCCTTGCCGTACGACCTATTCGATGGATATAATCTTCCGGGTCGTGAGGTACGTCAAAATTGATGACCAGACTGATTTCTTCGATATCGATACCTCTGGCGACGATGTCGGTGGCAACCAACACGTCTGTTTTACCGTTTTTGAAGTTCAACATGACCGATTCCCGTTCAGGCTGCTCTAAGTCCGAATGCATGGCTGCCACGTTAAATCGTTTGCGTTTTAGGGTATAAGCCAAATCTTTTACTTTTTGCTTGGAAGAAGCGAAGATGATTGTTTTGTTTTTTATGGATTTATTGAATAATTCTTCGATAATACCCATTTTTTGTCCTTCGTGGCAAATATAAGCGGCCTGTATGATGGCTTCGTTCGGTTTCGATATGGCGACATTGATCTCTTCCGGATTCCGTAATACTTTTTGAGCTAATTGTCTGATCTTCGGAGGCATGGTTGCCGAAAACAGAACCGTTTGTCTTTCTTTGGGGAGTTTTTCGACAATTTGCATGATGTCGTCAAAAAATCCCATATCCAACATCCGGTCGGCCTCGTCTAATACGAAATATTCTACTTTGGAGAGGTCTATATCACTATGTTGAATGTGTGAGATCAAACGTCCGGGAGTTGCGATGGCGATATCCGCCCCTAATCGAAGTCCTTTCTTCTGTTGTTCCCACAAAGCCCCGTCTCCCCCGCCGTAGACGACGACTGTAGATACGGGCAGAAAATAGGAGAATCCTTCAAATTGAATGTCTATTTGTTGTGCTAACTCTCTCGTGGGAGCCATAATCAGTGCTTTCACTACATCCTCGGGGTGATCTTTTTGGGCCAGTCGGTTTAATATCGGGAGAATATAGGCTGCTGTTTTTCCGGTTCCGGTTTGTGCACAGGCAATCAGGTCTTTCCCTTCCAGTATGACGGGTATGGTTAATTCTTGTATAGGCGTTGTTTCTTGAAAATTCATTGCATCAAGTCCCTCTAAAATAGGGGCGGCCAATTCGAGCTCATCAAATCTCATCTTCCAATAGTTTCTTTTGTTTTTATGCTTTCTTGCATTCAAATAAAGTGTTAACCGATAATCGGTTAATAGTTAATATTAAACACCTTAAATTCCTAAGCAAAGTTAATAAAAAAATTATTTTTTTTGATCATTTGCCAAAGTAATATCATTGCCATTCACTCGTAGAATCTTTTAATTCCGGAATGCTCTTTGATTTGAAGGTGGGACTATGGATACCGGATTTCTTTTGTCGATGATAATCTTTTAAAGCTTTAAGGGCTATTTTTCCGAGTAATACTATGGCTATCAGGTTGATGATTGTCATAACGGCCATCGCCAAGTCTGCAATATTCCAGACAAGATCCAAAGCAGCCCAGGAACCGAAGAGTACCATGAGTCCGACGGCTACGCGATACAGTTGCAGGTAGATTCGTTTGGGGGAGATAAATATCATGTTTGTTTCACAGTAGGAGTAGTTACCGACGATGGAGCTGAAAGCAAATAATAGAATACTGACGGCGATGAATTGTCCTCCCACGGGACCTATTTGATGGGAGAGGGCGAGTTGTGTCAACTGGATACCCTTTGTTTTACCGTCCAGGGGTATGTCCGAAAGGAGAATGATAAAAGCCGTGCAGCTACAGATGATGATGGTATCCGTGAATACGCTTAAGGACTGGATTAAGCCTTGTTTGACCGGATGGGAAACGTCGGCGGTGGCTGCCGCGTTAGGAGCGGAACCCATGCCGGCCTCGTTGGAAAACAGACCGCGCCGGATTCCCTGCATGATTACGACTCCCAAACCTCCTCCTGCGAATTGTTCGAGACCGAAGGCATCGGCGAAGATGGTGGCAATAAGATGAGGTATAGCCCCTGCGTTCATGAACAGGATAAAAAGTGCTACCAATATGTAAGCTATAGCCATTAGGGGAACGAGGATGCCTGAAATGACGGCAATCCGATGGATTCCTCCGAAAATGACCAATAGGGTGAAGATCGTTAATAAAATACCTAACCAGGTGCGGTCCAGGCCAAAGACTTCGTGGAAGGCAAGTGTAACCGTATTGGCTTGTACGGAATTAAACACGAGACCGAATGTAATGGAAATAATAATGGCAAATAAAATACCCATACCTCTTTTTTTCAATCCTTTCTCCATATAAAAGGCAGGTCCCCCGATGAAGGTACGCTCTCCTTTGGTTTTGTATATCTGAGCCAAGGTCGATTCTATAAATGCCGAAGCGGAACCGATGAGGGCTATTAACCACATCCAGAAAACGGCACCCGGTCCTCCTAAAGCCAAAGCTGTCGCAACGCCCGCTAAATTCCCGGTCCCAACCCGGGATGCGGTGGCGATACAGAATGCTTGAAACGAAGAGACTGAATTTTTACTGTTTCCACTTGTTATGCCTTCGCCTAAAAGTCTGAACATCTCCCGGAAGTTCCGGAATTGTACGAATCGACTGCGAAATGTGAAATAGAGCCCGACGACAATCAAAGGAACAATCAGAAAATAGGTCCAGATAAAATCGTTCGAGAAGATAATCCAATTGTTAAGTTTATCCATAATCATTGTTTTTGCTTACGGATATACGTAACTAAATGCAGATCGGTTGTAAAGGAATCTTATTTTTTATGTATTTTATGTTTTTATACGGGCTTATTTTAAGAAAAGATCGTATAACTCCTTCAAACGGGAAGTTGCTTCCGTTCCGTAAGCCTGCATCTCCTTGTCGATTTGCTGAACGGTTTTTTCCCGGGTTAAATCTTTACTTTTGGAAAAGAATTTATCCGCCAGACATATCAGTTTTTCTTCATTACTTAGGGGTATCATATCTCTTTCCGGAAGCGGAAGATGGCGTTCCCGGATCATTCCTGCGCTGATTCCCGATCCGGTATGGCGTTCACACACTAAAGCATGCCGGGGAAGTCCTTCTTGGCGTAAAAGGTCGGCCCCTAAATAACCGTGACATATATAGGGTTTATCTCCGTGGCAATCGATTTCCGGAGCCCTTGTGAGAAAAATGCCGATATCGTGCAACAGGGCGGCTTCTTTGATAAATGGAATATCCAATTTCATTTCGGGATGGAGTCCGGCGAGTTCCAAGGCTTTTTCCATCACGGCTTTACTATGAGTGTATAAAATATGGTAAGCCTTGGAATTCGGATCGTAATATTTATGGAGTAACTCGATAGGATTCATGATTTATTTTTTGTTTTGACAAAAATATAAAATCCATCGATAATTGTTACGGATTATTTATCATATCTGCTTTTAACGGTATCCCAATCTATAATGGTCCAGAGCTTTTCGATATGGTCTGCCCGTTTGTTTTGGTAATCGAGATAGTAGGCGTGTTCCCATACGTCGATGCCTAATAACGGAGTATACCCTTTGGTGATCGGGTTTCCGGCATTATTCTCCTGAAGAATAACCAGTTTCCCGTTTTTATCTTTGGCTAACCAAACCCAGCCGGAGCCGAACAAAGATGTTGCTGCTGTTGAAAATTCCTTTTTAAAATTATCAAAAGATCCCCACTCTTTTTCAATGGCAGTTAAAAGGGCTCCGGAAGGATATAGGGTTGCATGCGGAGAAAAGGTATTGAAATAGATAATGTGATTCAGCGTTTGTGCCGCATTGTTAAAAATGGCTCCGTTCGAGTTTTTGACAATGGTTTCCAGATCGCTATTTTCAAAAGGAGTTCCGATAATTAATTTATTCAGATTCGTAATATACCCCTTCAAATGCTTTCCGTGGTGAAGGTTCATGGTCTTTTCACTAATGACGGGAGCTAAGGCGTTTGCTTTGTAGGGAAGTGGGGGTAGTGTAAAACGTTCTGTTGTCTCTTTTTTCTGTATTTGTGCCCGTAGATATGGATTTTCGTTTATAAATAGAATAAAAACCAGAAAAAGGATAATGCGATAATAATGTGTAGTTTTCATCTTGTAAAAGTTTAGTTGTGGATTAAATCTTTTTTTAGTTTGTTTACGGATGAAGGTCTAAATGGGTTACCGGAGTAAGATGGTTTACGTTGACTGAAATATGTTGTGAAATGTTGTTAAAAAACTAAACTTTTTAATGAGTCAATTCGTTTCTTACAAATAAAATATAAAAAGAAAAGAGATGAAACACGAACATGCAAAATTACTGTTGGGTCTGGGTATTGGAGCCGCAGTCGGAGCTGCCATAGGATACTATATGGCATCGGATAATAAGAGTAAAATAAAGGAAGAGGTTCGTCATGCGGTGGATGAAGTGAAAGAGGGGGTAAAATCCGCTTATTCGAAAGTTCGAACAAAAGCTGAAAACATCCGTGAAGAGATGACGGATAAGGCTGATGAAGTTTCACAAAAGGTAGCAGACAAGGCAGAAAACGTGAGGGAAGAGGGGACGGCTAAAAAACAGTAGTCATCCATGGAAAAAGCTGCTGAAAAGATATTCGTGAAGTTGAAGGAAGATCTTTCAACTTACGCGGAGTTGAAGCTGGAACTTTTGAAATTACATACCTACGAGAGAGTCTCTAAAGTGATAGCGATTCTTTCGTATGGTATTGTTTTGATTTTGCTTGCTTTTTTTACCGTTTTGTTCTTATTCTTAGGATTAGGTTTTTATTTGGGAGAACTTCTGGATAATACGGCCCTTGGATTTGTTGTGGTGGCGGGGATATACCTGATCTTTTTTGTGATCATTGCCTTTTTTAAAGAAAAGATTCGAATGAAAGTGGTGAATGAAATATTAATTTCGATGATGGCTAAAGACGATAAAGATGAAGATAACGAAGTTGACCCCTCTGGAGGAATTGATCGCTGAGAAAAGAGAATTACGTTCCCGGCTTCGGGTGCAGGAAGAGAAATTAAATGACGATTTCTCTTACGTCCGGCAACATGCCGGAAGTTTGTTCCTTTCCGGACTTTCCCTGCTGTTTTTTCCTTCTTCATCCGAAGATACGGAAAAGAACGATTCTTCTTCCGGCAGCTATTTTTCTGTTTTTAAAGCCGTCATGCCTTTTGTTTGGGAAGCGGCAGTACCGATATTGATCCGTTGGTTTATAAAAAAGGTAACTTCTCTCTTTCGGAAAAAATCCGATGTCTCTTCCTAAATAAACCTTTTTATCATCTCTTTTAAGAGGGGAGCTTGTATAGGTTTGGTGATGTATTCATTACATCCGGCCTCTAAAGCTTTTATCCGATCTTTGTCGTAAGCGAAAGCTGTTAAAGCAATAATCGGTACTTGAATGTGTTTTTTCCGGATTTGCTGAGTTGCCGTCAATCCGTCCATTTCAGGCATTTTTATGTCCATAAGAACCAAGTCAGGATGAACCTCTTCCACCATCTTTATTGCTTCTGAACCGTTAAATGCCCTGACTACGGTATATTCTTTTTTGAGGATGGTAGAGATCAATATATAATTACTATCCGTATCTTCTGCTATTAAAATAGTGGATTTGTTCAAACTCTTTTCCTGTATCGTTGTATTTGCAAGCAGAACTTCCGGTTCGGATGTCTGGGAGAAAACATAGGGTATGGCAAACCAGAAGCGAGATCCGGCTCCTTTCACGGAGTCTACGCCGATGGTTCCTCCCATTTGTTCCACGATACTTTTGCATATGGCTAATCCCAGTCCGGTTCCATGAACGAACGTGTTTAGTTTCACAAAACGATCAAAAATAGAGTGGACATGCTCTTGGTCGATACCGATGCCTGTATCTTGTACGTAAAATTCAATCTGGCCGTGAGCAAGTCGATAACCTAATGTAATACTTCCTTTAGAGGTGAATTTTATGGCATTATTGATAAAGTTGAATATGACTTGATTTAAACGGTTTTTATCACTGAATAATCGACACTCTGGCTGATGGTCACCGAAAATGAGTTGAATGTTTTCCGGTGTTTTCAGCCGTGCCGCACGAATAATTTCCTGACACATCAGGTTCACGTCTACATCTCCGTTTACGAATTCAAATGTGCCGGCTTCTATCTTTGAGAGATCGAGAATGTCCGAGATCAGTTGTAATAAAAGCTCCGTATTTTCTTGTATGATATTTATATATTGTTGTTTTTCAGCTTGTTCTGAGGCTTCCAGAAGGAGATTGGAAAAGCCGACAATGGCATTTAGAGGCGTACGGATCTCATGACTCATATTGGCTAGAAAGGCGGATTTTAGCTTGTCTAATGTCTCTGCCTTAATTTTGGCTTCCGTCAATTTGGCTTCAATCTCTTTCATCTCGGTGATGTCAAAGTTAATGCCGGTCAATTCAAGGTAACGGTTGTTTTCCAACGGTCTGGAAGCAATGTCACTTCTTATCCATTTCCATTGGCCGTTTTCATCTTTTACCCGAACCTCTTTGTGCATCCGATTGATTTTTCCTTTCAGAAGGTCTTGGTATAATTTTTTTATTTCCGGTCTGTCCTCGGGATGGACATTCGGGTATATCCCGATGATATTTTCAAATTGAGAATCTTCGGAGGCTCCCCAGTTTTTGAACCATTGGCTGATGGCAAATCCTTTTTGCTGCTCTTGATTCCATCGGCAGTAACCGATTTTCGCGTAGTCGGCGATAATGGAAAAGAAGTTTTCAAACTCTTTAATTTTGTTGTGGGCCGTCAATATCTCCGTATTATCGATAATGATAAAAAGATAATTTTGAAAATGATTGTTGTTATCGTATAGAGGAGTTATTTTGATCAACAAATCTTTTATCGTATCTCGATAGGAGGTTTTGTAATATTGATGAACGTTAATTTTGGAGAAATCATACCTGACAACATAATTCACTTCTTGTTTGGCCTGTACCTGTGCTTTAATCTCTTCCGAGAAGTTCGGATTATCAAGAAAATTGACTCCCAGGAGATCCTCTTTTCGTGTTAGTCCGAATATTTCCAGACCTTTGTTGTTGATATCGATAGCGATTCCGTTTTTGTCATAGATCTCTATGCCCACGGGAATGTTTTTATATATATTTCGTAGCATTTTTTCGCTTCGATCCAATGCTTCGTGAGCCTTAACGGTTTCTGTGATATCAGAGAAAAGTGCAACAATTTCGTCTTTACCAGGAGAATAGATAATAGATCTGCAATATTTATTGCCGTTATTCAACGAATAATTGGCTTCGTAATAATTTTTTACGGACAGGATATCGGTTATTTCTTTTAAAGAGGGGCCGGGAGTTATCGGAAAGTTTAAAGAACTGGCGTTCTTACCGATAATATGGTGACGATCTCTCCCCGTGATCTCCTCAAAAGCCGGATTGGCGTCAAGATAAACGTAATCTACAGGTGTTCCCTCCCCGTCGGATATCAATTTCATACGTATATAGCCTATCGGCATGTATTGGTAGAGGTTTTCAAAATACTCTCTTTCCTTATGTGCAATTTGTTCGGAATTATGTAATTGTATGCAAATACTGATGATGTTTCCCATGGAAGCGAACCATTGATAATCTTCATTGCTCCAGGAACGATACTCTTTCATGATATTGATGCCCAGATAGCCCCAAACCCCGTCCTTGGACAGCATGGGAACCGCCATCATGGATTTTATATGTTGAGCTTCCCAACGTGTTTTCTCTTTTAACCCCTGTTGTGGAATCTCATCCAGGTTGGATAATATAATGGGTATGGAGTTCATCAATTGCCGATTCTTCCAGGGAGTTTCGTCAATACGCAAAGGCAGGTTGGCCTGTTGGTTTTGTAATGATTGATCGTTTAAGACTTCATATAAACAATATTGAGTCATATTTTTGGTGTCGTATTCGATAATATATACCCGGCCTCCGTTAAATTGCTCCTGTATATCGTGTAATATTTTTAAAATGACACTTGAAATCTCTTCGGTTTGTAAAAATGTGAGTAAAGAACGGGAAATACTGTTTTGTTGGTATAATAGGTGATTGACCTTGTTCAATGCTTTCCTGTTGGTGTCCTTTTCTTGGTCTTCAATACATTGTAGGAAACCCCAGGCGATAAGATGTCCCTTTTCGTCTTTCTCTTTTAAGCCCATTTGGGAGTGAACCCATCGTACGCCGTATTTGGTATGAATGGGAAATGTTTGCTCGTATACGTCTTGTGCTAATATGAAAGCAAATTCATTGGTAATACGTGCTTGATAATCTTCGCGTATAAATTCTTTAAAATCGTAGAAAGGGAGGATATCGGACTTTAGGTCCAATAGATCTATAATGAAATTGGAACAAGTATATGTCTTGTCATGAAAATCGGCTTTCCACCATCCCCATTTGGCCATATTTAAAAGAGCTTTAAGCTTATCCGGTACAATTTCATTTTCTTTCATATCGCTTCTATTAATTTCCCGACTAAATTAGATAATATTCATGAAATAATGATTCAGTTTTTCTATTATTTTCGTTATCTTTGCATGCTTTTTTGGATGGTCGTTTCTTGGATATCCAAATACTTTTCGGATTCGAAATATAAAAATATACCTATGTCAATGACAAGTACTCCTCATATATTGGAGACCAAACCGATTGGTAAGTTACTATTACAATATTCAATTCCGGCCATTATCGGAATGACTGTTACTTCTTTATATAATATAATAGACAGTATATTCATCGGGCATGGGGTCGGTCCTTTGGCTATTTCCGGATTGGCAATTACCTTTCCGTTGATGAATCTTGTTATTGCTTTTTCTACCTTGGTCGGGGTCGGAGGGGCTACGATCACTTCGATCTATTTGGGACAAAAAGATGCAGATAAAGCGACTCATGTATTGACCAATGTTTTATTACTTTGTATCATTAACGGATTTTGCTTCGGGGGAATTACCTTGTGGTTTTTGGAGCCTATTTTGCATTTTTTTGGGGCGAGTCAGGATACACTTCCCTATGCGCGGGATTTCATGCAGGTAATTTTGCTTGGAAACCCGATATCGTTTGTTTTTATCGGTTTGAATAATATCATGCGGGCGACGGGATATCCTAAAAAAGCCATGCTGTCGTCTCTTGTGACGGTATTTGCCAATATCATCCTGGCACCTATATTTATATTTCATTTCGATTGGGGAATTCGCGGAGCGGCTACTGCCACGATTCTTTCGCAATGCCTGGGGCTGGTCTGGATTTTAAACCATTTTCTGAGGAGGTCGAGTTTTATTCATTTCAAGTCCGGTTATTTTAAGTTACAAAAACGGATTGTTATGAGTATTTTCTCTATCGGAATGTCACCTTTTTTGATGAATGTTTGTGCAAGTACTGTGGTTATCATTTTGAATAATAGTTTTAAAACATACGGGGGAGATCTGGCAATCGGGGCTTACGGTATCGTAAACCGGGTGCTGACTCTTTTTGTGATGATTGAATTGGGGTTGACACAGGGAATGCAACCTATCGTGGGGTATAACTATGGTGCTAAACGTGGAGATCGGGTAAAAAAGACATTAAGAATCGCTTTGTTTGCCGGAGTTTCTATTATGACCTTCGGGTTCCTGATGAGCGAGATTTTTCCTCACGCGATCGTGGGTATGTTTACCGGTCATGAACAGTTGATCGAATTGGCCAACACGGGATTGAGAATTACCTGCCTTATGTTTCCTTTCGTGGGAGCTCAGATCGTCATTACGAATTTTTTCCAGTCTATCGGAAAGGCTAAGGTTTCTATCTTCCTCTCTCTTTCCCGTCAATTATTGTATCTGTTACCCTGTTTGTTGATCTTACCTCGCTACTGGGGGATTACCGGAGTGTGGGGGAGTATGCCTATCTCTGATTTTGTCGCTTTCGTGACCGCTGTGGGAACATTGATTTATTTTAAGAGGCATGCAATTTTTTTAAAAGGGATATAAAAGGAACGAACCGGAAATGAGCTAAACCGGTTCGTTTAAGAGTGTTATCTCTTCCAAAATATAGAGGGCTTACTAAAATTCAACATATTGTGTTATTTTCTATTGACAAAGATGGGTGAATTTTTCTTGATCTGCTATCCCTATTTGTGGGGAAAATTTCTTGAGGCTATCCCCATTTGTGGGGATTATTCAATCTCGTTTTGATCCAAAAGGTTGTGTAGAAGAGCATAGACCGTAAGACCGGCAATGGATTTTATACCCGTTTTGCGAGAGATATTTTTTCGATGAGAAATAACCGTGTGAATCGAAATATGATGCTGGTCGGCGATCTCTTTGTTTTGTAAACCTTTGACGACAGAAATCAGTATTTCCGTCTCCCGGTCGGATAGTTCGTAATTATCGCTACCCCCGGGAGTAGTTTCCTGATTCTCTATCGCTTGCTGTAATTTTTTGTTGATCTTCGCTCCATTGTCATATATGGAGATCGTGCCGTCGTATTGTTTTAAATTATCGGCATATACGTAGTGATATAAAAGAGCAATGAATAAGGTTTGCGAATATTGAGAGAATATGGACCTTATAGCGTGTTGACGATGAAAATCGATTACGACCGGGTTGAGTAAAACAATGTCGGGTAGAGAAGCTGTCGGGTGTTCGGAAAAATGAAATAAATCTTCAGAGCAATGGGTAATTTCAAATTCCGGAAAAGTTTGAAAAATCTTTTTTAGACCTTCCGTAACGATAGGTGAGGGCTCTATAAGGGTTATTTTATATTTTTTCCTGTTCATCGTTGTGGTTTTCTAATCGTTGGACAAACGGAACCAATATTTTATCTTCAAATAACGAATGCTTGTTCAAATCTTCTTCCAATAGAAAAAGATTGAAAAGAATTTTATTCCGGAGGTCGGACTGACAATTATCCGGTAGGTATTTGATGATAATATTTTTTAAGTCGTTCAGTTTATCTTCGATATTACTGTGATTGGCTTCAAATTGTTCGATGGAATAATTTCCCGAGGATTTACCTTTTAATAGATCCAATATATAAGGAAAGACCGTGTTTTCCTCGTAGCTCAGGTGATTGGCTACTTCGGTCCGGTAATCTTCGAAAAAACGAGTCAACAAGGCTCCCTGTTTTTGATCGTAACAACGAACAAGATTAGCGAGTTGTACCTGGATAGCGGGGATCTGGTCTTTTATGTAATAGTCGTGTGATTTCTGCAGATAACAGGTAAGATCATCGATATGAATCTGACTTAGCTCCCTTTTGTCCGGAAAATATTCATCGAAAGTATAGATGTTGCATACCAATAAGAATAGTTCGGTCGATGCTCCGTACTGTTCGCATACTTCCGCCACATTTTTATCTCCGAAGCCTAATTTTATGTTGAATCTGGGCAAGACTAACAACAACTTGAAATTGATATGGATCAAATCAGCCAGTTTCTGCTTTTCAGAAAATAATAAATGTTTCATATTTTAAAATTTGAGGCAAATATAAGTATTTATTTAGAATAAATAAAAAGAAAGATGTTTAATTGCAGTCAAAATGAGAGTCGATTTTATTTTATGGACGGGAAAGGTCTGAAAATGTCTTATGGGCTGTCCTGTTTAGACCCTGTCGAAAGTTATGGGTGAAATCTTTCAGACCTTTCCGTATTCCATTTATTCACCTGTTTCCGGAATAACGGCTCCGGAGAGAGCCATAGCTTCCTTGTTATGGAAAGTCATGACAGGTGAAACGGCTACATACGAGAATACGATGTACTCGAAAAGTTGTACGGTAGCGCGTTTTCCTCTATTCGTCAGAGATATTTCAAGTTTTATTCCCGTGTTATCTTCCGCGTATTGATCCAATCTGGAAAGATTGAGAAATTGTTTGGTCTCCAGAAGGTATTGCAAACGAGGCAATTCGTCCGGCTCAAAGAACAATGCATAATTTTGTTCTTTCCGGTTTTTTGAAAATAGATTTGTTTTCATAACGGCTTTTATAATGTGTTGTTAATAAAATGGGTCTTTTTCTCTCGAAAGAAAAAGAGTAAAACAAACAGAATAAAAACCGTTAAATCAGTAGTTTGCACAATTCGTGAAAATGATGTTTGTAATCACGGTCTTGTGATGTTTTAATGTAATTGTGAGAGGAATAATGATCGTTGTTGTTTATACACGCGTACTCCAAACGAATTCCTTCCAGGAGGATACGAACGTGGGACGGCAATTGTGAACGACGTAAGGATATTCCGTTTTGTTGCGGAAGTATGCAGTCGCTATAATAGTTTTGATAGAGTTCTTGGTCATGAACGGATTTTTCTGCCTGAACGAGTATTTGCTGGAAATGCTCTTGCTCGGATTCAGTCATCACTAATCCCATGGCTACGTTGGTTAATTGGGAAACCACCAGGATCAGAATCGTATGTAAGATAAATCTGACCATAATTTGTATTTGTCTCAAATATAATAAATAAATGACACAAAGCCAATGATTTAGATCAATTTTATGTTATTGTGTGTTAAATCTTGTAGTAAAATACAACAGACGCCTTCTCCAACGTATGTTTCCATAATTCCAGGCCGACCTGTGCCGGAAGAGCCTCTTTATCCAATTGGAGTTTCATGATGTCGAGAGCGTATACCGTAATCATATAACTATGCCAGTTATCTCCCGGAGGAGGGCATGGTCCGGTGTAACCGTAATTCCCGGTATCGTTAAGACTTTGTATGGCATCTCCGGGTGCGATATGTTTGGATATGTCACCTGCATCGGAGAGTAGTTCATGCGTGGAAAAAGGAAGGTTGAATACGATCCAATGCCAGAATCCGCTTCCGCTGGGAGCATCTTTGTCGTACATGGTAACGGCAAAACTTTTGGTCCCTTTCGGGGGATTAATCCAATACAATTGGGGGGATTTGTTCTCTCCTCCGCATCGGGGATGGGCTTGTTCCAGAGTACCGACTCCTCCCAGTTCGTTACTTTGCAGGGTAAATGTTTGGTTTTTCATATGATTTTTTTAATGATTCTGTATATAGATACTTACTGGAAGAGAAAATGTTACGTTTGACCGGGGCATATAATGAAAAATAAGATGAAATGTATTGGGGGATAATTGGTAGCCGGAAAAAGTAACGGATCCTTCAAAATAAGGTCGATATGTTTATTATATGCGATTTGAACATAAATATAAATACATTATCTTTATAAAAAATATCGAATACAAATAGAAAGTCTTATGTCAAATAGCAATCTGAATTTGAGTAGTGAAGAGATCCAAGCATCTTTTGAATATCAAAAAGATCATAATATTTGGAATTTCTATAATGAACGAGCTTTTCTCGAGCAACTTTTTTGTACCCGGTTTAATTATTTCTTGGTGATGAACGGCCTTTTCATGGGGGGCGCTTTATCTGCAAGTTCGCAACAAAATCTTATTATCATCTTAACGATAGGATTCATATTTATTACGCTTATGTCTTTTGTTATATACAGGGCATTTATTAAGTTGATAATTGTTCTCAAGATTATATATAGGCTCGGTGACAAGCATGTTTTTTGTGTAATAGATAAAGAGGTAAAATCTCAAAATAACCTATTCTCTCTTCCTGTAAATCATATTGTAGGAATCTGGATTCCTTTAGCTGCGGTACTTATTTTTCTGGTAGGTTTAATATTAGCTATTTGTGGCATTTTTAGTGTAGCGGGGTAATATCTGTCTTTGCAATTACAATAAAAAACCGGGGCTCATTAAAATGGGCCCCGGTTTCATGTTTAAGATAAAACCCGATGGGGTGAATCGTTGTATTTTTTAATTGTGTTCTTTCAGGATCACGTCGTGGGCTCCGCCTTCCACGATACTGGTGGAAGAGACCAGGGTTATTTTGGCTGTCCGTTGCAGTTCCGGGATCGTGATGGAGCCGCAGCTGCACATGGTGGCTTTGATTTTTCCTAACGTTACATCCAGGTTGTCTTTCATTTTACCGGCATAGGGAACGTAGCTGTCTACTCCCTCTTCGAATTTCAGTGATTCGCTGCCTCCCATATCGTAACGTTGCCAGTTGTGGGCACGGTTAGAACCTTCTCCCCAATACTCTTTCACGTAATTATTACCGATTTTTAATTTTTTGGTAGGGGATTCGTCGAAGCGGGCAAAATAACGTCCCATCATGAGGAAGTCGGCCCCCATGGCCAATGCGAGTACCATATGGTAGTCGTGTACCAATCCCCCGTCGCTGCATATGGGAACATATATACCTGTCTCCTGGAAATAACGATCCCGTGCCGTGGCGACATCGATAATAGCTGTCGCTTGTCCGCGGCCGATACCTTTTTGTTCGCGGGTGATACAGATAGAGCCCCCTCCGATACCTACTTTTATAAAATCGGCTCCGGCATCGACGAGGTAACGGAATCCCTCTTCGTCAACCACGTTTCCGGCTCCTACCAGTACTTCTCCGTTGTATTTTTCCTTGATCCATTTGATGGTATCCGACTGCCATTCGGAAAAACCGTCTGAGGAGTCGATGCATAATACGTCTACTCCAGCTTCAATCAAGGCAGGAACCCGGTCCATGTAATCTCGGGTATTGATTCCGGCACCTACCAGTAATTTTTTATCCCGGGTGTTTAAGAGTTCGTTCGGATTGTCCTTGTGGCTGTCGTAGTCTTTCCGGAAGACAAAATAGGCCAGATGCTGATCCTTATCGATGATCGGCAACGTATTTAGTTTATGTTCCCAAATAATTTGATTCGCTTCGGAAAGCGTCATGCCTACTTCTCCTACCGTTAATTTGGAAAAAGGAGTCATAAACTCTTTTACTTTCCTATCGGCAGGATCTTTTTCCGCTCTGTAATCCCGACTGGTGACTATACCTAACAACTTTCCGTTAGGTGTACCGTCGTCGGTAACGCCAATGGTGGTATGTCCCGTTTTTCTGGTCATCGCAATGACATCGGCTAAGGTGTTTTCCGGGGTTAGGTTGGAATCGCTGGTAACGAATCCGGCTTTGAATTTTTTTACTCTTCTAACCATTTCCGCCTGAGACTCTATGCTCTGAGAACCGAAGATAAACGATAGACCTCCGTTGCGTGCTAATGCAATGGCTAATCCCGAATCGGAAACAGCCTGCATGATGGCAGAAACAAAGGGGATGTTTAGTTCGATTGCTGACTTTTCGCCTTTTTTGAATTTCACCAAAGGTGTTCTCAAGGAAACATTAGTGGGAATACACTGTTTCGTGGTTAGACCGGGAATAAGTAAATACTCTCCAAAAGTTCTTGATACATCGTCTAAATAGATTGCCATATGATTCTCTTTTACGAAATGATTAAAAATTGTGCAAAGATAGTCAAAGCGCGGGAATTTTTAGCATTTTGCGTGAAATGTTTTTTTGTTATCGGGGATTTCTTTGAGAAATAAGAGAATAGAGCGGAAATTTCTTATATTCGATTTTTGAAATAGAATTAAATTTTAAAGGGGATGAGTTACATACACTGGGATGTAGATCCGGTTTTTGTTCGTATCGGAGGTTTTCCTATCTATTATTATAGTTTGTTGTTTATAGGGGGAACCGTCTTGTCCGTGTGGATATTGAAGAGGTTATTCCGGGAAAATGGTATTCCGTGGGTAAATTTACAGTTATTGGTCGTGTGGAGTACGGTCAGTCTTTTTATCGGAGCCCGTTTGGGGCATTGTCTGTTTTACGAACCGGATTATTTCTTGGCCCATCCGTTGGAGATTTTTTTACCGATAACGGCGAAGGCAGGAGGTGGATACCTGTTTACCGGGTATCAGGGTATGGCCAGTCATGGGGGAGCTTTGGGGTTGATTGTGGCTTTGATTTTTTATTCCAGGTGTCGTCATCAACCGGTCATTCTTACTTTAGATTACATCGCTATCGTGTTGCCTTTGGCGGCGGCTTTTATTCGGATTGGAAATTTGATGAATTCCGAAATGATCGGAATCCCGACGGCAATGGCGGGGGCCTTTGTGTTTGAACGGGTAGATGCCATACCTCGTCATCCGGCCCAGTTATATGAGGCAATGGCTTATTTGGCTGTCTTTTTCCTGAATATAGGGCTTTACCGGAAAACAGGTATGGGAAAATATCCCGGATTATACTGGGGAATCATGCTGCTTCTGGTGTTTGTGGCCCGTTTTGGTATCGAGTTCGTAAAAGAGAAGCAGATACCGCTTGAAGAGGGTATGATTCTGGATCTCGGACAAATACTGAGTATTCCTTTTATCCTTATCGGGATCGTTTTTTTGATCTATGCTTTTAAGAAAAAAGGGCTTTCCGGCCAGACTGCTTAATAAGTGAATCCGACGTTATCTACCCAGAACGTATTTCCCAGGGAACCCACGTAGGCTTCCCCGTGGCTGGAAGAGATCTTTAATATGAGGTGGGTGGGGATGTCATCCTTATCTCCCCAACCTTCTTCTATGATGGGAACCGATTTACCTTTACTGTTTACACAGTATTGGTAATTGTTTGCCGGAATTAAATCCATATAAGGTTGGAATCCGGAAACTTTGGAGGCGTCTCCGTAAATTAACTTGATCGAGTGATTGTTGACCCAGTCCGGAGTCGTTTCGGAGAAACGTTCTACTCCCGTGGCTATCCGTTTGGCATACACGTTTCCTTTTTCGTCTTCCCATCGCTTTTGCAAGATGATAAATACTTCGGCACAATCTTTTCCCGGAACTTTTGTCGTTCTCCCGAAACCGGGAGCTTTTATCCGGTCCGGATCGCCGTTGGTTTTCATCTTGTAGTCCAGAACCAGAGCCGAAGGACGTTCGGTAAAGGGGATACCCATGTTTAATTTGGCCTGGGGGTTCTTCGTGTCTTTTATGGGTTCCAGCATTTCACCTAAGAAAATGGTTCCTGAAGCCAATACCGTAATGTTTACGATTCCGAGTACCTTACAATTTTCCATACGGGTCTCCAATCGGGCGCATTGACCTTCTCCTCGTTCTTCGGGAAAAACGGTATTACTGCATTTGGTGATCCCGCTCACGTGGGCCATAACATTGGATGTCCTCCACGGAGATTGTGAAGAACGACGATAGGCGGTGGCCCCTCGAAGCGTATCGGCAGGAGCTATCTCATGAAGGGTTTTGGTTTGTCCTCCGATAACAAATGATTCTCCGATAACCCTCACCAGCCAATTATCCATATCTCCGAACGGAATTAATTTTACGTTTGAACTATCTTGGGCTTTTCCGATAACACTCCCCCAAAAAATAAAATTTAAACACAAAATACCTTTTAGTACACGGTCTATAGAATAACCTTTAAGTCTTCTCATAATTATCCCTGATTAATATCTCCTTTGGTTTACGAAAAAATGAAATTACTTGTTACTTTAGCAATATTCGTGCCGTATTAACACAAGTAAACAATAATGTTCATTTTATTTTTAATAGTTCGTTTATTTTATCGAGTTTATCCTGATTGTATAAACAGAATGGATGATAACAATTTGATTTATAAATGGTTATATTGCGGTTTCGGTTCGAGTAAGCTATGTTTCGGAAGGAGGAGAAATGCAAGAGAGTATAAACATAGTTAATAATATGTTATAAATGAGTGTGGAAATGCTATTAAGTAAGATTTTATTGTACTTTCGTCAAATATTATTTAATTTTTTAGTAAAATGCGAACATTAAAAATTGGAAATTTATCCATTTCAATACCTATTATTCAAGGTGGAATGGGGGTTGGAATTTCGCTTTCTGGATTGGCGTCTGCTGTTGCAAATGAAGGAGGGGTAGGAGTTATTTCGAGTGCCGGATTAGGGTTGTTGTATCGGAATTTATCGAGGGATTATATTGAAGCAAGCATATTGGGATTAAAAGAAGAATTGCGTAAGGCAAGGGAAAAAACAAAAGGAGTAATCGGGGTAAACGTGATGGTAGCCATGTCTAATTTTGCGGATATGGTGAAAACGGCTATTGCCGAGAAAGCAGATATCATTTTCTCCGGGGCAGGTTTGCCTTTGAATTTGCCGAGTTTTTTACCGAAGGGAAGTACCACGAAGTTGGTTCCTATTGTTTCTTCGGCTCGGGCAGCCCGGGTAATTGCCGAAAAATGGAAGAGTTTATATGACTATTTGCCGGATGCTTTTGTGGTGGAAGGCCCGAAAGCGGGAGGGCATTTGGGATTTAAGGACGAGCAGATTAACGACGAGCATTACGATTTGGAACACATTCTTCCGGAAGTGATCGGAGAAGTAAAGGAGATTGAAGAGCGTTATCATCAGGAGATTCCGGTAATTGTTGCCGGAGGAATATATACCGGAGAAGATATTCGGCATTTTATGGATTTGGGAGCCTCCGGGGTGCAGATGGGAACCCGTTTTGTAACCACGGATGAATGCGATGCTTCGGATGCTTTTAAGCAAACTTATATTGATGCGAAACAGGATGATATTCAGATTATAAAAAGTCCTGTCGGTATGCCGGGAAGGGCAATTTTCAGTAAATTTATTCAAAAGGTGAAAGAGGGACAGAAGCAACCCAAGACCTGTATGTGTAAATGTATCAAGACCTGTGATATCAGTAAGAGTCCTTATTGTATTATTTCGGCTTTGTATAACGCTTTTCGCGGAAATATGGATAACGGTTATGCTTTTGCGGGAGCCAATGCTTTTCGGGCTACTTGTATTACCTCGGTAAAAGAGACTTTTAAAGCTTTGCTGGAAGAGTTTAATAAGACTAAATAGAAGATTTGAAAATAGAAGAGGATAGGGTGTAGTCATACCTATCCTCTCTTCTTTCAAGGAAATTCCTTCGTTATATCGGTAGTAATGCCTGTTTTTATGCCGCGTAATCTTTCTCTATCTTTGCGGGGAAAATAGTAAAAGTCAGTAAATATGAAACATAATTGGAAACCGGGAACGATGATATACCCGTTACCGGCCGTACTGGTGAGTTGCGGAAATACGCCGGAAGAGTACAATATTTTTACGGTTGCCTGGACGGGTACCCTTTGTACGAATCCCCCCATGTGTTATATTTCCGTACGCCCGGAGCGCCATTCGTACCCCATTTTGAAAAAGAACCGGGAGTTTGTCATTAATTTAACGACGGCGGATATGGCCTATGCGACCGATTGGTGCGGTGTACGTTCCGGCAAAGATTACAACAAGTTTGAGGAGATGAAGTTGACACCCGGACAGGCGACTGTCGTTCAGGCTCCCACCGTGGAAGAGTCTCCCGTTTGTATAGAGTGTAGGGTGAAAGAGATTATACCTTTAGGCTCCCATGATATGTTTATGGCCGAGGTGGTTAACGTGTTGGCAGACGATAATTACCTGAATAAAGAGACCGGTAAGTTTGAATTATCGGAAGCCAGCCCATTGGTTTATGTACATGGAGAATATTTTGATCTCGGTAATAAGATCGGACATTTCGGTTGGTCGGTTCGGAAAAAAAAGAAGAAATGACCTATCTTTCTTTTCTGAAAACGAGATGTTCCAATATTAAAACTGAAATAACTCCCATGACAAACCCGTTACCGATGATGGGACGGATAAGGGAGGGAATGGAGTTTAGGGCGTTCTCCGGAGCAAAAGAGAGTAGTAGTGCAACCATGAGCGGAAAACCGATCACAATGCCGTTATTAAAGTTTTTTACGGCAGTCTCGCGGACTGTCATTTGTAAGCCGG
Source organism: uncultured Sanguibacteroides sp. (assembly GCF_900543425.1). Taxonomy (GTDB): domain Bacteria; phylum Bacteroidota; class Bacteroidia; order Bacteroidales; family Marinifilaceae; genus Gabonibacter. The sequence continues at coordinate 29,962 of NZ_UQRQ01000016.1, read as the reverse complement.
CAGAAAGTTGTGCCGCCATCAGATAGAGTAAAACCGCTCCCATTACGACATGGGGAATATGTCCCAGTACGATTATTAATTCGGGGAAAAAAGCACATATCACGAGGCCTATACCTGCCGGGATCAGGGTATAACGGGAAGCACATCCGGTAGCCGATATGATACCCGGACTCATGGAGTAGTCGATAGGGCCTACGATACCGACCAGACCGGAAAGTATGTTGGTGATGCCTACAACTCCGACTCCTTGGGTCGTTCGTTTTTCCATCTTGTCAGCACCGATAAGTTTTCCCACGGCCTGAATAGAACCTAATTCGTTTACGATAAGTGCTATAAAACAAAAAATAAAAGAGAGAATGACTCCCGCATCGAATTCTAAAGGAAAGTTGAAAAAAGAGAGTTCTTCTGTTGGAAAGGAGGAGGGAAGAAGCGAGGATTTAGGGAAACCCTGTATGCCATAGTATAGTAAACTGCCTATAAGAAGAGCCCAAAGAACAACGGTGGATTTCCATATTCCTCGAAATACCTGGTTCCCTACAATCATGGCAAGGGTGAGCAAGATGGCAAACGAGAGGTGAAACAAGGTGTATTCGGCGTTGCCGAACAGGAGTTTTAAAATAACCGGAGAGAGCGTAATCGCTATCAGGATAAGAATAACCGTGATGATTCTGGGGGTGAATATAAATTGTAATTTAGAGAGTAATCCACTATAAGCAAGCAAAGATAGAAAGATACCTCCGATTAAAATAGCCGTGTACACGGCGGAAACGGATGCCGATGCGGAGGTTAGAACTCCGATGAGCAAGACGGAAGCCGGTCCTATGATAAGAGGTAAACGATGTCCCCATAATACCTGGATAACCAGGGCAATACCCATTATCCCGAATATCTTTTGCATGTAGAATGTTTGGGCTGCTACGTCGCTATAATGAATCTGAGATACGATGATTCCCAGAATGATGATGGAAGGGATAGATACAACAAACCATTGAAGTCCGTACATGAGTAAAGGTAATAGGGAAGGCTTATCGTTTAATTCGTATTTCATAGCTCTTTGTTTTTTGAAAAGCAAACTTACGATATAAAAGCGGGTCGAGCAAACAGTATGGAAAGTTTATTAAAATGTCGGTAAAACCGGGATACGACTGGTAATGTGTAAAATTATTTTTATCTTTAAAACTTATTAAAATAAGAAGAATGAGGTTTAAATTAATTTTGAAAGTCAATAAAAATGAGTGGGGTACGATATTGCCTTGTAACTATTTATATCCTTTGAGTTCCACCATTTATAAAATATTGAACGAAGGTAATTCCGAATTTGCCGGTTGGTTGCATGATCACGGATATATAACGGGAGAGCGTAAACAGTTTAAGCTTTTTACCTTTTCGAACTTATATATGCCCCGTTTTCAGATTTTCGGCGATCGAATGAACATCCTGTCGGAAGAGGTATACTTGATCGTCTCTTTTTATCCGATCGATGCTATAGAGGCTTTTATTGTCGGATTATTTAATAATCGTCGCATCGTAATCGGGGATAAGCAAACGCGGGTCTCTTTCGATGTGATTTCCGTCGAACGTTTGCCGGAACCTCCTTTTAGTGAAACAATGAGATTCCGGACAATCTCTCCTGTTTTTATAGATGAGAAAAGAGAAGGAGGGGGTGCTACCCGCCATGTATCTCCCGACGAACCTGTTTTTTTGAAACTACTGGAATACAACCTGCTTGAAAAATATCGTGCATTCTATCGTCAGGAACCTTCACCCGAATGGCATTTGGACCGTTTACGGATATTGTCACCCCTTAAGGCGAAGACCATAGCCATAAAAGAGGGTACTCCCCAGAGAACCCAATTGAAAAGTTATATGTTCGGGTTTGAAATCACGGGAAATCCGGAGTTATTGAAAATGATGTACAACAGCGGAGCCGGGAGGCTGGGGAGCCAGGGATTCGGTTGTATAGAGGTCTGGAAATGATCAAACAAAAAGACCGTATATCCCGAAAGCAAGAATTGTAACAAGACCCGTGTAAATGATGGTATTCGTGTATTTTATGCCGGCCGGATTTTCTATCTTGTAGCAGTCGTGTTCGTTTCGAACAAATTCCCTTATGGGTAGGCAATGTAAAGCGAATCGGTAGAGCAGGTAAACAATACTACCCGCTGTTACGCCTACGACCATACCGAAAAGAAGGTCTCCGGGGTAATGTACGCCCACGTATATTCTGGAGTAACAGGTAACAACGGCCCATAAAATGAAAAAAACAGAGAGGGCTTTATTCCTGAAAAACCACAGGATAAAAAAGGTTAAGGCAAAGGTATTGGAAGCGTGGCAGGAGGGAAAACCGTACATTCCTCCCCTTCTTCCGTTTATCAGGTGGACAATGTCCGCTATCTCCTGATTATGAGAGGGACGGGGACGTTCGAATATAGGGCGGAGGACGGAACTACAAGTTTGGTCCGCCAACGTGATGACCAAGGCAAAGGCTATTGTGGTCAAAAGGACTATTCGCCAACTGAAATTCCTGCATAAAACGTAAAGAATGGAGGCATACATGGGTATCCATATTAATTTTCCCGTGTATATGGACATAAAGGTATCCCAATAGGGAGAATGTATGGAGTTGAGATTTAAAAACAACTCTTTATCCAGTTCCTGAAGCGCTTCCAGCATAATTATAAATTTAATTCCGTAAACTTCGGAGTTATAAAGAAGCAAATTTATAATTTACAAATTATATTTCACGATGAATACTTATTTATTTACTTTGAGAACTTCCCAAATAATTTTTTCTAAGTCTTTTTTGGAATGGAGACCTAATACCTTTACCGGGTTTTCCTTTTTCGGAATAAACAGCATCAACGGAATATTTTTAACTTCCAGTAATTTTGCCAGCTCTTTCTCTTTTTCTATGTTTACTTTATAGATTTGTAACGAATCACCGTACTCTTTTTGAATTCTTGTCAGAATCGGAGACAATCGGCGGCAAGGAGGACACCAGTCGGCATAAAAATCCACAATAACCGGTTTATTCCCTTTGTAATGCCATTCTTTATCCTTCGTGTAGTCCCATATTAACTCCTTGAACTCTTTCGTGGTGATGGACTTTACCTTGGGTTCCTTAGGTGTCGAACTTGTGGTTAAAAGAAGCCCGATGATCGAGAAGAAAAATAGCGTTTTCATGTCTTAGTTGTTTTTGTAAATGTACTTGTTTTATACGAGATCGTTTATCTTATCGGATGAAAATTCTGATCGTGTTTTTCTGTTTACCGGTAATTTATTTTACGGATATCGGAGAAATATAAAGGGATTCCCCGTAAATTGATTAATTTTGAGCCAATAAATAGTCGATTATGGTACTGTTTCCAAATGCAAAAATAAATATAGGGCTTTTTATCACGGAAAAGCGACCGGATGGTTTTCATAATCTGGAGACGATCTTTTATCCGATAGGTTTATGTGATATATTGGAATTACATAAAGGAGAGATCGGAGCGGGAGAGTGTGTTTTTCATACCTCGGGTATTCCGATCGATTGCGAACCGGAGAAGAATCTGGTCATAAAAGCCTATCGCTTGTTGGCAAAAGAGTTCGATCTGCCTTCGGTATGGGTGCATTTGCACAAAATGATTCCTTTCGGTGCCGGTTTGGGGGGAGGATCTGCCGATGCTGCTTATATGTTGAAAGGAATAAACGAACTTTTTGTTTTGGGGCTGTCTGACTCTTGTCTGGAAGATTATGCCAGTCGTCTGGGGAGCGATTGTGCTTTTTTTATTCGAAACAGGCCTGTCTATGCTCGGGGGAAAGGAGAAATAATGAGTCCGATAGGGCTGGATTTAAGCGGTTATTCCATCGTGGTGGTAAAGCCGGATGGCGGAGTGTCTACACCGGAAGCTTATGCTGGAATCTCGCCGCGTGCCGCTACCTTCGATTTGCGGGAGTTACCTCTTTGTCCGGTAACGGGTTGGAAAGAACGGATACGTAATGACTTTGAGAACACGGTAGGTAAGAAACTGCCCGAGGTAAACAGGATCAAAGAAAGGTTGGAAGAGGCCGGTGCTTTGTATGCCTCGATGACGGGAAGCGGTTCCGCCGTATATGCTTTATTTAATCGAAAAATAGAGATAAAGGAGTATTTTCCGGACTGTTTTACCTGGCAAAGCGAGCAGGTCGGTAAATAGACAATGAAAAAGATCGAAGAAGCAGCTATGCCTGTTCGATCTTTGATAATTAAAATACGGTCGAAGATGAACCTTATCGTTTATCTATAAAAGCATAGATGAACGATGAAATCCCCGCGAAAATAAAACAAAGTCCCGTCCAGATAATGATATTCAATGCTCCCCAAACCGGGTAGAAAATAATCATGAAGGAGAAAATCAGCGTGAGTATTCCTCCGGTTAATATCCAACCCCATCCTCCGATTTTCAGCGAAGACATTTGAAGCGAATCGCTGATAAAGTCAATGCTTTTAAACAATAGAATGAATCCCACGATGTAAGGTAAAATGTCTTCCGTTATACCGGGGTTGGTAAGTAATATGAAACCGATGATTAAATCGATGATACCGAGCGTGAAACCCCATCCCCAATGTCTGGCGTGTTTACCGGAGAAAGCATTCAGAATTTCTCCGATACCGATAATCATGATAATGATACTGAAATAGAGGGCAAGCCCCAGGTAAGAAATTACCGGATGACGTAAAATACCGATTCCGAAGACAAATAATACGATTCCTAAAATGATGTATAACCATCGGAATCCGCCGGAACGTGTTGAAGTTGAAATTGTAGATGTTGTCATAACTGTTTTCGTATTAATATTTTGTTTTATATACGGTGTAGAACGAAAAAGTTATGACTTTTAAGTGAAAAATGTAATTAAAAAAAGTCGTCCGGCCGGACGACTTTTTAATTTGTTATTTCAACCATTTGTCTAACCAGGCGGCAAACGTGCGTTGCCATAGAATGCCGTTCTGACAACCTAAAACCCAGTGACACTCTTCCGGGAAGTAGAGGTATTGGGCCGGAATACCCCGCATGCGTGCGGCGTTGAATGCTCCCATACCCTGTGAGGCATCTATACGGAAATCCTGTTGACCGTGGATTACCAGAATAGGAGTATCCCATTCTCCGACAAACTTATGCGGTGAATTGTCGAATGTACGTTGAGCTATCTTGTTGTTTTTTTCCCAAGGTGCTCCACCCATGTCCCAATTGGCAAACCACATCTCTTCGGTGTTATAGTACTGCATCTCCATATTGAAAATACCGCAATGGGCAATAAACGCTTTAAAACGTTTGTTATGGTGTCCTGCCAGGTAATATACCGAGAAACCGCCATAAGAGGCTCCGACACATCCCAGACGATTTTCATCGATATAGGGTTCTTTCTTCATCTCGTCGATGGCAGACAGATAATCTTTCATGTTTTGCCCCGTGTAGTCTCCGCTGATTTGTTCCAGCCACTCCTGTCCGAAGCCGGGCAGTCCCCGGCGGTTCGGTGCCACGATGATATAACCGTTGGCGGCCATCATCTGGAAATTCCAGCGGTAGCTCCAGAATTGGCTGACCGTACTTTGTGGTCCTCCTTCGCAATAGAGGATGGTCGGATATTTTTTATTCGGATCGAAATGAGGAGGATAGATAATCCAGGTTAACATCTGCTTGTTATCCGTCGTTTTGATCCAACGGGCTTCTACCTTACCCATGGTCAATTGATCCAGTATTTTTTTATTGATAAAGGTAAGTTCTTCGTCTTTACCGCTTACCGGATCTACCTTATATATTTCTGCCGGTTTACTCATGGAAACCTTACCGGCTAATAAAAAGTTACCTACCGGAGTTACGGAGGTATAGTTATGTACACCTTCGGTTAATTTAGTGATAACTCCATCGTTAAGGGTCAGTTTATAGATTTCGTCGGTAGCGTGGTAGTCGGAGATAAAATAGATGGTATTGTTATCGGCCCAATTCAGTCCTCCCACGTTCTGATCGAAGTTTTGCGTATACTCTTTTTTCTCTCCCGTTTGCAGGTTCATGACGAAAAGGCGAATCTTATCGGCTTCGTAGCCGTCACGTTCCATGCTCTCCCAGGCCATTAACGTGCCGTCCGGGGAAATCACCGGATTATTATCGTATCCCATCATGCCTTCGGTTAAGTTGCGTGTTTTACCGCTACTCAAATCATAAAGGTATAAATCCGTATTCGTGGATGAGGCGTAAGCAACACCCTCTTTTTTACGAGCCGTGTAAATGATGCCTTTGTTGTCTTTGGTCCACGTGATTTGTTCTGTACCTCCCCAGGGACGAACGGGAGATTCCCATTTTTCTCCTTCCATGATGTCTTTTCCGGTGGTGATCGTCTTTCCCGGGGTATACTCTGCCACGAACGGGTGGGTATAAGTCTCTACCCATTGATTCCAATGACGGTACATCTGGTTGTTGATCAATCGGGCATTGGCTTTGGGTAGGTCCGGATGCAGATCGTGTACGTCCTGTTCTAATTTCACCTCTTTTAAAAAGAGCAATTTCGATTTATCCGGGGAATAGATATAACCTCCGATGCCGCCTTCTACATCGGTAATTTGTTTCAAATTACTGCCGTCCGCATCCATTTCCCATAATTGAACGGAACCTGATTTACTTGACATAAAAGCAATCTTCCCGTCCGGGGTCCATGTCTCACCGAATTCCTTGTAATCGGTATCGGTTAATTGCGTACTTTTTCCATCTGCCAGATTCAGCAGATACAAATCGGAATAGGAACGATCTTCTTCCTTGTTGAAATAGGTCACGTCATAAACGACGGATTTTTGATCCGGAGAGACTTGGAAACTTCCGAGTCTTCCGAAGGACCATAATATTTCCGGGGTCATAACGTCGGATGTAAGCTTCATATCCGGAGTTTTATAACTGGTTTTTACGATTTCTTTTTTGCTGTCACATGCGATAACAGACAACAAAATTAACGTAGAATAAAAATACCTTTTCATTCTTTTAGCTGTTATGTTATTAAATGAAAGAAAGGGATGCGCACACAATCCCTTTCATCGGCTTTTATGCCTGTTTATTTTCAATTTCATCCATGGCTAAGACAATCTTTTGTTTTAGCTCTTCAGCTAATTCGGGATTATCCATTACCAATTGTTTTACGGTTTCTCGTCCTTGACCGAGTTTACTTTCTCCGTAAGAGAACCAGCTACCGCTTTTTTTAATTACGTTGTATTCCACACCTAAATCCACGATCTCGCCCGATTGAGAGATACCTTCTCCGTACATGATGTCGAATTCAGCTTTTTTAAACGGTGGGGCGACTTTGTTCTTTACTACTTTCACGCGGGTATGATTTCCGAATACCTCTTCTCCGTCTTTAATTTGTCCGATACGACGGATATCCAGACGTACGGAAGCATAAAATTTTAGAGCGTTACCACCCGTTGTTGTCTCCGGATTACCGAACATGATACCTATTTTGTCCCGTAATTGGTTGATAAATATGCAGCAGGTATTGGTCTTGCTGATTGTTCCGGTTAGCTTTCGCAAAGCTTGTGACATAAGCCGGGCCTGTAATCCCATCACGCTATCACCCATCTCTCCCTCGATTTCGGCTTTGGGAGTAAGGGCGGCGACGGAGTCGATAACAATGATATCGATAGCTGCAGAGCGGATCAATTGCTCGGCGATTTCCAGGGCCTGTTCTCCGTTATCCGGTTGAGATATAAATAAATTATTTACATCTACACCCAATTTTTCGGCATAGGTGCGGTCGAAGGCGTGCTCGGCGTCAATGATAGCCGCAATACCTCCTAATTTCTGTGCTTCAGCAATAGCGTGGATGGCCAAAGTGGTCTTACCGGAAGATTCCGGTCCGAAGATTTCAATAACCCTTCCTCTGGGATATCCCCCGACACCTAAAGCTTTGTCTAAGGCAATAGAGCCGGTCGGAATAGCCGGGATATTTTCCACGACATTTTCGCCAAGTTTCATGACACTTCCCTTACCGAAATTTTTCTCGATCTTGTCGAGGGTAAGTTGAAGCGCTTTTAACTTGTCTTGGTTGGTTTCATTTGTTGCCATATGATTAATTTAAAATTTGAATTTTCGATACTGTATTTTGTTAATTTTTTATATCCAACTCTTTCAATATCTGGTTGGCATGGTCCTTCGTGTTTACCTTGGTAATTATTTTCTCCATAATTCCGTTCGGGTCGATAACAAAGGTGGTACGGATAACTCCCATGTAACTCCTTCCGTACATTTTTTTCTCGCCCCACACGCCATAGGCTTCCATGATTGTTTTGTCCGTATCGGCGATGAGGTTAAACGATAAATTGTATTTTGCGATAAATTTCTGGTGGGAGGATACGGGGTCCGGGCTTACGCCGACTACTTCGAAACCCTGAGAAGTAAGCGAAGAGTATCCTTCGTTCAGGCTACATGCCTCTGCCGTACAACCGGATGTGTTGTCCTTCGGATAAAAATAAAGTATGAGTCTTTTTCCTTTGAAATCATCAAGGGTTATCTCCTTGCCGTCCTGATTCAGCCCTTTGAAATAGGGGGCTTTTTCTCCTTCTTTTAATTGTGTCATTGTTTTTCGAATACTATGGATATTTCTACAAAAGTAGGAATATTTTGGAGATTTCAGAGGAAGTCGAAAGATAAAGTTTGAAGAAATTGAAGATTCCGAAAACAGAATTGCTACGGCGAAAAAGTTTTTTTATTTTTGTGCCTAAATACAGATCGATTGAAGATAAAGTATTACTGTATATTGCTTTTGTTTACTTTTTGTTCTTTACCGGAGAGTAAAGGAGAGGTGAAATTTCCGGAAAATTTTCCGGATTCGGCTATCGTGTTTTTGAAGAAATATTTTAAAGATATTCCCGTCATCAGGTGTGATTACATAGCAAAAGATACGGTCTACAAGGTCTATCTGAAAAATGCCGTGGAGGTGCGTTTTGCCATGAACGGGGAGTGGAGGAAAGTAGACGGGGAACTGAATCCTTTGCCGGAGAAGATTATAAAATTAATTCCGGTCGCTATTCCCCGCTATGCTGCTAAGGTATATCCCCGACGGGGAATATTGAGTATTACCCGTAACCGTGACGGTTATCGGCTGGAACTGACCAACCGGATAATTATGTATTTCAATAAAGACGGCTCTTACGAGAGATCCTTAAAGGCGAATCAAACGGACAGTGATATGGAATAATCGCTCATCGTAATGGGCCGTCACTTCCATGCGGTTTTTCACACATATGCTTTTTACGATGGACAGTCCCAATCCCGTGGCTTCCTTTTGTGTTCCGGATTTGATAAACCGGTCGAACAGATTGCCGGCAGGAAGCGTATTGTTGTGGGTATTGCTTATTCGGAGAGTGTCGGAATCCGTGTATATCTCCATTTCCCCGTTTTGCGTGTTATAACGAATAGCGTTTGTAAGCAGATTCTGTACCAAATTCTCCGCCAGTACCTCATGCAAAAAGGGGGTAAAATGCGACAAGTAGTTTTTCCGGATAGAGATATTTTTATTTTGTATGAGATCTTCGCAGGATTCCAGCAGGTGATCTATAACAAGATTAATGTCCACGTGGGTTTTGGCAATGTATTGATCATTATTGATTTTGGCGATTAATAGCATCAGGCGGTTGATCCGGGAGGCCCGGTTAACGGCACTATCGATCGCCTGTATGATGTGAAGGTTTTTTTCATTGTATATTTCCGTCTGTTGCAACAGTTCGATTTTGGTCTTTATGATGGCTAAAGGAGTTTGGATTTCATGAGAAGTATTCTCTGTCAATATCTTCAGGGAGGTATAGTCTTCGTGGATTTTAGAGACCATGCGGTCTATGATTTGGTTTAATTCGTTAAATTCGTCGACATCGCTTTTCTTGTATTGAAAATGTGTCGTGCAAGTGATATCGTACTCTCGCAATTGTTCCAGCGTTTTGGAAAACGGTTTCCATATGATGTTGATAAACCATTGGGTGGAGAACACGGAAAGGAGTAGAAATATAAGGAAAAGTACGACGAGGGAGGTCAGTACGGCAAAAAAAAGATCCTCCGCATCCAGTGTGGGTTGACAGAGGGTGATGAGGTAATTCTTACCCTTGTTCTGGAGAGAGAACTGTAAGACCCGAAAATCATTGAATTGCCCTTCGTATTCGTTGAATAATAACGAGTCTTTAAAAATAGGGTAGATGATAATATTTGTTGGGATCTCTTTGAATGTAAATCGATTATGGTGAAGTTCCAGGTTGCTGAAATGAATCAACGTGTCGTGTTCGACAACGTATTTCTCTATATTATTTTTGTACTCCGTTAATATCTCGTCCGAAGAGCGATGTACGGAAGAGGTAAAAATGAGATAATGGGATATACTCCCTATAATCAATACTGCAAGCAGCGTATAGAGATTGGTCCTTTTATATATTTTGGATAGCTTCATCAGGACAAGGTAAATTTGTAGCCTACGGCATATATCGTTTTAATATAGTCCGTGTCGCTGTGTTCCATTATTTTCTTCCGTAAATTACGGACATGCGTGTATACGCAATCCAAAGAGTCTGCCCCGATACCCAGATAATCTCCCCAGAGATGCTCCACGATGGCCTCTTTTGTCAATACCCGGTTTTTATTCATGATGAGGTAGAGTAACAGATCGTACTCTTTGGGAGTAAGGGTGACATGATTACCATTGACATATACGAAGCGGGCGTCGGGTTGAATTTTGATTTCCCCGTATACGAATTCATTTTGTCCGTTAAAAGCCACTCTTCTCAGAACGGATTTGATACGGGAGTTAAGTTCCGAAAGATGAAAGGGTTTGGCAAGGTAATCATCTGCTCCGATATCTAACCCGTTTACCTTGTCGTGAATGGAATTTTTGGCCGATATAATGATGATGGCGACATTCGAATGTAACTCCTTCAGTTTTTTAACGATACTTAATCCGTTCCCGTCCGGTAAAGTAATGTCTACCAGTATACAGTCGTATTCGTATACGTGGATTTTTTCTAAGGCCGATTCGTAGTTATTTGCCGACTCGCAAAGATGTCCCTCCTTGGACAGGTAATTTTCAATCGAATCGGCTAAATCGATTTCGTCTTCAATAATCAATATCTTCATGCTGTATCGTCTTATCTATCCTGATGACAAAAATAGATAAAATTTATTCTTGAATATATTAAAATTGGATCAAATCGATTTTTTCAATGCATCTTAAGAATTTCTTTAGAATTGCTGTTTTATTTTGCGATGTTCTCGTTATGGGGACGTAAAAATAAAAACGGGAAAGTAATTATTAAAACGAAAAAAATTATGAAGACAAAATCAGTAATCTTGGGATTATTTGTAGCATTGACAGCAATGTTTGCAAGTTGTAGTGATGACGATGGTAACGGTAATGGTAACGGATTTTCCAAAGATAAGGCGGAACAACTCTTAAAAGACAAATACGGTACGGATCGTATCGAATGGCGTAAAGACGGCAAGTACGATGTGGCCCAACTTTATGTTCCGGTAAGCCGTGCTGCCGACGTGGATACGGTTAATGTCTGGTTCGAAGGAGCTTTTATTCGTTTGGCAGAGGAGGAGATCGGTTTTAAAAAATTACCTCAGGTCGTACAGGATGAATTTAATAGAACCAAAGATGCACAGGGTAATTTCTATAAAGACGAGACGATTTGGGAAAGAGACGATGCTGCCAAACTGGAACGGGAAGGAGTTGTGGTTTACAAGATTGAAGTAGAGGCGGTTAAAAATGATGAAGAGCGTGCCTTGTATTATAATGATAAGGGAGCTTTGATTAAAGATGTATCGGATGAAGAAGAGAGACCTTTGGAAATTCCGGCAAAAATCAGTGAGTGGGTAACCAAAAACTATAAGGATGCGGTTATCGTGGATTACGAGGCTGAGGAAGAAGACGGTACGATGGAATACGAGTTGGATCTTTTAAAGGGCAACGTAACGATTGAGCTTACCTTGGATAAAGACCTGAAAATTATCGAAGAGGAGTATGAATACAAGAAAATCGATGATATTGAAGATGTTAAAGTAAGGGATGCCATCAAGGATAAAATCGAGGGAAATACTTTCGGCCTGACCGTCGATGATTTGGATAAAATTGAGATGGAAGTGGAGAAGGATGGCAAAAAAGTGTATGAAGTCCAGTTTGAAAAAGGAGATAACGAATATGAATTGACGATTGAGGAGCTTGCTGGAGATTTGCAAGTAGGCGAGATTGTTGAGGATTAATTTTTTTGCATATTTTAGAGGAAAGCCGTTCTGTTGCAGGACGGCTTTTTTGTTCTTTGATAAAACGCTTTTTATCCGTAGTTTTGCGGTGAATAAAATAAATCATGATGGAATTTATAGAAACGTATAATTTGACAGGCTTAATTATCGGGATTTGTACATTTCTGATTATCGGCCTGTTTCATCCGGTTGTCATAAAAGCGGAATACTATTGGGGAACAAAATGCTGGTGGATATTTTTGATTTTGGGGATTGTGGGGGTGATCTTAGCTCTGTGGGTTAAAAATATCATGTGGTCTTCCCTGTTAGGGGTGTTTGCCTTCTCGTCTTTCTGGACAATAAAGGAGGTATTCGAACAGGAAGAACGGGTAAAAAAGGGGTGGTTTCCTAAGAATCCGAAACGAAACTATAATTTTTAGATTGAACAAAGATGGGAATTAAGGAGATATTGGAACAGATGAACCGGGAGTGCCGGGAAACTCTGGTGGAACACCTGGGAATAGAGTTTACGGGAATAGGGGAAAACTGGTTAGAAGCCCGGATGCCTATAGACAAACGAACGATGCGTCCGGGGAATTTGTTGCATGGTGGAGCTATAATGGCTTTAGTAGAGACGGTAGGTAGCGGTATTACTTATATTTCGGTTCCCCGGGAGGGCTTTCATGTGTTTGGTATAGAGATCAACGGTAATCATATTCGAAAAGCTCAGGGAAACTATGTCATCGGTCGGGCCGAATTTATACATAAGGGACAGCGTACTCATGTGGTGGGTGTCAACGTGACGGATGAATTCGGGAACCTGGCTTCCGTGTGTCGGATTACAAACGTCATTCTCCCCAAGTCATCATGATCGCAGACATTCGCGTACATAGCCAGCAGTTGTCGGAGACTGTTTTTGATAGCCCCGGGGAGCTTATTCGCTGGATGGGAGCCATGCAGGCCCAGGATTACCAGATGGCCAAGTGGGCTGTCGGTCTCCGGGTAAAATCTGCAACGCTGCAAACCGTGGAGGAGGCATTAAGACGGGGAGAGATATTGCGTACCCATGTGATGCGTCCCACGTGGCATTTCGTGGCCGCGGAAGATATTCGCTGGATGTTGAAACTCTCGGCTTCGCGGGTGAAATCCGCTAATGATTCGTTCGTGAAGGGTAAAAATTTAGGTATAACGAAAGATTTGTATCTCCGATGTAACGATTTGTTCGAAAAGGTGCTGGAAGGAAACAAGAGCCTGACAAAAGAGGAGATCGGAACAGAGTTGGCAAAGATCGGTTTTGAGATAGATCCTGTCCGGATTCGTTATTGTCTGGCGCAGGCGGAAGCGGATGGGATTGTTTGCAGCGGTGTCGATGACGGGAAAAAAGTGACTTATGCCTTGTTGGAGGAACGGGTATCGCCCGTCAGGGAGTTGCACCGGGAAGAGGCTTTGGCCCGGTTGGCCGTAAGTTATTTCAGAAGTCATTCTCCTGCCGCTTTGCAGGATTTTGTGTGGTGGTCCGGATTGTCCGTTACCGATGCCCGGAAAGCGATGGACTTGATTAAGGGAGAATTGATTCCGGAGCGTTTCGCATCCTGTGATTTGTACGTACATAACTCCTGTAGTAAAAAGCCTGCTGTCAGAAACGTATTGCATTTTTTACCCGCGTATGATGAATATTTGATCAGCTATAAGGAGAGAGAAGCGGTTATGGACCGGAAACATTATCCTAAGGCCTTTAACAGATGGGGAACGTTTTATCCGGTTATTTTATATAATGGAAAGATTATCGGAAATTGGAGCAAGAAAATCAGGAAGGGGCGAATGTCCGTTGAAACTTCTTTCTTTGAATCTGTGGCTTTGGATCAAAAATTGATAGAGGCAGCGGAAGAAAGATATAGAAATTTTATTATGTCATAACGGTAAAAATCGATAACTATGGCTTCGGTAAAAAAGGCATTTGAATGGCACTGTTCTTCCGAATGTTGGGAAGAGGCGAATCGTCGAGCCTGCATACGTATCAAATCCGAATATAAGCGGGATCTCAGGTTGGGCATTCCGCAGCGGATAGAGAAAATAGCCATCGGGTATGTCGGAGAATTTGCATTTAACGAGTGGTGCCGGATAAAAGATCTCCCGGTGACCTATTTGGGAGAAGAGATCGGTAATGCTCCCGATCACGGGGATTTTCTCGGTATCGACAAGGAGATAATCGACGTGAAGACGCAGGAAGTGTTTTATTTGCCTCAGAACGATTGGAGATGTGAGGTTACGGACGAACAGATCAGCAGGACAGCGGATATCTATGTGTTTTCCAAATTGTATACCCGTAATTCCACAAGAATCCTGATGCTGGTGGGTTGGATGACCAAAAAAGATTTTTTGGAAAAAGCCGTTTTCAGGAAACCGGGAACGATTTTGAGAGGCAAGCCGGTTCATTACGCGAAATGGGATGTGACAATCGAAGAGCTGAATGATATGAGCCTGTTAGCAGGCAGGTTAGCGATAAATAACGGTTTATTGTAAGGGAGCAGATGGGTAAGGATAAAATCTCCCGGATCGAACGGGAAAAAAGGATAATTGAAGTAATGATTCGTCTCTATTGCAGGAGAAAGGAGGGAAATGAAGCCTTATGCCCGGAATGTGCGGAGCTATTGGAATATGCCCGGACGAGACTGTCGCATTGTCCTTTCGGAGAACACAAAACATCCTGTAAACGTTGTTCCGTTCATTGTTATTCCCCGAAAATGAGAGAACGGGTCCGGAACGTGATGCGTTTTTCCGGACCTCGTATGTTGTTTTATTCGCCTCGGGCGACCTTGGAACATTTGTTCCGAAGCTAACTAATGACTGTTGTTGATGGTCTCTATAATGTGTTCGTTATTGATGATACGCATACCGTGACGATCGGTGGTGATTCCCTCCTCTAACAAATAAGGGTAGATCGGTTGGGATTCCTCTATGCGGGTAGGAAAGTAGAAGAATTGAACATTCCGGTAACGCTCTTTTAATTCATAAGCCGTTTCAATGATATGAGTAGAGATAAGGAAAAGACTATCCCTTTGTTCGGCAAAAGCATTCGATACGGCAACCGTGGCGTCATAGGCGTCCTTCACGTTCGTTCCTTTGAATAGTTCGTCCATAATCAGCACGAGTCTTTTTCCCCGGTTCAACTCTTCCGCGACGGTTTTTACCCGTAATACTTCCGAGAAGAAATGGCTGTATCCGACAAGCAGGTTATCGGATAAATTGATGGAGCTATACATCCCGTCCTGGATGGAGAACTCCATTTCCTTTGCGGGCACGGGAAAGCCTAAATGGGCCAGGTATATGGCAATGCCGAAGGCTTTCATAAAGGTGGATTTTCCGGCCATGTTGGCTCCGGTCAGGAAGAATATGTTTTGTTCCGTATCTATTTTGATGGAATTGGCTACCGGAGCCTCTATGTGAGGGTGATAAAGCCCCTCTATTCGGACAAAATTCTCTTTTTTCTCGTGAAGAACCGCGTGAGTAAAATGTTTTTCGTTTGCCACGTTTGCCACCGAAATGTAAGCATCCATCTCATAAACCATCCGCACTAATGTTTTCATTTCCATAAAGACGGTTCGTCGTAATCGGTAATCCAAATGGGCCATTTTAAAATAGGAGAGACGTTTTTTATCCTTTTCCTTTTTCCACCAGCATATGTTTTTACTCTCCAGAATCTTTCTGAATGTGGATCGTTCTTCTTGATAAACAGGAGTGTCGTCATCAAGCGTTTGCAGAAAGTTGTTCAGGGAGTCGAATAGTTTTACGGAGGAGAGAATACCGTCTTTGACAAAATCGAATTGGGCATCGTCCATAAAGAATTTTAAGATTCTCCATTTTATGATCCTGTAGATGGAGAGAAGTTTGAAACGGGGAATCGGAACATTTAAATAGGCACTAACCTCCTTCATGATAAAACTGCCTACCGGAAGCTTTTTGTTGATTCGCTGAAAATAGCGGATGATTTCCCTTCTTTTCTCGATCTCCTTTGCATCGGTAGAGGGATTCATAAACAGAAGTTCGAGAGTCTGGCTACCTCCTTGGGTCGTTGTTTGGTTGAACGTGTTAAAAATGGATTCGTCTTTGAATTTGCCGAAGAGTTCCAAATCATCTATGGTCTGTTTATCGACAAAGAAACGTCCCTCTTCCTGTGGAAAAGGAGGAACCTTTACCTTGCCTTGAATGGTCTCTATGATCTGTTCGTTGTTGATGATTCTCATCCCGAATCGATCTTCCGTGATACCCTGTTGCAGGGTATGCGGAAAGACCGGTTTTTCTCCGTCCATTAAGGTGGAAAAATAGGTAAAAATGATGTTTTTATGATGATCCTTTAACGCAACTCCGGATTCCGTGATATGGGTGGATATCATGAATATCGCTTTTTTGTACTTGGCAAAAGCTTCCGTTACGGCATAAGTGCCGTCATAGGCGTCTTTCACGTTTGTTCCCCGGAATAGTTCATCGAAAATAATAACTAAATTGCGCTGACGGTCTAAGAGTTCGGCGACCTTCTTTACCCGTTGAACCTCCGTGTAAAAATGGCTGTATCCTCGTTTTAATTGGTCGGGAAGGTTAATGGTGGTATATAGTCCTCCCCGGAGAGAAAATTCCATGGATTGGGCAGGTACCGGAAATCCCATATGTGCCAAGTATAGGATAACACCGAAGGCTTTCATAAAAGTAGATTTTCCGGCCATATTAGCTCCGGTTAAAAAGATGATCTGTTTGGACGGGTCAATGACCAGGTCGTTCGTTACGGCATTTTCCACGAAAGGATGATAAAGTCCTTTTATATTTATCAGGTTCTCCTGTTCAGGCAGGGGAACGGGAAAAGTAAAGTGTCGTGCAATGGCGGTTTGGGCGACAGCGATGTAGACATCGAGGATGGAAAGATGAGTCATTAACCGGGATAGTATATCCCGGGCCCTGAAACGAAATATGGTATCGCATGCGGCTGTTTTTTCATAATCGAATGTCTTTTGTCCGTTTTCTTTTAGAGTCCAATCCAGGCGTTCGTCATTGACAATTTCTCGCATCTCTTCCCACATCGCTTTTAAAGGAGTTTCTTTTATTGAATCTCCTTCTTCTGATACGAAGTCCCGGACGGAATTAATCAATCTGATTGTCAGCATGATTCCTTCCTGGTTTCTCTTGTAATCCAAATCCATACCGGATCTTCGTTTTAAATTTCCCCGTATGTTCGTACTATTCGGGTCTATTCTACTTTTTTCGCTTTGTTCCCCCAAATAATTTTCCACGTTATCGATTAAACTACCCATAAAAGGAAAATTACTTTTTTTATCATGAAAATAACGTATTATGGCAAGGCGTTTTTGGATTTCTTCCAGATCCGATATCGGTTGTCTGAATATACTCTCCAGTAATCTGGCTCCCGCATTTGTACAGGTTTTGTTGAATAGACCGTATATACTGCTTTTCTTGTTTTTTCCGAATATACTCAGATCGCTTAAGGTTTGGTTATCTGTATAAAAAGTCATAAGTCAGGTTTTAGGTATTGTACTTTGGAAATTTGTTTTTAAAATTAGAATATTAAATTAAAAAAAAATAACGATTTGTCGTTTTTAATATTTTATTAATATATTTATCTGACTTTGAAATATTTGCTCTAATTTGTATCTAATATTATCAGGATGAGGGGAATGTAATATTTATTTTGAATTACAAAGAGTTGTGATGTGAAAAGGAAAACAGGGAATACGGATCGGAGAGATTCATCTTGTTTTACTGATTTTTGAAGTTAACGGAGATTTTATTATTTTTGTCACGAACTACATCATTACTCCAATGAAGATTTAATTATTTCTTTTCAAATCGGGGTTGTACCCATCGTCAATGAACGGTTTTAATGAATAACCGGATGGGATTATTCGTGAATATGATTTTTTCTATTACTCTTACCCCGTGATTTCATCTATTTGAGTATTAATCGGTAATTGTGAAAAACAATGAGCATAGTTGTACGGCGACTTACTTATAATCATGTCGACAAAGAGACGCTTTTTCAAGCTCTTTCTTTTTCCGTAAAGAGAGGTCAGAAAGTAGCTTTGATCGGGAATAACGGAACCGGAAAATCGACTTTGATGCGGATAATCAGCGGTGAATTGATTGCTTCGTCCGGAGAAATCATCTGTGAAGAGACTCCTTATTATGTACCGCAACATTTCGGACAATACGATCATTTAACGGTAGCAGAGGCTCTTCGGATCGACAAAAAATTAACGGCTTTGCAAGCTATCACGGAAGGGAATGTCTCGGAAGAAAATTTTACAGAGCTCGGGGAGGATTGGGATATTGAAGAACGGGCATTAACCGCCTTAGCGGATTGGGGTTTGTCGGGAATCTCGCTTTTCCGGCCGCTGGCAAGTCTTAGCGGAGGAGAAAAGACCCGGGTTTTACTCGCGGGAATTCATCTGCATTTGCCTGAGATTATTTTATTGGATGAACCTACCAACCACCTGGATTGCGAATGCCGTGAACGGCTGTATGAATTTATCCGGAACTCGAAGGCGACAATTGTCGTGATAAGTCATGACAGAGTGTTATTGAACCTATTGTCGTCGATCTATGAATTGGATAAAAAAGGGGTGACTTTCTATAACGGAAATTATGATATTTATAAAGCACAGAAGGACGTTCGTGTCCATGCGCTGTATTCTCAATTGGACGAGAAAGAGAAAGAGTTGCGCCAGGCGCACAAGGTGGCCCAGGAGACGGCCGAACGGAAACAGAAATTGGATGCCCGCGGAGAAAGAAGAAGTGCTAAAAAAAGGGTAAGCCGTATGGCTATGAATACTTTGAGGGACAGGGCGGAAAAGAGTACGTCGGCTATGAAAGGTGTTCATGAAGAGAAACAAAGGAATATAGCTGAAAAATTGACGGATATTCGTGCCGATCTGCCGGATATAAAATCCATGAAGGTGGATTTCAATAACTCTTCCTTGCATGCGGGAAAGACTTTGATTACCGCCCGACAGATTAATTTTAGTTATTCCTCTTCACCCTTATGGAAAAGAAACCTGGATTTTTTGATAAAGAGCGGGGACCGGGTACTCATTCGGGGAAGAAACGGTTCAGGAAAGACAACTCTGCTACGATTGATGACCGGAGAAATACCTCCTTCCGAAGGAGTATTGACGATTGCGGATTTTCAATACGTTTATCTGGATCAGGAGTATTCAATCATCAGGGATGATCTGTCCGTATTCGAACAGGTACGACAGTTTACTGCCGTACGACAGGAGCACGAAATCAAAATGATCTTAAATCGTTTCTTGTTTCCCTTGTCCACTTGGGACAAGAGCTGTACAAAGCTGAGCGGAGGAGAGAAGATGAAGTTGGCTCTTTGTTGCCTGATGGTTCGTGCCGATACGCCGGATATTTTTATGCTGGATGAGCCGACCAATAATATCGATATTCAGAATGTTGAAATTCTTACTGCTACCGTAAAGGATTTCCGGGGAACCGTGTTGCTGATATCGCACGATACCTCTTTTATCGAAGAAATCGGTATAGATTATACGATAGAGTTGTGAGGGTAGGAATACATTACGTTTTTGAATTTAAAACGTAAAGTTTACTTTTGTCGAAGTAAAGAGAAAGAGCAGAGGAAATTATTTCCCTCTTTTTCTTTATGTCGCCATATCTTCTTTATATTTGTAAAAGGATAATGTCGAATTTGAAATCGTCTAATCCGGTTGATAATGAAAAATATAGGTGGATGCGGGAATAGTTGTGGAAATGAAAGTAAATCATAATACGCGTAACGGAATGGAGAAATTGGTCGATCTTAAGGAAGTGGTTTTTGATCTGTTAAAAACAGAAAACAAATGTCTGACGGATAGCGGGGAGGTGGATATGAATTCACTTAAAAGGGCGGTGAACGAACAGGAAGAATGGCTGATCTCTTCCCTATTGGGGAACGAAAGATGCAGAAACCGTTTTTTTATTCGGAGTGGTGATATTTACGTGTTTAAACAGAGAGATTTCGTTTTTTTCTTGGAACAGGATATGATCGACCATAGTTATACGAAGTTCGAGAATAGGATAGGGCTTGCGGCGGGGAAAGGTAGGTTGTTGAAAGATTACGGTGATGTGGTTCTCTATTTCCCGTTTAAGGATTGCGTGCTTGGAGGGGGACAAAGTACGGAGGAGGGCGTGGATATCTATTTTGAAGCGGATGCCGGAACATCCGATTATATAGAGAAAAAGGCGAAGAGGAAGGAGGTTTTCTTCAACGCAATTATAGGTAGTGAGGAGATAGACCGTTTGCTGGAACCCAAGGCTTTTGAAAACGTAAGATGCAATACCGGAAACGGAGAGAAAAAATTTGCCGGATTTCAATACGATAAAGAGGGGGTGATAAAGGACAACCTGATTATAAAAGGAAATAATCTGTTGGCATTGTATAGTTTAAAGGAACGATTCCGGGGAAAAATCAGATTGATTTATATCGATCCTCCCTATAATACAGGTAACGACAGTTTTAATTACAATGATAATTTTAATCATTCGACTTGGCTCGCTTTTATGCGTAACCGACTGGAGGTCGCTAAAGAGTTGTTGGCCGACGACGGAAGCATCTTGGTTCAACTGGATTGGAATGAGGTACATTACATGAAGGTATTGATGGATGAAGTTTTCGGGAGGGAGAATTTCCGGAATGAAATCATCTGGTGTTATAATGGCCCGGGTTCACCCAAAATGAAACAATTGAATCGGAAACATGATAATATATTATGGTATAGTAAAACCAGCAACTGGCTTTTTAACGGGGATGAGGTAAGGATGAAGTCCGAGGTACACGTGGGAGGATTTAACGGAGAGATGAGTAGTGATGTGAGCGAGGGATACACGGAGAAAGGAAAGATTCCGGAAGATTGGTGGGAGTTGTTCCATACGGAGGAGGATTTCGTGGACGAGATGAAACGGATATTTGCCGAATATAAATCGAATCCCGATGCCGATTGGCTGAAGGTGGCTGTAGCGGCCCGGATAAGAGTGGACGGAGAGAAGAGAACGGGATACCTCACGGAAAAGCCCTATAAGTTGATGGAACGATTGGTTAAAATGACCACGAACGAAGAGGATATTATCCTTGATTTCTTTGCCGGAAGTGCAACGACGGCTTACGTGGCCAACTATCTTAACCGTCGGTATATTGCCGTGGAACAACTGGAAGAGACGCAAGAGAAGATCAAAGCTCGCTTGAAAAATACGGAATACGTCTATTTGGAGTTAGCCAGAAATAACCAACGAGCCATTGAAATAATCAATGCATGTAAAAGTTATGATGAATTACTGGCTTTTTTTGAGCAGATGTGCGAGCATTATTTCCTGGATTATAACCTGAAGATAAAAGAATTTCGAGAAAAAGTTAGCCGGGAGGAAGCTTTTAAGGCTTTACCGCTTTGGAGGCAGAAAGAGATTTTCGGCAAGATGCTCGATCTGAATCAGCTTTATGTCAATTACGCGGAGCTGGAGGATGCCCGGTATACCATGAAAGAGGAAGATGTTTTTGCCACAAATGAATTTTATAAGAAGTAAGATATGATCCAAAAGAGTTCAGGGAATCCGGCGAAGGTCGATTATTTGTATGAAGAGCTGGAAAAGAGTAAAAAATATGCCGAAAAGCCTGTTGTTATACCTGAATATATCACCCGGAATTTGAAATTTGACCTGTTCTTCTGGCAACGGGAGGCTCTGGAAAATTTTTTACTGAGTGAGAGGAATAAGGAGAGGGGAAATCACCTTATGTTTAATATGGCCACCGGTACGGGCAAGACCTTGTTAATGGCAGCTTTATTGCTCTACTATTATAAACAGGGATACCGTAAAGTGATCTTTTTTGTCAACCAAAACAACATTGTCGGTAAAACGGAAGATAATCTCTCCAATCCCGGGCATAACAAATACCTGTTTCAGCCGACGATTACGATTGATCATGAAACCGTGAATATAAAGAAGGTAGAGGTATTTTCGGATCGGGATGATGCGTTGGAGATCAAATTTTGCAGCATACAAAAACTGCATAACGATGTCTATAATGTAAAGGAGAATACCACAACCTTACAGGAGTTACAGGAGCGGGATATCATCATGATTGCGGATGAAGCCCATCATTTGAATGCCAACACGAAGAATGAAACGGGGATGTTGTATAACCCGGATTTCAACACGAGTATATCGGAAACAAACGCGAAGGAGGAGGATATCGAAAGAGGATGGGAAAACACGGCCATACAGTTGCTCTTGAATAAATATGGTTATAAGGGTGACAAACCGAATAAAAATATACTTTTGGAATTTACGGCTACCATCCCGGAAGTCAGAAGCGTGCTGCAAAAATACGCGGATAAAACGGTTTACAAATTTCAGATTGAAGATTTCCTGCGGGCCGGATACACGAAAGAGATTTACTTGGTCAGCTCTTCTTTCGATAAACGGTTGCGAATATTACAGGCATTACTATTTAATTGGTATAGACAGGAAATTGCTATAAAATATCATTTGTATGATTTTAAATCGGTTATCCTTTTCCGGAGTAAAACCATTGAAGCCTCTCAGGCGGATTACGTCTTTTTTAGAGAGTTGATAGAGAATTTGAGTATTTCCGATTTTGATTTTATAGGGACGGTGAACGAAGAGGAACTGTATAAGGCGAAAGAGGTTTACCGGAGAGGGCAAAGCCGGATTATGGATATCAGACGGTATATTGCAGACAACCGTATTGCGGTTCAAAGTATAATCGAATTTTTGCAGACTCATTTTAAAACTCAAAATTGTATTATAACCAACTCTTCCGATAAAACAGCCAAAGGCAAAGGAAAGGGAGAAGAAAAAACGACAGAAAGTCAGGACCGTTTGTTAAACAACCTGGAAGATAAAAATAATATCATCCGGGCTGTGTTTTCCGTGCAACGATTGACGGAGGGGTGGGATGTCTTGAACCTGTACGATATCGTACGATTGTATGAGGGACAGAACACGGGAGGTAGCAATGTGAAGAAGTCGGTAACCAGCCGGGCAACGACCCAAGAGGTACAGCTTATCGGTAGGGGAATAAGATATTATCCGTTTACCTATGGAGATAAGGAGAAGGGAAAACGGAAATTTGACAATGATCTGACGCACGAATTAAGGGTATTGGAAGAATTTTATTTTCATAGTGATAATGACGAACGTTATATCGGAGACTTGATTCAGGAGTTAAAACGGAAGAACTTGTTAGAGGAGAGAAAGATTCGTAAGGTGTTTGGTTTGAAAGAAGAGTTTCGGGCCAGCGATTTTTACCGGAAGGCGAAACTGTTTAAGAACGAACGAATAGCCAATCCGTTCAGGCAAAAGAAAAATCTAAGCCAGATCGAAAAAGAGTGGTACTTTACCTGTACGATCATAGAAGAACAGAAAGAGGCTAAGGTCCTTTTTGACGGTACGCGGGATGATGAGGATAAGTATGTCGATCACGCCGAAGCCGAGACTCTGCTGATAACGATTCGAGATATGGAGCGCCATATTGTTTTGAAGGCGATCAATCGGTTGTCCAGGCAGATAGATTCTGTCTACCGGATAGGAAATTTGTCTAAGGAATTAAAGGTCAATTCCATCGATGAATTATATGATAGTGAGTTGTTGGCCGGATTCCCTCTCTCTATAACGACGAATCGGGTATTGACCCATAACGATTACCTGAAGATTGCAATTCGGTTTTTCGAGCAGTTGGAACAGGAGATAAGAAAGTATTCGCAACCTTATGCCGCTACCTTTTTTAAGTCGGTTGCTTTAGCAGATGTATTTGAGAAACCCAAAGAGAAATTGGTTGAGGCAAACTATGATAAGGAATACGAAAAGAGCATGGTAGCGAATGATTGGTATGTGTTGGATGCGTTTGTGGGAACAGATGAGGAACGGGATCTTTTGGATTTGGTGAAAGGATACATCGGTAATTTAAAAGGTCGATACGATGAGGTATACCTGTTACGTAACGAAGAGGTATATAAAATATACGATCGTGAAGGACGAGGGTTTATGCCTGATTTCCTGCTGTTGTTGAGGAAAGGAGATGACTACTTTCAGGTATTTATCGAACCTAAAGGGAGCGATCATTTGGAAACGGATCAATGGAAGGACGATCTTTTAAAAGCCATAACGGCAGAGGATCACAATTATATAGATCAAACTTTTATGCAACAAGGGAACAGGAGGTATCGGTTGATAGGTTTACCTCTTTATAATTCGGTTAAAACGAAGAAAGAGGTGGAATCTTGTTTTATCCGGTATCTTTTGTCTTAAATAAAATTGGATATGAGCGAAATTATACGACCTGCAGTTTGCGATTACGATGAGTTGACCGATCTCTGGGAAGCTTCGGTTCGGGCTACTCATGGTTTTCTTGAGGAGGAGGATATTCAGTTTTTTAAACCGTTGATACGGAATCAGTATCTTGATGCCGTATCGCTCTTTGTTATCCGGGGAGACGAGGGACAGATACTGGCTTTTATGGGAATACGGGAGGATATGCTTGAAATGTTGTTTGTGCACCCCAAGGTACAAAGGATGGGATTGGGACGGCGGTTATTGCTTTATGCCGTGCAGCAAAGAGGAGTTTCTAAGGTCGATGTGAACGAACAGAATGAAAATGCCAGGTATTTTTACGAACAAATGGGATTCGAGGTGATTGGTCGGGATGAAAAGGATGCCTGGAATAAACCTTTTCCCGTTTTACACATGCAAAAGAGAATGTAAGAGGAATAAAGGATTAAGAGATTGGAAGATTTACGATTTCGGATTTTAGATTTACGATTTAAAGAATCAAGGGATTTTGGGATTAAAGGATTCAGTGATTGAGTGATTGGGGATTAAGAGGGAAGGGCTAAAAACGAAGGGGCATCAATAGTGAACGGCGAGCGTCGTGTCCGGTTTGAGGAATGGCCAACCGACGGAAACGTCCCGCCCCGAAGGGTTTAGTCCTCTCAATTGCAAATGAAGGGATTAAGGGATTCTGTGATTGGAAGATTTATGATTTCGGATTTTAGATTTATGATTTAAAGAATCAAGGGATTCGGGGATTAAAGGATTTTAGGGATTAGGTGATTCTGTAATTGGAGGATTGTCTTGTCCTAAAAAAGTTTACATTTTGATCTAAAATTTCTTCGGCACTATAAAATATTTTGTGTAAATGATAAATACGGGATTCCATCAGGGTTCCAAACCTCAAATCATTCAGTCCCTTCATTTTTAATTGTCAATTGTCAACTTTTTCAGATGTTCTTCTAATTTAAACATCTCGTCCCGTAGACGGGCGGCTTCCAGAAAATCTGTTTCTTTAGCCGCTTTTTGCATGGCGGCTTTGGTTTTTTGTAACATTCTTTCTATTTCCGGTTTGCTCATGTAGGCAACGACCGGATCGGCAGCCATATTTACATGCTCTTCTTCAATATAAGCGTGAGAAGTTTCTTTTAAAACCGATTCGGTAGTTTTATGAATCTGTGTCGGTGTGATTCCGTGCTGATGATTGTATTCCATCTGTTTTTCCCGTCGGTATCTGGTTTCATCGATGGTTTCCTGCATGGAGCGGGTAATGGTATCCGCGTACATGATAACCTTTCCGTTTAGGTTACGGGCAGCCCGGCCTGAAGTCTGGATCAAAGATCGGGTAGAACGCAGGAATCCCTCTTTATCGGCATCCAAAATAGCAACTAAAGAGACTTCGGGCATATCCAACCCTTCCCGTAACAGGTTTACACCGACAATGACATCAATGACTCCTTTACGAAGGTTTTCGATGATTTGCACCCGTTCCAGCGTGTCTACATCCGAATGGATGTATTGGCATTTGATACTGATACGATCGAAATATTTACTTAACTCCTCTGCCATACGTTTGGTGAGGGTAGTAACCAATACTTTCTCATCCAGTTCTATTCGCTTCTGTATTTCGTTTATAAGATGGTCTATCTGGTTTTTGCTGGGTACAACCTCTATTTCGGGATCCAAAATACCTGTAGGGCGAATGATCTGCTCCACGACGACTCCATTGCATTTTTCTAATTCGTAATCGGCAGGTGTGGCGCTGACGTATATGGTTTGTCCCGTGTTGGTCTCGAATTCTTCGAACGTGAGCGGACGGTTGTCGAAAGCAGCCGGAAGCCGGAAGCCGTATTCTATCAGGGTTTGTTTGCGGGAGTGATCGCCCCCGTACATGGCTCTCACCTGGGGAAGAGTGACGTGGGATTCATCGACCACGAGTAAAAAATCTTGAGGAAAATAATCCAGCAGACAGAACGGACGCATGCCCGCGGGTCTTCCATCAAAATAGCGGGAATAATTTTCTATTCCGGCACAATATCCCAGTTCGCGTATCATCTCTACATCATACTTTACCCGTTCTTCCAATCGTTTGGCTTCAAAATGTTTTCCGATGGATTTGAGAAATTCGACCTGTATGGTCAGATCTTTTTCTATATCGTGTATGGCTTTGGTAACAGTAGCCTTATCCGTTACAAAAAGATTAGCGGGATAGATATTTAAGGTCTCTAAAGTGTCTATCGTTTTTCCGGTTTGGGGACTGAAAGAGGAGATCCGGTCGATTTCATCTCCCCAGAATTCCAGCCGATAGGCTATTCCGTCAAAGGTTTCAATCGAAGGAAATACATCCACCGTTTCCCCTTTGGCCCGAAATGAGCCTCTTTTGAAATCCAATTCGTTATTGGCATATAAGGCATCCACTAATCTGCGAAGTAATTGGTTTCTTGAAATCTTCATACCTCTTCGCAATCTGATCGTGTTGGCTCCGAAAGCGGTAGGATCCGCCATACCGTATAGACAGGAGACGGAAGATACGACAATGACGTCCCGGCGTCCGGAGAGTAGGGAAGCGGTGGCCCGTAGACGAAGCTTATCGATTTCGTCGTTGATTTGAAGGTCTTTTTCGATATAGGTATTGGTTACGGGTAGATAGGCTTCCGGTTGGTAGTAATCGTAATAGGATACGAAATATTCTACGGCATTTTCCGGAAAAAATGCCTTGAATTCCCCGTATAATTGAGCGGCTAACGTCTTGTTATGGCTTAGAATCAGGGTCGGACGTTGTACTTTTTGGATTACATTGGCGACGGTAAATGTTTTTCCCGATCCGGTTACTCCGAGTAGAACTTGACAGGGATCGCCCTCTTCGATACCTTTTACGAGTTGTTCGATTGCCTCCGGTTGGTCTCCGGTCGGTGTATATTGTGACGTTAGTTTGAACATGGGGTTTATGCGATTGTATTAACCGAGTTTGTTCATGAATTTCACGGGATCGATGATAAAACGATCGTGAACGGCCGTACCGATGGTTGCTGTTTCATCCCATGCCTCGATTTCAAAACGAATGCGACGTCCGTCTACTTCGGTAACGGTTGCTTTACATCCTACTTTCTTGCCGACAGGTGTGGCTTTTACGTGTTTCACGTTAATTTCGATACCGACCGTATCGTTGTCGGCTTCCAACATACCTTCGAGGCATTTGATGGCGGTATTTTCCATTAAACCGACCATGGCAGGGGTCGCGAATACCTCTAATTTACCCGATCCGTATACGGCTGCGGTGTCTTCGTGTCTCACTATAATCTCCTGAGTAAAAGAAAATCCTATCTTTATTTCCATAACTTTATTTGTTTTTGACATACAAAGTTACTGAATAATCCGGCCCGTACCATGTTTTTGACGATTTTTGATATATGATGCCAGCTTTTATCATGCGGACAACAGAAGATTTCGTTTTATTCCGGTCGTTTTTCTTTTTTACAGTACCGTAAAGCTCTCTTTGGGCGAGTTTATAAAAAACTATTGATCCGGATTAGAATTCGGACGTGAAATGGAACAGCAAGTTTTTATAGTTGTTCTGTGCCATTTGCAACATGTATTGCGATTCGGCCAGAAATACATCCCGTCCCCACTTATCCTTGGCTAAGTATTGGGCCTTATGAAGTTTGAAATCCTCCAATTCTTTGTTGTCTAAGGCTTCGATCCAGCAAGCTTTGTAGAGATTGATATTTTCCCAGCGACAGGCAGCACCGTACTCGTGCAACAGACGATATTCGATTACTTCGAACTGTAGAGCCCCTACTGTTCCGATGATCTTCCGGTTATTGAATTGATTGACGAACAACTGGGCAACACCTTCATCCATCAATTGGTCGATTCCCTTGGATAGCTGCTTGGATTTCATCGGATCGGCATTTTCGATGTATTTAAAGAGTTCAGGCGAGAAACTGGGAATTCCTTTAAAGTGCAGCTTTTCTCCTTCGGTCAGGGTATCGCCGATTTTAAAATTTCCCGTATCATGCAGACCGACTATATCGCCCGGGTAAGCCTCGTCGATAATCGATTTTTTGGAAGCCATAAAGGCTGTCGGGGTCGAGAATTTCAGGTTTTTTCCCAATCCCACGTGCAGGTAATTGGTGTTCCGTTTGAAGGTACCGGAAACGACTTTTACGAAAGCAATACGATCCCGGTGATTCGGGTCCATGTTAGCATGTATCTTGAAAATAAATCCGGTAAATTTCTCTTCTTCGGGACGAACGATCCGTTCTTCCGTCTCCCGGGGAAGCGGTGAAGGAGCTATCTCGATAAAACAATCCAACATCTCCCGGATACCGAAATTATTCAATGCCGAACCGAAGAATACGGGAGCTACCGTGGCATTCAGATACTCCTGACGGTTTAAACCGGGATATACTTCCCGTACCAGTTCCAGATCGTCCCGCAGGTGTTGGGCACTCCGTTCCCCGATGTATTCGTCCAGTTCCGGAGTATTGATATCGTTTAGTTCGATTCCGTCCTGTATGGTCTGCACACTGGCGGAATAGAGACATAGGTTTTGTTTGTGCAGGTTGTAGATACCTTTGAAGGTGTCGCCGCTACCGATGGGCCAGCTTAACGGGTTTACTTTGATTTGCAACTCCTTTTCGATATCGTCCAAGATGTCGAAAGGATCGTTTGCCGGACGATCCAGTTTGTTGATAAAGACAATAACGGGTGTTTTCCGCATCCGGCATACCTGCATTAGTTTGCGGGTTTGGGTTTCTACTCCTTTGGCGGCGTCGACCACGATGATTACGCTATCGCAGGCCGTCAGTACGCGGAAGGTATCTTCGGCAAAGTCTTGGTGACCGGGGGTGTCCAAGATGTTAATTTTGATGTCTTTGTATTCGAAACCCATCACGGAGGTAGCCACTGAAATACCTCTTTGTCTTTCGATCTCCATAAAGTCCGAGGTGGCCGTTTTCTTTATCTTGTTCGATTTTACCGCTCCGGCAATGTGAATGGCTCCCCCGAACAGGAGTAGTTTCTCCGTTAGGGTCGTTTTACCCGCATCCGGGTGGCTGACAATACCGAAAGTCCGTCTTCTTAATATCTCTTCTGTAAAACCCATGTATCTCCGTGTGAATATTTACGACTATTTTTTTGCGGCTGCAAAGATAATGATTTGAGCGTTTAAATTAAAGCTTAAGGTAGAAAAATTCCGTATAAGAGAAAAAGAATGAATCTGTTTCCCGATACGTTGTAATGACTAATTTCTTTTTTTGTTTTGAACAAAGGGAGAATACAAGGTGTTGTTTTTATATTTAAGTGTTATAATAATAAAATAAAAAAGGTAATTATATACATCCTTACAGCCACATCTAATATTCAATTATTTAATT
>NZ_UQRQ01000015.1 GCF_900543425.1 uncultured Sanguibacteroides sp. | reverse complement strand
CGGGCGCTTAGCTCAGTTGGTTCAGAGCATCTGGTTTACACCCAGAGGGTCGGGGGTTCGACTCCCTCAGCGCCCACCAAAAAAGAGGTTCCAAAAGAGCCTCTTTTTTTATTGTAGATTGACATTACTCGACTCTAACCCATTTCACGGCATCCGCGTACAGGTATTGATGTCGATCGACGCCCTTCCCGCGCAGGGTAACCCTTGCCTTCCCGGCGGGAAAGCGATACCTCCCGAGCGATGCCCAACCGTCTTCCGCGTGCAACAGGTCGAGATCGACCTCTTTCACGCCACCGGCATGGACAAAGCGGTATCTTTGTACCGGGTTTCTTTTTTTCTTCCCGCGACTGTAAAAAGATCTCGAGTTGTTATCGTCTGCACGAGACTTATTGTTATAAACAAACAACTCGTACGCCCCGGCCTCCGGCAAGTCTACCTCCCACTCGACATCGGAATCTCCTTTCCCGGACTTTTTCTCTAAATAACTTCTGGAAAGTTCCCCGTACGCCCCGTTACTACTCATCCAACTCCAACGTGTATTTTTATAACTCGTTTGCCGGCGCAACTTCTGCACGGTCCGGCTATTCTCCACGACCCGGCAACCCGGGTCATCGTTATCCACGACATACACTCCCGATTCCGGGGCAAAAGCGAGGGTATCCGCGTCAAAAAATCCGTCTACAGGTTCTTTAATCCTACCTTTTTTAGCAAAAGGCTCAAAAGCATAATGCGAAGGAACATTCTGAGACCCGTTTGTCTCTACCATGATTGTCCAACGATCACTCGGTCCCTCGAAATAAACCTTGATCTCCTTGCAGGCTCCCGCCGGAACAAGATAATGACGTCCTTCCTCGACATACCTGCGTCTTATCGAGAGGATTCCACGACATTTTCCTTTATTCCACGCTTTTATACTGAACACGAAACCCTCCTTTCCTCCCGGGGCTTCCACGTCGTCCACCCGGGCATCCCTGAAATAGTACGCGGGCAAACCTCGCTCGCGATACAGTTCACGGGTCAGATTCAAGAGGGATACGCCAAATTCTTTCTCTAACTCCCCGCAATACTCCTCGTAACTAAAGCCCCGGAACACGTGCCTTTGCATAAACCCCGTGTTAAAACGTTCCAATTCCTCGCGGGAAACACTACATAAAATATACTTTAAAAAATTGTACCCCTTGGAAAGTAGCACACGTTTCACGCCCACTTCATTATCCGGGGCGTGCAGCGCATCTTCCAGGCTCCGGTTTAAAAGATACCGAGCCGCCAGAGAGCGACCACCACCCCAATTGACAAAATCCGTGTCAAACCCCTCTTGCATATAGTGAAACAAAAGATTGATCCCAGCGAACTCGGGGGAGTACACGCTATAGTGATACTTTTGCAATAAATAAGAAATATCACCTTCATTTTTCTCACTTTTCCCGCTTCTCCCGCTTTTCCCGGTCAATTGATTAAAAAACACGTTTCCCGCCAGAGGGTATCGTGTATTATGAACAAGCTCGCGCATATACATTTCCAAAAACTCGTGTGCCGGGGTATTGCCTATATTGAGAACGCTTTCCACCCGAAAAGCCTGCCAGAATAACGCCTCCCTTTCCGGGCGAAAGATGATTTCCGGTTGCACCCGCTCGCTATTGGTTTTCCAATCCCGCCCGTGAGCGCAAAAATGAACAGGCGTCTCCACGAGACACAGTTTATCGAAAGCGTACGTTACCTTGTTATCTTTCGACCTGTACCTGCACATGCCTTCCCAGTAGTCGACAGCCTCTTCCGCGGTTATCTCCTCTGGAACGAGGTATTCATGACCCTTGAACAAAAAGAGTTCATACAAAACGCCGTTTATCCGAGCGCTCTTCCGGGTATAATCGCCCGCGCAAAGCGTTAAACCGGGCAAGGCAACCTTGTTCACGAAACGAATACAATCTCCTTCCCTCGTCTCCTCCCCCTGGGAGATCACCGCTCTCGAGCGTTCCCCTTTTACCCGTAACGTGAAACGAGTGTAATCCTGACCCGACAGGTAGGGCGAATCGACGTTAACAGGGGGTATACTCGAGGGATACCACAAGCATTCTGGCGTGAGCAAGGTGTAGTCCGGTTGAAGGTAAAAGTAGTTTTGTCCCGTGTTGTACATGTAATAACGGCGAGTCATCGCAAGAGAATCGATATTGACGACTTCCGCGTAACAAACTGCCGGGGAGATCGAGCCCCCGTACTCCATTTCTACCCGTCTCGTTTCTCCCGCTTCCATTGATAACGGGACAATCAAAACCTGTCGCTCCCGACGAAAGGGTAAAACCTCCCCGCCCGTGGTTAATTTCACGACCTCCAACCCCGGGTTTAAATACAAGACAACGGAATCGATCTTCCGGTTATGAATATTCTGCAAGTTTAGCTTGCTACACGCCGAGTAGGCGTATCCCTCCTGCTTGAACTCGATATCATGATCGGTAACACTAACCCGGGGAACGCCCTCGTACCTGGCAAACGTTTCCCGAACCGCCTCCCGCTCCTGATCCCGGCGGATGAAATGACCCGCATAAAAGCCCGAGAGGACAACACCCAGCGCCAGTAACCATAATCCCGGCCGACCGGCCGAGAAATTACTTCTCGTCCCGGGAGGAAGCCGGTGAACGAAAGTCACTCCCAGCATGATTAACCCGCACCCGTAGGCTAAAAAAGAGGCCCGTTGCGACAGGTAAACCCCAAGACCCGCGAATCCCGTGACGTCCGAGAAGGTGTTGGGCAACGTGATGGCCAGCACGTCGAACACCCCGTGAAAGAGTTCACGGCCAAAATCCAAAAAGAAATACAACAAGCCGAGCAATAAAACGCAAGACAAGGCCATGTTACCCGCCATTCCTTTAATGCCCGTCGTCAATCCCGTGAAAAAAAGAGTAACGGGCAAGTCAACGTGAAAAAATAAAAAACATAAGGATAAAGAGCGAAAGGAGAGTCGCTCGAGAACAAGTGAATTAATATCGCCACCACCCCCAGGAAAAAACTCAGGAAAAGCATTAAAATTAAAAACCCCGCCGTTTTACCGCACGTCAGTTCCAGGTTTGAAAACGGGCGTGCCGACAGGGCCGCGTTAGCTCCCTCCACGCGACTTTTACGCTGAAAATTACCGGCAAAAAAAACGATCTCGATAAACAGGAACGCGTTTACCAGGCAAGCGTTCGTGTAAGGGATGGCCGAGGGTAACGACACGGTAACCCATTCCGGTTCCACCAGGTTACTTTGCGTGATCACGTGAAGAAAAATCACGATCAGCACCACAAGTGCCGTGACCATTTTAAAACTCCACTCTCTCGAGATCGCTTTTATCTCGTAAAAGGCTATCAAACTAACATTCCTGGTATTCATATCTATAATCCCGACAAGGTGTTTAACATCAAAACGAATCAATTATCACGACAATATTGTAATCAAAATTTTACAATAATATCATTCAATTTGCAAATATAGTATAATAATGACAATATATTGCAATATATTTCACGATTATAATATAAAATTCAGTTTACACCTCGATATTGAAGTTTATTGAAAACCACGCAGGAATCAGAAAAAACCACACAGGACTAAATCACGAAATAAAATATTAATAATCAGATATTTAAAATTATAGCACCGAAGAAACACACGCGTAAACCTATAATCCAATATAGACAAATTACCGTTCGGGCCCCAGGCCATCCCGACCTGTTTTTGATCGATTCGCGAGGGATCGTCAAAATGAAAAACCGAAGGTTTTAACCCGATTCCACGCGAACAATCACGAAAAGAATAAACGGAGCTTAAAAGCTCCGTTTAATATCAAGATTTTTGTTTTCGTTTATCCATGGCGAAACTGATGATAAAAGGTATGGCGAAAAAGACCACGGTTCCGGTAACGACCAATCCCGTATAGAATGCCGGACTTCCGACAGGCAGCTGCGACGGGGGAAAAAACGTAACGGCAAAAGAGAAAAGAACGGCAAGGAAACCGATTCCCGCTATCAGCCACATTCCCAGGTTACCTCCCGGAATCCTGTAATTTCTCGGTAAATCGGGTTGAGTATATCTCAATCTTATCCCCGAGGCATACATCATCATGTACATCAACAAGTACAGGCCAATCGTCAAGGCACTCAACAAGAAGAAGGCCACACTAACATCGTCCATAATCATATATAGTGATGACAAGACGGTAACAATACATCCTTGTATAATTAAAATATGAATCTGTATTCCGTTCTTGTTCGTCTTTTGCATAAAATTCGGCAGTTGCCCGTCCCGGGCCGTCCACAATAACCCCCGGCTGGGACCGGATATCCAAGACATGACTCCGGCCAAAGCCCCGAAAGCAACCAATAGTCCCATCACGTTCGTCAACCAACCGACGTGATAATGATTAAACAATTCTTGAAATGTCACCAACAAACCGGCCTGCAAATTAATCTGGTCATAAGGAGTTACAACGGCCACGGCCAAAGAGCCGAAAGTAAACAAAGCAAAAGAGATCAATGCGGCTAAAAACATCGCGGCGGGAAATTGCTTTTGGGGATTTTTCATCTCCTGGGCATGCACGGCATGTACTTCCACCCCGGCGAACAAAAGTAAGATCCCGGCTAAAAAAGCGATATCGCTCATTCCCGTGATATGAGGAAATAAACGCGGATGCACATGGTGTGCGGTATCTACGTTGACAACCTGGCTTACCGCGGAAGGTATATGCTCGAAAGATACCGGATTATTTCCGATAATCCAGATAACGGCCATCACAATAATTACGACACCCGGCAGTACCGTTCCCAACAAGAACCCCTGACTGGTTATCCGGGAAACGATAGAAGTTCCTTTAAGAGTTACCCAAGTGGCAAACCAATACATGACGATGGAAAACAAACCGACAAACATACCGTTCTGTGCCAGATCGGGTCTTCCGATCATATAAGCAATGGAAGCAGCCGCAAATCCCAACACAGTCGGGTACCAAACCACATTCTGTATCCATTGTAAAAAGATAGCCGCAAATCCCATCCTCCGGTTAAAAGCTTCCTTTACCCAGGTGTAAACTCCTCCGCCTTTATCCGCAAAAGCACTTCCCAACTCCGCACCCACTAAGGCCGCCGGAATAAGGAACAGAAAAGTGGCAAAAAATATATAAAAAAACATGGTCAGCTCTTCTTGAGCCATCATGGGTAACCCCCGCAAACTAATCACGGCAGCTGCAGTCATCAATGCCAATTGCCATGTGGAAATATTCCTTTTCCGTTTTTCCATAACAAACAATTTTAAGTTAAATATAGTTTAGACTCCTGTTATCACATAATAACGTAATGACAACTATTTTGTTTACCTTTCTTCTGTTAATAAATATCGCTCTCCTGAAAACGAAACCCTTTCCAAAGCAAAAACTTTTTAATTCTATTATACAGTAGCACCCAAATACCTCTTCCGACAAAACCGACTACAACCGGGATAGAGGTAAAATATCCCCGCACGGGACACAGCCTGTAATTTAGGTACGAAAAAACGTAATTCATCTATCGCACAGCTGAAAGAGAT
This sequence comes from uncultured Sanguibacteroides sp., assembly GCF_900543425.1. Taxonomy (GTDB): domain Bacteria; phylum Bacteroidota; class Bacteroidia; order Bacteroidales; family Marinifilaceae; genus Gabonibacter. Next base: position 72,177 of record NZ_UQRQ01000015.1, on the reverse strand, counting down.
CACATAATTTTGTAATACAACATTGAAAATAAAAGCATTAACGGATCATATTTTCTTAAAATCAAATCACATGAAACAAAAAATAATAATAGCGATTGCAGCGTTACTACTCGGCGCAGGCAATTCGCTTAACGCACAAAATCAGAAGAGTATGAAAGGAAAAGAAGAACCCAGCAACGTCAGTGCATTTCCGGCAGGAAAAGAAAATACCGGATATGCACAATATTTTACAGGAAAATCGTGGTTGGCACCGTTAACCGCCAACAAAGAGTTGAATGTACCGATATCCAATGTCACCTTCGAACCGGGCTGCCGCAATAACTGGCACAGCCATACCGGCGGACAAATACTGATCGCCGTGGGCGGCAGAGGATATTATCAGGAAAAAGGAAAACCGGCCCGTGAACTGCTACCAGGTGATGTGGTTGAAATCGCTCCCCACGTGATACATTGGCACGGAGCAGCCCCCGACAGCTGGTTTTCACATCTGGCAATCGAATGCAATCCGCAGACCAACAAAAATACATGGCTCGGTCCGGTGGACGATGAACAGTATGCTGATGCCACCGCGAAAGCAATAGCGATATGCCGTCTTTCGGATAACGCCAAACGTAATCTCGAAGCCTGGCAGGCAGGAAACGAACTTTACATGTCCGATCCCGAATTGGCAGAAGTGTTCGGTAATTTCGCTTTCGACGAAACACAGAAATACGGAAATCTGGATACGCGTACCCGAATTCTGGTTACGATGGGTTCGGCCATCGCTTTGCAAACCGAAGGTGCATACCGGATGCTGCTGGATGCGGCATTGAACAACGGAATCAGTGCGGTCGAAATCAAGGAGGTCATTTTCCAGGCTATCCCTTATATCGGTTTTGCAAAAGCATATGATTTTATAGGGATAACCAACAAGAGCCTGACGGCAAAAGGCATAAAACTACCGTTGGAACCACAATCGACAACTTCACCTGAAACCCGGCAGGAGAAAGGATTGGCATTACAAAAGTCTATCTTCGGCGACCATATCGACAAGATGTACGAGACCTCGCCCCGGAATCAGCTGCACATCCAGTATGCCCTCTCGGGGAACTGTTTCGGAGACTACCAGACCCGAAAAGGATTGGACGTGAAAACCCGGGAGTTGTTGACCTTCTCGATGCTCATATCACAAGGTGGTTGTGAGCCGCAGGTAAAAAGCCATATCCAAGGGAACGTAAATGTAGGCAACGGTAAAGAGACCCTATTAGCCGTAGTTACACAGCTATTGCCCTATATCGGTTACCCGCGTACACTAAATGCAATCGCTTGTCTGAACGAGGTAATACCTGAAAACAAATAACCATCATCGCTTTAGACCAAGAAAAATCTCTTTTCTTCTCGCACTATGATCCCGCTACGGTCAACTTCCTATTAAACTACAAAATAGACGGATAGTATTCTTTTCATTAAAATAAGCATCGGAAACAACCGGGCTACACCAAAATCCCCGGGAATAATTATTTCCCGGGGATTTTCATGTAAAGTTCTTTTAAAAAAAAATCAACAGAGATAGCCCATCCTCTACCTGTTACTCCCTGCTTCCTTTCTTCAATATACGCTCTTATATATTATAGAATGTCGTAAATGCCTTAATCACGTACGAATGATCCATCACACCTCCGGTCTCCCGTACCGAATGCATCCCCCACATCGGATTGCCGATATCGACACCTCTCATCTCCATCTGGGAAAGCAATATATTGCCTAAAGTAGATCCCCCCGCCATATCCGAGTGATTCACGAACTTCTGACAGGGCACGTCTGCCATTTTACAAATAGTCTCGAAAACAGCCGCAGAATCACCATCCGTCACGTATTTTTGATTGGCATTAAACTTTATGACAGGTCCGCCGTTGATCACCGGATGATTTGTCGGATCATGCTTCTCTACATAATTCGGATGAAGAGCATGTGCCATATCGGCAGAAATCATAAATGAATTATGGATAGCCCGGTACAGGTCTTCCGGAGTTCCACCCAACCCGAAAACGATCCGTTCAACGATCGTCCTCAAAATAGGAGAACCGGCACCCTGCTTCGTTCCGCTACCCACCTCTTCATTATCAAAGATAGCCAACACTTTGGTCTTCGAACACTTCTCTGAAGCCAAAAAAGCCTTTAAACCGGCATGAGCCATTGCCAAATCGTCTAATTTACCGCAAGATATAAATTCTTCATTGACTCCTACCAAGCAGCCTTTCTGATACTCGTAAAGGGTTAAATCGAAATCAAGGATCTCCTCTTTATCCACATTCATCTCCTCGGCTATCAATTTCAACAAATAGTTATCCTTTTCAAACGTATCATTAATCATCCCTATCACGGGCAACATATCCTTCTGTTTACTTAACGGGTTGCCCTGATCGTTCACGGCACGATTAAAATGAATGGCAATATGCGGAATAATCAATACGGGACGTTTAAAGTTCACAAATTGAGTCGCGGGTTTCAACGGATTTAAACTCCGGAGCATCACCCTTCCGGCCATAGACAACGGACGATCAAACCAAGTATACATGATCGGTCCCCCGTATACCTCCGTATTCAATTTCAAATATTTTCCGGCTACAGGCATTTCAGCATTCGGCTTTATTCTGAATGTCGGAGAATCACTGTGAGCACACACCAATTTAAATCCCTCCTCCGCAATCTCTCCACTACCTATTTCAAAAGCAAAAAGAGAAGAGTGATTTTTCGTTACAAAATATCTTCCTCCTTTTTCGATATGCCACGATTCACCTGAAAACAATTGCTTAAAACCATGATTCAACAACTCCTTTTTAGCGTTAAGCACCACATGAAAATTGGTCGGACTCTCATGTATAAATTCAATTAATTCTTTTGCTACCTGTTTTTCCATTTTATCCTATTTTTATTATTTATTTCCCGACTTATCCCCCAACTGAAAATCATAAAAACGAGTGTCTCCCGCCATAATCAAATCATGAATCCGTTTACTAAACATAATAAACGGAGGGCTCAATATATTCTCTTTATTATACATCAAATTTCTCCCGGTTTCCATATTCATCACCATCCCTCCGGAAGCTTCGACAATAGCATGCCCGGCAGCCGTGTCCCACTCCGAGCATTTTCCGAATTTAGGGCATATATCCATTTCCCCCTTAGCAATCATGACCTGCTTCAAAGAAGCCCCGAACGGAAACAATTCGACTTCATACCCCAAACCCTTCAGATAATCGATATACTGAAATTCGTTTTCCGTCATATTAAACCGACTGACCGCAATTTTCAATTTATTACCTCCGGCCACAGAAGTTTTTAACTTTCCAACCCCTTCTTCATTTTTTATTCCACACTCAACATCCACACCTCCCCACACCAATTCCCCATCTTTCACGTTATTTATCATTCCAAACACGGGAACTCCATCCTCCACTAATGCAATATTCACACAAAATCTCCCGTTCCGGTAAATAAACTCCTTCGTACCGTCCAAGGGATCAACCATCCATAAGTCCCGCCATTCGGAACGGATCTTATAATCAGACAAAGGAACTTCCTCGCTCACGATCGGGACACCAGGAAAAAGCTTTTGCAAAGACAATACAATATACTCACTTGATATCTTATCGGCTTCCGTCAATGGCGTCAAATCACTCTTCAACTCCACAGAAAAAGCCTGCTTATTATATATATCTAATATTAAATGCCCCGCCTCTTCTGCAATCTCCTGGATTCCAGTTATTTTACTTCCTATTACCATAACATAATCTTATAACAAACGGTTTTATAAACTTACGAATAATATTAATTACATCCATCACAATATATCATTTAATTAACAAAAAATCAATCCAATTTACACAGCACAATTAACATTTCACTATATATCAACAAGATGGCTATTATTGGGCCAAAAAACACAAAAATTAAGCCCAGAATATTAAACAAGATTAACTATGCATATAATATTTATTAACAATAAATATTACACCATAATGGAGATTGGCATTACCTTTGTAGTGTCTTTAAGAGATTGAAGATTTTTCATAAGTTTGTATGGTTTAGGTTAGTAGTTAGTAATGTAATCTTAAGAGTCGACGTCCTGTCGACTCTTTTGTATTTAAAAAGGAGTAAAGTTATCACTTTTTTTTGAAAGTAAATGTACATGGAAGGAATAATTGAAATCGAAGGAATGGAATTTTTTGCTTATCATGGCTGTTACGAAACGGAACGTAGTGTAGGCAACAAATTTACGGTTTATGCTAAAATCATGGCAGATTGTGAAAAAGCGGCCGCAAGCGACAACATCAACGATGCCCTTAATTATTTTTCGGCTTATGAAATTATTGCCCGCGAAATGATGATCCCGTCCCATCTGCTGGAACATGTCGCCAAACGGATCATCGATGCCCTTTATCAAGCTTTTCCCGAAATCAAAAACGTCACGATTAAAGTATCCAAATTAAATCCTCCCTTAGGAGGAAAAATCGCTGCAACCAGCGTGACGCTATCAAAATAATTGCGGACAAGATTTGTATATTCCAAATAAACCCCTTATCTTTGCCACGCAAAATCGCAAAAGGGTCGGTTGGCCGAGCGGTTAGGCAGCGGTCTGCAAAACCGTGTACAGCAGTTCAAATCTGCTACCGACCTCTATCAAAAGCTCTGGAACCTCAAAAAGCTAATGGTTTCGGAGCTTTTAATTTTTTGAAACAGACATTTACTTCTTCCCGTTTCGTAATTCATCAAGATAGCTCGCCGTAATAATACCCGATGGCAAAGCAATGATTGCTACTCCAAATAACGAAGAGAACATACTTACACACCTGCCAATATCTGTAACAGGACATAAATCCCCATATCCGACAGTTGTCAATGTCACAGTTGCCCAGTACAATGCATCAAAAAAAGATTGAAATGTTGGCTCCCCTGTTACTGGATTTACATGTGGCTCTATGTTGAACATAATTAAAGCCGTTAGAAAAATATAGAACAAAGCAATAAAGAGTACAGAAAAAAGAACAGATTTTTCTTTCCGGAGCACTCGCATGAGCATCGAAATCTTATCGGAATATCGGAGAAATTTAAAAATCCTTAATATCTTGAAGAGCCGGGAAATACGAAAAATCTTAAAACTCGATCCGATAGCATTCAAACACGGAAGAATGGATAGCAAATCGACAATTGCCATTGGTGTAAAAGGATATAACAAGAATGACCAGCCTTTATAATTAAGCTTATAATCAGCTGTAATCCATCTTAAGATATAATCCGATACGAAAACCACAAATGTTACGATTTCAATATATCTGAAAATCGGAAAGTCTTCGATAAAAATTAACGGAACAATACTCAAGAGTATAAAAACCAACATCATTAGGTCGTATACCCGGCTAAGCGTATTGTGCTGATTATCTTTTTCAATAATACCAAATAATTTTTTCCTATTCATGCTAACATCATTTTATACTTTTACAATCTGTTATCAGCTGCTCTCCCGAGAGCTTTTATATATTTTTTTACTGATAGCCTCTCGAAAAACGTATTTCTCAAATACATTCATACAACTTTAAAAATTATTCGTGAAAAAAAACACGTTGGAAACAGTTGCCGTTTAAAATAAATCCTTTAATAACAAATCTTTGAATACCATATACCCATATCCAAAATTCATTTTTTATTATTTACCACAGTAAACAAAGATAATCATTGAACTTTGGAATAACTCCATTTCACGACAATTTTTCTCAACGACAGAGACCATAACCAAACATGCTATCACCTCATTTCCGGGAGGAACAACCTCTTCACGGATCATTTACTGATCAGATTTTTGTAGACTACGATATGGAGAAGGTCTTTTACCCTTTAAGCCGCCACGGGTAGCTCCTGTCCATTGACAAAAACCCGATTATCCGAAATGAAGTCAATACGTATTGATGTTTGCAAGATAAGAACGATGTGTTCTGAAAAACGAATGTTGGGGAAGTATCTCTTTTATCTACATATCATTTTTTTCAAATCATTCATTCACAAAAAATACAAAGCGGCAAATTGCAAAGACATCAAGTCGGGTATCGAATCACGATCCCAACGAATAACCCGTCAGGAAAATCTGCTACAGACCTTAAGGAATCAGTCATTTACAAAATGGCTAATTCTATTTATTGAAGGTTTTTAATTTTACTCCTTCTAAACCGCAATCTCCCGAGTTTAGATAATTGATTACCTAACATTCCCTTCCCCTATAAACATATTTATGATTCTCCTTGAGGAATCCACGCCGCAATTGCCGCATCTTTCACGACGGGTAAAGTCATCCATATAATTTCACTGGATCCGTCTGCCCACCAAGGCATATTGAATGTCAAAATAATCCCTGTATCTTTGTTACCAATGCGTTGTCTTTTGTGAACGATATCCCCGCAAGGTAACGCATTATCTGTCAAACGATCGTATCTTCTTATAAAATACTTACGAATAGGAACACCCAGCAAAGTCTTAATCGCACTTTGAGAAACCGTCACCGGGTTCTGCTGATAGTCCAATACACTCCATGTATTATCCTTCAGTACAAGTAGATAAACAGGATTTCGAGGCCGGGGATCGGCACTGGGATAATAAATAGAATTATCAATCTCTATGATAGCATCATACACAGGTGGAACTGCTTTCTGAAGCGGACGATACACCCAATTCGCATGTCCCGGTATAAATCTCATACGTTTAGGAACATACCCCCATTTCCCGTTTTCTTTATACATATACCCCTCAACTGCGGCATAAAAATCTTCAAAAGGTCCCAAAACTTCTCCCGAAACGATAGCATCCCGACTCTTCTTATATCGAAGATAAATATACCTCTTATCATCACTTTTAATCGTGTAAACTTGTCCGTATACCACGCCGAAATTTCGTCGAAGGTCATAAGCATCTCCCTCTATTCCATTATAAGGAACTTTGTCCAATATAACAGAATTTCCCTGATTCAACTTTAATATATAGTCTGTTCCGTCTTTCGTACCGATAAACATATTAGGCCATCGCTCCAGTACCGTTATATGGTCATATATAATTGGAACATAAAGAGTAGTCGTTGTCCCCTGTTCGTTTGTTACATTTCTCTCCACTCCAACAAGGGTTTTATCATCTTTTGTTTTTTTACATACATAAAATATGCTCTACTCCCATCAGTATAATCACAAGCTATACGCTCCGTCTTTGTACAAGCATACAACATACAACAGCTTACTAACAATATCAGAGAGCAATCTGCTCTCGTGATATTTATTTTACTATACAAATCCATAATTTCTATTTTAAATTCATTTTAGTTTTGTTTAGATGCCAGCTATTTATAGAAATAACATTTTCAAAACAATAAAACATAAAATAATCTACAGAATTATTAAAAAAGTAAACAAAACATGTGTTTGCTCAAAAGAAATATATAGAGATACAGATTAAAGCGGAATTTTTTTTAACCGAAAAATAATTTTATTTATCGCATTTAATTAAAACATCGTAATGGATTTATTTTCTATCTTTGCACCGTTATGAGAAGGTATTTGACGGGCATATTTTTATCTGTCATTTTTGTACTCGGATTTAGCGGGATCAAGGATGTAGCAGCACAGATGTCTCAAGCGGAGGTATCTGTAAAATCATCGAATACCCGAACTGACACGAACAGCGTAGGTTCTATCGATTCGGAAAACAAAATCGCTCTGGCAAACGAATATATCTTTGACGCTTTTTACCTGAGAAGTTGTGATATGCCGGTTGCTGCATCCTCCGTACCGAGAGTATTAAATTTTTCTAAGAATCTAAGGTCTTCGACCATACAAATCCTTTCCTCCCTGAGTACCCCTCTGCTTGCAAGGGATTCCAAAAACCTGTATTTTCATTACTGTTTCGTAAAATTTTCATATAGATACTTCATCTACACCTTAAGACGAATACGGATTTAGCGGACACTTCTTATTATAATACAGGCATGGATTCGGTATGTCCATGACGTATTTCTATTGGCTTTATTTTCCTAAAAATTAAATGAACTTACATTCGAAACAGGATAGTAGTGATTTAATCTTTAAAAGAACAAAATAAAGTTTCAATTTATATGTCCGTAACGAGCAGGATTGCTCCGGGACCGATTATTTATTAAACAAACAATCTATTATATTTTAAATTCAACGTGTTATGTCAAATTTATTGTTATCTACCTTAGCCATGATGGGTATGACTTTCATCATTGGTTTTTTTGTTGCCGGTGTAATAAAAATTATTGCCAACTGGGCTGATTTTCTTGATTTCTATCAGTTACACCGGGAAGAACTTTTGAATATAAAAAAAGCACATAAATTACAACATCATACGATTCTATCGGAAAACGCTTCTCTGCAAAGAGGCAAAGCATTTCAAGGGGAATACAGAAAATTGTCCCATCGGGTAAACGATACGATCAATAATTTAAAACCCCGAAAAAGAGTCACTGCTTAAATCGTTTTCGACTAAAAAAGAATATTGTATGTTAGCTATATCTTATGGAAAATATTGATATATACAGCTTATTCCAAGGAATTGGGACCATGGCGGCAAGCGGTTGGTTTTTGGCAACAGCCCGTATTGTTCTGGTAATTTTAGGATTTATATTAATTTATTTAGGCTGGAAAGGCATTTTAGAACCAATGATCATGATTCCAATGGGGTTAGGCATGATCGCCATTAATTGTGGTACTTTGATGATGCCGGGGGGAGGTTTGGGAAACCTCTTCCTCGACCCCATGATTACGGACACCGATGAGCTGATGAACGTGATGCAAATCGATTTTCTTCAACCGATTTACACGCTCACCTTCAGTAACGGTTTGATTGCCTGTTTCGTCTTCATGGGAATAGGGACACTATTGGATGTAGGTTACCTGCTCCAAAGACCTTTTGTCAGTATCTTTTTAGCGTTATGTGCGGAATTGGGAACATTCCTAACGGTTCCGATCGCCTCCGCCATGGGACTGACATTAAAAGAGAGTGCCTCAGTAGCCATGGTCGGAGGAGCCGACGGTCCTATGGTTCTATTTACCTCTCTGGTATTGGCCAAACACCTGTTCGTACCGATTACGGTTGTCGCTTATCTCTATTTAGGATTAACCTACGGGGGATATCCGTACTTGGTAAAATTATTGATTCCCCAACGCCTGAGAGCGATAAAAATGACAACAACAAAACCGGTAAAGACCTATTCGTCTAAGGTAAAACTGGCTTTTGCCGTTATCCTATGCGCCGTATTATGCTTCTTGTTTCCGGTTGCCTCTCCGCTCTTTTTCTCCCTGTTTATCGGAGTCGCTATCCGGGAATCGAACATGAAACATGTATACGACTTTGTCAGCGGCCCGTTATTATACGGTTCTACCTTCATGTTAGGAATGCTGTTAGGTGTTTTATGCGATGCGCATCTATTACTGGATCCCATCATATTAAAACTGCTGATACTAAGTGTTGCCGCCTTGTTGCTATCCGGGATCGGAGGTATCGCGGGAGGATATATCATGTATTTTCTTAAAAAAGGAAATTTCAACCCGGTAATCGGTATCGCTGCCGTCAGCTGCGTCCCGACAACAGCCAAAGTAGCCCAAAAAATAGTAAGCAAAGAGAATCCCGATTCCTTCGTGCTTAGCGATGCATTAGGTGCAAACATCTCGGGTGTCATTACCTCGGCCATTATCGCCGGGATCTATACGACCATTATCCCCTTGTTATAACGGATCAGGATCAAAAAAGGACTACATTGAAAGTAGTCCTTTTTTATCATTACCGGGCTAATTTCTCCTCTATTTTCTCAAAAAACCGCGATAAATGTTCGCCATCGACAAAGGCATGGTCTACGTATACGGAGAAAGGCATAATCGTTTGTTTACCACGCTGTATCACTTTACCCATAGTACTCAGGGGGTGAGTACACCCGTTCCCCGCTTCACAAACGGTATAGGTAATCGAGGTGAAATACATCTTGGGAACAGCACTCAAGTGTATAACATCGTAATCGCCTTTGGCGTACAGTTCTTTTTCCACGCCGTAAGGGTCTCCGTCCGGGGAAACCCGGGAAATGAGTTCCCGTGCCTTGGTTTGGAAACTGTCGAAATCCGGATCGTAGGGAATTCTGACGGTAACGAATGTTTTCCCGGGAACCGCTATCGGGGTGATGATATCGACCGTGTCGTGCAGAACCACCTGCCCGTTCCTGTCGACGCGATAACGTAATGCCTCGACTTCGTTTGCGGCACACAGTACGGCATGAAGGTAACGCAGAAAGAACGATGTCCCGGCACTTTTCGCCGCGACGAAAGCTTCCGTACAGTCCAGCTCGGTCGTTACCGAATACCAAGAACTCACGTATGAACGGAAGAAATTGAAATTATCCAGGCGTTCCCATGTTTCCAAATCCACCAAATGCTTCATGCTTTTTGTATTTTATAAAAAACCTCTTATTCCGTCCATTTATCTACCGGATTATACCGGAAATAATCACAACGGATCATCAAATCGGAAATCTTCCATGCCTCCTTAGCCCATTCGATCTCGTTTTCCGGCACGTCGGCGACATCCCCGTAAACCTGCATTTGAGGGCTTACCGCGAAAGCCTTTTTATCCGGATCCAGAATACTCCGTCCCAGACCCGTCCACGAACAATTTTGTACCCCTAACAGATCCAATAAGGTCGGATACATATCGATTTGCCCCATCACTTTATCGTAACGCATGCCGACCGGAGAGTTCACCACGATAAAAGGCACATAAGGCTCCGAAGAAACTACCCCCTTACCCCTCTCGGAACAGCACAAAGCTCCCCGGCTATTAGCCAACCCTTCGTGATCCCCCGTGATGACGATCAACGTCTTATCAAATTTTCTTTGAGAGCGTAAAAAAGCGACAAAACTCCCAATCGCCCGGTCCGTGTAATTCGCCATGGTCATGTAATCGTTCATCCTCTTGGGAATCTTATCGGAAAAGGAAATTTTCTTTAGCTCTTCCGGTAGGATAAAAGGATTATGCCCGGAATAGGTGACACATTGAAGAAATACAAATGCCGAATCCGGCCATAATTCCGGAGAAGAGATCTTCTCTCCGCATTGACGTAGAAAGGAGAGATCCCCTAATTTTTTTCGCGGTCCGACTTTCTCATCCAAAACGAAACTACGTTTCGAAATCAAAGAATCGAAGCCTAAGGCCGGACAAATCACCTTCTGATTCCAGACAATCTCTTTATCGACCATCATTCCGTAAACTTTCGCCTTTTCCGCGTTCTTGAGATATTTCAAAAAAGAAGGATAGAGAGTGCGGGGAAATTTCGTGCTGTAAGAGCCGCTTCCGATAGGCAATAAACCGGAATACAACAGCAGTTGGGCATCTATCGAGCGGCCGCCTTTTACTTGCGTGAGCACCTTGGGAGCGTAAAGTGTCGATTCCTCTTTCAACAAGGCATTCATACAAGGGGTGATCTCCACTCCTTCCACCGTCTTTTCCAGCACCCAGCTCTCCAACGATTCCGCGAGAATCAATATACAACCGTTACGCTCTTCCAATTGAAAAGGTAACGTTTTATGGTGCGGATGACGTTTTAACCAAGCTTCGATCTGTTGTTTTATTTCGGGCGTATAGGTGATTTTTTCCAGCAGATGATCGTAATAAAGGGAACCGAAAACGGTATATATCGGAGTATCACAAGTATGTTTATTGGCTCCCTGTAAAGATTCGTAGGCCGCCTTAAAACCGCCTTTCGACCACATAAAAGCACCCGTCAAAAAGGTTACGATCAGAATCAACAGGAAATAATGCCCGGCTCGTTGCCACCTCTTCCAAGCGGGGACGACAACTTTTCTTTGTTTATACTTTTTATAATATAAAATTGCAGCCAAAAGAGTAGAAAGCGGAAAAATCGCGTCGATCCAGTAGATCGAATCGTACACACTCGCAGTAAAGTCTTTTAGGTTACCGATAAGTCCGTAACTATCCAAGGGTATCGCCGTGAAATAGGTCCTGAAATACATTAAATTGGTAATAAATAACATATCCAGTAAAAAAGCGATAAGAAGAGTCCATTTTACAGCACGAAAACAAAATAGCGGGATAAGGAAAATAAGGGTAAACCAAAGTTTATTCAAATACCCTTCCAAAAAAGAAAATGAGGTAAACGTGGTCAGCGACGACCAGATCAGATCAAATAAAATAAACTTAAAATAAATACAAACAAAAAATAGTAGATACGCTTGCCGATTCACACTTTCTGGGAAAAAATAATTTTTCACCTTATCAAAAAACACTTTCATACAGCTATTTCACCTCATAATAATCCGGGGAACAAAGATAAAATTGTTAAGCTAAAAAAACATCATTTTTATTTTTTATTTTTTTACCGGCAAAAAAACTCTTTTTATCCGACAATCAAGCAAGCGAGTAAGAATACACAGTATAGGCGAATATCAACTCCAAATAAAGGCAGTCAAACAATGCCATTCCGTCGCCTATACCTGCCAAAATCGAGTGCAAATTAATGACTTACAAAACATATTCATTGCGTCAACATTGTACTATTGTGATTATCTTTGTTCGGGATCAAATATAATGGTCGATTTTGGGAACCCATCACCGAATTTTTCGTTTGATAACAAAATCAAAATAGACAAATATGAAAAAGAAAAGCTATAAAATCTGGCAAGTTATCGGCATCATCATCGCTATTGTTTTATTGATATATTGGTTGTTGGCCGTAACCGTCTTAGAGGAAGACGAAAACGTGATCCCCGTATTGAACGGTACCGAACAGACACCTCTCTAAACAGATCAATCACTTGTGTCCCGGATGTTCACATTCCAATGCTTGGAAATCAGGATATCCAGGGCATAACGCCCTCCTCCGGTAAAAAAGAGTACCACATAAATGCCCAAATAGAGCAGAGGTAACTCTTTGGCCTGAAAAGGATCACCGCCGTGCACGATAAAAATGACGACAAGCATGGAAAATATCAAGGGTAAGGTGGCTAACCGGGTAAATGCCCCTAATATCAACAACACGGAGCAACCGATTTCCGCGCTAATGATCAATAGTAGGGACAAAGAGCTTCCTAAACCGATCGGATCAGGGAAGGTAGCCGACAACTCTCCGAAAGAGAGCAATTTAGCAACGCCATGCGTCATCATGGTTACTCCGACCAAAAAACGCAGTAACAAAAGAATCATATCCGGGAAACGATGTTCCGAAGACAGGGTACGAGCAATTATTTTTTTCATAGTAGATTGTTTTTATTTCTTAAACGTAAGGAATAGGGCAAAGTTACAAAACCCTTTTCACAAGCCCTATCAATTGAAAAATTAATCGTACTTTTGCCGCAAAGAACAAGAAGTTATGATTATTGTTATCGGGTTAATGGCATGTGGTATTGTCATCGGATATATCTTCCGGGAAAGAAATCTGAAATTCGTGCATAAAGGGATCAATTATGCCATCTTTCTACTATTGTTTTTATTAGGAATAAGTGTCGGGGCCAACGACGATATCATGAATAACTTAGAGACAATCGGGTACGATGCATTACTAATCACCATGGGAGCCGTGACAGGGAGCGTATTGTGCGCGTGGGCCGTCTATAAATTCTTTTTTACCACCACTTCTAAATAGAGGATTCGACAAATATGAAAGGAAGTATAACCATCGTTGCATTTTTTCTGGCGGGCATCCTGATCGCCCGCTTTATCGATATTCCTACTTCTGTCACGGGGGACGATCTTACGGTCTACGCCCTCTACCTACTCATGTTTTTAGTAGGAATCAGCATCGGAAGCGATAAAAAAGCATTACAAGCGCTAAAACAACAGGATCTGAAACTCGTACTCGTTCCGTTGGCCACAATTTTGGGAACCCTTGTCGGTTCCGTCCTGATCAGCTTCGCGTTGCAGGGCAGAAGTATAACGGATTGTTTAGCCGTAGGATCCGGTTTCGGCTATTACTCCCTCTCTTCCATCTTTATCACCCAATACAAAGGTGCGGAATTGGGCACGATTGCTTTGGTTTCCAATATCATGCGGGAGCTTATCGCTTTATTAGCCGCCCCTCTTTTGGTCCGCTACTTCGGGAAGTTGGCCCCCATATCGGTCGGAGGAGCCACGACCGCGGATACCACATTACCGATCATCACCAAGTTTAGCGGAAAAGAGTTCGTCATCATCTCTATCGTTCACGGGATCACGGTGGATTTAAGCGTACCTTTTTTAGTCACGTTTTTTTGTACAATCTGATCCCTGTTTAGGCTTAATAAGTAGCAGATTACGCTTCACGCGATAAGTGTATTGCGTCTCCCGTAAGCATTGTTTCAAAGCCCTTTTCACGGAAACCTCTTTAAAGCTCCCGGAAATCAAAGGGACCTGTTTTATCTCTTCGTCACAATACAAAAAACGAACTCCCGTCTCTTCCTGAAAAAATTCCAACACCTCCGTCATCGGGGTATTAAAAAACTCGACACTCACCCGCTGTTCCGTCTCCCAATAGCGAAAAGACAAGAACGCCCCCGACAATACAACTCCCGTCAACAAAACAAAATACATCATCTTTTTACTTACAACTTCCTTCATATTTTTAGTCACACATTTAAAATACCCAAAAAGCATTTATCCACCGGAATAAATCCTTCCAACACCATCCTCCCCGATATTCCCATTTTTAAACACTTCCTGGGTATTCGTCAAAACTATTACTATCGCACACTCTATTTCTACTAATCGTATTTCTGGTCGATTCCCCTTTCGTTCACATGAATCCCCTCTTTCATCCAGCGGGGCATAGGAAGTCCTTTCAAATAGTGATCGAAGAACTGTTGCATGCGGAAGGTCCAATCCCGCTCTGCCGCTTTATTATAGAGGAAATGGCGTTCACCCTTGTAATTCAACAGCCAGGCCGGTTTTTGCAGCCTCCGCATGGCTAAGAACAGGTTGAGTCCTTCCGCATAGGGCACAGCCTCATCCGCATCGCAATGGAAAATCAACAGTGGGGTCTGAATCCTATCGGCATACAGGATCGGAGAGTGTTTGATATACATCTCCGGGTCCTCCCATAAGGATTTTCCCAAACGGCTTTGTGTCTCTTCGTACATAAACATACGGGGCATACCGCTACCCGTACGGATTCCCGTGTAGGCCGATATCATACTGGAAACCGCCGCTCCGGGACTGGCACATTTAAACATATTCGTCCGGGTTACCAAATAGGCCACCTGATAGCCGGACCAACTGTGTCCCTGTATCCCGATACGATCCTTGTCCGCTATTCCCCGGTCGATCAACATTTGGGTTCCGCTGACCACGGCATTGTAACTGCTTTCCCCGGGATTTCCCACGGTGAAATGCACGTCCGGCATAAACACCACATACCCGTTGCTCACGTAAGTCACGACATTGATCATCCCACTACTTAAAGCAGGAACGATATAGTTATGCAGATCGCCCGAGTGCGTCTCGTAAAAATTCACGATCGTAGGATAGGTCTTTGTCGAGTCGTAATTTTCAGGCAAATAGAGCAATCCGGCATTCTCCTTCCCCTCGAAATTGTTCCACTTCACTAACCTCACACTTCCCCATTTATAGTTTTTTTGCTGCGGATTAGCATCCGTAAGGCGTTGGGGATGTTTGAAGTCGCTCCTACTCCACCACAAATCCCGAAACTCCGTGTAGCTCTGTTTGGTCCAAATACAACTCTTCCCATCCTCCGAAAGCTGATAGACATTGACGGAAAACGGCCCCTCTATCAGACGGACGAATTTACCTCCGGGAATAAAACGGTATATCCCCTGATCCCCGTTATCCACCTTGGTAAACTCCAACAAAAGGTCTTTTTTCAGATCGACGATCTTTTCGTCGTAATCCCGTTTCAACCAACGGAAAGTCCTCTGGGTCTCCCGGCCGTATCCCTTTGTCAAACAATACGTCTCTGCATTTCCCGTCATGTCCACCACCCATAAATCGTAACGATCGTAAAGGATCACCCGGTCTCCGTCGGCCGTCCATCCCGCAATACCGTAGGGATCGGCAGGTTTGGGCAGATCATGCAATTCGTTATGTACCGGATGACCGATAGCCTTGGAAATATTCTCCTGTTTCCCGGTTTTCGGGTCCACCTTATACCACGCCTTCTCTTTCGCGTGATAAAGCACGGCATATTTCCCGTTCGGACTCCAGACGGGCTCGGTTTCAAAATCCTTTTCCAAAACACGGGCCTCTCCGGTATTCATATCGATCAGATAGATATCTCCGTTCACGTCGTTTTTCCAATCCGAAAAACGTTTATAGGGATTTTTGTCAATGGCAAAAGCATAATCATAAGAGACACCGGAAGGAAGAATCAGTTTCTCCATATTCTGTGTCGTTATCCGGTAACATTTTTGTTGCTCCAGATCGTACGCGAACTTAACATTGCTCGGACGATAGCTTCCCTTATGTTGTTGCAAACAAGATACTTCGTCGTTCCAAGTCCACAACTCCAATTCAAAACTCGTATCCGGTTTTTCCTCCCTTTTCCTTCTTCCGGAAGAGATCGTATCCACATCGATAATCACCCGTTTTTCTCCTTTCGACAACCGATAAGGACGATTCCGGGAAACATATTGTTTAGGTATGCCGATTTTTTCGTAATTCAACAAAAAACGGACCTTCCCGTCCTGTAATGAAAAGGCATACAACAAATCCGGATTTTTAATCTTCAATGTATCCGAGGCTGCCACAAAAGTGCCTTCCTCGCGTTGAGCATTCAAAAAGAAATCCGTGACAACCGCATTCCCGTCACCGAAGATCCGCGAATGACGCCCCTTTAAAGGGCCATAATACAGAACTCCTTTCTTTATATAAAGGATATTTTTCCCCTTATCCAACAACTTATAATCGCCTATACTATCTACCGAAGTCGTGTCTCCCGTTTCGATATTCCAACAAACCAGCCGCTTATCGGCATTATCCCCTTCCGATAATTTATAAGAATAAGTAACGATAGTGGAACCGGAGGACTCCGAGAAATCATACTTCCGATTCCAGTACAGTTTTTTCATATCCCTCAAACGCAGTAAAAAGGTCGAATCCTGCATTCCAGTAGTATCGGCTTCCGGTTTCAATACCGTGTATCTCAACCATTTTCCCCCGGCAAAAAAGTTCGGGCGGGTCACGCGAGGAAGTTCATAGGTCTTGCGGGTTGTCGTATTATACAAAAAAGTAATGGGATCCTTGGGATTAGAATCACTATCGATAAACGTAAATTGGTAAGAGACCCATTTCCCGTCTTCGGACATGGTCTGGGCATCCACCCGTTTCCACAGCTTATAGTCCTCCATCGTCAACCTCTTTTTCTGGGCATATCCCTGGAGGCTTAAAGCCGTTATGAAAAGAAATAAAAAGATATTTTTTGTCTTCATCAACGTGAATTATTGTGTCCGGTTTATGATTGTACCACGGGATATTACTCCCGTGGTACGAATCGGACTATTATGAAAAATGGATTATACTAATTTTTCTTCAACGCTTTCTTTATCCTGTAAAGCATCAGCTCGTAATGCAATTTGGTCTCTCCGGAACTGTTCACGAGAGCCCGGTTAATCAAATCCCTCGTTTTAAACAACATTTCCAAATAGATATGCGCCGTGGAGCCGTTCGAGGCTTCAAAATAAGGAATAGACGAATAGCCGGCTATCTCCTCTTCCGCGGGACGATCGAGAGCAAAACGGTTTTGTTCGAAGGACTGCATCCGGTTTACCAATTCCATCTCCCAGGGATTCAGCGAACGAAGACCGTCGGAGAATTGCGGGGCAAAAACAGTTGCCGGAGCATCCACACAGGAGGTGGCAATAATACTGGCCAAGAACAATTGTTCCATGTCCATATCGTGTTTTGTCAACGGACGGTTCCGGATCGTATTCTTCCAAACCTCATCATAGATATCCTGGATAAACTCCTCCTGGGTATAATCTCCTCCCGATTTCTGAGCGGCAATTCCCACGTAACGGAAACGGGACATAATACCGTTGAAAATTTCATCTCTCATCTTCAAGGAGGGGAGATCGCTGATCTGCATCTGCGTCAAGACCTCCTTATTATCAATCCAGGAGAGATCTTTAGATAAGTCGAACAGGTATTTCAACACCTTTCTTTGTGTCGCTTTCGGAATAACTTTATAACTGGGAGCCTGATCCCCCTCCTCCACGTCAAAGATCTCGATACCTCCGAGATAAGTCATCAGGGGACGGACCGTTGTCGTAAACAAGCCCGTCAACTCCATGTTGAACAGGCGGCGGGCCTCCATATCCAAATCCCCCTCCTTATACCATTCAAAGAAGTTTTTGATAGCCCCTTTCATATTGGGCAACATATAATTCATAGCCTTAATCGGATCATCTCCCAAATCTCCCCGAACAACCGTCGGATCGAATTTGGCCCAGGAATCCGGATTCCGCTTATAGATACAATAAGGCTTCGCCTGCATCTCTTTGATCCATTGTTCCAACACGTTTTTTTCGGCTTTCATGTCTTTAGCTTCCGGTATCGGTTTATAAAGATACTTGATCACCTCATAATCGTATTCGCCCAAACGGTCCTGTACCAACAAAACGCCTTTTTTCACATCTTCCGGCTGAGCGATACGGTTACAGGGGAAATCATCCATTACAGAGGGAACAATACCGTATTTTCTGGTGAAAGAAGCCGAACGCAAAGAATCTACCGGATAGGCAGAAGAAGCGGCGTAATTCTCGGTCAATCCTAAACAACGTCCGATTACCTGCATCATTTTGGCTTTGATCATCTCCCCGGTCTGTTCGTCGGACAAACGGGCTTTCCGCACGCTCGGATCGGCCACCATCGTCTCTTCCGTCCGCGACGTGTAGAAAACAGAAGCCATGTTGGCATGCATATAGACGGAAGCATTCAGTATCTCTCCCGTCCGGGGATCCGTGTGCATGGATGTTTGCGGAAAATACATCCACAACGGGGAATAGCGTATGGTCGAATTATTAATATTGTTGGCATCGAAAGAGGGATCTTTCGGGAACTCCACGGCCCTCACCACATTTTTAAAGCCGATCTTTTCAAAAGCGGCATTCCAGGCTTCGGCTCCGGCTTTCACGTACTTTTTCCATGCCTCCGGCATCAACGTGTCGATATAAAACACGATCGGCTTTTTGACGTCCACCAATTCACCCCGCTTGTATTTGCTTTCGTCTGCAGGCTCCAGCCTCCAACGTTTGGTAAAGTAATCCTGTTTGATTCCTTCGCATACTCCCCGCAATTCCGACTGTACCACGGGACTTACCCCGATTTTGGAATTAGCCAACCGGGGACGCATGGGCTCTTCCGGCAACACCAGCAGAATTTTGTTTACCGTAACGGAAACAGGAACATCCTGAGCTTGCAAGAAAGCACCGAAAAACAGTCGGTCCACGTTAAATCCCATGTTACAGGTCACCACCACATTATTCTCGTAGGCTTTAATCCTTAATAATTCGGAACGATGCTCTTGAAATTTATGCACCCGCTGTACAAAGCCGAATAACGAATTTCCGGCATAACCGGAAAAAGGATTGGTAAAACGGGAACTCTCCATAAAGAATTTGGTCATATCTACCACAACGGCAGAACTATCCGGAGTATAAGCCTCTATCTTATACGTTTGAAAAATACCGGGGGTATTGGAACGCTCGATCATCTCGTCGGCATTCTCTCCCATCCCCATATTCTTCACCTTACGACGTAAAACCAATCGAGCCTGTAACATCGAATCCAGTTTCGTGAAGCGAAATTGATTCCCGCGACCGGCAAACTGACCGACAACACCCTCTCCGTTATCACTGATATCCTCGATAGAGGAGGTCAGCATCATATCCTTATTCAATAAATTCAAAGGAAATTCCACGTACACCTTTCCGTTCATCAGGTGCATTTTCATGAGCCCGTCTACCGTAACCGCTTTTTTCCCTTTAAACAATTTATCGTAAGCCGTCAGGGTCTCCTTTTTTTCCACTTTCTTTTCCCCTTTTTTCTTTCTGGCCGAAGCATCATTGCTTAACCCCAGTAATAAAAGAGAAATAAAGCCTATATATATCAATTTTTTCATCTAATTCTCGTTTTTGATTTATGGTTGACAAATAGAATCACCTATTTTAATTTCTCAGATTCCCAAGAAAACGTCCTATTTTTCCAGCGCTTTCTCGATCTTATAAATCAATAATTTATAATGTTGTTTCGTATCTGTCGAACCCGTTCCGGCCTTAGCCTTTAACAAGGCTAACGTCTTTTTCAACGTATCGAAATAGATATGATCTGTCGCAATATACGGTGCCGTTATCCCCAAGAACGATCCGAAACCCATTTGTTCCGCCTTCGCTATTAACTGTTCGGAAACTTCCGGAGCTACTGTTTTTTGATTGGTATACATTCCGGTAAATTCCTCCGACAAAATTCCATAAGCAGCCCGGCTCTGTTCCTTCACGAACTCCGGAATACGAATCATATTCGTCAAAGCGAAAGGAGTCGCTTTTTGAGAACCGACAATACCCGCCTTACCCATAATCGTACTCAACAAACTGATCTGAAGATTTTTTTCAACTTGAGTCAAAGTCTTACCTTGTTTGGTCGGAGCCCACACGAAATCATAGATATCTTTCATATACTCCTCCGCCGTGTAAGGCTTATCAAAAGTCTTGCTGGCACAAACCATCACATTGGCCGTTTGTCGGATCATCGCAAAGAACATTTCATCCTGTAAATAAGAAGCTATATTTCCCCGTAACGGATAACCTTCCTGCATCTCCTTGGCATCCAACCAGTCCATGTCCTTCAATTGGGCCAACAGGAATCGAACGGCACGTTTTTGTTTCTCCTTGGTTACCGGAACATAGCTCGGGAGAGCATCGCCGTCATAACGTTCGTTGATATAGATACCCCCGATATTCATCAACACGTTGTTCAAATAACGGAAATATTGATACAAGACCTCGTTATACATATTCAAACGATACTTGTACTCCGGATCATCTTTACCTACCCAGTCGTTCAGGTTGGCCAAAATAACTTTCAGGTTTTTAATACCATAAGCACCTGCTTTCATGGCATCGTCACCCAAATCTTCTTCCAAGGAACTCGGATCTATTCGCGTACGGAACTGTTGTTTGCCGTAACGATAAGCCGGATCACCGGATTTATCGGAAATCCACTTGGACAATGTCGGAACCTCATCTTTCGGCGTGGCGGCATCCAACAGCGGAGTATACAACCAGGCGATAGAGAAATAATCGTAAACACCTAATTCCGGCGGGGTCAATTTTACCCCTCTCTCTTTGTCTCCCGGTTGAGCCACGTAGTTATTACGCGCGTAATCCATGATAGAATAAGTTGTCCCGTATTTTTGCGTAAACGAAGGTGAACGCAACGAATCGACCGGAACAGCGGCAGACGCCGACATATCGTGCATCAAAGAGAGACAGTGTCCCACCTCGTGAGAAACAACATAACGGATACAATCACCGATCACATCATCGTCCAATATCACTTTTCTGACATCCGGATCTACAGCTGCCGTATGCAGAAAACGCCAATCCTGTACCAATTTAATCACGTTATGATAAACGTATACCGAAGCGTTAATGATCTCTCCCGTTCTCGGGTCCGTCCAGGAAGGGCCCATGGCATTGGCAACCGGAGACGGAGAGTAACGAATACAGGAGTATTTCAAATTATCCGGGTCGAAATCAGGATCATCCGTCGGAAAATCTTTAGCTACAATAGCATTTTTAAAACCAATTTTCTCGAAAGTCTTTTGCCAAACTTCCACGGCTTGTTTCATATAAGGTTTCCACATCTCGGGGAAAGCACTATCGATATAGAAAACAATTTGCTTTTTGGGTTCCACCAATTCTCCCCGACGGTAAGCAGCCTCATCTTTCGGTTCCAATCTCCAACGATTAGCATAATAGAGCGGTTTAACTCCGTTTCCGTTATTACTGAATTCCGACCTCCCTTGCCAGAAGATATTGATCCGAGGATCGGCAATTCTCGGACGCATCGGCTCTTCCGGCAAAAGCATAAAGGTACGGGTCATTACGGCCGTAAACGGCTCCTTATACCAATAATAGAATTTTCTATCCCGTAAGCTCACCAAATAGGTCAAAGAAGATTGCACACTGATATTATCGTCAAAAGCCTTTACTTCGGCAATTTGAGAATCTCCCTTTTTAAACTCTTTTTCGATCCATGCCCCTCCCCAAGTGATAGGAGCATAGGCAGAAAAAGGATTCAACTGGCTGTTGTCACTCAATAAAAAGTTGGTCATATCGATCACTACTGCCGTACTGTCGGCATTATAAGCCTTGATTTCGAAATTCTCTATAATGGCAGGGACGGTACTGGTAGCTATCCGCTCCATCAAATTTTTATCTTCCGACGTATAGGCACAAACCACCTGACGCAAATTAATGGTAGAATCCATCCTCGTAAATCTGATATGCATCGGATCATGAGGTTTTTCTCCCACGTTGGCAAAGCCGTTATTGGTAATTTCGGTCACCGTCGAACCGATCAACATGTCTTTTCCCAATAAATTCAAAGGCAGTTCAAAATAGATCTTGTTATCCATTTTATGAAGGGTAATCAATCCCTTAACAGTCTCACGTTTCTTCCCTTTGAATAATTTGTCATAAGAAGTCTCTTTCTTCTTCTCTACTTTTTCCTCTTTGTTATCCTTTTTCTTTTTTCTGGATGCCCCGTAAGACGGCATCACAGCACATTGGATAAGCAAAAGGCTTGCTAAAAAAATGACTGTTTTTAATCTCATAATAACTACATTTAATTGATTTACTTATATATTACAATACAAACATTTATCGTTTCATAAAATAATCCAGATCGGACTGGTAATCGGCCGTATCATCCCCCAACAGAAGACGGGCAAAATGATACCATAACTTCCGTTCGTAAAAATACTCGGCAGGACCGCTGTAACCGTGAGTATTTCCGGGTAAAATCAGCATATCGAAATGTTTACCCTCCTTAATCAGCGCATCAGCCATTTTCAAGGTATGGCCGGGATGTACGGTATGGTCCATATCCCCGGTAACTAACAATAACCCGTCTTTATAGTTTTTTGCCAGTTCCATGTTGGTTTTACTTCTCACGGAGTAAGTCACCTCCTCATGCTCGCCGGTACTGTCTTTTACCATTTTCTTTTGCTCCTGTACCCCGAAATGAATTTCCACCCATCCCTTATTATACATAGTATTATCGTGATTCCCGGCAGAAGCCACCGCCGCACTGTAAAAATCGGGATAAGTACATATAGCCGCCGCCGACATAAAGCCGCCGCCGGAATGACCGTATATTCCCACCTTTTTCCCATCTATATAAGGATAACGATCCGCCAATTGTTCGATGCCGTATTTATCGTCAGCCAAAGGATAATCCCGCTGGTTACCATACCCGTAAGTATGATAAAACTTCCCCCGCATCGGCGTGCCTCCCCGGTGTCCCATGGAGACAACGATAAATCCTAATTGGGCCAAACGGGTATTCAACCCGTCATTGATCGTAAACCGAGTGGGTACATACTCGAATTGAGGCCCCGGGTAAACGGACGAAATAATCGGATAACGTTTGGTCGAATCAAAATCAAAAGGTTTCCACATCACACCGTACAAATCGGTCACCCCGTCGGCAGCCTTTACCGTAAAACGCTCCGGCTTGCACCACCCCGTTTCGTAGAGGCGACGCAGGTTCGGTTTTTCCAACTGAAGTATAACCTTTCCTTTCCGGTTGCGCACCACGTTGACCGGCTCCATATCTACCCGGGAGTAAGCATCCACGTAATAATCGGAAGAAGGGGATATCGCCACGTCATGCGTGGCATCTTCCGGCGTAAGACAAGTCAAACTATTCTTTTTATCCAGATCCGCCCGGTAAAGGATATAATAATAAGGATCTACCCCCTCTTCTTTTCCGTATCCATAAAAATAAATCTGACGACGAGCCGTGTCCACGTGGATCACCGGCCCAGCAACCCAATCCCCGGACGTCACCTGATTCTTTAACTTTCCATCCCGACCGTACAAATAATAGTGTCCCCAACCGGACCGCTCCGAGCGAAACAAGATCTCTTCTCCGTCGTTCAAAAACGTAACACTTCGCATCTGATAATCCAAGTAAGGTTTATTCACCTCGTTAATAATTACCCTTACTTCCCCGGTCTCTGCATTCACCTCACAAATATCCGCCTCATCCCAAGTTCTTTTATACCGTTGAAAATACAACCGCTTCCCATCGTTACTCGTGTACAAAACATCCACGTACTGATCCAGCCATCGTTTGATATCGATCTCTTTTACTTCCCGGGTCTCCACATCGCCGATAATCAGGCTGAATTGATCCACATGCTTATCCCCGGCCATTTCATATTTATAGGTTTTCAATCGAGGTCTGGGCCGAGCCAATACATCCACGAGCCACATATCATTTACCTGACGGGAATCCACACGCAAGGCATAAAACTTATTTCCTTTCTTAAACCATCTGGCACTACAACCGAAGCGATCGTCAACCTCTCCTTCCTCTTCCCGGTTAAAAGAAAAATTTCGTTCTCCGTCTGTTGTCAACTGTATTTCAGTCGTATCTTTTCCCTTTGCAGGATTCCCCACCGTATAAAGATTATGTCGTTTGGCAAATAACATATAACTGCTATCCGGAGAATAGTATTTCCAATAAGGATCCGAATTCCAATCGTCTTTTCCCGCCTTCCCCTCTTTCAACTCTTTTGTCCGGGTATTGTAAGTGAAATCATGCCGATCCATATCAAAAGCTATCGTTTCGTCATCCGGCAAGAACGTAAAACTCAATTCCAAATTCTTATGATTATACGGTCTACGGGTGATCTCGGCGATCTTAGCCGTTAATTCGGCATTGTCAAATAAAAGCCGTTTACTCTTCCGAGCCGGATCGACCAAATAATAGTTATTTCCCTCTTCCGTACGATAAGAGTACCAAAATTTATCCGTCCCGTTGATAAACTTGGGACGTACGGTCAATGTGTATTTCGCCAAAGGAGCCCGCGTCAGTTCCCGAAAACGTTCCGCCAACTCATAATTGGCCTTTTGTTGGGCAACACCATTTAAGGCCGTTCCGAATAATAGGATATAAAATAAAATTGCTCGTACCATTTGAATTATTTTTGATTCTGCGATTAAATGATTCCGGGATTGAGTGATTCAATCACAATCTTTTAATCATCTAATCACAGAGTTTTTTAATTTAAAATTTACAATCGCCAATCTAAAATCATCCTTCTCTTAATCCTTCAATCACTTAATTATTTGTTCCACTCTCTATTATCTTTTAACAAGTATTTGGCAAAGTGATGCCACAACCGGTATTCGAAAAAACGATCGGCACGTCCAAACCCGTGATTACAACCGGGAAGAACATACATATCGAAATTCTTACGGGCTTTAATCAACGCATCCGCCATCCGTAACGTATGGGCCGGATGCACGTTATCATCCATATCCCCGGTCACCAACAACAAATGACCTTTCAGATTTTTAGCCAGACTTTGGTTGATCGGCACACTCACCGTGTATTCAAACTCTTTTTCCTGAGCCATTTGCATGTCTATCATTTCGTGGGCCGGACGCACTCGTTCCCATCCTCCTGAATTTCTTTCTTGCTTCTCCTCCTGTTTTACTTCCCGGCGAGTCTCTTTCACACCATGATGCGTTTCCACCCATCCCGCGTTATAAATCCGGTTATCGTGATTACCGGCAGAAGCCACGGCAGCCGTGTAGAAATCCGGATACGTACAAATCGCCGCTACCGACATAAAACCTCCTCCCGAATGACCGAACATACCCACTCTTGTAGCGTCAATAAAGGAATAACGATCGGCCAACTGTTCGATGGCATATTTATCGTCGGCTAAAGGATAATCGCGCAAATTTCCATACCCGTAACGATGATAGAATTTGCCTCTCAAAGGACTTCCGCCCCGGTGTCCCATGGCCACCACAATAAATCCCAATTGGGCCAACTCCGTGTTGTAACCGTCATCCAACGAAAAGGTCGTGTTTACATACTCAAAAAAAGGCCCGGGGTAAACCGAAGAGATGATCGGGTATTTTTTGTTCGGATCGAAATCGGCAGGTTTCCACATGATTCCATAAATATCCGTTATGCCATCGGCAGCTTTTACGGAAAACCGTTCCGGAGCCCGCCATCCCATCTCGTACAAACGACGCAAGTCGGGCTTTGCCAACTCCATTATCGTATTACCCTGCCTATCCCGCAATAAGATTTTAGGTTCATCGCTCACAGTCGCGTAAATATCCACAAAATAGCGATGCGTGGGAGAACAAGTGGCCCGATGCCGGGCATTCTCTCCCCCTAACAATTCTACATTTCCTTTATCCATATGAGCCCGATAGACCAAGCTATAATAAGGATCAACCCCTTTTTCCCGGCCGTACCCGTAAAAATAAAACTCCCGTTTTACCGTATCTATGGATATAATCATTCCGGCGACCCAATCTCCGGCCGTTATGACATTTTTCAACACGCCGTTTCCGTCGTAATGATAATAGTGCCCCCACCCGGTACGCTCCGACCGGTACAGGATATCCGCCCCGTCGTTAACAAAGGAAATATTTCTCATATGATAATCCACATAGGGTTTATCCTCCTCGTGAATTAAGACCTTTACCTCCCCGGTTTCCGTATCGGCTACACACAACTCCACCTGATCTACCGTCCGTTTATAACGTTCAAAATAGATTTTATCCGCCTTCTTTCCGGCATAAACGACCTGAATCTCCTGATCCTGCCATTTATCGGCCTTTACCTTTATCACCTTACGTTTCTCCACGTCGATAATAGACAATTCCGGTCTGGAGAGCTCCTCCGCCCCGGCCATATCATACCGGTACCGTTTCAAAACCGGTCGGTCTTTCGACAATACATCTACCAAAAACATCTCATCCACCCGCCGGCTGTCGTAACGCACGATATAAGCTTTTTTAGAGTTCTTAAACCAGCGGACTTTACTCTCCTGCTCCCCGTCTCCTGTTTGCGAACCGTCCTTGGCATAAGAGAAGAAAGGCACACCGTCGGTGGTTAACTGTATTTCGGTCGTATCCTTCCCTTTTTCGGACACTCCTCTCATGTACAGGTTATGCTCTTTCGCGTATAAAATATAACTGCTATCCGGAGCAACCACCATCCAGGAGTAACGTGCCCCTTCCGTATTTTTCAGCTTGGCTGCTTGTTTCAGCTTTTTTGTATCCAAACGATATTCGCAATAAAGCGTATCCAACCTGAAGGTAATGGTTTTCTCATCCTTCGAGAATTTCAACCCGGAAATTTCCAGTTCACGCGCCTGATAAGCCACCCGGGTAATCTCGCTCGCCTGTTGCGCCACATCCTCGTTTTCAAACAGTAACCGCTTTACTCTCTTAACCGGATCCACGTAATAAAACTTCTTTCCTTCCTCCGTGGTAAAATCAAACCAAAAACGATCCGAATCATTGATATACCTTGGATACATGTCCAAACTAAACTTGGATAAATCACTAAAAGAGAGATCCCGGAATTTTTCCGCTAACTCATAATTGGCCTTTTGTTGGGCAACACCCGTTAAAGCAGCCCCCCATAATAAA
This sequence comes from uncultured Sanguibacteroides sp., assembly GCF_900543425.1. Lineage (GTDB taxonomy): Bacteria > Bacteroidota > Bacteroidia > Bacteroidales > Marinifilaceae > Gabonibacter. The sequence continues at coordinate 44,461 of NZ_UQRQ01000015.1, read as the reverse complement.
ACAGATATTAAAATTCCTCGTACCATATAAATTATTTTTGATTCTGCGATTAAGTGATTCCGAGATTGAGTGATCTAATCACAGAATCTTTTAATCGAATAATCACAGAATCTTATCAGTTTTTATATTCTTCAATCTCAGAGAAATACACCCCAGAGGTATCTCCTAATAAATACTTGGCAAAATGGAACCACAATTTCCGTTCATAAAACAGCTCTGCACTTCCGCTAAACCCGTGATCCTGACCCGGTAAAACCAACATATCGAAATTCTTCCTGGCTTTAATCAAAGCATCTGCCATACGGAAGGTGTGAGCCGGATGGACATTATCGTCCATATCTCCCGTCACCAAGAGTAGTCCGCTTTTATAGTTCTTGGCTAACTCCTGATTCGTACGTACCTGAAATTTAAAAATACTCTCCTCCCGATCTCCGTTCACGCTGTCTTTGATCACCTTTTTCTCCTCCGTTACTCCGTTATGGGTTTCGGTAAACCACTTGTTATAGATCGTATTATCATGATTCCCTGCTGCCGCCACGGCTGCCTTATAAAAATCGGGATAGGTACAAATAGCTGCCGTCGACATAAAGCCTCCCCCGGAATGACCGTATATACCGACTTTTGTCGCATCGATAAAAGGATAACGATCGGCCAACTGCTCAATGGCGTATTTATCGTCGGCCAAAGGATAATCCCGTAGATTTCCGGCACCATACGTGTTGTAATATTTCCCTCTCATAGGAGTTCCTCCCCGGTGTCCCACGGCAATCACGATAAATCCCAATTGGGCTAATTGGGTGTTTCGATCATGAATAATGGCAAATTGAGTAGGTACATACTCATAAAAGGGGCCGGGATAAACCGAAGAGATAATCGGGTAATGCTTGGTAGAATCAAAATCAAAAGGCTTCCACATTACCCCATACAAATCGGTTATCCCGTCCGCCGCTTTTACTTTAAAACGTTCCGGAGCCTTCCAGCCCATCTCTTTCGCCCGGGAAATATCGGCTTTACCCAAATCCATTATTTTCTTTCCCTTTTTGTTTCTCACGACAAAGTGAGGTTCCATATCCACCCGCTGGTAAGTATCCACAAAATAGTTAAAAGATTTCGACCAATCCACCATGTGCGTGACATTATCGAAAGTCAATTGTACCACCCTATTAGGTTTATCCAAATTTGCTTTACATAACGTATAATAGTAAGGATCGATATTTTTATCCTTACCTAAAGCGTAAAAATAAATCGTACGCCCCACGGTATCGATCTCCGCGATAGGCCCGGCTGTCCATCCTCCGGCCGTCACCTCATTTTTTAGGTTCCCTTCTCCGTCATAAAGGTAATAGTGTCCCCAACCGGTACGACTGGAGCGAAAAAGAATATCCTCCCCGTCATTCAAAAACGAGATACTTCCCATTTTAAAATCCAAAAACGGCTTATCCTCCTCGTGAATCAACACCTTTACCTTTCCGGTCTTCACGTCGACCACACAAATCTCTTTTTCATTGAAAGCTCTATTGACCCGTTCGAAATAAATTTTATCCGCATTTTTATTGGTATATAAAACGTCCACGTACTGATCGGGCCATCTATCGATATCGATTGAAGTTATTTTCCGGGTTTCAATATCGATGATCAGAAATTGGCTTTGCGAAATTTCCTTGTCTCCCGGCATATCGTAACGATATGTTTTCAGGGTCGGACGAGGTTTAGCCAGATGATCCACCAAAAACAACTTTTCCACCTTACGGGCATCTTCCCGGATAGCATAAATCTTTTTGGAATCCTTCATCCAGGATGCGATCGACTCTACTTCCGTATCCGAATCATCGAATTCTTTGGCAAAGGTGTAATCTTTCTCCGCATCGAAAGTCAATTGAATGGCCGTAGTATCTTTCCCTTTTTCCTTGTTGCCCATCACGTACAAATTGTGATTACGGGCATACAGGATATAAGCGCTATCCGGTGAATATTTCATCCAAGAGGCAAACCCGGACCAAGGCTTTACCGTGTCGATCTTTTCTACCAGAGCGGTTTTAAACGTGTAACGATATTTCGCCTCGTCAAACTCAAACGTGAAAGATTTTTCGTCTTTGGCAAACTTTATATCCTGCAGGGAAAAATCCTTGGGATTATAAGCCTTCCGGGTCTCCCGACTCAATTGTCCGAGTAGCCGATCATGATCAAAGAGTAATTTTCTCTCCTTTTTTGCCGGGTCTACCAAATAGTATTTTTTCCCCTCTTCCGTGGTAAAATAGTACCAGAAACGATCTGATTTATGAATAAACTCCGGATGAATAGCCATACTGTTCTCGAATACGCCCGTCATTGTCCGTTTATTGAATTTTTCCGCTAATTTATAATTGGCTTTCTGCTGGGCAAAACTACCGAGAGCAAACCCCAACAGCAAAATATAAAATAAAATATAACGCATATATTATTTATTTATAATTCTGTGATTTAGTGATTAGGCGATTCTGTGATTAACACATTTTTCCCAATCACTTAATCTTTGAATCATTGAATCACTTAATTATTTATCTTTTTCCAGTAATCGGCGGAATCATCTCCCAGCAGATACTTGGCAAAATGAGCCCAAAGTTTATACTCGAAAAAATCCTCGGCCGCTCCGCGGAAACCGTGACCGTTTCCCGGAAGTACGATCATATCGAAATTCTTACCTGCCTTTATCAAAGCATCGACCATACGAAGGGTATTGGCAGGATGTACGTTTTTATCCATATCACCCGTAACCAATAAAAGGTGGCCCTTCAAATTTTTAGCTAACTCCATATTGGTCGGTACTCTACAGGCATATTCGTAGACGGTACTATCCTGTCCGGCGGAACCTTTTACCGTTTTGGTCGTCTCTTTCACTCCATGATATATCTCGGACCACCCCCGGTTAAAGATATTATTATCATGATTTCCCGCGGAAGATACTGCCGCCGTGTAAAAGTCAGGATAGGTACAGATGGCCGCCGTCGACATAAAACCGCCGCCGGAGTGACCGAATATCCCCACTTTCGTTTCGTCGATAAAAGAGTAACGGTCAGCCAATTGTTCTATGGCATATTTATCGTCGGCCAACGGGTAATCCCGCAGATTTCCGTAACCGTAGCGGTGGTAGAACTTACCCCGCATGGGGCTACCTCCCCGGTGTCCCATGGCAACAACGATAAATCCGAGTTGAGCCAGTTTTGTATTATAACCGTCATTGATTGTAAAACTCGTGTTTACATATTCATAGAAAGGACCGGGATAAACCGAAGAGATGATCGGGTACTTTTTATTCGGATCGAAATCGGCCGGCTTCCACATGATTCCGTATATATCGGTCAATCCGTCGGCGGCCTTTACCTTAAAACGTTCCGGGGCTATCCATCCCATCTCCTTTAATAACCGGGTGTCGGGCTTAGCCAGTTCTAAAATCACTTTCCCCTGATTATTCTTCAACATGATTTTCGGTTCCATATCTACCCGGGAATAGGTATCCACGTAATATTTCCGGGAAGGAGTGAATTTTGCCGAATGTTGAGCATTCTCCCCGCTTAACAAGGTTACTCCCTCCTTATCTATATGTGCCTTATAAAGCATATAGTAATAAGGATCCGTTCCTTTTTCCCGTCCGTGACCGTAAAAATAAATCGTCCGGCCGACCGTATCGATCGAAGCCATTTGTCCGGCCACCCATGAACCGGAAGTGATGGTATTTAAGAGCTTACCGTTTCCGTCGTAATGGTAATAATGAGCCCATCCGGTACGTTCCGAGCGGAACAAAATATCTTTTCCGTCATTCAATATCACCGTATTTTGCATATGATAATCGCGATAAGGTTTATCCACCTCGTGGATCAACTCCTTTACCTCCATGGTCTCCGTGTTGGCCACACAAATATCCACCTCGTCCCAAGTACGTTTAAAACGCTGAAAGAAAATCTTATCCCCGTTTTTACCCGGTTCTATTACCTGAATGTACTGATCCGTCCATTTATCCGCCGGAACCCGTTTAGCCGTCTTTTTCTCCACATCCATGATCCACAGCTCGTATTGGCATAAATCTTTCTCTCCCGGCATTTCGTATCGGTATCTTTCTAAAGTCGGACGCTTTGTTAAGGAATTCACCACAAACATATCCTGTAACTTCCGGCTATCCTCCCGGACCATAAAAATATGCCGGGAATCTTTAAACCAACGGGCATTGGTTTCAGTCTCTCCTTTGGCGTCTTTCTCGGTCTCCCGGGCAAAAGAGTAATATTTTTCACCGTCGGTCGTCAACTGGATCTCCGTCGTATCCATTCCCTTGTACTTATTGCCCCGCACGTATAGATTATGATTTTTAGCGTACAGGATATATTTCTCGTCCGGAGAAAAAACCATCCAGGAGTAGCGGGTCTGCTTATCCTCTTCCGATGCCTCTTCCTCCGGCAAAGCTTTTACTTTTTTAGTCTTAAAATCAAATTCGTAATGACCGTCCATCGAAAAGGTCATCTTCGACAAGTCTTTCGAAAACTCTATACCCGAGATCCTTAAATCTCTCTCGTTATAGGCTTTCCGGGTAATCCGGCTCACCCCTTGTGCAAGATCCGAATTATTGAAAAGCAACCGCTTTTCCCCTTTCGCCGGATCGACGAAATAAAACAACCTCCCCTCCCCCGTGTAAAATTCGAACCAGAACTTATCCGTACCGTTAATAGCCTTCGGGTATATACTCATACTATTTTTCCCGACGACACTCTCGAGCGAAATGTTCCTAAATTTCTCTGCCAATTTATAGTTTGCCTTCTGCTGGGCATCCCCTCCCGTAAAAGCAAACACCAACGACAACAACAATAATATTTTTTTCATACGTTTTTTCTGATTTACATACAATTACCCACACGAACAAACAACAAGAATAGATCGAAGGGAGTTTAACTCCCCTCGACTATTTATCGAAACACTAAAACAACATACTAATATAAACCACTAGATCCCGGCCTTGATCCGGATCCGAATTTATATTCCAAATCCACAATCTCCCCGAATCCGTCCTTATGATAAATTTCCAATAACTCTACCGTCTCTTCTCCTTTATCGTACTTTACTTCGTATACATAAATCTCACCGGATTTTAAAGCCACCGCCAAATGTGCATTATTTTTATCTGATTTATAATCCTTTACAGCAATATCTACAATTTCAGATCCGTAAACCGGTGCATTGAGTATCCGAACAAAACCTGCAACGCTTCTGACATAATCAAAGCCATGCAAGGTATTACCACTCGCAATCATCAATAGTTTTTTCCACGGTAATACGCTTGCAGCCTGATATCTATTCATAACAGAAGCATCCAAAAGACCGCTCTTACTTTTTGACACAATCATTTTCATCCCCGGCTTGTAACGATATCCATCAAATTCAAAGGTGTAATTATGCCAATAATAATCACTCCCTCTTTTTAAGATAGAAAGATAAATTCCTTTGTTACGCGGATAGTCTTCCCATGCATGAAAAATATATTCACCATCGATGTTTTTAAACAAAGATTCATCTGCACCCTTAAGGCTACCCAATTCCATGAAACTACCTGTATAATTTCCACCGGCAACAATTGTAAAATCACCTTCGTAATAATTTTTAACGCTACATTGGTCTACAATTCCGAAAAAGGTATTGTTTTCGTCGATTCCGATAACTGCAATATTCCCATAAGGAGAAGCTTTCCAATAAGGCAGCAATTGTTTTATTTTCTTTTTGTTGAATATCGGTTCCTTAAAGTAACGACCGGAATGCAAATCTGTAGCAACGGACATAGTCGCCTCATACACATAATTGTCACTACTTAACAACCATTTTCCTCCCCAGGAAAGAGCGGCATTCACGGGATCGAAGTTGGCGGGCACTCCATCAAAAAACTCATCTTTAGTCGAACCGATTACAGACAAATCATTTCCGTTTAACTCCACGGGACCACTGGCTTGAAGAACCATCACCTCATCCTGAAGATCAACATCATAAGCATACTCTTCATAAATAAAATTTTCAACTAATTTATACGGTTCCCGACCTAAATTGGGAACAACATTTATATTCTGTCCAATATAGACTACAGTATCCACACTCTTCTCCTTTCCGGTCTCAATATCCACTACAAATTTAGATTGCTTTTTAGAAAGAATCATCGAGAGCTGTGATTCTCCCGATCCGCCCTTCGACAGTACCATCCAGCCGTTTTTCCAGGGAGACACAACCGTTATGTCAACTCCATGACTAAATACCACCCCTGTTTTATTATCAGTTGCAGATAATATCAGTCTATATTCTCCAATCACAACTGCTTCATGCGTATAAAACAGTTGATCACAAACTTTCGTCAGTTTATTATCTTTCTCTATATACCAAGCATAAGTAGCGTCAGGATTTAACGTATCTATCGAAAAGCGTACTTTGGGTTCCAATGTTACGGACTCTCCCGGATAAAGCGTATAACTATCCTGAATGTTCTTCACACCCACATTCTGCCAATTGTCAAAATCGTTTATATCCTTATAATCATAATTGCTTTTATCGTCTAAACAACCGACAACCAAGAATGCAATCAATATCCATAATACATTATTTTTCATATTCTTGCCTTTTTAACCTACAACAGGAATTACTATTTTTTCGCCATTTTCATCTTTTAACGGTGTCAATCCGGCATCTTGATTAGCCTGATCATTATTAAAGGCCTCTACCCGGTACTTTAATCGTTGAGAATATTTTTTTAACACCATGCGGTCTTTTCCGTCAAAAACAATATCATCCTTAGCCAATTCTTCCAAAAACATGATATATTTCGTCTCCGAATAATCTCCGAGATAATAACTTTCCGCTACATTAAATGATGGACTTCCACCATATCCTCCATCCAACTCCGTCCACCATTTCGGACGTTCCAATTTGTCAGACACCTGAAATATAGCTCGTTGATACTTTACATCAGCAGCAACTTTCACATCCTCGCTTTCATCTATTTGCAATACAAAACGATAGGCATTCTCGGCTAACCGGGGATCATTCAGAAAAGTAATCGTTATTGTATCTAATTCCTGCCCGGCAGAAAACTCACATTTTTCTGGCAATTCATATAACTCGGTTGGCAATGTTGTCAACTTAGGATCAGCAGACACTCTAAATCCCCGGCTCTCAGTTAACCATTTTCCTCTGGTTCTTATTGGAATCTCTACTGAAACTCTATCTTCATTATAGGTCCTAAAGGATAATATAGTACTATCTACCGTCGCATCCGCTACAAAAGAAAGAAATACCCTATTATCGGAAAATTCTTCAATCCCTTTTCTATCACAGGAGGTCAACCCTCCTATCAATATTAACGCAAAAACAATAAAAGATCTCATAATTGTATTAATTAATATTAGTTTCACTATCCGGCAAAGGCACAACAAAATGTTCCTCTGAAGCCGTTATCGTTTTACCCGACTCTGTCGGAATATTTTTATTCAAACGCTTATACAGGTAAAAAGTCTGACCTTCACCTATCCAATCTCGACGCATATCATTAATTAACAAATGATTGAATGTTTCTGTAGTTGCATTCGACACGTCTATTATAGATTGATCCGTTTTTTTCAAACCCCGTCCCTCCTTTACATAATTCAAATAAGTTTTTGCCTTTGCCAATCCGGCAGCATCTTTTTTAGCTAAAATTTCAGCAGCCATATAATAGATCTCGCTCATTCGAATCAACGGAACCAATGTTTTACTGATCTCGATCTGCGTAGAACCGCCACTGGTAGGATCATCATATTTTTTCAGTCGATAATAAGAGTTGTAATTTTCCCAGTCATGTATCCAATTTGTATAACGACAATCATTAGAAATAAATGTTTCAAGATTATCATCATATGTTAAATCTTTCCCGAAATAATTATCTTCAATTTCGGATATACATAAGAAGGTAGCCTTGTCTTCATCCGTAATATCATTTATTTTTTGATTTAATTCCGGTAGATCGATCACGTACAAACCAAAAATCACGTCTCTGTACAATTTTGAACCACCGGAAGAGGTACTAAACGGAAAAGCACTGTTCTTGGCAACAAAAGTGATTATTTCATTCGCCTGCTCCAATGCCTCCGTCTCTTTCTGGGCATATAAATAAACCCGTGCCAATAAAGCTGTTGCGGCCCAATAATTCATATGATACCCCCTTCGGTAGAAAAAGATATTATCTCCCGTTCCGGACATCTCAAAAGTTACCGACGGAGTAAATGATTTAGCAGTATCAATCTGCCAAAGCAATTTTTTAGCTTGTTTCAAATCCTCTATAACCAATGTCAGACACTCATCCACTGTTTTTTTATTTGAAACATAAGACGGATACGTATTTATATAAGGAATAAATTTTCTACCTCCGGGTTGAGTTACAGGTGCCGAAGCAAACAAACGCAACATATCGAACTGCAAAAAAGCACGTAAACCCAAGGCTTCTCCCCAAATCATTGCTTTTTCCCGTTCTTTCAGGGGGAAAATATCCGGGTCGGTATTTTCTATATTCTTTATAAGATTATTGCAATTGGCCACGATATTATACGTCTCGTTCCACATGGATTCGAGCTCCGGCTTCAGATTCTCGTTATCCCAACTGTATTTGGCAGCTCCATATTCCATGGGTTTCATATTATTGGAACCATAAGTATAATCGTACACTTGCCCCAAGGCATCTACAATTCCCCAACTCATATTCATTCCATACAAATTCTTTGTTCCCATGGTATAATAAACACCATTCAGGGCATGACGAAAACCGTCGGCAGAATTAAAAAGATCCTCTTCATCAATTTCATCCTCCGGTTTCACGTTCAACCATTCGTTACATCCCGATATAAAGAATGGTAAAAACAATAAAAATAAAAATCTATATTTTTTCATATTACCTAAGTTCTAAAAAGTTGCACGTAAGGTAAAATTTATACTTCTTGCAAACGGATAGCTGGTTCCTCGTTCCTGTTTTACACTGGACAAACGGAAAATATCGTTCATTTGGAATTCCAGATTAAGCGTTCTTAAATAAATTTTCCGTAATAAATCTTGTTTAAAGTCATAACTCAACGTCAAGGTACTTAATGATAATACATTCTCATCCTGTACAAAACGGGAAGTAGGCAGAGTTACCGCATCTCTATTCTTAATATCTTTTAACGGAGCTATGTCTCCCGGTTTCTCCCAACGTTGAGTCAGTACGCGTTTGTCCACGTTACTGTTTTCGATATCCGCATTTTCCACACTATTGACTAAGGTTTCATTGTAAATCTGTTTTCCCCATTCATAAGAGAAAGAAGCAAATAAACTAAAGCCTTTATAAGTAGCATTTACCCCGAAAGCACCACTGGCAGTCGGCTCCGTATTTCCAAGTACAACTTGTTGTGATGCCTTCCATTGATTACTAACCTGACCGTTCCGATAGATATATAACTCTTTACCGGTTGTCGGATCGATACCCAAAGAACGGACACCGAAAATGGACGTCAAAGAAGCTCCTTCTTCATATTTCATCAACGGTTTGGCATATTCTTCCATTGTCTTATCCCACCAGAGAACTTGCTCTTGACTCTCTTCCGCATCGGCATAATAATCGTCTACCTGACCGTTATACTGTTTTAAAGCATCGGAAATCTTTAAAATTTTATTTTTGTTATGGCTCATATTCCCCCACAATGCCACGTACAAACCGTTATTACTTTTTACAACATCAAATTGAGTTCTGATTTCAAAACCTTCATTCAAAGTCTCTCCCATATTACTTTTATACGAAGAGAATCCGGAAGAACCGGGTAGAGTAACATCCGTAATTAAATCTACCGTCTTATCCCTGTAATAATCAAAATTCAAAGCGATACGCTCATTCCAAAAGCCTAAGTCCGTACCAATATTCATCTTATTCGTTGTCTCCCATTTCAAATCTTTGTTTCCCAAAGCCCGTAAGCCAACTCCGAACCCGGCTATATACCAACGATCAAAAGTCTTGTAAATCGTTTTTGCATTGTAAGGGGCAAAGTTGGTTTTTCCGGTCTGACCGTAAGAACCTCTTAATTTTAAACGGGTTATTACTTCACTATCCTTTAAAAAACTGTAATTATGCACATTGATTCCCAAACCTCCGGACCAAAAAGGCGCCCATTTCTGATCCAACCCGAATTCGGATGAACCGTCAAACCGGACAGAAAGGTCTGCCAAATAAATATCATTCCAGGTATAGTTGGCTAACAAAAGAAAACCGACCAATCGAGTTAGATTCTCAGATTTCGAGGGTTTATTATAAACTTCTGCAGCAAAATTAGGAGAGTGATACTTTCCGGACGGAAATCCCCGATAATGAGACGAAGTGCTCTCTGTTTTCGTGTTCGTCGCATTCATCACCAAAGAAGCATTCAAGGCATGTGCATTTCCAAACACTCTTGTGTAATAAACACCCACCTGTGCATCCCATTTGGTTTCTTCTCCTTTATCGATATAAAGGTCTCCCATATATTCCGTTGAAGATATTTTTGAAGATTTAGGATCAACAAAACGTTCATTTTTAGATATGGATTTCGTTATGGCAAACTGTCCTTTTAATTGAAAATGATCCGTCACGTAAATCTGAGCCATCATACGTTCGATAAAAGTATCCGATTTATCGTACTGGAAATTATTCAATAATGCCTCGTACAAAGGATTATTCTTTCCTACATTATCACTCTTTTTAGAAAATTCCAACTCCCGAATAAGGTTACCTTGTTTGTCATAAGGACGGTCATACGGTTGTAAATGAGCATAATCGCTAAAATCACCATAAGGAGATTCGGTAGCATCCGTATAACTGTATTCTATATAATTTACCACCTGCAACCATTTCCCTATCCGGTAATCGATGTGAAAACCTAAATCCAAATTATCCCGGTAGGAATCTTTCATCACACCATTATCGTTTTTATAACTGACATCAAGACCATATCGTAAATCATTGTTACCCCCTTCAACAGATAAGGAGTGTTTATGTTTGAAAGCATTCCGTAAAGGCAAAGAGAGCCAATCCGTAGTAACCCCCTCTTTTACACGCACCAAACGTCTATTATATTCATTTAAAGCCGACGTCCAACCTCCCCCACCTCCGAAAGCAACATTCGGATCATACAATCCTGATTTTCTTTCGATTTCCAACTTCTCAGCAGCATTTGCCAAATTATAATCGGAAAGGTCGGGCATTGAAAGTTCTCCGGTCAAACTGTACGTAATGACCACTTCTCCCGGCTTTGGGGCTACCGTCGTAATCACCACAACACCGTTTGCCGCCCGGGATCCGTACATGGCTGTAGCCGAAGCATCCTTTAGAATTTGTATATTCTCTATCCGCATCGGGTCCATATCGTACACCTTCTGAACACTTACCTCGAATCCATCCATAATAAATACCGGAAGATTCGGATTGTTTTTTAACGAAGATTTGGACAGAGCATCCTTATCCAGATCCTTCACCCCGATACCGGAACGGCCTCTAATATACATTTCCGGAACAGCGTTCGGATCCGACCCCCATTTATTATTTTGTTGTATCCGAAAAGAGGGATCGAAAGTCGACAATGCCTTTATCACACTCGTTTTCGAAACCTTCAACAAATCTTCTCTCTTAATAGAAACCGAACTACCCGTAAAGCTTTCCTTCTTAATATTAGCGTATCCGGTAACCACCACCTCTTCCACCTCTTTTACCTCTTCCTTCATCGTGATAACCAACTCTTTCTCATCGTCTTTCGGGTCCTTGCTCAGGCGATGTTCTACTTTTTCCATTCCGATAAAAGTGAAGACAAGAATGGTCGTGTCCTGTTTGGGTATTTCAATGGTAAATTTTCCATTAATATCCGTTGATACACCCAAGGTCGTACCTTTGATCACCACCGTTACGCCGGGTAAAGGTATTTTTTGAGTATCAATGACCTTTCCTTTGATTACTCTTTTCTTTTCCTCTTTTTTCTCGTCTTTTACAGGAGTAATGATCACTACCTCGTTCTGGATTTCATAAGAAAGGGAAGTTCCTTTTAACAGCTGATTTAAAACTTCTTCTAAAGCTGCATTTTTTACGTTAAGGTCTCTTTTTCCATATTTTAGGACCTCTTCTACCTGGTACAAGAAACGATAGCTCGTCTCTTTACTCATGCTTGTAATGATTTCATCAATTGTGGCATTTTTCATGTTCATGGTCAATTTTACAACTTGCCGGGCAGCATTGGCCTGCAAAAAGAAAATCGACATAAACAGAAGAAGAACGCAGCGTTTAAAAATAAATCGCATTTTTAGCAATCTTTGATTCTCATCAAAGACCCCGATTCCGTTTTTTTTCATACTTTTACATGCTTAATGATTAATAATCGATTTGTTAATCGTTATCTAAACTCAATTTACAAGCAGAAGATAGGACCAATATCTTCTGCTTTTTTATTTAACACTCAAATTCTATTACATTCTTTTACGCACCACCACGTTGTTTTTGTTGATCTCAAAAGAGATCTTTGCCGATTTCTCTAACATTTTCAAGGCTTCCGGAAAATCTTCATAACGCTCCAGTTCCCCGGAGAAATGATAGTCTCTCACCTCCTCGTTCACGTAGAAAACATGAATATCATACCATCTGCTCAACCGGGTCATAATCGATTCCAACGTCTCGTTTTTCATGACAAAGCGCCCGTCTTTCCAAGCAGAATAAGCATCGGCATCCACTTCCCGCGAAGAGAGTTCCCCACTTTTTTTATTGTAAACAGCTTGCTGATTCGGGTGCAATTCGATAGACTGATCACCCGAAACCACCCGAACCGCACCCTCGTTTAGGGTCGCCTCGATGTCCTCCTCGTCGGTATAAGCCTGCACGTTAAATTCCGTTCCTAAAACCTCTATTTGTAATTTACCCGGTGTATTGACAACAAAAGGATGTTTCTTGTCTTTCGCCACCATAAAAAATGCTTCTCCCGTTAAAAACACTTCTCGTTTTCCCTCTCCGAATTGCTCCGGGAAACGAATCTCCGAATCAGAGTTTAAATACACCCGGGTATTATCGGACAGGGTCAGGTTATATTCTCCCCCCCGCGGAATACGAATCGTGGAATAACGAATCTCCTGCGCTACCGTATCCTGTTTCCCTCCTTGCAAGGCCACACTCTTTCCATTGTTTAAAGCCACGACGCCGTTATTTAAAACGATCTGTTGAACACTACTATCCTGCAATTCGATCTGTTTCCCCTCGGACGTAATTAAAATCGCCTTGGATGTTCCTACCTGAATACCGGCAAATTCGGCAGGCGGAACAACCTGTTCCCGTTGTTGAAAAAACCACATACCGACCCCGACCAGCAAAGCTATCGAAGCGGCAATTCCGATTCCCCAACCTAACCTCCGGTTTCTCTTTTTGTAAGGAAATATCTGTTTTTCAACCGCTTTCCATTCTTTTTCAATATCTAAGCCTTCCACGTATTTATCCCGCTCCGATTTATTACCCGAATCCATAATCCGGTCATACAATCTCCGGTTATCCGGATCTTCAGCCAGCCAACGCTCCAGCTTCTCCTCCTCCCCGGGGGAAAGCCCGTGGACAAACTGTTTGGCAATCAAACGGGATATTTTATAATCTTTCGGTTCTAACATAAATCTTCTCTCCTTCATTTACAGAACGACAAACAAAATCAAAAGGATGACTCGAACCTCAAATTATTTTGCTTTTTAACATTTCAAATAGCACTTTTGCCCCGTTCCTAAGTGCTACCTAAGTGCTAAAGAAAAGTTGTCTTCTGGCCATGAATAGAATAGGGCAAAGTGCTATCTACCGAACGAACGTAAACAGGCGAGCACTATTTATGTAAACGAAGCTGATATATTAATGTGACACGAACAAAATTCTGAATTAATAAGGAAATATCCGTGACTATACTTCTATTAACGAATTGATATGTCTTTCTAATATGGGAAATCTCAATACGGTATTTATAGAGCAAAGGATTCCGCAGGGGGAACGGTTTATAAAATTCAATTATAGTGCCATTCAACAGATGAGAGTATTAGAAAATACTGACGAAAAAAAACTTTGGAAATAGAGTATATTTAGAAATTATCGGTAAAAGAAAGAAAATAGCACTTTTGCCCCGTCCCCAAGTGCTATAGTTTGTTTTTTTACGGGATGGCGAAAACGGAGTCTGTCGTCACCGAGGTATCAATTCGCCCGTCTGTATTCGTTAGGCGTTATGCCTGCATATCTTTTAAAAAACCGTACGAAATGCTGCGGATATTGGAAACCCAACGCATAAGCGACTTGGGTAATCGATTTGCTATAATCAAACAAGATTTCCTTCGCTACGTCCAACATTCTCAATTGTATATATTCTTTTGCCGTTTTCCCTGTTTCCTTTTTGATCAAATCACCGAAATAATTGGGCGAGAGACAAATCTTGTCCGCAAAATATTGAACGGACGGCACACCTTTTTCCGAAGCAATCCCCGTACTCAAATAGTCATCAAGAAGTCTCTCGAAGCGAGCCAACACGTCGAGATTCATATCCTGCCTCGTGATAAACTGCCGTTCATAAAATCGTAGACAATAATCCAGCAATAATTCTATATTCGTGCAAATCAGTCCTCTGGTATGTTTATCTATGGCATGTTGCAATTCCGTTTTTATTATAGACATACAGTTGATAACGATCGTTCGCTCCTCTTTCGAGAGGTGTAGTGCCTCATTAGACTCGTAGGCAAAAAACGAATATTTTTTAATTTTCTGCCCCAATGAAGTACCGCGAATGAAATCAGGATGGAACAGCAAGCCTTTGGCTTTAGTCGGGATTCCCTCGATCGTGGAATAACCGACAGTTTGTCCCGGAGCAATGCTGACTATTGTCCAATCGTCGAAATCATATTTGGTCTTTCCATAGTTTATCGTACAGGCTACCGTCTCTTTCAAAAAGATCGAATAGAAACCGACCGTCATGCGATACGGTTTCTGACTCTCCACCGTGTCGAAATCGACGAAGTTGACTTGAGGATGTCGAGTCTCGAAATCGAACAGGTTATTGTATTGTTCGATTGTATCTACTTTCAATATAGGGGATTCATTCATATCCATAGCGACGACTTTTATTCAGAACAAAGATAGTGTTTTTATCGTACCCGAGCCGGGATCACAATCGAAAACGGTAATCGGGGTAAATCTTTCCGTATATTCCGTGATTCAGGTAATATCGTTGAACATCAAACAATAGTAAAAATTGCAAAATCCGTAAATAAGGTAAATCGAACCTTGTTTTTGGTATGATACGATATATGGCTATTCCGTATTTTTGTATTAAAACAATAAGATATGAAGAGCAATATGAAACGAATTTTATTTTTAACGGTATTGACAATTACAGCCTTATGCGTCCCATGTCACGGAAAAGGCAGAGAACGGACAACAAAATCGATAAAGAGAGTCGAAGCAAACGAAAATCATTTTAAAGCCGATACGAATATGAAGGAGAATTTGAATTTATCTCAAAAGTGGGACAAAGTATTCCCGCAAAGCGACAAAGTAAATCACAGCAAAGTAACTTTCCGTAACCGCTACGGCATCACGCTCGCAGCCGATCTGTATATACCGAAAAAAGCAAAGGGGAAATTACCGGCCATAGCCGTTTGCGGGCCGTTCGGAGCCGTAAAAGAACAATCATCCGGCCTGTATGCGCAAACTATGGCCGAACGCGGATTTTTAACCATAGCCTTCGACCCATCGTTCACAGGCGAGAGCAGCGGCGAACCCCGATACGTGGCGTCGCCGGACATCAACACGGAAGACTTTTGTGCGGCAGTCGATTTCCTCTCGACACGCAACGATGTCGATCCAGAACGAATCGGCATTATCGGTATTTGCGGCTGGGGAGGGATGGCGATCAACGCAGCCGCTATCGACACTCGCATCAAAGCAACGGTAGCCTCGACGATGTACGATATGAGCCGTGTAAACGCTAACGGTTATTTCGATGCAACGGATGCAGATACTCGCCACGAACTACGTAAGCAACTTAACGCACAACGGACTGCAGATTACCGGAACGGCACTTATGCACTTGCTGGCGGCGTGATCGATCCGTTGCCTGAAGCTGCTCCGCAATTCGTGAAAGACTATCATGCTTATTACAAGACCGAACGCGGTTATCATCCCCGCTCGCTAAACTCCAATTGCGGCTGGAACAAAACATCGGCCCTGTCATTTATCAACATGCCTATCCTTTCTTACAGCGATGAAATCCGTAGTGCCGTACTCTTGATACACGGAGAAAAAGCCCATTCTCGTTATTTCAGCGAGGACGCTTTCAAAAAGCTGAAAGGCGACAACAAGAAGTTAACGATCATACCCGGTGCAAATCACACGGATTTATACGACCGTACGGATACAATACCCTTCGATCAGTTGGAAACATTCTTCAACAATTACCTGAAATGATATACACATAAAAAAGCGATGATTACCTACGCGTAAATTTTTCCGGCTTCATTTGTCCGACACGATTCGACAGATGAAGCCGGTCATCCATCCGTAACCCACCACCCAAAACAAAAAAAATAATACGACAAGAAAACCGAAGAGCTTAAATCCCTAACAAAACCAGAAGAATATAGAAATAATCTTTTAAAGAGATTTTTAAAGATTCTAACGAACGATACTTTAACGTTTTAACGGTATTCACGGATATTCCTAAAATATCCGCAATCTCTTTATTTTGTTTTCCCTCCAAAGAGAGTTTAATGATACGGGCACTTTGCGGAGGCAATGCTTCTATGGCCTGAGAAATAATTCGATAAGACTCCTCCTCTATTAATAAGTCCCTAAAAAAAACCTCATTATTAACGACCTCCGAATCCATGTAGTCAACCATATCTTTTTGCGATTTCAAATAATCAAAACAACGATTACGTACCAATACATACAAAAAGATTTCCACGTTAGGGATCGTGTCGTACTCTTCCCGCTTCTCCCACAGTTTGATAAATACCTCCTGGGCAATATCTTTCGCCGTATCCCCATCTCCGATATAACGCTTGGCGACGGTACACATCGACGCATAATATTGCTGAAACAAAGTCTTATAGGCTCTCATATCACCTCGCTTTATCGCATCAAAAGAGACTTTATCTACCATAGTATACAAAAGCTATCCTATTCATTTCCAACACGAAAAAATGATCGTTTATTAAAACCCAAAAAAATCTTGAGACAAAATCACCCCGTCAAAGATAATATCTTTATCTTGTTATTCACCATCAGCACGTTAAAAAGATTCAAACCCATCCATTTTTTACAAATTTCACTCCATTTTAGCAGTATCAATAAACGATCCTTTATTGATCTTCACTCCTGCAAAAGCATTAGAAAAACAGTATTTTTCTTCCTTTATATGTAGAAAGGAGATCGTTGTAGATCTCCTTCTGTCATTCATTTTTTCATGAATCCCTCAATCGGAATACATGAATCTTTTCATATGTTTTTCTACTTTGTTAAATGTATTATGAAAGCAAGATTTTATGGATTTACTCCTAAAAAAGGGGGTAATTACCATAAAACACTCTTGCTTTCGATCACCACTTTGATTTATTTACCGCAGAGAGATTAATCCGCATTATTAGCATTCGTTCTATAATTATACACGTTATAATTCGGGTATTTATAATCTATATCTATTACTTTCCCGAAACCCGACTTCTCGTATATACGCTCTCCGGAATACAGCTTATCGTTTTCAATATTCAACGTGGCAAAGACTCCGTCATCCAATACCACACCCAATTCCGATTCTTGCGGATTAGAGCTCATAGCCACAACCGAAGCGTTCTCATTCGCAAAAGTATAGAACGGATAACTCTCTCCCGTGGTAAGATCATACCAATATACAATGTTTTTTTCCGCAAAGAACATGTATCCCCGGGTCTTTAGCGTGTAATATTTCGTGTTTTCGGAAATATATTTTTTACCCGAAAAATCCCGTAATGTCACATCGATGATAGAGACCGATGAAGCATTATAATAAGAAGGAGAAGATTTTGCCGTAAATGTTTGAGCTTTTACGACGTCTCCTTTTTTAAAGATAGCCACAAAACGAGGTTGCCCGTAAGCAGAACCTCCCGTGTGCGTACCGCAGAATACCAATTCCCACCCATCCAAATCAGTCAGATCAATATATTCCGATGCGGATGTTTGCATCACGGAAGGAATCACCACGTCGACACTCGCACTATAAGCAACCCCCGCCCATAAGAAACGACTGTTCTCCGCATCATATAATCCACAAATATAATCGTACATAGGCCGGGTAGGAATCACACGGTCGATATGCAATTCTTCTCCTTTGTATTTAGAGGGAATATTTGTAAAATCGCGGGTATAAAGAGCTTGATACATACCTTGAACGTTCATGAAATTTCGCACGTACATTTTTCCCGTCTTATCCAACACGATATCCACGTTCGTTCCGTTAAAGAAATCCTTTACCTCCAATTGGTCCGGTATTCCTCCTACAAATTCATCGTCCAGTAATACCTCTTTTTTATATGAATTCCCGTTCAAATAAAGAGGACTATTCTTTTGTAATACCATGATGGCTCCGTCATACCACGTTAACATCTGCCTTAATCCGACAGGCAAGGTGCCTAAAGGTTGTTCCGGAAAGATTTTTTCGTATAAATCCACCATCGGAGTGTATATTCTCTTTTTCCCCTCTTCCGTTTCTTCATACCCCGGCCGAACAAACGAAAGTGTCGTACGATCGTTGTCCTGCCCCAGGATCATCCATCCTTTCCCGTAAGAACTCTGCACGTTTAAAGCTAAAATATCCGAGGTCGTCACGACTCCCGTTCTCTGTTCTTTTACACATAACCTTACCCAAACCTCTCCCGTTTCCTGCGGATTAAAATTTAAAGTCCTGGTCTTACAAATCGTGTCATAAGCACCTCCGGCAGCACTGCTTCCGGTATATTCCCACCAATACTCGAACCCGACAGAATCCGATACATTGGTAAAGGTTATGTCCGGATCATAACAGTAAATTTCTCCCAGATAAGCAATTTTCGAAACAGGATTAAGGGCTATCGTTACCCCATTCGAACGAATATAATCATAATTCCCTTTGTCGTCATAACAAGCCTGGACGATAAACAAACAGGCAAGCATATATCGTATAATCTTTGCATTCATAATTTCTTTTATTAAAGTTATCATCCTTTTACCGGAACATAAATATCTGTCCGTCCCTCCTCCTGTAACCAATATTTAAACATCAAAGAATAATACCGCAACATCCCTTCATCCGCTCCCGTCAAATCATATTGTTTCGTAGCACGAATAAATAAATCATATTTCTCATCGGTATAAGTTCCTAAATAATACCAGTTTACTATATCATCCCACCATTTCGGTTGTGATAATTTATCATTTACCCGTAGCACGGCAATCAATTTATTCTCTTCTCCCTGTTTAAAAGATGCGTTCTCTTCAATCCGTAACACAATCTGTAAATTACCTGCCTTCATCTCTTCACGGCGCATCAACTTCACCAGACAGGTATCCCGGTAAGCTCCGACCTTAAAGGTTAATTTCTCCGGAATCGTGAAATGTTTTCCTTCCTCGGCTGTCGTGTTTTCCTTATCCACCACAACACGATAAGAGGTCTCCGTCCGGCATGCCGACCCCGACATTTCCACCACTACCGGGAATTCGTAATCATTCAGTTCCGGATAAAAAGAGAAAGAAAAAGTACTCGTGTCTTTTAACGTTTTCGTGAATTGAATATAATTATCTCCATTATAAATCATCATTTCATTCTTTTGGCAGCTCAAGAAAAGAAGCAGGCCAATTCCCCATATATATAACTTTTTCATCATCATTAAATTAAAGGTTCGTATATGCCGTTTCACTGTAGGGAGCAGGTAAAACCCATTTACCCGTCATATCTATTCCGGAAGAACCATCATACACAGGTTCATCCAATCGTTTATACAAAAAGAACGTTTGCCCTTCCGTCATAAAATCTTTAACCATCTCTTTCCGCAAGATCGTCAAAAAATCGTCTTTCGTCATCCCGAGAGGTAACGGATTGATTGCACCCCGTGCAGTCCTTACCGTTTGCAATAAATCGGTGGCTTCGTCCACCTTTCCCTCTTCTGCCAGACACTCGCACATAATGTAATACACCTCGCTCATCCGAATCACCGGGGCAATAGGTCCCTGATAAGTAGCGACATCCTGTGCCTCCGAATAGGTTAAATCTGCCGGTTTCGACCAACGAGTGGAAAGATAGGTCCAGACCTCCTCCCAATCATCCCAACTGCCACTAATCAATTTAGTCTTCCGGAAATCATTGGCATCGGAACGATACAAATCGTCGATATTTTTTAAGAAGAAATTAATCTCCGTAGATTGTGAATTCAACTCATCCTTATAAATATCATACATCTTTTCGTTATAAGCAGCCATCAAAATATCATCATACATTTTTTGCGGCCACCCGTTTTTGTCCCACAATTCGAAAGCCGAGGCAGGAGTAAACTGAAAATAGGTTTTCCGGGTTGAATATTGATACACCTCATGAGCATAACGATAAGCATTTATCTTGTCCCCTTTGTATAAATACGCTCTTGCCAACAGAGCCGTCGCCGCAAAATAATTCATGCGTCCACCCCGGTTCGAGAAGAAAAATCCTCCTTTTACGGAAGCAAAAACAGTATGAAAACGGACTTTTACATTATGAATGGCCTCTACGTTATATAATGTATCGTTATAGCTTAACATATCCCGAGCTCTCTTCAAATCCGAAATGATACTATCCATCACGGCCGTTACCGAAAGATGTTTCGGCTGATGCTCCGGATAAACGGTCACGTAAGGGATATATAACTTACCGTCATCCTCTTTGAAAGAGGGGGCATAAAGACGTAATAAATCGAAATGCAACAAAGCCCGCATCCCGATAGCTTCCCCCATGATCACATCTTTTTCAACCTTACCCTCCGGAAAAAAATCATCCTTCTTATCTCTTCCCTGTATCAACAAATTATTACAATTGGAAATTAACTTGTATCCTTGTTCCCATATTTCCTCCACGTATTTTTTACCGCTCACGGCCTCGTAATCATTGAGGAAATCCCGGTACGAATAAGGCAACGTATTTTTTTCATAATTATTTCCCAATACACTGGCGGCACCCCAGGTCAAATTACGAGCGTATAGCTCTTTTGTTCCCAACAAACGATAAATACCGTTCAAACTGGAACGAAATCCCTCGTAACTCTCGAATAGTTCTTCCTGGACCACCTTCGTATCGGCATTGATGTCCAACCAATCGTTACAAGAGGATAATCCTCCCACAACAAAGAAAAACACTATTATGTATCGATATATTTTCATAACCTTATGCATTAAAAACTTACATTTAACGTGAAATTAAAAGTACGGGCAAAAGGATAACTCAATCCTCTCTCCTGCTTCACCGTTGAGAAAACAGCTATATCCTTCATATTAAAAGATAAGCGCAACATACTTATTCCGAAACGTTGAAGCGACTCCTTATCGAAATCATAGCCTAATGTCAAAGAATTAAAATTCAACGTATTGTTTTTCTCCACGAAACGAGAAGTCGAACGAGTGACATTATAACGATCTTTTATCGATTTCAGCGGAGTCATATCACCCTCTTTTTGCCAACGATCGGAAGAAACACGCTTATCCACGTTACGGGCCCATAAGTTCACGCATTCCACCTGATCGACCAATGTCTGATTATAAGTATCTCCACCCAATTCAAACAGGAACGTCGTGTATAAGGTGAAATTTCTGTATCGCAAATTCAAACCGAACGAGCCTTGTACTTCCGGCTCCGTATCTCCGATAATCACCTGTTCCGAAGATTTCCACGCGTAAGAAACCTTACCGTCCCGGTAAAGAAATAACTCTTGCCCGTTAGCCGGAGAAATTCCCAAAGATTTCATACCGAAAATAGAGGTCAGCGATCCTCCTTCCTGATATTTCATAACGGGTTTCGAGTATTGCTCGTTCTTCGAATCACTTCCGGAAGTATATCCATTGTAATACTCATCTACCCGATCATTGTACTCACGCAAAGCATCGGAAATCTTCACAATCTTATTTTTATTATGAGCCAATCGCACAAAGGTACTTACATCCCAGTTTTTATTCTGGAAAGCGGTAACATTCAAATTAACCTCGTATCCGCGATTTTCTACCTCTCCCAAATTATCCTTATACACCGTAGATCCGGAAGACGAAGGAACCGACACATCTGTAATCAAATCCACCGTTCGTTTATTATACCAAGACAACTCCAGATTTACGCGTCTTGCCAGGTTTACATCAAAACCCAAATTCAACATCTTCGTTTTCTCCCACGTCAGGTCGTCATTACCCATATAATACAATATCGTCCCTATTCCTGTCATATGCCAACTGTCAGACAATATTTCATAAGTATGACGAGCCGCAAAAGGAGGGAAATTCACTTTACCGGTCTGCCCGTAATTTGCTTTTACCCGTAACAATGTAATCAGCGGGAGTGATTTCATAAAAGCATAATTATGAATATTAATACCCGCACCTCCGGACCAGAAGGTCGCAAAGCGATTATTCGTTCCGAACTCCGATGATCCGTCCAAACGCAAAGAGACATCCAATAAATAAATATCATTAAAGGTGTAGTTTCCCTGTAAGAACGCACCCACAAGTCGGGTATGATTACTCTGAAGGGTTTCCGAATCTATCCGGTTTGCAAATTTCCGATCGCTCATCCCGGAAAGAGGGAATCCGATATACCGGATCTGGTTATAATTCGTTTTATCTTCCTTTACGTTTGCTCCCAAGGTCAAATTAACATTATGATGCTTTCCGATGACCTCGTTATACATTAACAAAAGATTGGTATTCCAACCAAACGTTTTCCTCCGCGTATAATTGAGCCCTCCCTTGTCCAATTCGGAAACAGTTCCGCCGGAAAGATCCACGTCATTATAAATCGGATGATTCGGGTCGGTAAACGCTTTAGACGTCTCTTCTTTCCAGTTAAGAGATAGTTGAGCTTTAAATTGCAAACTTTTTGTGATATACCAATTCAACTGCAAATTATCGGAAATCTCTTGGTAATTACTACGATTATAACTGTTCAACGTTGCCGCATACAACGGGTTGGCCGTACCTCCGCTGGTACCGTAAGTCCGTTTATAACTTCGTATTAATTCTCCATTCTCGTCCGTCGGTCTCCAATATGGCTGCATTCTCACGTAATCATAAAAGGTTCCATAAGGCGAATTTTGAGTCCGTACCGCATCATAAGAAACCTGATTACTGATTTGAACACTCTTTATCCGACTGTCTAATTTCAAATCTGCCCCGATTTTGTTCCGGTATGACCCTTTCATAACCCCATTTTGTCCCTCGTAACGTAAACCCAGCATGTATCGAATAGATTCCACTCCTCCATCCACGAATAAACTATGTTTATGATTCACCTCCGTCCTTAAAGGTTTTCCCAACCAATACGTGTCCACTCCTAACAAGATATTATTCAATTTATTCCTGTAATCCGCCACACGATCGGCGTAATCATTCGTCCCCGGCTCCAAAGGACTATCCGCATCCAATAATCCGGCAGCTACTTCTGCTTCCAGTTTCTCCCGCGCATTCATCAAATTATAGTCCGACAAATCAGGAGCCGTAATCCCCAATGTTCCATTATAAGCCACTCGCAACTGCCCCGGTTTCGGGGCTACCGTCTCGATGACAATCACTCCGTTTGAAGCTCTTGAACCATACATGGCAGTAGCAGCCGCATCTTTTAAGATATTAATCGATTCAACCCGGTTCGGATCCATATCGTATACTTTCTCTATCGATACCTCATAACCATCCATAATAAAAATCGGAAGATTAGGGTTATTCGTTAAGGCATATTCCGATATATCCGACGATTGAATTTTATCCAACTGTTTCACGCCCTCCATTCCGGAACGTCCCCGAATATAAAATTCGGGCAACGTATTCGGATCCGATCCCATTTCATTATTTTTAATCATTCGCAAGGATGGATCGAATACCTGTAAAGCATCGATAATATTCCCCGTCGAAACCTTTAATAGCTCTTCCCGTTTTACTTGCGTCGCCGACCCCGTGAAACTCGATTTCCGGATATTGGCATATCCCGTTACCACGACATCTTCCAAGACCATTTTATCTTCTTTCATGACAATAGATAACGCCTTACGCTCCTCTCCCTCTTTCAATTTATCAATTTTTACGTGTTGCGTTTTCATACCGACGAAAGTAAACACTAACGTGACCGTATCCTTTACCAATTGAATCTCGAACTTCCCGTCCTTATCCGTAGCGACACCAACGGAAGAGCCTTTTATCAACACGGTTACCCCCGGCAAAGGCAATCCAGCTTCGTCTTTTACCTCTCCCCGCACGATATTCTTTTGAGGCTTTTTCTCTTCCGGAACATTTGAACTCGGACGAATCAAAATAACATTATTGTAAAATTCATATTCAAATCCCACCTGTTTCAACACCGTAGCCAACACCTCACTCAACATTTTTTTCTTCACCTTGACAGAAATATGCCCCGCTTTTGCCACCAATTCGGAGTTATACATAAAACTATAACTCGTTTGTTTTCTTAACTCGACAAGAAACCGTTCCATGGATACATTTTCCAAATCCAACGATACTTTTTCATTTTGTGCACTCACAGTTGCGGATAAGTTCAGACATAGCAAGAAAACAAACACACAACACAATTTCATAATCATAAGAATCTTTTTGTACTTTTTCCATAGGCAAAAATGCCATAGTAATTGAATTTTTTTCATAACATTGTAGATTATTTATAAGTAATTTCAGGGGAACGGACGACAGACCTGAGAAATTTGAAATCCGTCTCCCCTGTTATTTATACAGCACAATCGTATCTTCCGATACTTCGTAACGTACTTCCCGTAATCGCTTCAATAATTCCAAAAAGACAGTAACATTATCATATCGATGGAGATTCCCCGTGAAAGTCAAGGATTCTAATCCTTTATCCCGAAATTCTACCTTTACTCCATACCACCGTTCTAATATGATCATAATATCCTTCAGCGATTTATTATTAAACACGAACAACCCGTCTTTCCAACTGACATACTCCTGTATATCAACTTCCCGAACGCTCATATTGCCGGATTTAGACATTACGGCCTGTTGTCCAGGAGCCAGAATAACCTCTTCATCTTCTACCGAAGTACAACTCACTTTTCCACTCACTAAGGTCGTATATCCCTCTGTTCCGGAATAAGCATTCACGTCAAAAGAGGTTCCCAATACTTTGGTTTTGCCAAAATTCGTATGAACGACAAACGGACGTTCCCCATCCTGCTTCACGTTAAAATAGGCTTCTCCCTCCAGATAAACTTCCCGTTTCGCTTTACCGAATACAAGCGGATACCTTAACTTCGAATCAGCATTTAACCACACTTCGGTTCCGTCATTCAAGCAGACAAAACACTCTCCCCCAATCGGTACAATCAATTCATTAGAATCCGTTTCCGAAACCAATTCTCCCTTTGACAAGTAACTCAATTCTCCTTTTTCATATTTAATCGCAGTTCCTCCCTTTTCCTTAATCTCGAGAAATCCATCTTGTATATTCACCGTTTTTCCATCCGTTAATCTTAAAACAGCCTGTTTTATCCCCGGATGTATTATGTTCTTTTTAATCATCATTTCCGTTTGCGAAAGAGAATCT
Organism: uncultured Sanguibacteroides sp.; assembly: GCF_900543425.1. Taxonomy (GTDB): domain Bacteria; phylum Bacteroidota; class Bacteroidia; order Bacteroidales; family Marinifilaceae; genus Gabonibacter. The sequence continues at coordinate 18,635 of NZ_UQRQ01000015.1, read as the reverse complement.
TTGGATTTATCCCATATCACAAGACTAAACACCCCTATCAGTAAAACGGCTGCCGAAACAACGCCTCTTCGGATCCACTTCAACCGACGATATTTACGGACACGAGTTTTCAAACGAGCAAAAGCCTCCCGGTGATCATATGATTTCAGCTCTTCTATCCGTTCGTGTAAATATTTTTCATCCTCTATCCGTTCGAACATTTCCCGTGTAGAGTCGTCCTTCATCAATATTTCAAACTCATGCTTTTCTTCCTCATTTAAACCGTTTTTACGCGAAAGCCTAAACAAATCTATTATTCGAAATATATCTTTTTCCATCCTACCAATTTTCGAGTTTCATGGTGTATAATACATGAAATCCGAAAGAGTATGACATAAATCCGATTTTTTTTAAATTCCTAAAACAAAAAATAAAAGGGGATTTTTGTAGCGAGACCTTAAATACTTAAATACCCGACTCTTATGCGTCTTTACCGTGTGTATGGTCACACCTAATTTTTCAGCAATTTCGGGTCCGGAAAAACCTTGTATCATTAAATTTATAATTTCCCGGCCTTTCTCCGGTAATTCTTGAATATAAACATACAATTGCCGGATAAGTTCTTCTTCTATTGTAATAGCAAACATCTCTTCATCCGTATTTGCGGATTCCCGTGCCATCCGTTGTTCAATACTCCAACGCAGATTCCTATTCCGAATATAAATCAAAGCATTATTATAGCAAGAACGATAAAGATACATAGAGAAGTCACGCATATTTAAAAATTGCCGGGGAGATTTCCATATCGACACCAATAGATCCTGTACAATATCCTGAGCCGCATTCTTATCCCGCACAATCCGATTCACATAAGAACATAATGTTGCATAATAATCAGCATACAAACATTCCCATGCCTCCATGTCCTTATTATTAATCCCTATCAATAAGCCGTTTAATGAAGTATTCATACCGGACACACGTTATATTCCTGACAAATGTAATTTATTTCCCTGATTTTTTAATTTGTTTTTTTATTAAAAGATTCTTTCTGTATTGTACATTTGTGTGAATAGTCATTTATACATCCAAAATTATCATTATTTTTATGGAATTCTTCGTTGAATAGCATCTATAGGACAACTATTCAATTAAAAAAACGAATAATAAAAATGATCATTGATAAAATAATAAGGGAAATGAAAACAATCAGATTACTTGTAGCAATCCTTTTCGTTCTGTTGGTAACAAACGGGTTCGGACAGTCAGAAAAGGCAGAAGAAAATCCAAGGACAGCCTTGACCGAAGCTCGTAAAACGTATGAACAAGCCCTAAAAAAGAAAGACGCTCCTCTTTTGATTAAATCGATTATTCTACAAATCAAATACCAAAGTTTAATCGATCAGGACAGTATACCGACACTACTGTCTAATTTGGAAGCTTACGTCGTAACAAGTAAAAATCCGGTTGAAAAAAGTATTTTACACTCGCTTTTAGCCGAATTATATAAATCCTATTACATCAGCAGAGTCTTTGAGATTAACGGGCTGACTCCGATCACCGGATATATACCGGAAGATGTAAAAGTCTGGACCGGAAATATTTTTATCGAAAAGATTTTCCAACATATCGAGGCCTCTTTAAAGCCGACCAAGGAGCTTATTGCCACAAATAGCCTCCAATACAAAGACATTTTAATTTTAGGAAAAGATTCCCGGGAATTCAGTCCGACGCTTTACGATTTACTTGTTTATCGTAGTATCAACCTAATCTCTTCCATAAGCTATTATGTTCCCGATTTTTTTAAACAAAAACCCCTCACGAATGATAAGTTGTTTGCTCCCGAAGATGAGTTTGTCCAATTATCCGTTCCCGAAGAACCTTATAATTGCGACCAGTATATCATTCGATTATACCAATCCTTACTTCAAGTTCAATTAAACTCGGGACAAAAAAATACATTATTATGGGCCAATCTGCAACGATTGAATTTTGTATCGACTCATATTACAAACGAAAACGCCTCCTCTCTTTATGAAAAAGCCTTATTCGAGTTAAACGACGAATACCGGAACGACCCTCTCCGGGTAGAGATATTGCATACTCTCGCTCAATTATACCTTCGAAAAAACATCGAACAACAGGAGTCTCCCATCCATAAAGAGAATCCGGAGAGTATCATAAAATCCGAAATGGAAAAAGAAGTTCGAAAAGCCCTTCAATTTTGCCAGGAAGGAATTCGACTCTTTCCCAACTATTTTAGGATTAACATCTTAAAAAATTTGGCAGAAACGCTTAAAAGCAGTGCCGTGAATATTAATCTTCTTCAAACGGTTTATCCGGGAAAAGACCAAATTATTCGCATAAATTATAAAAATACCTCTTCCATCAAATTCGAGTTATATAAATTAAATGTAAAAATGGACGAATACCTTGCCGGTACCTCCAAAACCTATCCGAAAGAAAAAATATCAACCCGTTCGTACAAACTTCCTGCCTGGTTGCTTTCATACGACACCACGTTTCAGATTCCAATCTCCCGAATAGGCCTTTACGAACTGATTATCAGCAGCCAGGGGAATACGCTGGAAAAAGATACGCTCTATTTTAGTTCCAGCCGTTTTACCGGATTTTCACGTCAAATAGAGAGAAATACCAATTCCATATTGGTATGCGATATGGAAAGCGGCAAACCCATATCCGGAGCAACAGTAAATATATATGATAGTAAAGGAGACAAAACTTACCAGTACATTGCTCAATATCGTTCAGATAAAAACGGTATTGCTTCCATTCCCACGGACTATAGAAATACGCTCTGTTTTCAAATATCTTCTGGCGATGATACCCATGGCGCTATTAATTATCTACCCTCCTACTATTCTAATTATCAAGCACCCACACGGCAATTCGAGGTAAATCTGTTTACAGACCGGGCCATTTACCGTCCGGGACAAACGATTTATTTCTGCGGAATAGCCTGGGAAGCCAACAAAGAAAATTCAGAGGCCATCGCCGGAAAAGAGTACACCGTAACTTTCCAGGATGCCAATAACCAGGAGATTGCCAGCAAACAATTTACGACAAACGAATTCGGTTCCTTTGCCGGAAATTTTACAATTCCCAAAGATATATTAAACGGTCAGGTATCACTCCGTACCAATGGTGCCAGACGTTTTGTCAGTGTTGCCGAATACCAACGCCCCAAATTCGAAATTACATTCGATCCTATAACGGGAAGCTATCAATTAGGTGACACGATTACCGTAAAAGGGAAAGCAAAAACCTATTCCGGGGTAAATTTATCCGACTGTCAGGTCTCCTACACGCTATATAAAAGCAATTTCTACCGATTTAATTCCAAACGTACTATCTCTAATGGCGAAGTAAAAACCGATCGCAACGGAAATTTTGAAATTTACTTCGCAACAGATACGACACAAGATATGCCTTATCACAGGATGTATAATACTTATTATACCGTCTCGGTTACCATTACCTCCCCGAACGGAGAGACACAAACAAGAGAATTTACAATCCATGTTGACAAATACCCTTATCAACTAAGCATACAACTACCCACACAATGGAATAAGCACAACCCACTCGATATAAAAATCGTAGCCGTCAATGCAAACGGGAATCCGTTATCACAGACGGTAAACTACTCCATCGCAAAGCTCAAACCTCTTTCCAGCTTAAAAGAGTCCTATTCCGACAACAATGCTCCCGTTGAGAAAGAGGTACTCCACGGTATTTATAAAACCGGAAACAATCCGCTAAACATTGATCTGTCCATTTATCCTTCCGGGGCTTATCTGTTTACAACAGAGGGTAGTACCACCAACGGTCAAAAGATTCGCAAACAAAAGATCTTTTACCTCTATTCCCCATCGGATAAACGCCCGCCTGTACTGACTTATAATTGGCTTATCAAAGAAAAAACGACCTGTAAACCCGGGGAAGAAGCTAAAGTCATATTAGGTTCATCCGCCTCCGATATATACGTCTTATACGAATTATACGACCGGGGACAGTTTATAGAAAGGAAACGTTTCGAAATGACAGACGAAAACACCACGCTCACGATCCCTTACAAAGCGAATTACGGAAAATCGATCCAATTGCTTATCACTTACGTGAAGGATCGGCAACTATTCTATAATGCCATCACCATTGAACGGCAGGAACCCGATAAACAATTGGATATTTTTACCAAAACATTCCGGGATCATCTTTCTCCCGGGCAAAAAGAAGAGTGGAGTTTCACAATTCGGAACAAGGCGGGACAAGCCGTATTAGCCGAGCTTATGGCCGGGATGTACGATGCCTCTTTAGATCAATTCGCATCGAATACATGGTATTTTAACCCTGTTCTCAGGTATTACGAAATGACACCTCGATGGATTTCCAACGCACTTACGGCCAACATTTACGGGTATATCGATTTTAAATCAAAAAATTATAAGATCCCCGAATTCAAATTCGACCGACTAAATCTTTTCGGTTTGAATTTCAATCAACCCATAATAGTCCGCGGATACGCTACCGGCCGGCCGGCCAAAACCGTCATGCGAGATGCGGTATTAGAAGAAAATAGTGTTACGGAATATGATTATGCCGGAGAGTATTCGGATAAAGCGAAATCGGATGAACGACAGGTTCCTCCCGTCCAAATCCGGCAAAACTTACAGGAAACGGCATTTTTCTATCCGCAATTACGCACGGATTCCGCCGGAAACGTAAGCATTAAATTTACCGTACCCGAGGCCACGACTACCTGGCGTTTTATGGCCTTGGCCCATACCCCCGACATGGCTTACGGTCAATTGGAAAAATCGGTTATTACCAATAAAGAGTTTATGGTAAGCACCAACCTTCCTCGTTTTGTTCGTACCGGGGATCAGGTCGTACTCAAGGCTACCGTGAATAATCTCTCTCCGTCTCAACAACAAGGTAACATTTACTTAGAATTGTTCGACCCTGTAACAGAAAAAATAATTAGCAAACAGACGCAATCATTCAGCGTGGATACCGACCAAAATCAAACTTTTAGCTTCACCTTTACAGCACCGGGAGATATCGATATGCTGGGATGCAGAACGGTCGCCTCTTCTTCCCTCTTCAGTGACGGAGAGCAACAGATAATCGCAGTCGTTCCCAATGAAGTATTGGTCACTCGAACTTTGCCCATCTATATGATTCGCAAGGGAGAAGAAACATTCACAATGAATGTACCTAAAAAAATCACTCCTTATCGGTTGACTCTCGAAATGACAGCCAACCCGATTTGGTATGCAATATTGGCTCTACCGAGCGTTAATACCCCACAAACGGATAATGTCACCGAAATAACAGCCTCCTACTATGTCAGTACATTAGCCACCACTATTGCAAATGCCAATCCTGAAATTACCCGGACGATAAAAGAGTGGCTCAGAAAACCAGGTAATACCCTGACTTCGCCCCTGGAAAAAAATGAAGAATTAAAATCCATCCTTCTCCAATTGACACCCTGGATAAGAGAGGCTCAAAACGAAACCGAACAGATGCACCTATTGGGAGAATTATTAGACGTCAATCGTCAAAACTACATCCGCCAGCAAGCTTTGACGAAATTAGCCCGACTGCAAAACAGCGATGGAGGCTGGAGTTGGTTTAAGGGCTCCGGTTCCAATACCTTCATCACCGAGAACGTACTGGAAGCCATGGCAAGATTAGTAAGAACTGGAGCGACAGAATTGTCTCAAGAAGAAAAAATGATGCAAATTCAGGCCTTAAAGTATCTGGATAATCAAATTGAAAGAGAGTATAAAGAAAAAAACGGATACGGATACTCTCAACTACTATACCTCTACACAAGGAGCTCGTTCCGGGATATTCCTCTAACAAATGCTTTAGAAGCACACAAGTACTATCTGTCGAAATTCAAAGATTCTTGGGTCAACCTATCTCTTTATGAAAAAGCCCTTGCAGCCATGACATTATACCGTTACGGTGAGGTCGAAACGGCCAAACGCATTCTTCATTCGCTGAAGGAATACGCCACTACCACCCCAGAAATGGGCATGTTCTGGGCAAACAACCGTTCTAACCTATTTACCAATTCGGCTATTCAAACCCATGTCGCACTCATGAGTGCTTTTCACGAGATCGAAGAAGATTCCAAAGATACCGAACTCATGAAACAATGGTTATTACGGCAGAAACAAACCCAAAACTGGGGAAGTACGCCGACAACCGTGGATGCCATTTATGCTCTCGTTCTCACGGGAAAAGAACAGCTCTCTCAACAAGATCAGCTAACGGTGAAACTGGGGAACAAAAATATAAATGTCACGCCGGAAGAATCAAGATTGGGATACATAAAGAAAAGCTATACGGCAGAGGAGATTACACCTAAGATGACGAAGGTGAGTATCACCAAGGCAATCGATCAGGCCTCCTGGGGTGGTCTCTATCTACAATATTTTGAGAAATTAGACAAGATAGCATCTCACTCCGGAGGAATATCCGTTCACAAACAACTCTTTATAGAAGAAATAGGGAAGAACGGAAAGATTCTGGTACCTTTAACCGGTCAGAAATTAAAAATCGGAACTAAAATCAATGTTCGAATCACCGTACAAACAGGACAGGATATGCAATTTGTACACTTAAAAGACTTACGTGCCGGCTGTCTTGAACCGACGGAACAACTTTCCGGTTATCGTTGGCAAAGCGGTATCTCCTACTATCAGGAAACCACGGATGCGGCTATGAATTTCTTCTTTGAATTCCTACCCAAGGGAACCCATGTATTCGAATATACGGTATGGATTGCACAAGACGGAATCTACCAAGGCGGAATTGCCACCTTACAATGTATATATGCACCGCAATATTCAGCCAACAGTAAAGCTTCAACATTAAAAATCGAAGAATAAATAAAAATGCCGTCCGTTAATGTTTCGGACGACATTTTTTATTTAGGGACATCTATGATTGTTATTCCAGTATTAACCGGAATCCCGAACCATGTACATTTTCGATTTTTATAGAAGGATCGTCTTTAAAATATTTACGTAATTTCGTCACGTAAACATCCATGCTCCTTGCCGTAAAATAATCATTCGAACCCCATATTTCATTTAGTGCCTTTTCCCGCTGCAGTAATCCGTCCTTATGGTAGTATAACAACTCCAATAAACGGGATTCTTTCGGGGTAAGCTTTATTACCTCATCATTTTTAGTGATTGTTCTCAGCTCCGTGTTGAAAACGTAAGCACCCAACTCGATAAACTTCGGTTTTACTTCCGTTTCATCATGCTCACACCTGCTAAGAATAGCTTTTATTTTAAAGATAAGCAATTCGGAATCAAACGGCTTAACGATATAATCATCCGCACCGATCTCGTACCCTTGTTTCATATCGTCTTTCATGCTCTTAGCCGTAATATACACAAAAGGTACGGCCATATCGATCTCTCGAATTTTCTTACCCAATGTAAATCCATCCATTTCAGGCATCATCACGTCTAAAAGGCACAGATCAAATTTCTCCTTCCTGAAAGCTTCAAATCCGTCGTGCCCATTCACACAATGGACCACGTCATAATCGGACAACTCCAAGTATGATTTCAGAACAGATCCGAAACAAGGATCATCTTCTACTAAAAGTATTTTATGTCCCATATATTCAATTTTTAATTTATGTTTAGGTTATAGTTTATTCTACTCTATCTTAAAAATAATCTCCACTAACGTCCCTTTGTTTTTCTTAGAGGTCAAGCGAATCGTTCCGTTATGCAACTCCACGATTGACTTCACATAACTCAACCCCAAGCCGAAGCCTTTTACATTATGCAGGTTTCCACTCGGTACCCGATAAAATCGTTTAAACACTTTCTTTTGAGATTCTTTAGGTATCCCGATACCGCTATCTAAAACCCCAATAATAAAATGTCCGTCAACACGACGTGTAAATATATAAATATTCAGCGAATCATACGAATACTTAATCGCATTATCTAACAAATTACACACGACATTTAACATATGTACCTCATCGGCCTCCATGACAAATCCTTCCGGATCCAACTCTTCTTTGATCTCTCCTCCCCGTTCTTCAACCTGCAACCGGAAATGCTGTACGGCCTCATCCACCAATATATTCAAATCGACCTCTACTTTATTCAAATGAATTTCTCTCCGATCCAACTTAGCCTGAAGTAAAATCCGTTCCACATATTTATTCATCCGATCATTTTCCTTCCGGATCATCGTGTTAAATTTCAATAACTGATTTTTATCGTTCAACACTTTTTCCTTCTCGATCGCCGATGTTGCTAAAGATATAGTTGCCAAAGGCGTTTTAAACTCATGCGTCATATTATTGATAAAATCATTTTTAATGACAGATACTTTTTGTTGACGCGTGAGTACTACAATCGTAAAGATAAATACCCCCATCAGACCAAAAATGCAAAAAGCAGAAGCGATCAACATCCAACCGATATTTTCGTAAATCAACGAATCAGCAGACTCTAAGGTAATACCTAAAATCGCATCCTTGACAATCCAATCCTTGGGGAACAAATCCGTGCAATAGAAATTTTTCTTCAGGTCATCCCTTACGACTTTCTGTTTTAATTCCTTTTTTCGTATAATCTCGTATTTAAAAGGAAGACGAATGTCCTTAGCATCTAACGTCATTCGCAAAAGTCTCTCTATATCAACAACTTCCAAACGTTTCTCGACAGATACATTTTCCGGGTCCTTCTCCTTAATCAATTTCAACATAATATCCTCCAGCCTCTTGTACAGAGCCTGCTGGCTTAAATTACTCGTCGTATCTTGAATGCCAAACCCTAACGTCTTGATACTTTGCTCCAGAAGATCCTGATTCAAGTACCTTCTTTGCGGCAGATTGTGAGGAGGGATCTCACCCGGGGTTTCGATCACGAAAGTAGCACTCCTGTTGGAGGATTTACTACCATATTCCCACACCTGCGTAATAAAAGAAAAGGCCGTAAAATTTTCTCTATCCATATTCGTGGAATCCCAGGGAATCATCTCTTTACTCTCCTCTTCAATACGTTTCATGTGTTCTGTTATTTCGGTAAGATAACGAACATTATTAATATCATCGATCGTATTTACCACCTGCTCCAATGCGGCATGTACTTTAGAGGAGAAACGAATCTCACTCTCTCTCATACTGTATTTTATCCAAAACCACTGCACACCGACAACAGCGATAAAGGCAACCAGCATCACGACGGTTAATATTCTGATTATTATTTTTTTGATCATACCGACACAAAATAGATTTAGCGAAAATAGTATTTTTTACGTCATTATGCAACAAAAAGAGGTACCCGGGAAAGGCACCTCTCAAAAACAACTAAGTAATAAAAACGGGAAAATAAAACCATAAAATGGTTTTTTACTTTAATTTATCTTCTAATATTTTGTATATATTACTTTCTTTATTCTCAATCATCATCTTTTTGAAAAGAGCTCTCTGTGCATCCAGGCTGTCAACCAACTCATCTTTTAAGATAAACAAAGAAACTTCCTTACCCGGATTTGCTTCAATTAAAGCTTTCGCCCAGTTAGCCCGCATTTTCAAGTAACGTTGAATTCTCAATTGATTGACGCCTATTAACATTTCATAATCCTTACTCTTTTTCTGGCTATTGGCGATCCTCTCGTTTTTAGCTTCTAACTCCTTAATGGGTTCTTCGTATTTTTCTTTGAATTGTTTTTTAATATTCTCGTATTCATCCATCAATCCGGAACCGCTTGCTTCAATTTCTGTCGGAAATTTAATCTTACCTTTAATCCAGATCATATCCTTCGTATCCAGAATAATTTCAAGCATTCTTTTTCCATCGATATCTACCCAAACACGTGCCGGAATCTTTAAACTATCCGTTCTTAAATCTATATCACCATCTTTCACATCTTGTTCCGCAAGGATGGTCAAGCCCGGTTTTCCCGGCATCTCAGCCATTAACTTTACCGGCCCATTCAAGCCTTCCACTTTCCCCCGAACCTTAACCTGATCGCTATTACATGCATTTAATAGAAATGCGATAAGCACTAAAATTAAATTAATTCTTCTCATAATAAACATATTTGGTCTTTATTACTTAAAACATACATCCTGAGGAGAATTGTATCTCCATTAAAAATATCCGCTAATTTACGACAAATATACAAAAATATCATTCATAAAAGAATTATCTGTCGGAAAGCTTCAAAAAATCTTAAGTATTACAGATCAAGTGTCTTAAAGAGCAATTCAGCGCCGTCAGGAGCAGGAGCCGTGGCTGTAATAATCTTTCCCATGGGATCTATCAATAAAAAACGAGGAAAGATGTAAGCCATATAACGGGCACAAAACTCGTCCCGGTTCTGAATAATATAGTGTTCACCCGGAATATTATTTTCCGTTATATATTCTTCCCAAAGATTTTTAAGTTGCACATCATCCAAAGAGAGCATGATAAAACGAATTTTCTTCTCTTTAAACTTCTCTTGAAGACGATTCAAAGCCTCGAACTTTTCTTTGGAAGCATCATTCCAAGTCGCCCATACATAGGCATAAACATATTCGCCGGCAAACGAACGCAATGAAAATTTCTCACCATGTTGATCCACCATCTCAAAATCAGGTGCCGTTGCCCCAGCCGAAAGCCGTCGCCAACGATCCACTAATCTCTCTATTCTCGATATTTTTGCCGTATCCGTCACTTCCTTCCAGCAGAGTGAAAGCAAATAATCCGAATCCCTTAATCCCTTCGCCGCCACATGGCTAATGATAACTTCCGACAACAAATAGTTTTTTATCGTCTGATTATGGATATTATCCAATATATAATTTACAAGATCGCGTATCTCCATACTGCGTCCTTTATAATATATATAGTTCAATATATATCGAGAAAAGTCTCGTGAGCCGATCAGATCTTCATTGTCCAAAGAAAAACCGGAAACAAATTTATCGAATACAGGACCCGGAACATATTTCCCGTGTAAAGAATCCATTTGGTGAAAGTTAGGATAGTAAAGAGCCCACCCGGCAATAACATATTTGATCCGTTCCCGTTCCAAATTCGAAAAAGTCTCCCCAAAATTCTTAGCCTCTAATAGTAATATTCTTTCCCGGATTAGATTTTGCAACTCTTTTACAAACTCCTCTTCATCCAAATCGAAAAGTTTAAATTTCAATTCATTTTCTACTTCCCGTTCGTACAAATAATTATTGATAGCTCCTAACGTCCCGCGGAATTGCAACGCTCCCCCGGACTCCACCGAATTCGCATTGATTTCCAAATCTTCACCGGGACTTAAAAACAAACTGATACCGAATCGATCGACACTCGCGTAAGTAGCCCGTTCCAAACCTATTTTTCCGGAAAAAAAATTCTTATCATCCAAGGGGAAAATAAATTCACGATTGTTTACGACAATCCGAACAACCGAATCCTGCACGTCAAAACGCCCTCCTACCTGTACACTATCAGAATGTGTACATGCAACCAAAGTCAAAAAATATATTGCCGCAAGCAGTATCTTCATACTTTCATACCTAAAATGGGATACAAAGATAAATATTAGCGCAGTCACAATATGTTAAAGAAAAGGTAAATAAAAAAGATCAAAAACAATTTTATGAAGTAAAAAATAACATTACGGATAAAAAAACATTACATCTATCACGGAAAAGCATATAAAAAGAAAAGACTATCTGAAGAGTTACAGATAGCCTTTTCCAAATTATCAGAAATTAATTATTTTACAATTGAAGTAAAGTCTGCATTATCGAAATATTTTACAAACTCCATGTCTGTTGCAGCCAATTGTTTTAAATCAGCATCCATAGCACATGCTTTCTTCAAATTATCCAATACCATAGCATTGTCATTTGTTCTGGCTCCAATCACTGCTTTCAAATAAGAAGCCATAGCTGAATCTTCACCTGCATTCAATTTCTTTAAAGCCTCATTGTTATTTCCAGCTAAAATGTTAGCTAAAGCAGCGTTTACGCAACTGCAATTTCCAAAATATTGAACTGCATTGTTATAATCACCCTTCATAATAGCAACAACACCCTTATTGTAATCAACTTCATTACCTACTCCCGTAGCAGCTCCAAAATAAACTTCAGCCTGTCCGATGTTACCTTCTTTCAAAGCAACAGCACCTAAGTTATTTTGAACTGTTTTGTTGTTAGCAGATAAGGAATTGGCTTTTTCGAAATTAGCCTTTGCAACATCAACCTGCCCCATTTCAAACTGAATCATACCGGCGTCATTATAACCTCTCCAATCACTTGGGAACTGACTGATACATGCATTATAGATAGCTAATTTATCCGCATTGTCGTCAAATAAGGTAGCAGAGTAAAGTAACTCCTCTACATTCAATTCAGCAGGATTAGATTTTGCCAAATCTTTCAATTCATCGTCTGATTTACCGATTAACTCAGCATTTACCACAAACATGGATCTTCTCAACTTCGGAAGAATTTGATCGGCAATGATCGTGAAAGCAGAAGCGATATTCTTAATCTCTCTTTCTCTCACTTCCGGATCAGAATACATGGAAAGTACGCGAAGGATTAATTCTTTATCTTGAATATTAGAAGCCTCCATAGCTTTCTGGAATCCTTCCCAATCCTCTGCCACCACATATTTTTTGAAAAATTCGGCATCTTTATATTGTTGAACCTTATCTTTCTTCAACTGTTTCTTCATGAAAGTAGAAGAATTAGCTTCCCGTTTGTTCGCTAATTTCTCATTCCAATCGTAACTACCGTCCGGAGAAGCATAGGATTTGACGTCAATACCGTTCAATTTCATATTCTCCTTAGAAGCAGCTTCCTTAACAAATTTCTGCAAATTCTTCATCTCCTCAGAGGTCATCTCTTTGGAACGAATATTGGCAGCATTGATCAAGAAATAGATTGCGGCCTCTTCCTGTTGTTTAATAATTCTCTGGAAAGCATCAGCTCCTAAAGCGATAGCCGGCTGATTCTCTACTAAAGTTTCCGTAGCGATCACACCATCACCGATTTTTCTCGGTTCAAATTTCCGGGATGCTTCTCCTTTAGAACCGAGAATATCGATCTCCAAATTCGAAAGTCTCATAGCATCTTCAAAAGGAATTTGGCTTACGTAAGAAACCGTTTTTCCTGCCTCATAAGGGATTACTTCATTATTACCCTGCACTTTTTCTCCCTGAATGGCTTTTGCGGCAAAAGCTTTTTCGCCTCCTTCATATCTCAATACCGGTGTGGCTTCGATCGTCACTTTTTTATGGAAATATTTTTCCGGGAAAGTAACATCAATCTTCAAATCAACCATACCACCCTTTGTAACCAAAGTTTCAGGAGTTACCACATACGTAACTTCATTTGCACGTTTTTCCATCTTTTTCAAAGAAGAACAAGACACAGCAACAAGTCCGGTTAAACCAATAACCGCAACCAATCCAAAAGTTCTTTTCATAGAATTCTCAATTTTATTTGTAATACTCAAATTAGTTTTCACTTTTCCACAAAACAAATGTATAATTTTTTTTTAACATTACACATTCAATTGCAAATTTTATACCAGATCCACTTTAATTTTGTCTAATATTAACTTTTCGGCTCTTTGAATAGCGTGCCCTACACCGGCAGGATCTGAGCCTCCGGCAGTTGCAAAAAACGGCTGGCCGCCTCCGCCGCCTTTTATTTCCCGTGCCGCATCTTTAACAATTTGTCCTGCATGTAAATCATATTCCTTTACCAAGGATTCACTAATCATCACGGTTAAATGGGGTTTGTTATTATATATGCCTCCTATAACCAAAATCAGTCTATCCACCTCTCCTTTCAGTTGAAAAGCCAAATCTTTCACTTTAGCAGGCGGAATCGCAACATCTTTAGCTATAAAATTAATATCCCTTATTACCCTTTTACTATTTTTCAGGCCGTTCTTGGCTATTTTTAGCGACTCATTTTCAAATTTTTCAATATCTTTTTTCAACTCCACGTTCTCTTCCAGCAAATTTCGGATATTTTCCAAAATTCCGCGATTGGACTTAAACATGTTCTCCATCTCGCTAAACATATGAAAATGATTCAATATGTATTCTTCAGCCTTGGTTGCCGTTATCGCTTCAATACGCCGCACACCCGCGGATACCGAACTTTCGGAAATAATTTTAAAAAATCCGATTTGTCCCGTAGCATGGGCATGTGTACCTCCACATAATTCCACAGATTCCCCAAATTTTACCACACGTACCAAATCTCCATACTTTTCACCGAAGATCGCCATTGCTCCCATTTTCTTAGCTTCCCCTATGGGCATGGAACGATTCTCTTCCAGTATCGAATTTTCCCGTATCCGACGATTCACGATAGCAGCGACCTTGTCCAACTCCTCATCCGTAACCTTCTGAAAATGGGAGAAATCGAAACGCAAGTACTCGTCACTTACGAATGACCCCTTTTGTTCTACATGCGTTCCCAGCACGTCCCGTAAAGCGTGATGCAGCAAATGAGTTGCCGTATGGTTATTTGCGATTGCCGTCCGTCTCTCCGTATCGACCTGTGCCATAAACGTCCGGGTCAAATCTTCCGGTAACTTATCCGTAACATGTACTGTTAACCCGTTTTCTTTTTGAGTATCGATGATCCGTACTTTTTCGGTATCAGAAATAAGGTAACCACTATCACCAACCTGACCGCCACCCTCTCCATAAAAAGGAGTAATGTTAAATACAAGCTGATAAAAGGTTTTCCCCTTAGTAACAATTTTCCTGTAACGGGCTATCTGCACCTCGGTCTCCGTATAATCGTACCCCACGAACTCTTGCGTATCATCCACGATTAACTCGACCCAATCGTCGGTATCTACAGCCGCAGCAGATCTGGAACGTTCTTTCTGAGCCTCCATTTCCGCTTTAAATTCCCGGCGATTCACAACCAAACCATTTTCCCGAAGGATCAATTCCGTCAAATCCAAAGGAAAGCCATACGTATCATAAAGTTCAAAAGCCACATTCCCCGGAACCGTCACATAATCTTCTTCTTTCGTTTTGGCAATAATCCTGTCTAATAACTTTATTCCCTTATCCAACGTCTTAAAGAAAGCATTTTCCTCTTCTTGGATCACGCGTTCTATCAACACCCGTTGGGTAGACAGTTCGGGATAATGTTGTCCCATAACTTCTATCAATACGGGAACCAATTTAAACATAAAAGCCTCTTTCTGACCTAAAAAGGTATATGCATAACGCACCGCTCTTCGCAAAATACGACGGATGACATAACCAGCCTTAACATTGGAAGGCAATTGTCCATCGGTAATCGAAAAAGCGATGGTTCTCAAATGGTCGGCCACCACTCTCATGGCGATATCCGCCTTTTCATCCTTCCCGTAACGGATTCCGCTGAGCCCGGAAATCTCGTCAATAATGGGAGTGAATACGTCGGTATCGTAATTAGAGCGTTTACCTTGAACGGCCATACACAACCGTTCAAACCCCATACCCGTGTCCACATGGTGACTGGGCAGATTCTCCAAGCTACCATCTGCCTTCCGGTTATATTGCATGAATACCAGATTCCATATCTCTATGACAAGAGGATTATCTTTATTTACCAGTTCGCTTCCCGGCTTCAATTTTCGTTCCTCTTCGGGACGCAAATCAATGTGAATCTCCGAACAGGGACCGCAAGGTCCCATATCTCCCATCTCCCAGAAATTATCTTTTTTATTCCCGAAAAGGATACGCTCTTCGGGTAAATAATCGGACCAAAATTTTAAAGCTTCCGTGTCTGCCTCCAGGTGATCCTCCTTACTTCCTTCGAAAACAGTAGCATACAATCTCTCTTTATCCAATTTCATCTCCCCGGTCAGGAACTCCCACGCGTAAGCAATCGCTTCCTTTTTGAAATAATCACCGAACGACCAATTCCCCAACATCTCGAACATCGTATGATGATAAGTATCATGCCCCACCTCTTCCAAGTCATTATGTTTACCCGAGACCCGCAGGCACTTTTGAGAATCAGCCACCCTCGTTGCTTTCGGCCGCACATTTCCCAAAATAATATCTTTAAACTGATTCATCCCGGCATTTGTAAACATTAACGTGGGATCTCCCTTAATTACCATAGGGGCGGAAGGAACTATCATATGAGATTTTTTCTCAAAAAAATCCAGAAATTTTTGTCTGATCTCTACCGACTTCATATAGCTAATTTTCTAAATAATTAAACTCCTGCCAACAAACCGCATGCGTGTCCGAAAGGCCATAGAATTATAAGGTTGCAAATTTAGATTATTTCTTTTAACTTTGCGCCGGAAACAATAAATTTATTACAAACAAACCAGATTATGCCAAAAGCTGGGTATCATTTTAATTCGGAAACATTATCTTTTGATAAAATAGAGACAACGATAAGGAAAAGAATCAAAAAGGCCATTCAAAAATTCATTTCAAGTTTCTCTTTAGCCATTGTGATGCTTCTTCTTATATTTGCTTTTATGGATTCTCCCAAAGAGAAAGCTCTGAAAAGAGAAAACGAAGAAATCCTTACCCAATATCATCTATTAAGCAACGAGGTTAGACGGTTAGACAATATTCTAAAAGACCTGGAACAGAGAGATGACAATATATACCGTGTCATTTTCGAAACAGATCCGATAGCGACCTCCATACGCCGGGCTGGAACGGGAGGAGTCAACAAATACGAATACTTGGAACATCTGAAAAATTCAGACCTGATTATAGAAACAGCCCGAAAAATTGATCAACTGTCCAAAGCCATCTACATTCAGAGTAAATCGTATGACGAAGTCGAAAAGCTTGCCAAAAACAAGATCGAGATGTTAGCTTCTATTCCGGCCATCTTACCCGTTTCCAAAAATGCGGCACATCCCGTTTCTTCTTCATACGGATGGCGCATGCATCCCATCTACAAAACGGTAAAATTTCATGCTGGAATGGATTTCACCGGTAGCGTGGGAACCCCTATCTATGCCACGGGAGACGGAGTCGTGGAAAGCAACACCTTTGACAAAGGATACGGACGTCATGTCGTTATAGACCATGGTTTTAACTATAAAACCCTTTACGCCCACATGAAAGAATCCTACGTGAAGAAAGGGCAAAAAATAAAAAGAGGTGATGTTATAGGATACTTAGGGAATACGGGCCTCTCGACAGGTCCTCATTTACATTACGAGGTTCGGAAAAACGGGAAACCGGTAGATCCGATAAACTATTATTTCAACGACCTTACCGCGGAAGAATTCGACGCCATGGTCGAAGCGGCTAATAATACAGGCCAGAGTATGGACTAAACTACTTTATAATCCAGACTAAAATCATACGGGATTATGAAAAAAGAAGAACAAGATCTAAAAGTATATTACTCCATTGGAGAAGTCGCCAATATGTTTGACGTAAATGCCTCTTTAATCCGTTTCTGGGAAAAAGAATTCGACATCATAAAACCGCATAAAAACAAAAAGGGAAACCGGCAATTCACTAAAAGCGACGTGGATAATTTTCACCTGATCTATCATCTTGTAAAAGAAAGAGGCATGACCCTGAAAGGAGCCCAATTACAGCTAAAAGACAGAAAAGAAGAGACGGAACTCCGATTCGAGATTATCAAAAAACTAAAAAGCATAAAGGAAGAATTGATTTCCATCAAGGATAACCTTAAAGTAGAATGAACCTTTTACTACATATTAAACCCATCTATCATGAAAATACAGGAGATTATTCAAATCATTGAAGCGTATGCACCGAGAGAGCTACAGGCCGATTTTGATAACTCCGGCCTGATTTGTGGGAATGCAGAACAGGAAGTCTCTTCGATCTTACTTTGTATAGATGTAACAGAGGATGTCGTACGGGAAGCCGTCCAAAAAGGACACAACCTGATTATTTCTCACCATCCCCTCATATTCAAAGGACTAAAACAAATTACACCTTCGACCTATGTTGAAAGATCCATTATACTTGCCGTCAAAAACGAAATAGCGATCTACGCAGCCCACACGAATATGGACGTAGTTGCCCGGGGAGTCAGCGGCAGAATGGCAGATAAACTAAGTTTGAAAAATCAGGAGATATTGCAACCGGAAGGAGAGACCCCCTATCCGCACGGATATGGTATCATCGGAACATTGGATACTCCTGTTGACCCCTTTTCCTTTCTCCAACATGTGAAAGAGACGTTTCATTGTAAAACAATCCGCTACACGACCCCTCCCGATCAACAAGTCCAACGGGTAGCCGTATGCGGAGGAGCCGGGGCTTCATTCCTGCAAAAAGCAATTCAAAAAAGGGCAGACATATATATCACGGGAGATTTCAAATACCATGATTTCTTCTTAACAGAGAACCGGATTATTTTAGCCGATATCGGACATTACGAAAGTGAACAATTCACAAAAGATATCTTTTATGAGTTAGTTACAAAAAAAATGCCTAAATTTGCCGTTCAGTTTTCTGATATTAATACAAATCCGATAAACTATTTATAAATATATGGTGACGAATAACAATGAAAAAATGCAAGATCTGACAATTGAAGAGAAATTGCAGAACCTGTATGAATTACAACGAATTGACACCGAGATCGATAAAATCAAAAC